>NZ_JBXAJM010000001.1:0-591282 GCF_058797315.1 Pseudomonas sp. GW823-FHT02F05
GAATTCAAGCCTGCGTTCGGCCAGCGTGGTTTAACGGGGCGCCTGAGATCAAGATCAAAAGCAGATCAAGATCAAGACCAAGAGCGGCTCGCTTCGCATCGTGGTTACCGTCAAAGTGGGCGTTATTACGCTATTGCCGCCTCACGCCCGCAACGAAACCGGCGGCACGAAACTCTCCAATTCATCCTCCACTGCCTCGATGATGCGCTCCACATCAGTCGCGTTCATCACCGTAGCGCAAGGGATCCCCGCGATGGCGATCAATGTCTCGCCGCTGGCCCGGTCGAACAGGCGGGCGATCATGCTGCCGGGGGCGTCCATGCTGCCCTCGAAGCCCATCGGGTGAAAATGCCAGCGCATCAGCTGGCAGGCGTTGGGAAATGTCACTTTGTTCATGTTGCCCACCTTGTTCATTGAGCGCTTCCTTTAGCTCGCGGCAGGGGCCAGGACCTTCACTGGTCATGACAGCTAAGGGCTTAAAAATAGCATTCGTTCGCAACTGCAAGGTGACTTTTTTCGGCCCGTTCGGCGGTTCTTTCGCCTGGTTTTGATATAGATCATGTCCTACAAAGGAATAGGCAAAAGGCCATTAGTCAGACGCTCAATCTGACCATTGAAGGCAAGGGTAAACTTCGGCATTCTCAAAAATTTTCCCCGCCGTAGAGCCCGATATGTCCGACATCGCTCCAGACGATGAGTGTCACAATTCCCACGCTACCGGCGAGTTGGTGCTGCGCCATCACCTGTGCTGGCGACATCGCGATCTGGACGGGGTGATGGCTTACTACCACCCCGAGATCCTGTACCACGATTTTTTCCAGAACCGTGTGGTGGGCTATGCCGAGTTGCGCGAGTACCTGCAGGCCAGCATGCCCCGTGAGGCGGATGAGGCGATTGAACACACTGATCGCATCCGCGCCGATGGCGATACCGCGTTTATCCAGTACCGCATTACCTTGCGTGGCGGCCAGGGCCTGGTGTCGTTTCGTACCAGTGAGGCCATTACGGTGCGCGACGGGTTGATCTGGCGGGTGCATGAATATGCGTCCCTGGTGCACGAGCAACCGACCCAGGCGCTGCGTACCACGGTCAGCCGCCTGGGTTTGTCGCCCCAGCAGTTGGGTTATATGGCCAATGACCTGCAACAATATTTCGAGCGTCAGCAGCCGTACCTGGACCCGGACTTGGACCTGCAGCGGGTCGCCAAGGCCTGTGGCTACAGTCGCAACCAGATGTCCTACCTGCTGAACCAGGTGCTGGGGCAGAGCTTCTATCGCTACGTCAACCAGGCGCGACTCCAGCATGTACTGGCCGCGCTGGACCACGCCACCGCGCCGGTCAAAGTCGATGAGTTGGCCTTTGCCGCCGGTTTCAATTCACTCTCGGCGTTCTACAGCGCTTTTCGCCAGCACACCGGGCAATCGCCCAAGGCGTACCTCAAACAAATTTCTGTGCGTGCACGCGCGCAAGACAGCCCCTGACGCTGCACTCTAGGATCGGCCCTATCGAACCGAGGTAGGGGAACCTGGCATGCCGGCATGGCGCAGTATCAGTTTATGGATGGACCAGTTGGACGACCCGCTGGTAGCGCGCCCGTCGCTGGAGCACGACCTGGACGTCAATGTGGCGATTATCGGCGCCGGCTATACCGGCCTGTGGACCGCCTATTACCTGAAGCGCCAGGCCCCTGAGCTGAAAATTGCAATCATCGAGGCGCAAACGGCCGGTTTCGGCGCATCCGGGCGCAATGGTGGCTGGTTGATGGGCAACCTCTTGGGAGAAGACCGTCTGCTGGCTGAGCTTGCCCCCCAGCAGCGTCGCGCTTCGTTTGACCTCTTGCATGGCATTCCTGATGAAGTGGCACAGGTGCTGGTCCGCGAAGGCATTGACTGCGACTACCGCAAAGGCGGCGCCTTGTATTGCGCCGCACGCTACCCCGAGCAGGAAGGCAGCCTGCGCCGCTATCTGGACAAGCTGTACGCCCAGGGCCTCACCGAAGACGACTACCGCTGGCTCAGCCCGCAGCAATTGGCCGAGCAGGTCCGCATTGCCAAGCCTTATGGCGGCATCTATGCCCCCCACGTCGCGACGATCAACCCGGCGAAGCTGGTGCGTGGCCTGGCGCGGGCGGTTGAAAGCCTGGGCGTGACCATTTACGAAAACAGCCCCGTGACCCATTGGCAGTCCGGCAGCCTGCGCACTGCCAAGGCCTGCGTGCGCGCCGCCTGGGTGGTGCCTGCTGTCGAGGGTTACGCCAATACCTTGCCGCCGTTGGGCCGCTACCAGTTACCGGTGCAGAGCTTGATCGTCGCCACCGAACCGCTGCCGGCCAGCACCTGGGAGGGCATCGGGCTCAGCCAGGGCCAGGCCTTTGGCGAGAGCAGCCGACAAGTCACCTACGGCCAGCGCACGGCCGACAATCGCCTGGTGTTCGGCGCCCGTGGTGGCTATCAATTTGCCGGCAAGTTACGGCACAACTTCGACCTGACGGACAGCGAAGTAGAGTTGCGTCGCTACCTGTTTGGTGAACTCTTCCCACAGCTGAAAAAGGCCAGGATTACCCACTCCTGGGGCGGCAACCTGGGCATGTCGCGCCGTTTTCGTCCGCACATGCTCTGTGACCACGCCACTGGCATCGCACTGTCCGGCGGTTATGGCGGGGAGGGCGTGGGCGCCACCAACCTCGGCGGCCGTACCCTGGCCGACTTGATCCTGGGCCGCGACACCCCGTTGACCCGACAACCCTGGGTGATTCGCGAAGGCGGACTCCAGGCGCTCAAGGCCTGGGAGCCCGAGCCGTGCCGCTGGCTGGGTTACAACGCGATCATTCGCAGTTTTGTCCATGAAGACCAGGTGTTGGCCAACCCCAACACCCCGCCCTGGCGCCGCAAGCTGGCAACCGGCGTTGCCGGTTTCATGGAAGGCTTCATGCACTGACTCGTTCCACCCACAGGGGAAAACCCATGAGCATTACGCAATTCAAAGACACGCTGAACACCGCTCTGCCAGATTCATCACCGGTGGCGGTGCCCCTGGGCGCGCCCATCGCCGTGGCCTCGACCCTGAGCGTGGAGCGCAATGACGGGGTCGAGACCGGCATCTGGGCCTGCACCCCAGGGCGCTGGCGTCGGCAGATCAAGTCCCAGGAGTTTTGCCATTTCATCCAAGGGCGCTGCACCTTCACGCCTGACAACGGGGAAACCCTGCACATACAAGCCGGTGACGCACTGATGTTGCCAGCCAATAGCACCGGTATCTGGGATATCCAGGAAACCGTGCGCAAGACCTACGTCCTGATTCTGTAACGCTTTGATCCTTGATCGCCTGCCATAAAAACAGCCCTAAAACCGCCAGGAAATCGAACCATGAAAGCCATTGCCCTGTTGCCCTTGATGTTGCTGGCTACTATCAGCCAGGCTGCCGAGACCGTGAAGATCTATAACTGGTCGGACTACATCGCACCGGACACCACCAGGAATTTCCAGAAAGACACCGGCATCGGTTTCACCTATGACCTGTACGACAGCAACGAAACCCTCGATGGCAAGCTGATGACCGGTAAATCGGGTTACGACGTGGTGTTTCCCTCCAACCATTTCATGGCGCGGCAGATCCAGGGCGGCGCCCTTAAAAAGCTCGACAAGAGCCAGCTGCCCAACTGGAAAAATCTCAACCCGGTGCTGCTCAAGGCCGTGGAAAACAATGACCCTGGCAATGCTCACGGCTTTCCGTACCTGTGGGGCAGCACCGGCATTGGCTACAACATCGACAAGGTCAAGGCGGTACTCGGCGACGACGCCCCGGTGGACTCCTGGGACTTGATCTTCCAGCCGGAAAACATGGCCAAGCTGCAAAAGTGCGGGGTCGCCATCCTCGACAACGGCCCCGAACTGCTGCCAGCCGCGCTCAATTACCTGGGCTTGCCGCACCACAGCAAAAAAGCCGAGGACTACAAGAAGGCCGAAGCCCTGCTGATGCAAGTGCGGCCTTACGTGGCGTATTTTCATTCCTCGAAATACACCGCCGACCTGGCCAATGGCGATATCTGTGTAGCCGTCGGTTTCTCCGGCGACATCCTGCAGGCCGAAAGCCGCGCCAAGGAAGCCAGGAACGGCGTGAATATCGGCTACAACATTCCCAAGGAAGGCGCGGCGATCTGGTTTGACATGGTCGCCATGCCCGCCGACGCGCCGGATGAGAAAGCCGGCTATGCCTTCATGAACTATCTGCTGCGCCCCGACGTGATGGCGAGTGTCACCAACTACGTGCACTACGCTAACGGCAACGCGGCGGCCGACAGCCTGGTAGACCCGGCGATCAAGGCCGACACCAAGGTGTATCCGAGCCCGGAGATGATGGGCAAGCTGTTTGCACTGCAAGCCATGCCGTTGAATATCGACCGGGTGCGTACTCGGGTATGGAATACCATACGGACGGGGCGTTGACAGGCGCCAAACACGCTTTCAGCTCGAATGAGGTTTATGGGTTCTCCAGGTCATGCCCCAATGACTGGATGAATAGTGAAAACAACTCGGGCTGCGACGAAATGTCCAGCTTGGCGTACAGATGCCTGCGGTGCACTTTTACGGTGTCCGGCGAGATCTTCAAGCGTTCGGCCATGGCCTTGGAGGAGAACCCACGCAACACCAGCCGGGCGATTTCCAGCTCGCGGTCCGACAGCACACCGCTGCCGAAATGACTCAGGGCATCGCGAATCTGGCTGTCCATGGCCGGTGCCCGCTGGGTGCTTTGCTGCCAATGCTGGTGCATGAGCGGCAACACCCACGCCGACAGCGTGGTCAACAGCCCGGTTTCTTCGAAGCTGAAGCGCCGCTGCATGCCCAGCGACAGCGACAGCGTGCCCACGCCGGGCAGTTGCAGGATCACTTGCACTTCGTCTTCCAGCACATTGTCGTGGAAGTAATTGAGGAAGTACTCACTCTGGCGAAAATGGTCCGGCGCCACTTCCTCCAGGCGGTATACGCCGCTGGCATAGTTTTCGCGGCAAGCCTGGTAAAACGGGTCGAGCAGGTACAGGCCGTTGAGGTACACCAGCATCGACGCCGGCTTGCTGCTGGGTTGGGCGTCGTACTCCTCCAGGGCCTGGGGCGGGCCATCCAGCGGGTAGAAAATCGCCAGGGCATTATCGAAGGGCAGGCACTGATGCAATAACAGTACCAGTTGCTTCCAGAACCGCTCGGTGCCGATCTGTGACAGGGTGCGGCCCAACCACGCGTGCATACCGATTTCCCGGAACAGGCTCATCTCAACATCCCCACCCTCAAATGATCGGCCAAGGGTTAGGCTTCTGCTGGGCACCGTCAAGGGGAGTACGCCAATAGGGGAATTGGCCGGCAGCCCCACCAGCCGATAACGTCGACACTGTCCAACGGGAAGCATATCCCGAGGAACAATCATTTTTCGTTTCTGCCTCACACCAAAAACAACGACAGAGGATAACGATATGAGTGCCACCCCCGCGCCCGATGGCGTGCTCAAGCCCACCCTGAGCGTCTTTGATGTCGTGGCGATTACCGTTTCAGCGGTAACGCCGGCCAGTTCCGTCTTCGTGATCGCCCCGTTTGCCATCCAGCAGGCGGGCAGTGGCGTGTTCCTGGCGTTTGTGATGGCGGCGTTGCTCGCGTTGATGTTCGCCTTCTGTTACGCCGAACTCGGCCGCGCCCATAACAGCGCCGGCGGCGAGTATGTGTATGCCAAGCGCGTGTTTGGTGGCATGGCCGGTTACGCCACCTTCCTGACGGTGTTGGTGATGTTGCTGTTTATCCCGCCGGTATTGGCGACCGGTGCGGCGACTTACCTGAATAACGCCCTCGGCACGACATTCGATTCGCAAACCGTCGCCCTGGTGATCGTGGTGTGCAGCTACGCCCTGGGCATCCTCAACATCAAGCTCAACGCCTGGATTACCGGCACCTGCCTGCTATTGGAAGTGGCGGCGTTGCTGGTGATTGTGGTGATCGGCTTCGGTAACCCGGTGCAACCGGCCAGTGTGTTGTTGCAGCCGCAGATCGTCGAAAACGGCGTGTTGCACCTGGCGCCCTGGGCCTTGGTGATCGGCGCCGTCGGCATCGGCCTGTTCTCGTTCAACGGCTACGGCCCGGCGGTGTTGCTGGCCGAAGACATGAAGTGCGGCGGCAAGGGCGTGCACAAGGCGGTGCTATGGTCGTTGGGGTTGGTGGTGGTCATCGAGTTGGTGCCGATCACTGCACTGTTGATCGGCGCGCCGTCCCTGAGCGCAATGATCAGCAGCCCCGACCCGATCGGCTATCTGTTGACCAGTCATGGCAATGAAACCTTGTCGCGGCTGGTGAGTGCCGGGATTTTCCTGTCGGTGTTCAACGCCATCGTTGCCATCGTGATCCAGATTGGCCGCGTGGTGTTCAGCAGCGGTCGCGATGCGCTGTGGACGCCGAGTATCAACAAGCTGTTCACGCGTATTCACCCGCGCTGGGACTCGCCGTGGCTGGCGACACTGTTCCTGGCGATACCCTCGGCGCTGTTGAGCTTCAGTTCTAACCTGGCCGACCTGACCTCGTTCAGCGTGCTGCTGATTATGCTGGTGTACCTGGTGGTGGCGCTGAGCGCGCTGATGAGCCGGGTGCTGCTGCGTGATCGCGAGCATCCCTATCGCATGCCGTTATGGCCGCTGCCGGCATTGCTGGCGGTACTGGGTGCCGGTTACCTGCTGGTCACCTTGATCCTGGAGGCCTCGGTACGCGACATCATGATTATCATCGGCTTGCTGGCCCTGTCGGTGATCTTGTATTGCATCAGTGGCCGGTTGAGTCCGGCGTTCCAGAAACTGTAAGGAGTGGGTATGCGTGCACGTCAATTGGGCATTACGTTGGGGTTGGGCATGCCCGGCGAATTGAATGCCATCACCGATGTTCCCGGGGTTCGCGTCGGTCACTCGACGATCAAGGCCTGTGTGGACGGTAAGCAGGTGCGCACCGGCGTCACGCTGGTCCAGCCGCGTGCCGGGGAAGCGCGGCAGCAACCGTGTTTTGCCGGCTACCACGTGCTCAACGGTAACGGCGACGCCACGGGCCTTGAGTGGATCAGCGAGGCGGGGCTGTTGACCACGCCGATGGCCATCACCAACACCCACAGTATCGGGGTGGTGCGCGACAGCCTGATCGCCCTGGAGCGCGAGCGCCTGGCGGACCCTGCGGTGTACTGGTGCATGCCGGTGGTCATGGAAACCTACGATGGCCTGCTCAACGATATCTGGGGCCAGCACGTGCGCCCAGAGCATGTGCGCCAGGCTCTGGACCAGGCTGAAAGCGGCCCGGTGCAGGAAGGTGCGGTGGGCGGTGGTACCGGCATGATTTGCCACGAGTTCAAGGGCGGCATCGGCACGGCGTCACGGCGGTTGCCAGCAGAGCAGGGCGGCTGGACTGTCGGCGTACTGGTGCAGGCCAACCATGGCAAGCGCCAGGAGCTGCGGGTCGATGGCTACCCGGTGGGCCGTCACTTGATGGACATTGCTTCGCCCTTTGCCGAGCGAGGCACCCCCGGCATGGGCTCCATCGTGGTGATCATCGCCACGGACGCCCCCTTGCTGCCCCACCAATGCCAGCGCCTGGCGCAGCGCGCGTCCATCGGCATCGCGCGTACCGGCGGCGGCACCGAAGATTCCAGCGGCGACCTGTTCCTGGCGTTTGCCACCGGTAACCGTGATTTGCCACCGGCCGACTATGGGCGCAAGGACCTGCCCCTCAGCACCGGGTTGCAGATGGTCAACAACGACCATATTTCGCCGCTGTTCAGCGCGGCGGCAGAGGCGGTGGAGGAGGCGATCATCAACGCCATTCTGGCAGGTGAAGACATGACCACCCAAGACGGCGTCGAGGTGCCGGGCCTGGCTGGCGAAACCCTCTTGGCAGCCCTGCAACAGTGTGGCTGGAGTATGTCCCGGTAATGGGGGACAGCGCACTTTAATAGTGCGAATAGTGGCTCTTTAATGTTGCTAATGACACCGTGACAATATATTGGATCCATTAATCAAGTGAGCCGTTCGCTTAGAGCGGCTTTACTTGTATTTAATATTTAAATAGTGGTGTGCGCCGATTCGGCCACATAAACGCAACGGCCCCCAATAAACACTGCGTGGGACTTCTGCAACTTCAACCTGCGTCACAATTGTGCGATGGAAATAGATGTAGACGAAAGATTTCAAGTTGTGTCAGTTTTCTTACGCCTTCAAAAGAGGTGAGTGATAGGACTATCCTCGCCCGCGAGGTTCCTATCGAACAAAGACTGATGCACTTGCAAACAAGGAAGTACGTTTATGTCAAAAGTAAAAGACAAGGCTATTGTATCTGCCGCGCAAGCCAGCACTGCTTACTCGCAAATCGATAGCTTCAGCCATTTGTATGACCGTGGCGGTAATCTCACGGTCAATGGCAAACCGTCCTACACCGTGGACCAGGCAGCGACCCAGCTGCTGCGGGATGGTGCTGCGTACCGGGACTTTGATGGCAACGGCAAGATCGATCTGACCTACACCTTCCTCACCTCGGCTACCCAGAGCACCATGAACAAACATGGCATCTCGGGGTTCAGCCAATTCAACACCCAGCAGAAAGCACAGGCCGCACTGGCCATGCAATCCTGGGCGGATGTTGCCAACGTGACCTTTACCGAAAAGGCTTCCGGCGGTGACGGCCACATGACCTTCGGCAACTACAGCAGCGGCCAGGACGGCGCCGCGGCCTTCGCTTACCTGCCCGGTACCGGTGCAGGCTACGACGGCACTTCGTGGTACCTGACCAACAATAGCTACACGCCGAACAAGACCCCGGACCTGAACAACTATGGCCGGCAGACCCTGACCCACGAAATCGGCCACACCCTGGGCCTGGCTCACCCTGGCGACTACAACGCCGGGAACGGCAACCCGACCTATAACGACGCAACCTATGGACAGGACACGCGTGGCTATAGCCTCATGAGTTACTGGAGCGAGAGCAACACCAACCAGAACTTCAGCAAGGGCGGCGTCGAGGCTTACGCTTCCGGCCCGCTGATCGACGACATTGCGGCGATCCAGAAGCTCTACGGTGCCAACTTCAACACCCGCGCCACTGACACCACCTACGGGTTCAACTCCAACACCGGGCGTGATTTCCTCAGCGCCACTTCCAATGCCGACAAGCTGGTGTTTTCGGTATGGGACGGTGGCGGCAACGACACCCTGGACTTCTCCGGTTTCACCCAGAACCAGAAGATCAACCTCACTGCCACCTCGTTCTCTGATGTGGGCGGCCTGGTGGGCAACGTGTCCATCGCCAAGGGCGTCACCATCGAGAACGCGTTCGGCGGTTCGGGTAACGACCTGATCATTGGTAACCAGGTTGCCAACACCATCAAGGGCGGGGCCGGCAACGACCTCATCTACGGCGGCGGCGGTGCAGACCAGCTATGGGGCGGCGCTGGCAGCGACACTTTCGTGTACGGTGCCAGTTCCGACTCCAAGCCAGGGGCTGCGGACAAGATCTTCGACTTCACCTCCGGTTCGGACAAGATCGACCTGTCCGGTATCACCAAGGGTGCGGGCGTGACCTTTGTCAACGCATTTACCGGGCATGCCGGCGATGCTGTACTGACCTATGCCTCAGGTACCAATCTGGGCACCTTGGCGGTGGACTTCTCCGGGCACGGCGTGGCGGATTTCCTCGTCACCACCGTTGGCCAAGCGGCTGCCAGTGACATCGTAGCCTGATGTAAAGCGCGCGGCGCTTCGGCGCCGCGCTCCGGGCTGGAGTTGGATATGCCACGTTTTTCCCATTTGATCGCCTGTGTTGTGCAGGTGTTGTTCGTGTCGGCAGGAGCCCACGCAATGGCTAGCAGTCTTGTATTACCCACCTCCGCGCAGCTTGCCGGGCAGTGGGAACTGAAGCAGCAGGATCAGGTGTGCGCGCTCAAGTTAGTGGAGCAAGCCAACGTCTTGGAAGGCGATATCGCCTGTGCCGAGCAATGGCTGGGCGACAAGCCGCTGACGTGGTCGCCCACGCCGGATGGTATTTGGCTGTTTAACGCTGAAGGCTCGGGGATCACCCATTTGAATCGCCAGAAAGAGGGCGACTATCAAGCCCGCACTAAAGCAGGCGAAGTTGTAACGCTGCAACGTAAACCTTAATTAAAAGTTATAAGCATATAACTCGATTTGTTAGGCGGCCGTACCCTACTCGGTAGGGGTGACCCTTTTGCGTAATTCGCTGCAAGGAAAAACAATTAATATGGCGAAGTCCCATGGGGTGGCGCCCTTATTCAGGGCGCTGGGTGAATACAAAAGTATTTTGATCAGCGTTGGCTGTTTCACGGCATTGATTAACCTATTAATGCTGGTGCCCTCGATTTACATGCTGCAAGTGTATGACCGTGTGCTGTCCTCCCAGAATGAAACCACCCTGGTGATGTTGACGCTGATGGTCGTGGGCTTCTTTGCGTTTATCGGCCTGCTGGAAGTGGTGCGCAGCTTCATCGTGATCCGCATTGGCAGCCAGTTGGAGCGACGTTTCAACTTGCGCGTGTACAAGGCCGCCTTCGAGCGCAACTTGCAGCGTGGCCAGGGGCATGCCGGGCAATCCTTGGGCGACCTGACCGCTTTGCGCCAATTCATCACGGGGCCTGCGCTGTTCGCATTCTTTGATGCGCCATGGTTCCCGATCTACCTGTTCGTGATTTTCCTGTTCAACGTGTGGCTCGGCGTGCTGGCCACGGCCGGCGCGGTACTGTTGATTGGCCTGGCGTGCCTTAACGAATACCTGACCAAAAAGCCATTGGGCGAGGCCAGCGGTTTTTCGCAGCAGTCGACCCAACTGGCCACCAGCCATTTGCACAACGCCGAAACCATCCAGGCCATGGGCATGCTAGGCGCACTGCGCCAACGCTGGTTTGGCGTGCATTCTCAGTTCCTGGGTTTGCAGAACAAGGCTAGCGACACCGGTTCGATCATCACCTCGTTGAGCAAATCCCTGCGCCTGTGCCTGCAATCCTTGGTGCTGGGCCTGGGCGCCTACCTGGTGATCAAGGGCGACATGACCGCCGGGATGATGATCGCAGGCTCCATCTTGATGGGCCGCGTACTCAGCCCCATCGACCAATTGATTGCAGTGTGGAAGCAATGGAGCTCGGCCAAGCTGGCCTACCAGCGCCTCGACGAACTGCTGCGCGAATTCCCGCCAGAGGTCGAGCACATGGCTTTGCCTGCGCCCCACGGCCAGGTCAGTTTCGAGCAGGTCAGCGCCGGCCCGCCGGGGCGACGCATGGCGACCCTGCATCAGGTCAGCTTCAACCTGGCTGCCGGTGAAGTGCTGGGCGTGCTGGGCGCGTCGGGCTCCGGCAAGTCCACCCTGGCTCGCGTGCTGGTGGGCGTATGGCCGACCCTGGCCGGCACCGTGCGCCTGGACGGCGCGGATATTCACCGCTGGAACCGCGACGACCTCGGCCCGCATATCGGCTATTTGCCCCAGGACATCGAGCTGTTCAGCGGCAGCATCGCCGATAACATCGCGCGCTTTCGCGAGGCCGACCCGGAGCTGGTGGTCAAGGCCGCACAACAGGCCGGTGTGCATGAATTGATCCTGCGCCTGCCCCAAGGCTACGACACCGTGCTGGGCGACAACGGCGGTGGCTTGTCCGGCGGCCAGAAACAACGGGTCGCCCTGGCCCGCGCCCTGTACGGCGGGCCGCGGCTGATCGTGCTGGACGAACCCAACTCCAACCTCGACACCGTCGGCGAAGCCGCATTGGCCAGCGCCATCATGCAGATGAAAGCCCAGGGCAGCAGCGTGGTGCTGGTCACCCATCGCTCCTCGGCATTGGCCCAGGCCGACAAATTGCTGGTGCTCGGCGAAGGCCAACTGCAAGCGTTCGGGCCCAGCCAAGAGGTGCTGCGGGCGTTGTCCGGGCAGCAGGAAGCTCCGAAAGAAAAAACCGGTGTCAGTTTCAGTCGTCAGTACCAGGCCGGAAGGAATCCAGGCGCATGAGCAGCCTTACCGTTGAACCTCAAATCAAAGAACGCGATGCCGGCTTTTTCGTAAAAATGGGCTGGGTGATCACCATTGTTGGTGCCGGTGGGTTTTTCCTCTGGGCCAGCCTTGCACCGTTGGACCAGGGCATCCCGGTACAAGGCACCGTGGTGGTGTCGGGCAAGCGTAAGGCGGTACAAACCTTCAGCCCCGGTGTGGTCAGCCGCATCCTGGTAAAAGAGGGCGAAATGGTCAAGCAAGGCCAGCCGCTGTTCCGTCTTGACCAGACCCAGAACCAGGCCGATGTGCAATCGCTGCAAGCCCAGTACCGCATGGCCTGGGCCAGCGTGGCGCGCTGGCAGAGCGAGCGTGACAACCTGCCCGGTATTACCTTTCCTGCTGAGCTGAGCGCCAATCCCGATTCGGCCCTGATGCTGGTTCTGGAAGGTCAGCGCCAGTTGTTCAGCAGCCGCCGCGACGCGTTTGCCCGTGAACAAGCCGGGATCCGCGCCAGCATCGAAGGCGCCACGTCACAGTTGAGCGGTATGCGCCGTGCCCGCAGTGACTTGACCGCCCAGGCCCAATCCCTGCGCGCGCAACTGAGCAACCTGCAACCTTTGGCCGACAACGGCTATATCCCGCGCAACCGGCTGATGGACTATCAGCGCCAGTTGTCCCAGGTGCAGCAGGACCTGGCGCAAAACGCCGGGGAAAGCGGCCGGATAGAGCAGGGCATTGTCGAGTCGCGGCTCAAGTTGCAGCAACACGGCGAGGAGTATCAGAAGGAAGTGCGCAGCCAACTGGCCGACGCGCAACTGCGCGCCCTGACCCTTGAGCAACAACTGACCTCCGCCGGCTTCAATCTGCAGCATAGCGAAATCAACGCGCCGGCCGATGGCATTGCGGTCAACCTCAGCGTGCATACCGAAGGCGCCGTGGTGCGTGCCGGTGAAACCCTGCTGGAGATCGTGCCCCAGGGCACACGTCTGGAAGTGGAAGGGCATTTGCCCGTGCACCTGGTGGACAAGGTCGGCACACACTTGCCGGTCGACATCCTCTTCACCGCCTTCAACCAGAGCCGCACGCCACGGGTGCCGGGTGAAGTCAGCCTGATCTCCGCCGACCAGATGCTCGATGAAAAAACCGGGGCGCCGTATTACGTGCTGCGCACCAGCGTCAGCGAAGCGGCGATGGAAAAACTCAACGGCCTGGTGATCAAGCCCGGCATGCCCGCCGAGATGTTCGTGCGCACTGGCGAGCGTTCGCTGCTCAACTATCTGTTCAAGCCGCTGCTGGATCGCGCCGGCTCCGCGTTGACCGAGGAATGAGCATGAAGCCAGTGTTCATTTCGCTGTTGCTGGTGTGTGGCAGTGCCCAGGCCGCGATGGGGCCCTTCGATGTATACGAGCAGGCGCTGCGCAACGACCCGGTGTTCCTGGGCGCCATCAAGGAGCGCGACGCCGGCCTGGAAAACCGTACCATTGGCCGCGCCGGCTTGCTGCCGCGGTTGTCCTACAACTACAACAAGGGCCGCAACAACTCCGAAGCGCACCTGCCTGACGGGCGCGGCGGCAGTTACCGCGACGACCGCAACTACAACAGCTACGGCTCGACCTTCAGCCTGCAACAGCCGCTGTTCGACTACGAAGCCTATGCCAACTACCGCAAGGGCGTAGCCCAGGCGCTGTTTGCCGATGAAAGCTTTCGCGACAAGAGCCAGGCGTTGCTGGTGCGGGTGTTGAGCTATTACACCCAGGCGCTCTTTGCCCAGGACCAGATCGACATCGCCAGGGCCAAAAAGAAGGCGTTCGAACAACAATTCCAGCAGAACCGGCATCTGTTCCAGCAAGGCGAGGGCACTCGCACCGATATCCTTGAAGCCGAGTCCCGCTATGAGCTGGCCACCGCCGAAGAGATCCAGGCCCTGGATGAGCAGGACGCCTCGCTCCGGGAGCTGGGCGCGTTGATCGGCGTGCAAAGCGTCAACATCAACGACCTGGCACCGCTGAACCAGAGCTTTGCCGCGTTCACCCTGACCCCGGCCAACTACGACACCTGGCATGAGTTGGCGCTGACCAACAACCCTGTGCTGGCGTCGCAACGCCAGTCCCTGGAAGTGGCGCGCTATGAAGTGGAACGCAACCGCGCCGGGCATTTGCCGCGAATCACCGCGTATGCCACCTCGCGCAAGCAGGAGTCCGACAGCGGCAACACTTATAACCAGCGCTACGACACCAACACCATCGGCGTCGAAGTGAGCATGCCGCTGTATGCCGGTGGCGGTATCTCGGCTTCCACCCGCCAGGCCAGCCGTGCGATGGAGCAGGCCGAATACGAGCTGGAGGGCAAGACCCGCGAAACCCTGATCGAACTGCGTCGCCAGTTCAGCGCGTGCTTGTCAGGCGTGAGCAAGTTGCGCGCCTATCAGAAAGCGCTGGCATCCGCGGAGGCGCTGGTGGTGTCGACCAAGCAAAGCATTCTCGGCGGCGAGCGCGTCAACCTCGACGCACTGAACGCCGAACAGCAGTTGTACAGCACCCGCCGCGACCTGGCCCAGGCACGTTATGACTACTTGATGGCCTGGACCAAATTGCACTACTACGCGGGCAACTTGCGCGATACCGACTTGGCCAAAGTGGACGAAGCCTTCGGCCCGGATGGAAAACTGTAGGAGCGCGTGTTTTGTGGCGAGGGCGCTTGCTCCCGCTCGACAGCGAAGCTGGAGCCGGCTTTTTTTAGGGAGCGCTTCGCACTCCAGCGGGAGCAAGCTCCCTCGCCACAGGGCAGGGAATAACAATAATAGGGAGTGTGCACATGATCACCGATTCACCGCGTTTCAAACCCTTCACCGCAGGTTCCTTGCTCTTGCTGTCCGTTGCGGCACAGGCGCAATACACCGAGACCGGCCAGCCGGGTAACCCCGCCAGTTGGCGCTCGGCCGAGTACCAGAGCGACTGGGGCCTGGGCCGCATGAAAGCCGATGAAGCCTACGCCGCCGGGATCAGCGGCCAAGGCGTGAAAATCGGCGCGCTGGACTCAGGGTTCGATGCCAATCACCCCGAAGCCTCCAAAGACCGTTTCCACCCGGTCACTGCCACTGGCACCTATGTCGATGGCAGCGCCTTCACCACCACGGGCGCGCTCAACCCGAACAATGATTCCCACGGCACCCACGTCACCGGCACCATGGGCGCCGCCCGCGACGGCGTGGGCATGCATGGCGTGGCCTACAACGCGCAAGTTTTTGTGGGCAACACCAACGCCAACGACAGCTTCCTGTTCGGCCCCACCCCTGACCCCAAATACTTCAAGACCGTGTACACCGCTTTGGTGGACTCCGGCGTGCGCGCCATCAACAACAGCTGGGGCAGCCAGCCAAAGGACGTCAGCTACCAGACCCTGGACAACATGCACGCGGCGTACGCCCAGCATTACAACCGTGGCACCTGGCTGGACGCGGCAGCGGACGTGGCCAAGGCTGGCGTGATCAATGTGTTCAGCGCCGGCAACAGCGGCTATGCCAACGCGAGCGTGCGCTCGGCCTTGCCGTATTTCCAGCCGGAACTGGAAGGCCACTGGCTTGCCGTGTCCGGGTTGGATAAGGCCAATAACCAGAAATACAACAAATGCGGCGTCGCCAAGTACTGGTGTATTTCTACCCCCGGCGCGCTGATCAACAGCACCATTCCTGACGGGGGTTATGGGGTCAAGTCCGGCACCTCGATGGCAGCGCCCCATGCCACCGGCGCGTTGGCGCTGGTGATGGAACGTTATCCCTACATGACCAACGAGCAAGCCTTGCAGGTGCTGCTGACCACCGCCACGCAGCTCGACGGCTCGATCACCCAGGCGCCCAATGCGATTGTCGGCTGGGGTGTGCCTGACCTGGGCCGGGCGATGCATGGCCCTGGGCAATTGCTCGGGCCTATGGAGGTGAACCTGGCCGCCGGGCAGGGCGATGTGTGGAGCAATGGCATCTCCGACCAGGCGCTGCTTCAGCGCCAGGCCGAGGACCGCGCCGAACACACTGCCTGGCAGCAAACCCTGATCGACAAGGGCTGGCAAAACGGCGTCGGCGCGACTGCCAGCCAGCAGGACCAGACCGACTACGCCATCGGCAACGCCCGCGACCAGGCCGCCGCCAACCGCGTGTACGAGGGCAGCCTGGTCAAGGCCGGTGCCGGTAGCCTGGTGCTCAGCGGCGACAGCACCTATCGCGGCGCGACCCTCGTCAACGGCGGTCTGCTGGCCGTCAATGGCTCGCTGGCTTCGGCAGTGACGGTGAATGACAGCGGCACCCTCGGCGGTTCCGGGCGTATTGCCGCGTTGTCTGTAAACAACGGCGGCCGTGTGGCCCCGGGCAATTCCGTGGGCACCTTGCAAGTGGCAGGGGACGTAAACCTCGGCGCCGGCTCTACCTATGCCGTGGAGCTGACGCCCACCAGCAGTGACCGCATTGTTGCCGGCGGCCAGGCGGTTCTGGGCGGCGGCACGGTCACGCTGGCGCTGGAAAACAGCCCGACCTTGCTCAGCCAGAGCCAGGCCCAAAGCCTGATTGGCCGGCAGTACTCGATTCTCGAGGCGGCGGGCGGTATCCAGGGCCAGTTCGGGCAAGTGCTGCCCAACTACCTGTTCCTCGGTGGCACCCTCGACTACGCCGCCAATGCCGTGCAACTGAATGTTGGGCGCAATGGCGCCAGCTTCGCCAGCGTCGGCGCCACCCGCAACCAGCGCAACGTTGCGGCGGCGGCCGAGCAATTGGGCGCTGGCAACCCAGTGTATGAAAGCCTGCTGCAGTCGCAGTCAGCCGCCACCGCCCAGCAGGGTTTGCAGCAACTGTCCGGGGAAATCTACCCCGCCGTGGGTGCGATGCTGATCAACGACAGCCTGCAACTGCGTAATGCCGTGGGCGAGCGCCTGCGCCATGTGCCAGTGACAGGTGAAAGCAACCTGTGGCTCAAGGCGCTGGGCGCCTGGGGCAAGACCGACAGCCGCACTGAAACGGCGGGTTCCACCACCTCCATCGGTGGCTTGTTGGCCGGCGTGGATGGCGCGCTGGATGAGCAGACCCGCGTGGGTGTGGTCGCCGGCTACAGCGACAGCTCGCTGAATATGGGCAGCGGTACCCATTCATCGGCGTCCATCGACAGCTACCACTTTGGCGCGTACGCCGGGCGCGAGCTGGGTGACTGGCGCCTGAGCGTCGGCGGTGCCTACAGCTGGCATCGCGGCGACGTGAAGCGCGACCTGCAATGGGGTGATGTCAGCGGCAAGCAAAAAACCAAGCTGGACGCGACCACGGCGCAAGTCTTCTCCGAAGCCGCGTACCGCATCCGCCTGCAAGCGGTGGCCCTGGAGCCGTTCGCCAACCTGGCCTATGTGCATCTGAACAGCGAGTCCTTCCACGAAAAAGGCGACGCCGCTGCCCTGGAACGCGGCAGCGACCGGCGTGATGCAGTGCTCAGCACCCTTGGCGTGCGTGCCCTGAAAACCCTGGCCCTCAATGACCACCAGCAACTGGACCTGTCCGGTTCGTTGGGCTGGCAACACAGCCTGACGGCGGTGGAGTCCGAAGAGCACCTGGCGTTTGTCGCAGGCGGGCCTTCATTTGCGGTGCGCAGTGCACCGTTGCTGCGCGATGCCGCCCTGGTGGGCGTGCAGGCCAGCCTGGCGCTGAATGCATCGACACGGGTCAACCTGGATTACAACGGCCAACTGGGTGGGCGCGCGAAAACCCAGGGCGTGGGCTTGAGCCTGAACTGGCAGTTCTGAAGACACCGCGAACCTGATCGTTCCCACGCTCCGCTGATCGTTCCCACGCTCCGCGTGGTAACGCCTCTTGTGACGCTCCGCGTCACGCTTTGGGACGCAGAGCGTCCGGGGCCGCATTCCCACGCGGAGCGTGGGAACGATCAGCGGCGGTGTTCTGGAGAAAGTGATTTACACACGTGCAATAAGAAAACTAAGGAAGGTCACCGTGAAAAAACGCAAGTCAGGGTTAACTACCGCCATCCACACAGGCCCGGGCTATCCGCTCAAGGCGCTGAGCTGCGTGCCATACGGCGCGTTGCTGTGTTGCCTGGCAAGCCTGGGGACCGCCCAGGCTGCACCCTATGTGGAAACCGGCAAACTGGGCGACGCCGCCAGCTGGCGCAGCAATGAGTTCAAGGCCGACTGGGGCCTGGGTGCCGTGCACGCCGACACCGCCTATGCGGCCGGCTATACCGGCAAGGGCGTCAAGCTGGGGATCTTCGACCAGCCGGTGTATGCGCCACATCCGGAATTCGCCAGCCCCAACAAAGTGGTGACCATTGTCACCGAGGGCATCCGCCAATACACCGACCCGTATATCCCGGTGAAGGCCGGAGATGCTTTCCGTTACGACGGCACTCCGTCCCTGGGCTCCAATGGCAAGCTGGGCAACCACGGCACGCATGTCGGCGGGATTGCTGCGGGTAACCGCGATGGCGGGCCGATGCATGGCGTGGCGTTCAATGCGCAAATCATCAGTGCCGAAAACGGTGACCCGGGCCCGGAAGACGGAATTATCCTGGGCAACGATGGCGCGGTGTACAAAGCCGGTTGGGATGCGCTGGTTGCCAGCGGCGCTCGCATCATCAACAACAGCTGGGGTATTGGCATCGGTGATCAGTACGCCAAGGGCGGGCGCGATCCGGCGTTTCCCAATTTCACCGTCAACGAAGCCCAGGCGCAATTCAATACCATTCGACCGATCCTCGGCACAATCGCAGGGGGGGCTTATCAAGGCGCCATCGATGCGGCCCGCAGCGGTGTGCTGACCATCTTCGCCGCGGGTAATGACTACAACCGTAACAACCCGGATGCCATTTCCGGACTGGCGTACTTTGTGCCGGAGATTGCCCCGAACTGGCTGTCGGTGGCCGCGTTGCAGCAAAACCCGGACACCGCAAGTGCCAACCCCTATGTGATCAGCACCTTCTCGTCGCGCTGTGGCTATGCGGCAAGCTTTTGCGTATCGGCGCCCGGCACCAAGATCTACAGCTCGATCATCAACGGCACCAACCTGGACAACCTCACCAACGACTACGCCAACTTCAACGGCACATCCATGGCCGCGCCTCACGTAGCCGGCAGCGCAGCGGTGCTGATGGAACGCTTCCAGTACATGAGCGGCGACCAGATCTCCACCGTGCTCAAGACCACCGCCACCGACCTCGGCGCGCCGGGCATCGACTCCCTCTATGGCTGGGGCATGATCAACCTGGGCAAGGCGGTCAACGGCCCAGGGATGTTTATCACCGCCGAGGATATCCCGGCCGAGTTCCGTATCGACGGCGCCTACGGCAGCGGCCAGTTCGTGGCGGACCTGCCGGGCGTCGGCGCGGTGGTGGATGCCGGCAAACCCACCCAGCGTGTGTGCGATGACTTGCACTGCGGGCGGGATGTGTGGAGCAACGACATCTCGGGCCATGGCGGCCTGACCAAGCAGGGCATCGGTACCTTGGTGCTCACCGGCGCCAACACCTACAGCGGGCCGACGCTGGTCAACCAGGGCTTGCTGGCGATCAACGGTTCGGTCACCTCCGACGTCACTGTGAGCCAGAGCGGCGTGGTCGGTGGTTCGGGGCGTATCGGTTCGCTGAGCGCGAAAAGCGGCGGTACTGTGGCACCGGGCAATTCCATTGGCACCTTGAACGTGGCGGGCAACGTCAACTTTGAACCGGGCTCGACCTATGCGGTAGAACTGTCGCCCACCAGCAGCGATCGTATCGTCGCGGGCGGCACGGCCACCCTCAACGGCGGCACCGTGACCCTGGCCCTGGAAAACAGCCCGACCTTGTTGAGCGCGCCCCAGGCCCAAAGTCTGATCGGCCGCCAATACAACATCCTGCAAGCGGCAGGTGGCGTCACCGGCAGCTTCGCGGCAGTGGTTCCCAACTACCTGTTTGTCGGCGGTACCTTGAACTATGCCGCCAACGGCGTGCAGCTGGATGTGGCACGCACCAACAGCTTCGCCAGTGTGGCCGCCACGCCGAACCAGCGCGCCGTGGCCGCAGCCGTCGAGCAATTGGGCGCGGGCAACGGTGTGTATGAAAGCCTGCTGCTGGCACCCACGGCCGCTTCGGCCCAGGGCGCGTTTCAGCAACTGAGTGGGGAAGTCTACCCAGCGCTGGAAACCGCACTCGTCAATGACAGCCGCTACGTACGCGAAGCGGTGGGCGAGCGTCTGCGCAATGGCGAGATGGGCGCTACC
This sequence comes from Pseudomonas sp. GW823-FHT02F05, assembly GCF_058797315.1. Classification (NCBI taxonomy): domain Bacteria; kingdom Pseudomonadati; phylum Pseudomonadota; class Gammaproteobacteria; order Pseudomonadales; family Pseudomonadaceae; genus Pseudomonas; species Pseudomonas sp. GW823-FHT02F05. The sequence goes on from NZ_JBXAJM010000001.1 coordinate 20,233, forward strand.
AGCCAAGCCATCGACAGCCGTGGCAACGTGTGGGTCAAGGCATTGGGCGCATGGGGCAAGACCGACAGCCGCAACGACACGGCGGGCTACACCACCTCTATCGGCGGCATGCTCGCCGGTGTGGACGGCGCCGTCGATGAGGCCACACGCATTGGCCTGGTGGCCGGTTACAGCGACACGTCGTTGAACATGGGCAGCGGCACCCACAGCCGCGCCTCGGTCGACAGCTACCATTTCGGCGCCTATGCCGGGCATGAAATCGGCGCCTGGCGCCTGAGTGGCGGCGCGACCTACAGCTGGCACCGCGCCGATGTCAAACGCGACCTGCAATACGGCGATGTCAGCGGCAAGCAAAAAGCCAAGGTCGATGCCCACAGTACCCAGGTGTTCACGGAAGCGGCGTACCGCATCAACCTGCAACCACTGGCCCTGGAGCCGTTCGCCAACCTGGCCTACGTGCACCTGGCAACTGACAGCTTCAAAGAGAAGGGCGACGCCGCCGCGCTGAGAAGTGGCGACGACAGCCGTGACCTGGTGCTCAGCACCCTGGGTATGCGGGCCTTGAAGACCCTCAATATCAACGACCATCAGCAACTGGAAGTCTCCGGCACCCTGGGCTGGCAGCACAACCTGAGCAGCACCGATTCGGAGCAGCACCTGGCGTTTGCCTCGGGCGGCCCTTCGTTCACGGTGGAAAGTGCGCCGATGGTGCGCGATGCGGCGTTGGTCGGGGCACGGGTCAGCCTGGCATTGAGCAAGGATGCGCGGGTGAACTTCGATTACAACGGCCTGCTGGCCAGCAAGGAGAAGGTGCACGGTGTCGGCTTGAGCCTGGATTGGGCGTTCTAAAGGCCAGGTGCAGTTGGTTGTGGCGAGGGAGCTTGCTCCCGCTCGGGTGCGCAGCGCCCGCAAGTTTTTGGGGCCGCTGCGCAGCCCAGCGGGAGCAAGCTCCCTCGCCACGCAAGCTCGCTCCTACAGGTGGTAACGGATAACAGGTGTTTTGGCTTTCTCTACAAATCCAACAACAGAGAGGCACTACCAATGGGTATCTTTGACTATAAAAACCTCGGTACCGAGGACTCCAAGGCGTTGTTCGCCGATGCCATGGCGATCACGCTGTATTCCTACCACAACCTGGATAACGGCTTTGCCGTCGGCTACCAGAACAATGGCCTCGGGCTGGGGTTACCGGCCACCCTGGTCAGCGCGCTGATTGGCGGCAGCAATGCCCAAGGGGTCATCCCCGGGATCCCCTGGAACCCCGACTCGGAAAAAGCCGCCCTTGAGGCGGTGCAAGCAGCCGGCTGGACGCCCATCAGCGCCAGTACCCTGGGCTATAGCGGCAAGGTCGATGCACGCGGCACCTACTTTGGCGAAAAATTCGGCTACGGCACGGCGCAGGCCGAGGTGCTGGGCAAGTACGATGACGCTGGCAAGCTGCTGGAAATCGGCATCAGTTTCCGCGGCACTTCAGGGCCTCGGGAAAGTGTGATCACCGACTCCATCGGCGATGTGATCAACGACCTGCTCGCCGCCTTCGGGCCCAAGGATTATGCCAAGAACTACGCGGGGGAGGCTTTTGGCGGGTTGCTCAAGAACGTGGCGGACTACGCCACTGCCCAGGGCCTGGGCGGCAATGACGTAGTGGTCAGCGGCCACAGCCTGGGCGGCATGGCGGTCAACAGCATGGCCGACTTGAGCGACAGTACTTGGTCGGGGTTCTATAAAGACGCCAATTACGTGGCCTACGCATCGCCGACCCAGAGCGCCGGCGACAAGGTGCTTAACGTCGGTTATGAAAACGATCCAGTATTCCGAGCCCTGGATGGCTCGTCATTCAACCTGTCGTCCCTGGGCGTGCACGACAAGGCCCACGAATCGAGCACTGACAACATTGTCAGTTTCAACGATCACTACGCCTCATCCCTGTGGAACGTGCTGCCGTTTTCCATCCTCAACCTGCCCACTTGGGTTTCGCACTTGCCCACCGGTTACGGTGACGGCATGACCCGTATCCTCGACTCGGGGTTCTACGAACAGATGACCCGCGACTCCACGGTTATCGTCGCCAACCTGTCCGACCCGGCACGGGCCACCACCTGGGTGCAAGACCTCAACCGCAATGCCGAGGCGCACAAGGGCAATACCTTCATCATCGGCAGCGACGGCGACGACTTGATCAAAGGCGGCAGGGGCGCGGACTTTATAGAAGGTGGCAAGGGCAATGACACCATCCGTGACAGCAGCGGGCACAACACGTTTTTGTTCAGCGGGCAGTTTGGCAATGACCGGGTGATTGGCTACCAGGCGACGGACAAGCTGGTGTTCAACGACGTGGCGGGCAGCACCGATTACCGCGATCACGTCAAGGTGGTGGGCGGGGATACAGTCATTGGCTTTGGGACGGATTCGGTGACGCTGGTGGGTGTGAGCAGTCTGTCGGGGGAGGGGATAGTCATCAGCTAACGCATTCGGTGTGGGAGCTGGCTTGCCTGCGATGGCGGCGGTCGAGACAGCCATGCGGTGACTGAAAAATCGCTATCGCAGGCAAGCCAGCTCCCACATTTGATGGGTTTTGCTAGATGATCATTTTTCCTTACGCACCGTGGCCACATCATCGGCCTTGATACGAATACGCTTGCCGGCAATATCGGTGAACTCGTAGAAGCCGTCGGCGGTCTTGGCGTTGGGCGTGTCCTTGGTCAAATACTGCGTGCCGTTCTGCAAGGTCACCACGGTTTGCGTGGAGCAACCGGCCAATACCAGAAAAGTGAGTGCAACCAGTGGCAGACCCAAATTCTTCATGTTCATAACCCTTACCTTTAACCCTGAAAAGTCCCGCAGCGTCTGCTTGCGGGGCCATAAATATTACGCGATCAACCCACTCATCAGATTGTTTTTTTGCAAAAAGTTGCAGGCGCCATTTATCTATTACTGATTGCAACAACGGCTTTGCCCCGGCACTCTGTATGCATAACCAGTATTTGATTGCATTGCACCATGGCCAACCCCCTCGAAGACCCCTTGTATTACCTGCATAACTTCCGCCAAGTGCTGGTTTGGTTGGGGCAACGCTACGCCGATTTGCTCAATGCGCACGAACAGCAATTCATTCAGCAATTTGACAGGTTGCCCCAGGCCTCCCAGGCGTTGTTGGTGCGCATGGTGATGCGCAAGGGCGTGCATTTTCGCGCCACTAAACTCCATTACCAGGAAATCGGTTGCCCCCATGCGGCGGCGGGGCCATTGCGTGAGCTGGGATGGGTGGAGGATCAAAGCCCGCTGCCGTTTGCCACCCTGTTCGCGCTGCTGCAAAAGAGTGAATTGCTCGGTGCCTTCAAGCCTTGTATCGACCAACCCAAGGGTAACAAGGCCGACTGGCTTGAACCCTTGGCCGCGCAATTTACCGAGCCGCGCAGCTTTGCCCAGTGGTGCCCCGACGTGGACGACGCGCTCTACAGCCTGACGGTAATGGAGTTGTGTGATCGCCTGCGCCTGATGTTCTTCGGCAATCTGCACCAGGACTGGTCGGAATTCGTGCTGGCAGACCTGGGCATCTACACCTATGAAAAAGTCGAGTTCTGCGCCGAGTCGCGTGGGTTACGCAGCCGGGACGACGTGCATGGGTTCCTGTTCCTGAACCAGTGCCAGCAAGCCTTTGAAGCCGGTGAAGCGCTGGATACGGTGTTGGCGCAGGTCGCCACGTTGTGTACCGACAACCCCTGGCTGGAAAAGCGCCGCGCCAAGCTGTTGTTCCAGATCGGCCAGTATTGCGAACGCTGCGCCGAACTGGCGCTGGCCGAACAGATTTACCGCGGTTGCACGCACCCCGGTGCCCGGGCGCGGCTGATTCGCGTACTGGAGCGCCAGGAGGATTACGCCCAAGCCATGTCCCTGGCGACCGAGGCACAACAGGCCCCACACAGCGCCGCCGAACACCAACAGCTGCTAAGGGTAGTGCCGCGCCTGCGGCGCAAACTTGGCGGGCCGGCGCTGCCCAGGGCCAAGCCCCAAGCGGTGGCGCGCCTGGACCTGGCACTGATGCAGGAACCGCTGCTGTCGGTGGAATCCAGTGTGCTGGCGCACCTGAGCGAACCGGATGCGCCCGTGCATTACGTCGAGAATGGCCTGATCAATTCGCTGTTCGGCTTGCTGTGCTGGGAGGCGATTTTCGCCCCGCTGCCGGGGGCGTTCTTCCACCCGTTCCAGCGCGGGCCGGCGGACTTGCACAGCGAGGACTTTTATCAACGCCGAGAAGCCTTGTTTGCCGCGTGCTTTGCACAACTGGAGGATGGTCGCTACAAGGCTAGCATCCGCCAACACTATGTAGAGAAATGGGGCATTCAGTCGCCTTTTGTGTTCTGGAACCTGCTCAACGAAGAACTGCTGGAGCAAGCCCTGGCCTGCCTGCCCGCCGAACACTTGCGCCATTGGTTTGCGCGCCTGTTGCAGGATATCCGTGCCAACCGTGCCGGGATGCCGGACCTTATCCAGTTCTGGCCCGCACAAAATACCTATCGCATGATCGAGGTCAAAGGCCCCGGCGACCGCCTGCAAGACAACCAGTTGCGTTGGCTGCAATTCTGCGGCGAGCACCAGATGCCAGTCACTGTCTGCTACGTGCGCTGGGCGGAGCAACCCGCTTGAGTTACAGCGTGGCCGTGCGGGCGTTGTGTGAGTTCACGGCCAAGGTCGGTGACCTCGACCTGCGCTTTACGCCGTCGCCCAGCGCCCAGGAAGGCATCGTCGGCCATCGCACGGTAGCGTCACGGCGCAATGCGCACTACCAGAATGAAGTGGCGCTTGAAGGCGAGTACCAGCAACTCAAAGTACGGGGCAGGGCGGACGGCTATGACCCGGACAGCAACCGCCTCGAAGAGGTGAAGACCTACCGCGGCGACCTCGCTGCCCAACCCGCCAACCATCGGCAGCTGCACTGGGCCCAGGTCAAAGTGTATGGCTGGCTGATGTGCCAGAAGCTCGGGCTCAGTGAGATCGACCTGGCGCTGGTGTACTTCGATATCGTCGGCGAAGGCGAAACCGTGCTCAACCAGCGATTCGATGCGCCAGGCCTTGAGCAGTTCTTCAACCAACAATGCGCGCTGTTCCTGGACTGGGCCCGGCAAGAAATGCAGCATCGCGCGGCACGCAACGCTGGCGCGCAGAGCCTGGCATTCCCCCATGCCGACTTCCGTTCCGGGCAGCGCACCTTGGCCGAGTCGGTCTACAAAGCGGTGAGTACCGGCCGGTGCCTGATGGCCCAGGCGCCCACCGGCATTGGCAAGACCATCGGCACTATCTTCCCGCAGCTCAAGGCCTTGGCGCCGCAGCAACTGGACAAGGTGTTCTTCCTCACCGCCAAGACGCCCGGGCGCAAGCTGGCCCTGGATGCTGCGCAGGTGTTGTACGACAGCAGCCCCGAGCTGTCACTGCGTGTGCTTGAACTGGTGGCCCGGGACAAGGCGTGCGAACACCTGGACAAAGCCTGCCACGGTGACTCCTGCCCGTTGGCCAAGGGCTTTTACGACCGCCTGCCTGCCGCCCGCCAGGCCGCGTCCCAGGTGCGCCTGCTCGATCAACGCAGCCTGCGCAACGTGGCGCTGGCTCATCAGGTTTGCCCGTACTATTTGAGCCAGGAAATGGCGCGCTGGAGCGACCTGATCGTCGCCGACTACAACTATTACTTCGACTTTGGCGCGATGCTGTTCGGCCTCGCCCAGCTCAACCAATGGCAGGTCTCGGTGCTGGTGGATGAAGCCCACAACCTGGTCGAGCGAGCCCGCTCGATGTACAGCGCCAGCCTGGATCAATACAGCCTCAAGACCGTTCGTGACAGTGCACCCGAGGCGCTGAAAAAACCCTTGCAGCGCCTCAACCGTGAGTGGAACGCGTTGCACAAGGATCAACTGGCGCCTTATCAGGCCTACGCCGCCAAACCCGACAAACTGCTCCAGGCCCTGAGCCTGTGCACCAGCGCCATGGGCGATTACTTCAACGATCACCCCGATGCCCTCAACGGTGACCTGCAAGCCTTCTACTTCGACGCGCTGCAATGGGCCAAAGTGGCGGAGCTGTTTAACGAGCACTTTATTTTCGATATCACTAAGCGCTCGTTCACCGCCAAGCGCAGCAGCTCGACCCTGTGCCTGCGCAACGTGGTACCGGCCGAGTTCATCCGGCCCAGGCTGACCGCTGCGCGCAGCAGCGTGTTGTTTTCCGCGACCTTGAGCCCACGGCACTATTACGCCGATTTGCTGGGCCTGCCAGCGGACACCGCCTGGGTCGACGTTGAATCACCGTTCAAGGCCGAGCAGTTGCAGGTGAGCATCGTTGAGCGGATCTCCACGCGGTTCGTGCATCGCCAGGCATCGCTGGAACCCATCGTGGCATTGATCGCCCAGCAGTTCGCCGCGCAACCGGGTAACTATCTGGCGTTTTTCTCCAGCTTCGATTACCTGCAACAGGTCGCGCAGCTACTGGCTGAGCGACACCCACAGATTGCGCTGTGGCTGCAATCCCGAGGTATGGCCGAGGCCGAGCGCCAAGCCTTTCTCGACCAGTTCACCCCACACAGCCAGGGCATCGGCTTTGCGGTACTGGGCGGAGCGTTCGGCGAAGGCATTGACTTGCCCGGCGCGCGCTTGATCGGCGCGTTTATCGCCACCCTGGGCCTGCCCCAGCTCAACCCGGTGAACGAGCAGATGAAACAGCGCATGGGCGCAATTTTTGGCGCGGGGTACGACTACACGTATCTGTACCCGGGTATTCAAAAAGTCGTGCAGGCGGCGGGGAGGGTGATTCGCAGCCAACAGGATCGGGGGGTGGTGATGTTGATTGATGATCGGTTTGGGGAGCAGCGGGTGCGGCAGTTGTTGCCGCGCTGGTGGACGCCCGCGCATTGACACTCGTCTTTATTGGCCCTTTATCCATACCAGCAGCTCAGAATACCGAGTGGGTTGGCCGCTACGGCTAAGGCTGTAGAACACCTTCACGATCTCGCCATGCTTGAGGTTTTTCACTGAAATCGGAATAGACAGTGCCAGGCCGGCTGTTTCTGGAGTCAATGTTGTGGGCACCGAGGTCCTGACGTGGCTGCTCATCCATTGCAAGGTCAGGATATCGCCGGGCACTGTTTCGGTGAACGGCAGTACGACGCTCACTTGGTGCTCAACCGTCGAGCCTTCAACTCGCGCCTTTGGCAATCGTCCGAGCGGCTCACCGACCTGTAATCGCAAACGTTGCGACGCACGGCCAGAGGCATGATCGGCACGTTCGTAGTACAGCTCGGTGAGTTGGTGATTAAAACGCCTGATCTGCTTACCTTCGATCCTGAACACCAGGATACGATCCTCAGGGAGGGTGAGCAGCGTGTATTCCTGGGTGTAGATCGTCGAGCGGCCTACCCACACCAGGCGTATTGGGACCGAAGCATCCCATCCATCGGGCGCTATCATGGACACTGTAACCTGGGCGAGAGTGGGGTCCAGATAGCCTGCCGAGGCCTCCAGAACCTGAGGCGCACGCCATGGGCTGGCGGCACCGCGTATGTTCAGTCGAACCTTCTTCGAAACCCGCCAGTCATCGGTTCTCGCCTTTTGCAGGCTACAAGACAAGAACGAAATACCACCTCCCAGCGCCTTGAGCCTTTCATTGGGGATATTGAATGCCATGAAGCTATTGGTGCGTTCGACCACTTTCTCCTCGCGGTAGGGCACCGGGATGTTCTCCGCGTCTCGACCCGCCCAGTCCAGAAGTACGCGATCACCTTTACCGAAGACCTCGGGGTGAAGAAACAGCAGGACCTTCTGCGGCTTATCGCCCAGCTTTTTCAAGTCAACGATCTCGCCTGGTTGTTCAATAAAAGGCGCCTCCAGTGGTCGGGTGCCAAGGTCAACCGCCACCGTCTGGGTCGGCGACCAATTGGCGTCCGACTCAGGGTCATAGATTGGATAATTGCCAACGGCGTCGATGACTTGCATCGCCATTTTCAGGTAAGGGTCGCTGCCGGCATCGAGGATGACCTGGGTGGGAACCGTGATCTGGAAGCCCCTGTTAACCTCCTCGCGGGTGACCACATGGGTGAAGAGTTCTTTGCCCCAGGCAAATCGGCACGTGTCATACACTTCCATATTCTCGTAAGGCTGGACCTCCAGAATGACCCCCGATATAGCCCTCTCACGATCGACCACGGCACCCGCTTCGATATCCTCAGGTAAAAAAACTACCAGTCCTTGATGTCCGGGAACGTCCGAATTCGGGTCGCGTTCACCGGGGCGGTTGAGTTTGATCCGCAATATGAGGCTATTGGAGTCGACGGGGTCGGCAGCAGGCTCTTCCACCGTGCAATACACCTTGGCCATTGCCGGCAGAATGCTCTCTTTTCGCATCGTAAGGAGATAAACCAGGTCATTCACGTTGCTGTCGTCGATGATCAGGTAATCCTCCGGTGTCGGGCCGTTCCAGTACAGATACAGCACGGTGTCCAGCGCGAACGTTTGCTGAGGGGATCGAAAAAGTTGGGGGGTGAGGTCATATTCGACGTGCCTCAGGCCAATGCACGCATCCGGCACAGTATCTTCAGCGATAGGCCTGCCCAGATTCTGGATAAACAACTCAGGTTGGTCACCCGTAGTTGAACCGCCAGCTTTTTTTTCAGAAGCACGAGGCATTATGAAGTTCTCCACGGTTGAGAGAGCGTTGCCAATCGAGGTACACACTTCAGCGTTGAGCGTGATGATCACACCTGCTAACTGTTTTCACCGCCATCTATGCCGCGACGCGCAATCCGCAGTGTGACGACTTTGGAATAGCGGTGCGCAGTCCCGTTCAAGCTGACTTGCCAATAGACTTTTACGAGGCGGTTGAGGTCTTCCAGCACATAGTGGGCGGGTACTTTGATCCGTACATCGCCAGGGGTTTCTATGTACTTGAGCATTTCAACGCGGTTACTCGGGCCGTACCAGTGCAAGCGAACCTCCCGGCCTACTGGTGGGGAAGGGATAGTCACCCAGACACCGTCACCTATCAGGTCCGGGTCGAGTTGATGCCCGATGACCTTGTCGACGACGGGGGCCGCCATGGTGGCCCACCGCTCACCTACTTGCAGGGGCTTGCGCGCTGAGACCCCCAGCGAGACCCCCTCACTGTTGTTGGCTTCGTAGTACATCTGTGAAGGGCGGCCCACGAACCGCTTGGTCTGTTCTGCCGGTAGTACGAACTCAATGGCGCCGTGCTCAGGGCGTGCGCCGGCATTACAGCTAGAGCGGTATTCCACGGTGCCTTCAGGGTCAGGTAATACCCAGACCAGGGTGATCAGGTCTTGCGGTCTCCAGGCGGCTTGATAAGGCACGTAGACATAGATGTCGACTTCGGTAGCTCGTGTGTCGGCAAAGGGCATAGCCTCGTTCAGGTACGGCGCAGGCCACTCCACATCCGCGCCTTCGATACTCACATAGGCTGCTTGCGAATACATCTCCATTGGCTGGACGTATTTGTGCAGTACGTAATGGAGTTTGGCGTGGCCATGGATCAGGTTCGCCATAAATGCATAGGGGACCTCGAAGTCAAAAATACGGTTGGTCCTGTCCACTGTTTGTTTTTTACTATGGGTGGATAGCTCCCCTTGGGCGTTGGTTGCCGTGAAAAAGAACTCCAAGGTGTCTTGTCGCTCGAAATAATCGGGTGAGGCAAACACAGAAGCGATCAGCGGTTTGCCCTGCAACTTATCCAGATCAATTACCCCGGTTTGCGGGTCAACCTCTGTAAAAGGCTCTCTCAAAATGTCCCGCTGGGCATACACAAGCACTTCGCTGGGCGCCGACCAACGTGCGGCGGGCTCGGTAAAGTTACCCGTTGGCCCACGTACTTGCAGCCGCACGTTCAGCCCTATGGCGTCGCGGGCGGCCATGATTTTCGCGTAAGGCACCACAAGGTGTATCTCGCGGCCGAGGTCTGTGACGCTCACGGAATAAGTGATCTGCTGATCCCCCCAGCACAGCCGGATGCAGTCACCTTCCGCCATGTGAAGGTAAGGCATGAGCGTGATTTCGATCCCTTCGCGGGCTCGCTCTTCGCTGACACCGTTAACCAGCACATCGTCAGGCAGGTAAATAACCAGCCCTTGGTGTCCCGGTTTACCGGGATCCGGATCATTGCCTGCCGGTATATCGAGATTGACCCGCAAGCGCAGAGGGTGGGTTGATACGCCGGTATGGTTGATACGGCATACGAGCGGGTCTAGCCATTTAGGCTTGATACTGCCCTCGGGCAGGAGAATCGGCAGCCATTCACTCTGGACGTCAGCGGGCATGACAAAGGTGTGAGCAATTGGAATTACTTGGTCGTTGCTAAACAGTTCGAACAGCTGTCCGGGATATGTATGGGCCCCTTTCTTAACGTAGACAAGCTGCGGTGTTTCGATATTTCTGAGTCCCAGATTACCGTCAATCTCGGTATTGCCAGGTGCTGCTGGGTGTAGTCCTGGAATGTGAAGTTCACCCAGCTCAGCAACGGGCTGGGGATTAGCGGGAATGGCCGGGGACATGAGTGTGACTCCTTTCTAAAATACCTGTTAGGGTTCTACAAAGACAGTTTTGTACTTGTTAAATAAGTCTGAAACGAATCTCACCCATTTCAGTGTCGTTGCCATCGGGCGTTGCAACATGAGAGTTAATGTAAAGCGTGAGTTCTGTACTGTTGGCAGTCACATTGCCAATGAGTGTCTGAAAGTTTCTCAAATCTGTAATCGAAGTTTCAGATGTCACCGCCCCCTGTGAAGTGCTCAACGAATAAATTGGAACTGAAAACCGCCCATCAAATCTTCTGATCTTTATACTGAATTGATACCGTTGTCCGATATGCAAATTGCTAAAAACCTGACTGAAAATTACACCGGCTTTGTTATTTTGAGCATAAGTATAGTTATGGAAGACCGTGTAACTGCCGTAGACTCTGAACGCCTTGTCACGAGGATCACTCAGCGCGGGGCCATATCTCCACCCATTAATGTTAGCATTGTGAAAGTCAGTAATATGGTCACGCCCCTCGCGAATGTATAGCACGCTAATTGGCGAAAAGCGTCTAGGGACATTGGCCCTGACCAAGTTATATTTGATCCTCACTGACTCATTCAAATTATCAATGACAAAATTGCGCGGGACGGGAATGACCAGCGTCGCGCCTTCCTGCTCCTTGGTCACCGTGACGGGCACTGATGTGCTCGTGACACTGCCCTCCCAATCCAACGTTACAAGGTCATTCTCCAGGCTATCGGTAAGTGGAATAATTACGTTCACATGGCCGTCAACATCATTGGGATCCAAGTAGTTACCCCATGCTTGTTCCACTTCCACGGCAGGTAATGTTCTGGCCGGCTCGCCAACGTGAATCGGTAAGCGTTGCGACTGACGCTCGGGCTTTAGGTCGATACGCTCGTAATACACTTCGACAGGCAACGTGTTGAAACGTCTGACTTGATCGTTCGGCACGGTAAACGAAACTACTCGGTCAACCGGAAAAGGATCTAGATAAAACTCTTCTGTAAAGTTAACCGAATGGGCTGCCCACACAATGCGCAGTTTGGTTGCGGTGGTCCAGCCATCCTGTACGTTGAACTTCATCGTGGCAATGGACGTTGGCTCCAGCTCTCCACCGGGGGCTTCGACAATGCACGGTGCAGGCCATTCGGGAACGTTACCTGTAACCGTGACACGCACTTTTCTCGATGGCAGCCATTTGTCGTCCCGGTGCTTGTAAAGGCTGTAGTACATGATCACCGTACCCATCGCGACCGCACGCACCCATTCATTCGGGATGTCGAACTCTTCGATAACATTGGTCAGTACGACAGATCTTTCCTCCGAGTGGAAAAAGGGCACATTTTGAACATCGCGCCCCTCCCACTCAAACGCGATTGTATCGCCCCGCTCAAAAAAATCGTTATCGACAAACACCTGGACTGTCTGGTCTGCGGCTCCCAACTCGTCAAGGTTCACGTCCTCCCCGGCCTGCTCCAGGAAGGGTGGGCGCGGGCGTAACAAGCCGAGGTTGACCTCGACGCGCTTCTTCTCCGACCAATTCGAGGCTGAATTGGGATCAGCAGGGTAGTTACCGCCCACATCCCTGATCTGCATGGCCACCGGCATGTTCACGTAGTGGGGGTTTTCGAGGATATCCTCAAGGGATATCGTCATCTCAAATTCACGCCCCACTTCACTGGCCGTCACCACTTTTTCGACAATCTTTGAGCCCCACGCAATACGGCAGGTATCCCACTCAGCCATATATTCCCAGGGCTGAATTTCAAGCGTCACACCCCGTTCCGCCCTCGCCATGTCTACGTGGCTACCGGCTTCCAGGTCGGGCGGCAGGTAAAATACCAGGCCTCGATGACCGCTTTCAGAGTGCTGGTCGGGATCGCCAGGGCGGTTGCGTTTTACCCTGAGCTTGAGCGGCTTGGTTTTGGACGTGTTGCCGCTGGGGCGCCTGATGAGGCAATAGACTTCGGCCCATTCCGGCAGGATCTGTTCCTTATCCACCATCAAGCTGAAAAACCGATTGCCCTGGTTCTCCGGTTGGATGATGAGATAGTCCACGGGCGCATGAGGGTTGTTCCAGATCAGGTAGATCTCGGTGTCCAATACCTGATCGGGAAACCCCAGGAGCAGCACCTCCAGGTCATGTTCGACGTGTCGCGCGCCGAGGGCACCGTCGGACTCGGTATCCCCTTCGACGGGAGGCGTTATACCGCTGATCAAGACTGGGCCCAGATCGTAGTCTTCGAGGGGGGTGCCTGTCTCTTTTATCGTTTTGCCGGTCATTGCTCTATCTCCAGGGCAAGGTTTTCGGGAGGGCAGCAGTTTTTACTTAACTACCGGCGCCCCAATCTGCACTGGCTGACGTATCGATTCGTTCAGGTCCCTGCTGCTGGCCAGAATGTTTGCGGATTCATAAACGTAGTAAAGGTCCGGCGTCGTGCCATTGAATTTCAACAGCCCGTCATACGGAATCAGGCGTCTGATCGGCACCCCCTCGGGCACCTGGCCGACCGTGAAGGGGTCATCGTAAATGATAAGGTCGTGGCTGCCCGGCACCTCATAACGCATGATCAACATAAGCTTGTCGGTGGGTTGGCGCCAGGCGTACCACGGGATCTCCACGGCGGCGCCATTGACGGGAATTGGGTTGACCACATGAGAGGGGTAGCGCAAGAACATCGGCGGCTGTAGCCGGACAAGGGCATCCTGCACCGCTGCAGAGGCAAACTTCGAGTAACCCACCCTGTCGAGCCCTTTGAGCAAGATAAAGCTGACCTCGACCTTGCCGCCGGCGCAGGCTCGCACTTTGTCATTAGGTATATGGAAGTCATGGGGCCTGCCAGCCGCTGTAATCGGAACGTATTCCTCGTGCAGCACCACGCCCCCCAACTTGGGGTAACCCCGGTAAGTGGCAAAATACGTGTGTCCTACAGGCCCCTCCCACGGGTAGGTGAAAAGCTGCATATGCAGGTCCTCGCCGGCGAGTGATTCAAGATCGATGACACCGGGGAACTGCTGTTGCACGAAGATAGGTGCTTCCAAATTCGCGGTACCAATATCCACCAGCACCGGAATATTTCTTGAGCGGGGAGTGGACACGTTGCGCACTGCGTCGACGACTTGAAAACTCACTAAACGGTTAGTGCCGTTTCCGACGGCGACAATTTGATCGCGGTTGAGTTTTATCTCGGTCCGCAGGCCTACCCCCGTCACTTGCTGACGCGGCGGAAAATAGTTGCCGAATTGGGCCTCAATCACATCCAACTCATGCATGTTCGGGTAAGGATCAAAGGTAATAGTGACACCTCGACCGGCCTGTATTTCTCGGATCTCTAAGTCAGACAGCGTGAAGTTGAGGGCAGAATGACCTGATTCCATCTCATCCATGTCGCGGCCCGCCGGCATGCTTCTCTTGACCATTAATGTCAGTGGATAGGAGGCATCATTATCCGGTCCGCCCTCATACAGCACCTTGTACTGCAGTATCACATCGCCCTCAGGCAGGTCATTGTCCGAGATAGCGAATGAAAAACTGTTTCGCTGTTCTTCTCCAGGCAACAGGGTTTTCTCGGCAAGGACCTTCACCCCTCCGGCAATGGACAGCACTTGGATCTTATCCTTGGGCTTGGCCGACCAGTTTTTATCCACTGCAACGGTCAATCCTCCGGCCAACAACCACTGCGCGATACCACCGTCATAGCCTTTAAACGCTGGGGACATCCCTGGAATCCGCGGGGTGTCAAGAAACTTGGGTTTTATCGACGACACCTTTTTGCTGTTAGTGGTAGCCGGCTTGCTGTTTTTACTAGACATGGCGTTCTCCGGGTAGGACGTAGGCGAGCATTACAGGATGCTGTTCCTGAGCGTGTAGATATCAAACACCTGTGAAGAAGAACTTGGCTACTGTCAAAATTGACAGGTTTAGACGAACGGTCGTGCTCAAGCACATTAGTCAAGAACCGGACAGTATCTGCACGCGCCGTCGCACTGACTCGTTCAGGTCAGTGGACCGCGCTTTGACGGAAGGGGATTCGGAAGTGGACTCGTACACGAAGTAAAGGTCTGGGGCGTAGCCTGCGAATTGTTCGATGTCTGCGCCTCTGATGACCCACTGAATCGGCTGACCATCGCCCCAAAATGACCCCACCGGTTTCGTCACGCTATACAAGATGATTTCATTGAGTGACTTCACAAAGCGCAGGATCAACGTCAGCCTGTCGTGGGAGGTGCGCCAGGCATACCAGGGGAGCGTCACCACGAGTTCTGTTTCGATGTGAACGATATCTTCAGGGTATTTTTCGAAGTAGGGCGCCTCCAGCCGTACCACCGTCCCCAACACTTCAGCGAAGGTTTTCTTCGATGTTTGATTGACCAGGTCGTCTGCCCGAATCAATTCGTAGCTCAATTCCACTCGTCCTCCAGCGGCAGCACGGACCTTGCTGTAAGGCACCTCGTGATACGTCACGGTACCGGCCCTGCTGATGGTGACTATGCGCCGATGCACCACCTCGCCGCCCAAAGGCGGGTAGGCTTTGAAGGTGATGACATACCAGTCGCCAGCCCTGCCGACGCGTGCCGGGGTATACATACCGACGGTCAGGTTGCCACCGGCGAGTTTTTCAATGTCGATATACCCCAGCGGGTCATCAGACTGGATGAAAGGCCCGTCCCATTGCGCACTGGTAAGCTCTACACGCACTTGCCGGTATCCGGACCTGAGGGCCGATGCATTGCCGACAAGGTCTACGACGTAGAAACCGGTTAGCAGGTTCTCACTATCGCCGGCGCTGGCAATCTGGGCGTAATTGATGACGATCAGCGTCGGCTGGCCCACACCCGCGACCTTTTGCACGATGGTCAGGCCGCCCCATTGGAAGTGGATGCGGTCTTCAGCATGCATATTCGGGTAAGGCTCAATGATGGCATTGACGCCTTTTGTGGCATCGGGTGGGAATACCGTGAGAGTCGAGAGCGTGAACGTCAGTTCCGAGTGGCCCGGTTCGATCGGTTCAATATCTTCACCGGCGGGCAGTTGTGTTTTGATCAGCACACTCAGCGGATAAGAGACCTCGTAGTCGTCCTTGCTCCCTTTGTAATTCACCACGTATCCCAGGCGCATCTCTCCGTCGGGAAGCTTTTCTGCGGGAATGGAAAAGAAATAACTGTTGTGATGCTCTTCTCCAGGAGCTACCTGCTTGATGGCCAGCAACGTCATGTCAGGCATCGAGACGATACTGACGATATCGTCGATGCTGGCAACCCAAGTGTTGTCCACTCTGACGCTCAGGCCTGCCGCGATTAACCAGGCCGGAATGCCCCCGTCGTAGCCGTCGACTTGGTTTGTGAGGCCCGGAATCAACAAGCGCGGAAGCTGCCTCGGTTGGTCCGGCGAGGAGATCTTGGCGCTTTCGTTGCTCATTTTCGTTCTCCTGAGCGAGTCGTTAGGTCGGCGCATCGCGGCTTAACCACCTATGCCTTGGCGTTATCAAACACTCGTGATTCAGCGCTGGCTACTGTCAAAGTTCACAGGTTACGACGAGTGGTGTTGCGGCACTTTTTTCAATTGCGGTGTCATTACGCAGACACGCGGCCGTCTGTCGCTACCTGTGAATTCTGACAGTAGCCAGGGCAGTGCATTCAGGTGTCTGATTTACCCAGATGGTGCCCATGTCGATGGGGCTGCGTGAAATCGAGGAGGCAACATGGCCAGGCATCTTTATCGCCGTCCTTCACTAACTCCCAACCTGCCAGTGGTGGACATCCCGCTGATGCACCCGCCCATCGAGGGCGATATCGAGAACGCTGATGGCGGCATCGGCGTGTCGCATACCATGCGGCCCTTGGTGGTGCATATCGACAGGCCAGATGGGACACCCGAAGGAACGTTGTTCGAGTTGTACTGGGGGCCCGGTAGTCCGGTTGCCTTCAACCTGATTCGCGAAGGCGATGAGCACTTGACCCGCATCCCCTTCACTGTGCCGTTCGACAGTATTCGCGAGTCCTGGGCTGACCCGGTGCAGGTGCTGGTTATTCGCGGCAGTGACGATAATTCCCAGACCGCTCCCTTGCGTCTACGCGTCAACCTGCAACATCCCGGCGGAGAAGACCTCAACCCGGCACCCGGTAATCAGAACCTGATCTTGGAATTACCGGAGGATGTAAGGCTTGAGGGGGTCAATGATGAGCGGGCCAAGCTCGGCGTGGAGATAATCTGCAGGCACTGGTCGAACATGGCTGCCTATGACCTGCTCATCGTCGTCTGGGGGTCGGTTCGCATCGAGCGGTTGATCCAGCCGGATGAAGTCGGCCGGGACATTGTTTGCTTTGTGGGCTATGAAGCCATCCAGGATGCCGGGGACAGTGAGTTGCTGCCGGTCGCGTTTCAAGTTCAAGGCCCCACCGGAAATATGCCCGATCCCTGGGCGCTCTGGTCGACAACTGCGTTGGTTTCGGTGTACCTGGAAACCGATCGCCTGGGCGCGGCCTGGGTCCAGTTTCCTGAGACTGATCGAGAAATTGACCTGGAAGTATTAGGCACCCGGGACGTTGAAGTCGGCCTGGCAGTTTCAGCGGCGGATGCAAGGGCCTACAGTCAGATTTTCTTTTACTGGAATGGGAAGAATCACCAAGGGGGCTCGGTTTCCCATTTTGAAGATCGGCCCCTGGCAGGTGGGAAGGGTTATACCTTCAAGATCGAAAACCACTTGGTGCATGCAATCGCCCAAGGCAGCGCGGTGGTGTATTACGAGTTGACAGGTGCCAGCGCCGGCGTGCCCGACAAGCGTTCACACAATCTCTACCTCTCGGTCATCGGGGAGATAGTCAGATGGCCTGCGCCGACAGTGGACCAGGCCTTGGGTGGCGTTCTCAAGCCGGACTTGCCGCTGATTACCATCCGCTTCCCGGCGCAAACCAGTTGGGCCAGCTCCGACAGGCTGCAAGTGATCATCTTGGCCGCCGACGCCGAGGGTACGGTCGACTATATTGCCGGCCGAGCCGTCGGCGAGATATCCCCTGGCGAGGAAATGACTTTTGATGTATCCGGCACCGAGCTCGCGCGCTTTGATGGGCGCCAGATCGAAGTGCTTTATAGCGCTACTCGAGGAGGCGAGCAGCCTCAGGAGTCTCTGCGCCAGGTGTATCAAGTGGGGGAGCCTACACGGGACATGCCGGCCCCCGAGGTGGAAAAGGCCCAAGGCAATCAATTGGATCCGGACGACGTCGTCAACGGGGCCAACGTCAAGGCGCCCTTCAGCGAGACCCAGGCCGGGGATGGGTTGACGCTGTATTGGTATAGCCGCGTTTCCGCGCCGCCTATTCCATTCAACGTAGACACGGATGGGCAAGTCGCTGTCTTCCCGGTGCCGTACAAATATATCGGGCCCAACGAAGATGAATGGGTTTCGGCTTTTTATACCTTGGAGCGCGACGGCAAGAAGCGTTACTCAGCAATCACTGACCTGCTGATCAGTCGTGGCTTGGTGGATTTGCCGGTACCGGTGTTGCGCCACGCCAGTATCACCGGCCCGGAAACGGCCACGTTGGCACCCATGAATGTGTTGCAAGGCAGCAAGCTGGTGGTCAGCTATACCGGCATGGCCGATACTGATTTCATTCAACCCAAAATGGTCGGTACAGCGGGTATCGGTTCGCCAGCAATACTCGGAAAACCGGGGAACGCGGCGGCGGGCAGCGTGGAATTTGATATTGCCTCTTTGGCTTTTGCGGCGAATATCGGTAACGCTAACAGAACCTTTACACTTGAATATGACGTCACACGGAATGATGTAGGTTGGCCGTCGAAGGTGTTAAGGGTAACGGTAACGCCGATACCCCAGGCTGAGTTGGCCAAAACCGTGCTCAAGATCAATCAGGCTAACGCGGCGACTCAAGTACTGGACTTGACTACGTTTACCGGCAATGCCACAGGTCATATTGGTGTCTGGCCGTTTATGACTGCGCCTTACCCCGTCTGGTTGAGGCTGCTGGGGAAAACGGACAAGGGCGTTGATCATTCGCTGACGGTGTACAACGGTGCGAGCAGTGCAGCTGTCAACCCGACCTGGATCGCTAACGGAAAAATCGAACCAGGGATCGCTCGTAGTTATTTGAATGGATTGGGTGATGGCACCAAGCTGCAGATGGAGCTCAAGGCAGCGGTCAGCACAAGCAAGGATGAAGCCCTGACCATCAGCTTTCCAATAGTGGAGTACAAAGTCATCAACAAACCTCTCCCAATTGAGATCGAATTTACTACGTTTGATGATGAAACGCTTAACGGTTGGCGTGCTGTCAACGCCGGGATTTATGGATTTAGTTCTCAAGCTGGAGGTTATTATCTGTGGCTAGTTAACTCCGGGGTCTCGGCTGAATTTGGACTGGAGAAGATTTATACGGGCAACCAGTTTTCTGCTGGCCAGAAATACGAGTTTAGTTCTGATCTTGCTGTTGATCAGTCCGATAAATATTATGGGATAGCGTTAATTTTCTCTGGCAACAATCGAATTGCAATGGAAGATATCCAAGTTAATCATTATTGGAAAAAGCTTGTGGTTGAGTTTGTGCCGCCAGAGAGCTCTAATGTTTACCCTTTACGGGTTTTGATTCTAAGCAGAACGATGTCCGGTATGAAATTTTTTGTTGATAATATTAGAATTCGCAGGGTTTAATTTGGCTTGTCTTGAAGTTGCGTGACGTGGGCTTGGGGTGCGGGCTTTTTATATAGAAAGCTGCCTGCATTTCAAATCCCAAGACAGGTTTCAGATCACTTCCAAATACGAACTCTGCACCGCCCCCGCCAACTCCCGCACGCCCTCAATAAACTCCGTCAACCGCCTATGCAACCCATCCTCCAGAATCTCATCAATCCCCGTATACCGCAGCCGCGCTTCAAACTCGGCAGCCAAGCGCTGCGCCGTGCGCCCATAACTACCCGGCAGATCCGCGAGAATATGGCTCAACTCCTCGATACACGCATGCAGCGAGCGCGGCACGTCACTGCGCAACAGCAGCAGTTCCGAGACCGAGCGGGCGTTCAGGGCATTGGGGTACAGCTCGGTATACGCCTCGAATGACGACAACGCGCGGAGCAGGGCGCTCCACTGGTAATAGCCGCGGGCCGACAGGTCGCTGACTTCTTCGGACTCTTCGCCGAACATCTCGTAGCGTGCATCCAGCAGGCGCAGGGTGTTGTCGGCGCGCTCGACAAAGGTGCCGAGGCGGATGAAGCGATAGGCGTCATTGCGCATGATGGTGCCCGAGGTCGCGCCGCGAAACAGGTGCGAACGTTGTTTGACCCAGTCACAGAAGTGGCTGATGCCATGTCGCGCCAGGCCGCCGGCGGCAATGCTGCGCATTTCCAGCCAGGTGGCATTGAGGTTTTCCCACATGTCGGCGGTGATGCGTCCGCGCACAGCGTGGGCATTGCCCCGGGCGGCGCGCAGGCAGTTGTAGATGCTGGCCGGGTTTTCTTCGTCGAGGGCGAAGAAGTGCAGCATGCGCTCGGCATCCAGGGTGTGGTGGCGTTCCAGGTAGCTGTCCAGAGTGCCGCTGCTGAGCAACGACATCGCCAACTCATCCAGACCATCGCTGCGCCCGGCCTGGGGCATCAAGGACAGCGAATAACTGACTTCCAGCATGCGTGCCAGGTTCTCGGCGCGCTCCAGGTAGCGGGACATCCAATACAGATCTGCAGCGGTTCTACTCAACATACTCAGCCCTCCACCACCCAGGTGTCCTTGGTTCCGCCGCCCTGCGACGAGTTGACGACCAGCGAGCCTTCCTTAAGCGCCACGCGGGTCAAGCCGCCGGGCACCAGGCGGGTTTCCTTGCCCGAGAGTACGAATGGGCGCAGGTCGATATGCCGGGGCGCAATGCCGTTTTCGACGAAGGTCGGGCAGGTGGACAGGCTCAGGGTCGGTTGGGCGATGTAGGCATGGGGACGCGCCTTGATGCGCTGGCGGAAGTCTTCGATCTCGGCGGCCGTCGACGCCGGGCCCACCAGCATGCCGTAGCCGCCGGAGCCCTGGGTTTCCTTGACCACCAACTGCTCGAGGTTGGCCAGCACATGAGACAGTTCATCGGGCTTGCGGCATTGGAAGGTCGGCACGTTCTGCAGGATCGGTTCCTCGTCCAGGTAGAAGCGGATCATCGCCGGTACATAGGGATAGATCGACTTGTCGTCAGCCACCCCGGTGCCGATGGCGTTGGCCAGTACCACATTGCCGGCGCAGTAAGCCGCCACCAACCCCGGCACGCCGAGCATCGACTCGGGGTTGAACGCCTGGGGGTCGAGGAAGGCGTCGTCGATGCGCCGGTAGATCACGTCCACGGGCTTGGGGCCGTCGGTGGTGCGCATGAACACCTTGAGATCGTGCACGAACAGATCGGCACCTTCCACCAGCTCTACGCCCATTTCCCGGGCAAGGAACGCGTGTTCGAAGAAGGCGCTGTTGAAGCGCCCTGGAGTCAGGACGACCACGTTGGGATTGTCCAGGCGGCTGGAACTCTTCAAGGTCTTGAGCAGCAGGTTAGGGTAATGATCCACCGGCGCAATGCGCTGCTTGGCGAAGACTTCCGGGAACAGCCGCATCATCATCTTGCGGTCTTCGAGCATGTAGCTCACGCCGCTGGGGGTGCGCAGGTTGTCTTCGAGCACGTAGTAAGTGCCGTCACCGTCGCGCACTAGGTCGACACCGGAGATGTGCGAGTAAATGTCGCGGTGCAGGTCCAGGCCGACCATCGCCTTCTGATAGCCCTCGTTGCCCAGCACCTGTTCTGCCGGAATGATCCCGGCCTTGATGATGCGTTGGTCGTGGTAGATGTCGGCGAGAAACATGTTCAGTGCATTGACCCGCTGGATGCAGCCACGCTCGATCAGGCTCCATTCACTGGCGGGGATGCTGCGGGGAATGATGTCGAAGGGAATCAGGCGTTCGGTGTCTTGTTCGTCGCCATACAGGGTGAAGGTGATCCCGGCGCGATGGAACAGCAAGTCCGCTTCACGGCGACGCTGGGCCAGCAGTTCCGGCGGCGTATTGGCCAGCCAGCGAGAGAAGTCCTGATAGTGCGCACGGCATACGCCGTTTGCGTCATTCATTTCATCAAAGAAAGATCGAGCCATTCCAGTACCTTGTCAGTGCCCAGTGTGGCTTTGGGTGGCACTGCCGCTTAAAAAAACGCATGTTTTTATGAGCCCGTGGCTGAAGGTGCCAACAGGCCTGGTCCTTACTTTCTTATGGGGGCGGCTCTGGGTCGGGGGGTAACGCATGCTCCTGTTTACCGGGTAGTGAATGGATAAAGCAATGCCTGTGCCGGAATGCGAACTAGGCATCAATAACCTGTGGCGAGCGAGCTTGCTCGCGCCGGGCTGCGCAGCGGCCCCAATAAAAGCGGGAGCGCTGCGCACTCCAGCGCGAGCAAGCTCGCTCGCCACAGAAGGGGGCTCACCACAATGGGGCGCGGCGTGTTTCAGATTGGTGCGCCAACCCACTTGAACTTCACCGAGCCCCGATTCTTCTAAGAAGTTTCGTCACCTTGTGGAGCACCGTCGTGTCCAGAATCATCTCCCCCCACACTCCGGAAGCGGCCCTGAACGACCACAGCGAACACAACGCCAAGATTTTCGGCTCGCCCAAGGACCGCCTCGACTTTTACCGGCGCGAGATCCAGTACGAAACCAGCATCCTGGCCAACCGCACCGACGCCTACCTGACCGCGCAATCCTTCCTGGTGATTGCCTTTGTCTCCGGCATGGGCAACCTCAACCCGGAATGGGGCAAGCTGTTCACGCTGGTGGTGCCGATCTTCCTGGTTTCGCTGGGTATTCTCAGTTCGCTGAATGCCTGGCCCGGTATCCGTGCGGCGTATGAAATCATCGACCACTGGCACTACAAGCAAAGCGAATTGCTGCGCAGCGAGCCGGTGATGGGCATGGCCTACGATGAGTCGCCACTGTTTTCCGAGGTGGAGTCGAGCCACAAGGGCTATCGCAAGTCGTTGTTGTTTTCCATGCGCGCGCCGTGGTTGTTCATGGTGTTCTGGCTAGTGCTGGGCATCTATGCGTTTTATATCCAGGTGGACAATCCACTGCGCTGAGCAATTGGACGGAACTTCAGCCGTGGCCGTGACGCCTTAGCTCTATGCGGTACAGATTTTTCACCGGCCTGCAAAGAGGTGCCTCATGACCCAGCCTAAAGATCCCCAGACCCACAATCGCAACGACCCCGCCATCGACGGCGGCGAGCCGGCCCCTGGCACTGCCGCCGAAGCGCCCAAGGATCCAACGCCTGCGAGCGACCCAAAGGCCAAGGAAAACGACTACAGTCCAGACTTCAGGCCTGAGCGTGAGCACAAGCCTGAAACCGATGCCGATATCGATACCCAAGGCGGTTAGAGGAGACGCACATGTCAAAAGAACTGGACGATGAACTCAACGACCCGGGCAACGAAGACCCGGGTTCGCTGATGGACGATGCCGAGGTACCGCTGAACGACCTGGATGAAGCGGCGGACGTTGGCAACACTGAAAATCAGGACTGATCCGGCGGCGGGCCCGAGGGATTGCTGAGCTTGAAGTAGACGTCTTCCTCGGCCCCGCCGTCCAGCGACACCTCCTGGCCCACCACGCGGTTATCGATCAGCGTCTGCGCCTGATCGCGGCTGATATTGACCACTGTGCTGCGCTTGCCAGTGATCACATACACCACATCCACCCCATGCTCGGCCAAAGCTGCCAGGTAGTTGGCATGGGGCAGGTCTTCGCCCAGTTCATATTGACGTTGCTCGCGTGTGGTCACGCCGCCTGCCTGCGCCAGGTATTGCTGCGAATATCCCAGGCGTTGGCGTTCCTCAAGCAATCGTTGGGCGATGTTTTTCATTAGTTGACTCGCACTGTGGGTCCTGACTGTTTGAAACCCCGGCGCGGTGCAGGATTCAATTTTTTTGCGCAGCCTGACGCTCATACCACGCCAGCATGGGCTGGGTACTCAACCCGTGGGCCAGGATGCTCAACGCGATGACCGACAACGTCAGGTTGACCGCCACCGCACTGCTGGTGCCCACCAGCCCGTGGTTGAGCGCATAGAACAGGTAGTAAATGCTGCCGATCCCACGAATGCCGAACCAACTGACCAGGCTGCGTTGCCGCCGGTCCAACAGGCGGCCCCAAGGCATGGCGAATACACTGGCGGGGCGAATCACACAAAACAGCAACGGTGCCACCGCCAACGCGGCCCACTCCCAGTGGCTGACCAGCACGATGCCCAAGACTGTCACCAGGAACACCT
The DNA here is from genome assembly GCF_058797315.1 of Pseudomonas sp. GW823-FHT02F05. Lineage (NCBI taxonomy): Bacteria > Pseudomonadati > Pseudomonadota > Gammaproteobacteria > Pseudomonadales > Pseudomonadaceae > Pseudomonas > Pseudomonas sp. GW823-FHT02F05. Next base: position 44,054 of record NZ_JBXAJM010000001.1, read on the forward strand.
CCATGGCCCGCTCCACCAGGCTGCCGAAGGCCAGCATGTCGCCCATCATCACGCCTGCCGCGATCTGGGTGTCCTTCAACTGGCTGACGTCACCATGCAAGGCTTGCTCGGGCTCGATTTCAAGGTGGCCCACCACCGGTTGCGCCAGGTGCTCGGCGGGTGTCTGGGCGTTGCCGGTGGACTTCACCTCGGCCTGGCGCAACCCCAGGCCCGCCGCGAATACCGACAGGAAGCCATAGCCGCCCACGGCTTCGGCGGTCACATAGGCAAGGGCGATCAATGCCAGTGTCAGGTAATCATTGGGCGAGAGGGTGCTGTCGGCATTGATCAGGCGCAGGCGTAACGTCACCCGGCCGATACCTCGGCCCATCCAGTAGCCGATCAATAGCCCGACCGGCACCGCCCATACCAGGTTTTTCAGCACCCAACCGCCGACCCAGTCGCCATCGAAGCCGCCGTGTTGCATGAACAGCAGGCCGAAGATCACAAACGGGAAGGCGCTGCCATCGTTCAGCCCCGCTTCGCCTGACAGACCGAAGCGCAGCGCGTCGTAGTCCTGGGCATTGTTGACCTGAACCAGGCCCGCCAGCACCGGGTCGGTCGGCGCCAGGATCGCGCCCACCAGCAGAGACACCCCCCACGACAGATCAAGCAGGTAATGCAGCAACAGCCCGGTGCCGAGGATGGTCAACAACATGACCGGGCCGGCCAGGCCGAAGGCGATGCGCCAGGTGCGATGCTTGAGCGGCAGGCGCAATTTCAGGCCGCTGACAAACAGCGAAAACAGCACTGCGACTTCGGTCAGGTGCTCCATCCAGCGCGCCGAGCCCTTGATGTCCAGATGCAGCAGGTCCACACCCAGAGGGCCGATGGCGATACCCAGCAACAGGCACACCGCCGAGGTGGTGACCGGCATCCAGCGCAAGTATGAGGAGGTGAGGGCCAGGGTAAGCAGTACGGCGCCCAATACGGCCAACCATAGAATGAAAGTCATTGTGCGTGTTCCAGGGCCGTGGTCTATGCAACTTTGAGAACGGCGACCGGAAGGGGGTTCAATGTGATTGCCTGCCATGGGGACAAGGCCCTATTTAGCCATTGAACGAAGGTTTGCCATGCACTAAGTTGGCCTTTTGTCGCCCGCGCATCTACGGATCTGCGTCTTTCTTCTTTCATCAGAGGCTCTGGCATGAAGTTTTCCCCCTTCGTTGAGCGAATTGCAGGGCAGGGCGTTGCCGCCTGGGACATCCACCACGCCGCGTTCGACGCCGCCAGCCAGGGCGAAGACGTCATCATCCTCAGCGTCGGCGACCCGGATTTCGCCACGCCGTCCTTTATCACCGACGCCGCCGTCAATGCCTTGCACGCGGGAGATTCTCACTACACCGAGATCGCCGGTCGCCCCGCACTGCGCGAGGCGATCGCCGCCCGTTACAGCCGAACCCTTACCCGGCCGTTGGCGGCCGACAACGTGATCATCGTGCCCGGTGCGCAGAACGCGCTGTTCATCAGTTCGCTGTGCCTGTTGCAGGGCGGCGACGAAGTGCTGGTGCTCGACCCGATGTATGTCACCTACGAAGCCACGCTCAAGGCCAGCGGCGCCACTCTGGTGCGGGTGCCCTGCAGTGCTGAGGTCGGCTTTCGCCTGAATCCGTCCTTGCTCGCCGCCGCGATCACCCCGCGTACCCGGGCGATATTCTTTTCCAATCCGAACAACCCCACTGGCGTGGTGCTTGACCTGCAGGAGCTGCAAGCCATTGCCGACTTGGCCATCGCCCATGATCTGTGGGTGGTGGTGGATGAGGTCTACGAAAGCCTGGTGTTCGACGGTCAATACCACAGCCTCGCGGCATTCCCGGGCATGGCCCAGCGCTGCATTGTGATCGGCAGCTTGTCCAAGTCCCACGCCATGACCGGCTGGCGTATCGGCTGGCTCATCGCTCCAGTGCAAATGGTGCAGCACGCCGAAACCCTGCTGTTGAGCATGATGTACGGCTTGCCCGGCTTTGTGATGGAGGCGGCGACCGCCGCGGTGTTGGCCCACGATGAAGTCACTGAAGGTATGCGGGAGACCTACCGACGCCGACGTGACCTGGTAGTGACCGCCTTGAGCACCTGCCCAGGCATCCAGGTGCAGGCGCCGCAAGCGGGCATGTTTGTGCTGGTGGATGTGCGCGGCACGGGGCTGGGGTCGCTGGATTTTGCCTGGCGCCTGTTTCGTGAAGCGGGCGTGTCGGTGCTGGACGCGGCAGCCTTCGGCGAGCCGGCCCAGGGGTTCGTTCGACTGTCCTTTACCCTGGGCGAAGAGCGCCTGGCGCAGGCCTGTCGGCGGATTGTGGGGTTTGTGGAAAAACTGACCAGTGAGCGCGCCGTGCATTGGGCATGAGTACCTGAACAAACCATTTAGTCAGCCAACGGCGGCAAGCGCCGTTTCACCGGGGTTTTCTTGACGATAGCGGTGTTGGTTTCGGCATAGGTATTCAGCCGGTCCAGCAGCGTGTCGAGGTGTTCCATGGTGCGTACGTGCAGGCGTGCGATAAAGCAGTCGTCCCCGGTAACCTTGTCGCACTCTGTGAACTCGGGGATCGCCTGGATCTGGCGCTCCACTTCCTGCAATTTGCCGGGCAGGGGGCGGATGCGCACGATGGCTTGCAGCAGGTAGCCGAAGTGTTTGGGGTCGATGTCGACGGTGTAGTGGGTCAGCACGCCGCGTTCTTCCAGGCGGCGCAGGCGTTCGCTGACGCTGGGTGACGACAGCCCGGTGATGCCTGCCAGGGCCTTGAGGGACAACCGCGAGTCGTCCATCAAAGCGGCGATCAGTTGCTGGTCGATGGTGTCGATCATGGTCTGTGCCTAATAAGAAAAGGTGATTTCGGGATTTTGCCTTTTTTAGTCGCTGTAGCCGTCGCCAACAGATTGCCATACTGGAGCCTCACTTGAGGAGCCTCAATCATGGATTCATCCATCCGTCGTGGGTCGTGGGAAATGGTCGCCGCCATGCTGATCTCGGGCAGCATTGGCTGGTTTGTGCTGGTGTCTGGCGTGTCGGTGATCGAGGTGGTGTTCTGGCGCTGCGTGATCGGTGCGCTGACGCTGGTACTGGTGTGCGCCTGGCTGGGTTACCTGCGCCTGGACCTGCTCAGTTGGGCAAAACTGGGGCTGGCCGTGCTCAGCGGCGTGGCCATTGTCGGCAACTGGTTGCTGCTGTTCGAATCCTATTCCCGTGCCTCCATCGCTATCAGCACCGCGGTGTACAACGTGCAGCCGTTTATCCTGGTGATGCTGGCGGCGGTGTTTCTCGGTGAAAAAATCACCGTGCAGAAATTGGCATGGTTGAGCGTGGCGTTCCTGGGCATGTTGGCGATTGTCACCGCCCATGGCGAGCAAACGGGTGGAGGAGATTACCTGGTTGGCATCGCGCTGGCCCTGGGTGCGGCATTTTTGTATGCGGTCGCGGCGTTGATCATCAAGCGCCTCAAGGAAGTACCGCCGCATTTGATGGCATTGATCCAGGTGACGACTGGCGCGCTATTGCTGGCGCCACTGGTGCCCTGGAATGGCCTGCCAGCATCCACCACGACGTGGGCGGCCTTGGTCACCTTGGGGGTGGTGCACACAGGTTTGATGTATGTACTGCTGTATGGCGCGATCCAGAAACTGCCGACGGCCATTACCGGCGCACTGTCGTTCATCTACCCGATTGCGGCGATCTTTGTGGATTGGATTGCGTTCGGGCATCGCCTGGGGTGGCTGCAATGGCTGGGTGTGGCGGCGATTCTGCTGGCAGCGGCAGGGTTGCAACGGGGCTGGTGGTGGCCCCGCAACCTCGGTAGGCGCGAGCTTGCTCGCGAAGAAGGTTAACGATGACGCCGCGTATCAGGGTTGAAACGCGGCGTTCTCTCGTTCTTCGCGAGCAAGCTCGCTCCTACAGGTGAGGGTTAGTGCGTGCCCTGGTAGATAAGGTTTTCCGGGTTGAAATGCTCCACCGCACTGCCAGGCTGCGGCAGACCGAGGATATGCCCCTTGATCTTGCCCACCACATGCATTTCGCAGGGTTTGCAGTCGAACTTCAGGGTCAGCACTTCGTCACCGTGGATCAATTGCATGGGTGCCACCTTGGTCTTCACTCCGGTCACGCCCTTGGCCTGTTTAGGGCACAGGTTGAACGAGAAACGCAGGCAGTGCTTGGTGATCATCACCGGCACTTCGCCGGTTTCTTCGTGGGCTTCGAAGGCCGCATCGATCAGCTTCACGCCGTGACGGTGGTAGAAGTCCCGGGCCTTCTGGTTGTAGACGTTGGCCAGGAACGACAAGTGCGCCTCGGGATACACCGGCGGCGGCGAAGTTTCAGCCTTGCGCCCACCCCGCGGATGTGCGGCGACGCGTGCGGCGGTCAGTGCTTCGATCACTTCACGGCGTAACGCCTTGAGCTGCGAGTTGGGGATGAAGAACGCTTGCGGCGCATCCAGTTCGATACGGGTGGCGTGGTACTCGGTGGTGCCGAGCTGGCCGAGCAGGTCGCGCAGGGTGTCCAGCGCCTGTTCCGGTTTGTTGGCCACGCCAAACGGGCCGGGCAGGGTGACACTGGCGCTGATGCCTTCCTCGCTGGTCGCGGTGATTTGCAGCTGCTCTTCACGCAGGCTCGCGACCCATGACAAACCGATACGGCGCTCGGCCGAGGTCTTGAGCAGGGCCTGTTGCCAGTTGTGGTCCAGGTTGCGATTGAGCGGGTGATGCGGGCGCAGCTGGTGCAAGCCGGCGGGCATTTCGTTGGGCTCGACGCGGTAGCGGTAGCGCTTCTCACCGTCTTCCTCGAACTCCCCCTTGGGCTCGGCGATATTGGCGCGAAAACCCACCACTTCACGCTTGATCAGCACATTGAGGCCGTCGCCGTTGGACAGTGGCTCATGGGTGACCACCTGCAAGTCGCGCTTGCCGGCTTTTTCCACGGTGCCCACGGGCAGGCCGGTAAAGGTCGGGGTGTCAAAGGCACCGATGTCGATCTTGCGGTCGCTGACAAAGTAATCGGTGCTGCCACGGTGGAAGGTTTTTTCCGGGTCGGGCAGGAAGAAGTGCGCGGTACGGCCGCTGGAAGCGCGGGCCAGGTCCGGGCGGTCTTCGAGGATCTCGTCGAGGCGCTGACGGTAGTAGGCGGTGATGTTCTTCACATAACCCATGTCCTTGTAGCGGCCTTCGATCTTGAACGAACGCACGCCCGCTTCGACCAGGGCACGCAGGTTGGCGCTCTGGTTGTTGTCTTTCATCGACAGCAGATGCTTTTCAAAGGCCACCACGCGGCCCTGGTCATCTTTCAGGGTGTAGGGCAGGCGGCAGGCCTGGGAGCAGTCGCCACGGTTGGCGCTGCGGCCATTTTGCGCGTGGGAGATATTGCACTGCCCGGAGAACGCTACGCACAGGGCGCCGTGGATAAAGAACTCGATGGCGGCATCGGTCTCGTCGGCAATGGCGCGGATCTCTTGCAGGTTCAGCTCGCGGGCCAGTACCAACTGCGAGAAACCGGCCTGGTCGAGAAACCTGGCCCGGCCCAGGGTGCGGATGTCGGTCTGGGTGCTGGCGTGCAGCTCGATCGGCGGAATATCCAGCTCCATCACGCCCAGGTCTTGCACGATCAACGCATCCACACCGGCATCGTAGAGCTGATGGATCAGCTTGCGCGCAGGTTCTAGCTCGTTGTCATGCAGGATGGTGTTGATGGTGGTGAAGACGCGGGCGTGGTAACGGCGGGCGAATTCCACCAGTTGAGCGATATCGCTCACCTCGTTACACGCATTATGGCGGGCGCCGAAGCTCGGCCCGCCGATATAAACGGCGTCGGCGCCGTGCAGGATAGCCTCGCGCGCAATGGCGACATCGCGGGCAGGGCTGAGCAATTCCAGGTGATGCTTGGGCAAGGACATAGTTTTTTTAGTCAGGCTTGTCACGGTCGAGGCGCGCATTGTAGCCGTGAAATGCCTGGGCGGCATCTACCGCAGGGCTGTCGGCCCTAATGCAAGCCCGTTAAGCGAACGCATTACTCAACGCAACGAAGACCCAATGTGTGAGCTGGCTTGCCTGCGAAGACGGCCTGACAGCCGACCTCTATCGACCTGATGCCTCGCGTTCCAAATGTGGGAGCTGGCTTGCCTGCGAAGACGGCCTGACAGCCGACCTCTATCGACCTGATGCCCCGCGTTCCAAATGTGGGAGCTGGCTTGCCTGCGATGACGACCTGACAGGCGACACTGTTATACCGAGTACATATCCATTCCTGCGGTAACGGCCACCTTGGGTTCCGCCCTGACGGCGGCTCACTTTTGAAAAGCCGGAATGCCGGCCCAGGCAAAAGTAAGCAAAACGCTCTTGCCCCACCACTCGGCACCTCGCCCAGGCTCGGTGTGCCCGTAATCCGCCAGTGATTTGGGGGGCCGCCGCCACGCGCCATCCATGGCGCGGGGCGGCTAAACCGGCATCCCTGCCGGTTTACCCCCCAAATCCCTGTCGAATTCCGGCCAGCGTGGTTTAACGGGGCGCCTAAGATCAAGAGCAGATCAAGAGCGGCTCGCTTCGCATCGTAGTTACCGGGGGCTGCGGCGAACTGCACAGTTGTGTAGATACCTATACTGCGATGGCGATGGAACATTCACCACCGCTATCGCAGGCAAGCCCACCTCTTTGACCGCGTTCGACATTCCTATCAGATCGGCGTTAACGGCGTCACAGATTCAAGCCTTGGCAGCCATCGCCGTCACTTCCACCCGCATACCTTCCACCGCCAAGGCGGCAACGCCCACTGCCGCCCGCACTGGCCAGGGCTTGGCGAAAAAGCGCTTGTAGACCTCGTTGAACGCAGCACGGTCGGCCATGTCGGTGAGGTAGATGGTCAGGTGCATGACCCGGTCCATGGAACTGCCGGCTTTTTCCAGCGCGACTTTCAGCGCTTGCAGGGTGCACTCGCTTTGCAGGGTGATATCGCCCAGTTCCAGGCTGCCATCGGCATGGGTGGGAATCTGGGTGGAGACCAGGATGCCGTTGAAGCCGATTACGTCGGAGGAGATGGAATCGGCGTCCGGGTCAGGGGTATAGGACAGGTCGTGGTTGGCCATGGGCACCTCGTGTTGGCAGGAACAGAAAGGCGCCATGGTCGGTGAAATTCACTCCAGGGGCAAACCCCGGCTTATGTCCAGCGTCGGAACAGCACGCTGGCGTTCACGCCGCCAAAGCCGAAGCCATTGGACAGCGCATATTCAATCGGCATGGGACGCGCCTCATCGCGCACCATGTCCAGGCCGTCGGCGAGGGCGTCCGGGTTTTCCAGGTTGAGTGTCATTGGCGCGATCTGGTCACGCAGGGCAAGCACGGTGAAGACGGCTTCGATGCCCCCCGCAGCACCGAGCAAGTGGCCGGTGGCGGATTTTGTCGAGCTGATCGCCGGGCTACCGCCAGTACCGAATAGCGTCCTGATCGCCGCCAGCTCGCCTTTGTCTCCCACCGGTGTGGAGGTCGCGTGGGCATTCAGGTACTGCACCTGCGACGCCTCGATGCCCGCCTGGCGCAACGCTTGAGTCATTGCCCGGCGCGCACCGTCACCGTCTTCAGGCCCTGCGGTCATGTGATAGGCGTCTGCACTGGTGCCATAGCCCACCAGTTCGGCAATCGGCTGCGCGCCCCGCGCCAGGGCATGTTCGAGTTCTTCAATTACCAGAATGCCGGCGCCTTCGCCCATCACAAAGCCGTCGCGCGCCTGATCGAAGGGTCGCGAAGCGCGCTGCGGGGTGGCATTGAAATCGCTGGACAGCGCTCGCGCTGCGGCGAATCCGGCAAGGCTGACGCGATGAATCGCCGCTTCGGCACCGCCGCATACCGCGACGTCGACTTCCCCGGCGCGAATCATTCGCGCTGCGTCGCCGATAGCCTGAACCCCGGCGGCACACGCGGTTACTGGCGCACCCAGCGGGCCTTTCAAGCCATAGTTGATCGACACATGCCCGGCGGCCATGTTGCTCAGAAACGATGGAATGGTGAAGGGCGACAAACGACGCGGGCCCTTGCTGTCGGTGGTGCGCACCGCATCGGCAATGGCCGGGAAACCGCCGACGCCGGAGGCGATGATGGTTGCCGTGCGTTCCTGCTCCTCGGGTGTTCTGGGGGCCCAATTGGCCTGCTTCAGGGCTTCATCCGCCGCCGCCAGGGCAAACAGGATAAAGCGGTCCATCTTGCGCTGTTCCTTGGCTGCCAACAGTCGATCAGGATCAAAACCGGCTTCGGGGTCTTGCAACACACTCTGCACCTGGCCGCCGATGCTGACCGCCAGATCACCGATCAACTCTTGCGGCAACCGGCGGATGCCCGACTGCCCGTCCAGCAAGCGCTGCCAAGTGGATTCCACGCTCGACCCCAGCGGCGTCAGCGCGCCCATGCCCGTCACGACGATACGTTTACTCATGCTCAATCGACTCCTGTTGCTTGAAGGGTACACAGCGTATGGACGTCACTATCATCATGAAAGTAACATGGAGTCATACAAGTTTGTACTCGCACACAGGAATACTTATGCAGCGCAAATCCCTCATCAGTGCCGAATGCCCCATCGCCCGTAGCCTTGAACGGGTAGGGGAGTGGTGGAGCATGCTGATCATGCGCGACGCCTTGCACGGCTTGCGCCGTTTTGACGAGTTCTCGCGCAGCCTGGGCATCGCGCCCAACATGCTGACGCGCCGCCTTAATGGCTTGGTAGACGCGGGGATGCTGGAGCGCCGCGCCTACAGCGAGCGGCCGCCACGGTACGAATACGTGCCGACGGCCAGAGGCGAAGACTTTCGTATGGTGCTGATGGCGTTGGTGGCGTGGGGCAATCGGCATTACGCCGAGGAGGGCATCAGTGTCGAGGTGGTGGAACGCGAGACGGGCCGGCCGGTGCAGCCGATGATGGCGACGGAGGAAGGTGCGTGGGTGGCGATGGATCAGTGCGTGGTACAGCCCGGCCCGGCCGCCAGCGCAGGGATGCGCCAACGGCTGAGCCGTGAGTGATTGATTACTCTTTTACATCCATGAACTCTTCGGCCCACGCCACATAGCTCTCAGGCAAGGTGTAGGTGTGGGTCAATTCCGTCGCACTGAGGTTCGAGGTGCTGTGGGTCAGCTGACGCTGGGCACGCAGGCTGTCGTAAGTGGCCTTGATCGCGGCGAAGTAGGCGCCATGCCCGGCCACCACGATGCGTACGCCCAGGCTGGCCAGGCGCTCGCTGTCGTGCAGTTGTGGGTTGCCGTAGGTCACCAGCATCAGCGGAACGCTGAGGTTCTCCGCGATTTGCTCCAGGTGGTCGAAGTCCTTGACGCCGACCATGCAGATGCCGTCAGCACCGGCCTTTTCGTAGGCCTTGGTCCGCGCAATCACGTCGCTGGTGGGCAGCACGCCGGCGTTGGTGCGCGCAATGATCGACAGCGCCGGGTCGACACGCGCCTCCAGCGCGGCCTTGACCTTGCCGATGCCTTCTTCGACGGAAATCAGGTCCGTGGATTTACGCCCGAATTGCGCAGGCAAGAGGGTGTCTTCGATGGTCAGCGCCGCGACGCCGGCGCGTTCCAGCTCTTCCACGGTGCGCATTACATTCAGGGCGTTGCCGTAGCCATGGTCGGCATCGGCGATGAAGGGCAACTGGGCCACACGGCCGATGCGGGTGGCTTGCTCGACGAACTCACTCAGGGTAATCAACGCAAAATCGGGGGCCGCCAGCACCTGCAGGGAGGCGACGGAGCCGCCCAGGATTCCCACTTCAAACCCCAGGTCGGCCGCGATGCGGGCAGACATGGGGTCGAATACGGAGGCGGTTTCAACGCACAGGGGCGTTGCCAGCAGGTCACGGAAGTTACGGCGTAGCGCTGAGTGAGAAATCTTGGGCATGGTCTTTCCTGGCTTTGGTCATCGTCAAGTGACGATCAATGTCTATTCGTGGTGCCGGGAGATTACCACGCAGATGCCCCTGTGATTATGACGTTTGAGCGCGGCGAGGGTTATCGAGCGACTGCACTGTACGACGTACCCAGGTCGCGGGCCCAGCCGTCGAGCACGTCCTTGACGTTGTCGGCCGTCATGACTTGCTTGTCATTGGCCAGGGGGGCACCGGTGCCTTTACGCACCATGGCCGCCACGACATCGCCGGTCGAACCATCTTCCAATGACAGCTCCGTGGCGATTTCACTGTCTCGATCGCGTATGCCTGTGGCGGCGCTCACGCCCGCTGCGACCAGGGTGATCGGCAGCCACTCATACAACCGCAGTCCCTGGGGGCTGGTGGCGATGCGGGTGATGGCAGGGCGTACTGTGAGGGTGTCAGGGCCAGGTTTTGAGGCCAGGTAAACGTATTTGCCAAGTTCCGAGCGCAGTACCAGGTCGTAGTAGCCGGTGACGTGGGAGAGCGTGCTTTGGGGGATCTGAGCGGTGGGTTCAACAGCCGGGAAAAACTGGCTAGGCGCCAGGTAGACCTGCTTGTAGCGGCCGCGCTTCAAGGCCGGGCTGATCCAACTCAGTACGGTCTGGCCCGACGGGCTCTGTTGTTCTTTAAGCAGGCTGTAGTCATGAAGAAAGCCTGTATATCGCTCGGGTTCGACCTTGTTGCTGCTGCAAGCCATCAGGCTCAGGGTGGCCGCCATCAGTAGCAGGAGTGAGCATTTACGGGCCATCAATGGGTTGCCTGTTCGTTTGGAGTGTCGTGTGACGATTCGATATGCAACTGGCCATGGGTCATGATCCAGTGGATAAGGTCGGCGATGGGAATGGAGTGGGCGTACTCGACCCAGCGCCCGGCGTCGGGGCTGTAGTGTTCGAAGTAGCGACGCAGCACGATACGGTCCAGGTCCGCGTTCAGCCCCAGGCAGGATTCCTGGAACAGCATCGGGCTATCCTGAGCCGGGGAAGAGGTGCGCTGGCTCAGTACCAGTGGCCGCGCATCGCCTGCTGCTTGCTCGGTGTACCTGCTGCTCGAAACTTTCATAGGCGTCTCCTTGGGTGGAAGACGTGCAGAATGCCCGACAGGTTTTGCCCAAAGATGTCCGGGTTGTGTCCGTGGCGAAGGAATGTTGCTCGATTGAAATAAATGACCCCGGCGCCGGAATGGTTTTAGATGTCGTTCTTTTTTTGGCCTGGGAATCTGTGAACGTGAGCAGACTGCTGATCGTCGATGACGACGTGGAAGTGCTGGCATTGCTGAAGAAATTCTTCGTCCAGCACGCCTATGAAGTCGACGTGGCCGCCGACGGCGAGGCCATGTGGGCGGCCATCGCACAACAGCGGCCGGACACGATCATCCTCGACCTCATGTTGCCCGGCGAAGGCGGCCTCAGCCTCTGTCAGAAAGTGCGGGCGCAGTTCGGCATCCCTATCATCATGCTCACGGCCATGGGCGAGCTGAGCGACCGCATTGTTGGCCTGGAACTGGGCGCCGACGACTACCTGACCAAACCCTTCGCCCCACGCGAATTGCTGGCGCGCCTGCGCGCTGTGCAACGGCGTGCGGGACAGCCGGTCATCGCGGCCGACGAGCGCTCACGCCCGGTGATTGCCTTCGCCGGTTGGCATCTGGATATCACCTGTCGCGAGCTGCGTTCGCCCGAGGGCGTCATGATCCCGTTGTCCGGTGGCGAGTTCGACCTGCTGGTAGTGTTTCTTGAACACCCCCAGCGCATTCTCACCCGCGACCAGTTGATCGACCTGACCCACGGCCAGGGCCACGACGCCTTCGACCGCAGCATCGACGTGCAGGTCAGCCGGCTGCGGCGCAAGATCGAGCCCGATTGCAAGCGCCCGGACCTGATCCGCACCGTGCGCAATGGCGGCTATCTGTTCACTGCCCCGGTGACCCGCGCATGATTCGCCGCCTGCTGCGCCGCGACACCCTGAATCGGCGGATCGCCCTGACCATTCTCGCCGCGATGCTCGCCTCACTGGCCCTCAATGCCTTGTTCGTGCAGGTGGCCGGGGTGTGGGCGCGTCCGCCCATCGACCGCACGGGGTTGCTGGAGCAAATGGCCGCGACGTTGAAAGTGATCGAGGCGGCGCCTGCGCCGTTGCGCTCGCATCTGGCTGCAGCGGCCAGCGATGCGCGGTTGCAGGTGACGTGGCATACCGACCCCGTGGATTTCGGCCTGCCCAGCGGCGGCAACGTGCTACAGGCGGGCGAAGTCCCTGGGATACAGGCGTTGTTTGGCACGGGGCGCACCATTCAGGTGTACAGCCCGGACGATTGGCCCCGTGGCAGCCCCGACGCGCATTATGTCGCGCTGGTGCAGTTACTTGATGGCAGCTGGTTGTCCTTCATCCCACCCGAACGCAGTTGGGGCCTGAGCGCACCCACGCGGATTGCGGTGATCATCATCCTGGGGTTGATCGCCACCTTGCTGGTCGCCTGGGTGGCCACCCGGCAATTGGCCAAGCCGTTGCAGCGTTTCGCCAGTGCCGCCAGACGCTTCGGCGGCGATCTGCGCGCACCGCCCATCGACATCGAAGGCCCCGACGAAATACGCCAGGCCACTATCGCCTTCAACACCATGCAGGCGCAGATCCAGCACTTCATCGGCGAACGCACCCAGATGCTGGCAGCCATTTCCCATGACTTGCGCGCGCCTTTGACGCGGATACGCCTGCGCTGTGAGTTCATGGAGGATCTGGACCATCAGCACAAGCTGATTCGCGATGTCGAGGAAATGCAGTCGATGATCAACGCCGCGCTGGCGTTTTTCCGCGACGATACGGTACTGGAGCACAGCACGGCATTCGATTTGTCTGAACTGCTGCAAACCATCATCGACGACTATCGCGACCAGCAGCTGGCGGTCGACTTCCGGGGGCCGCCCCATCTGGTCTATCACGGCCGGCCATTGGCGCTTAAACGGGTGGTGGTCAACCTGCTGGAAAATGCCGCCAAGTACGCCCGGCACCCCAGCATTGCTCTGAGTGTTGACGATCAGCGGGTACGCATCGAGGTCAGCGACGAGGGCCCGGGGATTCCCGAGGCGGACCTGGAGCGTGTGTTCGACCCGTTCTTTCGTCTCGAGACCTCACGCAACCGCAATACCGGTGGGGTAGGGCTTGGGCTCTCGGCAGCGCGGGCCATTGTGCGCGAGCAGGGCGGTGAGCTGAGCCTGAGCAATCGACGTGGGTCGGGGTTGGTGGCTCGGGTTGAATTGCCGCGCTAGCGTGATGCGATATGCGCATTATTAATGAATTAGGTTATGCGTTATCAGTATTTTACATCTCGCCTTCAACACCACGAAAATAGCCCGGACACCCAAAAACCTGTGGCGAGGGAGCTTGCTCCCGCTGGGGCGCGAAGCGGCCCTGCTCTTTGTCCGGAGCATGGGGCCGCTACGCTGCCCAGCGGGAGCAAGCTCCCTCGCCACAGATAAAAGCTTTTTAAAACCGAGACCGTGCGTGCGGATCGACTTGAATGCCCCACAAGGCATCTGGAGACGAACGTGCGTTACCTCAAAACCCTGGCGGCCGGGTTGGCCGCCTCTTTGCTGTGCCTGACGGCGCAGGCGCAAACCCTGGTGGTCGGCGACCAGAGCTACAACGCGCAGGCCGTGATGGAAGCGGCGGGGGTGCTCGATGACCTGCCTTACACGCTGGACTGGAAGCAGTTCACCGCCGGGTCGCCGGTGGCCGAAGCGCTCAACGTCGGCAGCCTGGACCTGGGCCTGCTCGGGGATGCCCCGGTGTTGTTCCTGGGCGCCTTGGGTGCACCGATCAAGGTGATTGCCGTCAGCCGGCAAAATCTCGACGGCGTAGCCATCCTGGTAAAAAAAGACTCGTCGATCCACAGCCTGGCCGATCTGGCAGGCAAGCGCGCTGCGATCTGGAAAGGTTCCTGGAGCCAGCAACTGTTGCTGACCGCACTGGACAAGGCCGGGGTTGCGCGGGATTCGCTGCAATGGCGCTACCTCAGCGCCCTGGATGCCTCCCACGCGCTGGAAGGCGGTGCAGTTGACGTGATCGCCACCTGGGAACCCTACGTCACGCAACAGGAACGCCAAGGTGCGCGGGTGCTGGCAACCGCTGAAGACTTGATCCCGGCCCAGAGTTTCATTGCCGCCAACGCCAGTGCTGTCGAGGCCAAGCGTGAACCCATCAGCGACTTCCTCCAGCGCCTGAAAAAAGCCCGCGACTGGGCCCGCCAAAGCCCGGCCAACGCCAACGCGTATGCCGATGCCTGGGCCAAGCGCACCCGCGCTGATGCCGACATCGCTCGCGTCTGGTTTGCCCGCGCACGCACCACCGTCGAGCCGCTGACGCCTCAGGCGCCCATCGAGGCGCAAAAGACCGTGGACTTTTTTGCCGGCCTGGGCCTGGTCAAGTCTTACTCGGCCGCCACGTTGTTCGACCCTTCATTTGCAGCCGCCTTGCAGCCCGCCGTCGCCACCACCCAGCCCTGACCGCTTGAAGGACTACTGCGCAATGACTAAAAGACAGCTCAAACTGGGCGCCCTGACCATGGGCTGCGGTGGGCCGCGCCGCCATAACCTGTGGCTTGATCCGCAATTGCCGGCCGATGCCAGCGTCAACGTCGATTGGTACATCGAGATAGCGCGCCAGGCCGAGGCGGCGCTGTTCGACCTGCTGTTCATCGTCGACAGCCAGTTCATCACCGAAGGCTCGCCTTCCCATTACCTCAATCGCCTGGAGCCGCTGACCTTGCTGTCGGCACTGGCCGTGAGCACGCGGCATATCGGCCTGGTCGGTACGCTGACCACCTCGTATAACTCGCCCTATAACGTCGCCCGGCGCCTCGCCTCCCTGGACCTGATCAGCAAAGGCCGCGCCGGCTGGAACGTGGTGACCAGTGGCGATGCCGGTACCGCCGGCAATTACAGCCGCGACGAACATTACGACTATGCCACCCGCTACGGGCGTGCCGCCGAACACGTTCAGGTGGTGCAGGGGCTGTGGAACTCTTACGAAGACGATGCGTTTGTGCGCAACCGTGCCACTGGGCAGTTTCTCGACCCGAGCAAGCTGCACAGCCTGAATCACCAGGGCGAACACTTCTCGGTGGTGGGCCCGCTGAATATCCAGCGCTCGCCCCAAGGCCAGCCGGTGATTTTCCAGGCCGGCGACTCGGAGCAAGGCCGCGACCTGGGCGCCGCCACTGCCGATGTGATCTTCACCCACGCGGCCAGTATCGAGCAGGGCCAGGCGTTTTACCGGGATATCAAGGGCAGGGCGGCACAACGGGGGCGCGATCCGGAACAGGTACTGATCATGCCCGGTGCGGAAATTTATGTGGGCGACACCGATGCCCATGCCCGGGAAATCGAGCAGCACTACCATCAGCTCGACCACAGTTTTGCGCTGGCACTCAAGGAGTTCGGGCGCAATTTTGGCTGGCATGATTTCAGCCAATACGACCTGGATGCGCCGTTCCCGCAAGAGAGCCTGGAGGCCGCGCGCAGCAGTTTTTTCACCGCTGCCAAACGCATCGCCGACCAGGCGCGGGAGCAGGGCTTCAGCCTGCGCCAGGCCGTCGAATTTGGCCGGCAATTGCGCCCAGGCGCGTTCGTGGGCAGCGCGGCCACGGTGGCGCAGAAAATGGCGGATTGGTTCGAGGCACGGGCGGTGGACGGGTTCAATATCTACATCGGGCACCCTGGGCAATTTGATCGCTTTACTCAGGAGGTGATCCCTTTGCTGCAAGAGCGCGGTGTTTATCGCACGGCCTACGAGGGCTCGACCTTGCGCGAAAGCCTGGGCTTGGCGATTCCGAGGTTCCAGCGCACCCCCTCACCCTAAGGGGTGATTTCGATGACTTTGCGGGTGTGGGACTATCACTTCAGTCCCCGGCGCCAGTGATCTGGTGTCGCACCCAACCGTTATGACGGCGAGTCTTCGAAGTGGATAATGATCGACTGTCTTCAGCCCAGTGGTTCGAACAGATAGCCAGGGTGACCGAGAGCATCGGGCACGCGGGGTTTGCCGCCACGTTGTTCGATGCCCTGGGGTGTATCCGCCCCATTCAGGCCACGACCTTGTACCTGTACCCCCACGACGGCATGCCCAGCGCATTGTTCGAACTGGACGGGCCATGGCTGCCCCAGGGCAATGTGCGCCAGTACCTCTCCGGTTTTTACTTGCTCGACCCGTTCTACGGCGCCTGCGTGGAGGGCGCCACTTCCGGCTGCTACGACCTCGCCGATGTGGCCCCCGACCACTTTGAGCACAGCGAGTACTACCAGTCGTTTTACCGGCATTCGCACCTGGAGGATGAGCTCAACTACATCCTGCAGGCCAGCAACGGCTTGAGCCTGGCGGTGTCGCTGGCCTTTACGCAGAAGCTCGACGCGGACACCACCGAGCAATTCAAGCGCATAGCACCTTGGGTACTGGCGGTGCTGGGCAAGCACTTCGTCGGCCTGGAGACTCAGGGCGCGCGTTTCGAAAGCCTGTTGGAACAGCGTATTCACTCGGCACTCAACAACTTCGGCTCCTCGCTGCTCACCGAACGCGAATGCCGGATCACCCAGTTGATCCTGCGCGGCCACTCCACACGTTCGCTGGCCGAGCGCCTTGGGGTCTCCGAAGACACCATCAAGTCCCACCGCAAGCACATCTACAGCAAGCTCGACATCGGCACGCAATCGGAACTGTTTTCCCTGTTTATCGACTCGTTGGCCGAGGCCCAGGGCGGGCTGAGCAAAGACCCCCTCGAACGCTACATGAGCAAAGGCCGTTGACCGGCTGCATGACCACCCACAACAAGAGAAAAAGCCATGAACCTACCCTTTGAACCGCAACGCCAGACCCAGGACTACCAAGCCTCGGACGCGGCCCACCATATCCATGCCTTTGTGGATCAAAAGGCGCTGAATACCGAAGGCCCGCGCGTAATGGTTCGCGGTGAGGGCCTGTACCTGTGGGACAGCGAGGGTAAGCGTTACCTGGACGGGATGTCGGGCCTGTGGTGCACGCAGCTGGGTTATGGGCGCAAGGACCTGACGGCTGCGGCTGCTGCGCAGATGGATCAGTTGGCGTACTACAACATGTTCTTTCACACCACCCATCCGGCGGTGATCGAGCTTTCCGAGTTGCTGTTCAGCCTGTTGCCAGGGCACTACAGCCATGTGATCTACACCAACTCCGGTTCCGAAGCCAATGAGGTGCTGATCCGCACCGTACGCCGCTACTGGCAAGTGCTCGGCAAGCCGCAGAAGAAGATCATGATCGGTCGCTGGAACGGCTATCACGGCTCCACCCTGGCGGCGTCTGCCCTGGGCGGCATGAAATTCATGCATGAAATGGGCGGCTTGATCCCGGACGTCGCGCACATTGACGAGCCTTATTGGTACGCCCAGGGCGGTGACTTGACTCCGGCCGAGTTCGGGCGGCGCTGCGCCCTGCAACTGGAAGAAAAAATTCTGGAGTTGGGCGCGCAAAACGTCGCCGGTTTTATCGCTGAACCTTTCCAGGGCGCCGGCGGCATGATTTTTCCGCCAGAAAGCTACTGGCCAGAGATCCAGCGTATCTGTCGCCAATACGATGTGCTGCTGTGCGCTGATGAAGTGATTGGCGGTTTCGGTCGTACAGGTGAGTGGTTTGCCCATCAGCATTTCGGCTTCGAACCCGACACGTTGTCGATCGCCAAGGGCCTGACCTCAGGTTACCTGCCCATGGGCGGTTTGGTATTGAGCAAGCGCATGGCCGAAGCCCTGGTAGAGCGGGGCGGGGTGTTTGCTCATGGACTGACGTATTCCGGGCACCCGGTTGCGGCGGCGGTGGCCCTGGCCAACCTCAAGGCCTTGCGTGACGAAGGGATCGTGCGCCAGGTAAAGGACGACACCGGGCCGTATTTGCACAAGCTCCTGCACGAAGTCTTTGGCAACCACCCGCTGATCGGCGAGATCCAAGGCACCGGCCTGCTGGCAGCCTTGCAGTTTGTCGAGGACAAAGGCACGCGCAAACGCTTTGCCAATGAAAACGACCTGGCCTGGCAATGCCGCACTTTTGGCTTTGAAGAAGGCGTGATCATTCGCTCGACCCTGGGCCGCATGATCATGGCGCCGGCCCTGGTAGCCAGCCGCGCGGAGCTCGATGAACTGGTCGACAAGACCCGCATTGCGGTGGACCGCACCGCACGGATCGCGGGAAAACTGTGAAGGGCTGAGCCCCCGCGTGCCGCTTCGGTTGAACAGGGTGGGCGGCCCATAGCGGCCTGCCCACCGCTCCCAATGGATGACTCATCAAAGGTGTCGATTTGATCGAACGCCGCGGCGCCCTGCATTCCACTTTCCAGGAGTCAGCAATGAATACAATAACAAACGTAGCCGATACTCCCGTCCATCAAACCCCAACCCAACCAACCTCATCGCGCCGCTTTCGACAACCCCTGGGCCTTGTCGGGCTTGTACTGTTCGGGCTGGCGTATATGGTGCCGCTGGCGGTGTTCACCACGTACGGTCTGGTGACCCAAATGACCAAGGGGCACCTGCCCACCGCCTACCTGTTGACCCTGGCTGCCATGCTGCTGACGGCCTACAGCTATGGGTGCATGGTCAAGGCGCACCCGTATTCGGGCTCGGTCTACACCTATACGCGCAAGGCGTTTGGCGCCTCCTTCGGCTTTATCGCCGGCTGGACCTTGCTGCTGGACTACATCTTCCTGCCGCTGCTCAGCTATTTGCTGATCGGCATCTACTTGTCCGAATACTTTCCTACCGTGCCCACCGCGGTATGGGTATTGGGCTCCATTGCCCTGGTGACGGCGCTGAATCTAGTGGGTATCGAGTCGATTACCCGGGTCAATTGGGTGCTGATCGTGGCCCAACTGGTGTTCATCGTGGTGTTCGTGGGGTCGTCGATCCACAACCTCAGCGGGCAAGCCGAGCCGGTGTCGCTGCTCAAGCCGTTTCACCATGAAGGTTTCAGCGTGCCGCTGATCATGACCGGCGCGGCGGTGCTGTGCTTGTCGTTCCTGGGGTTTGATGCCGTGTCGACCATGGCTGAGGAGACACCTGACCCGCGTCGTACCATTCCGCAGGCGATCATGGCGGTGTCGCTGATCGGTGGGTTGCTGTTTTTGGTGGTGTCGTATTGCGCCCAGATGGTCTTCCCGGAATGGAATAGTTTTGCCGATCCCGACTCGGCTTCGGTCGATGTGATGCGCCGGGTCGGCGGCGAGCTACTGGTGAGTGCGTTTACCGCCACCTATGTGGCGGGCTGTTTCGCCTCCGCGATGGTCTCCCAGGCCAGCGTGTCCCGCGTGCTGTTCGCCATGGGCCGCGACGGCGCATTGCCCAGGGTATTCGGCAAGCTGGTGACGAAAAAACGCGTGCCGGCCAACGCGATCATGCTGGTCAGCCTGTTTTCGCTGATTGCCCTGTTCATCAGCCTGGACACCGTGGCCAACATGATCAGCTTTGGCGCGCTGTTCGCGTTTTCGGCGGTGAACCTGGCCGTGATCAAGCATTACTTGGGCGACCAGAAGCTGCGCGGTACACGCAACTATCTGCTGTACGCCGCCCTGCCGGGCCTGGGGTTTCTCAGCACGCTGTGGTTGTGGACGAGCCTGTCCGGCCTGTCGTTCACCATCGGCCTGTGCTGGATGGCCCTGGGGCTGCTGTGTTTGTTCTGCGTCACGCGTGGGTTCCGGGTACGCATGCCGGAGCTGCAAATGGCCGAATGAACAGGCCCCACCTCGGTTCATCCGTAGGAGCGAGCTTGCTCGCGAAAAACGTCAACGATAACGCGTTCTTCCTGGATGAACGCGGCGCCCTTGAGTTTTTCGCGAGCAAGCTCGCTCCTACAAAAGCCTTACGGCCCAATTCAGGAGTACAGCATGTTCAACCTCGACTATTGGCAGCAACGCGCTGCCCGCCAAACCTTCATCAGCACCGCCCTGATCGACGGCCAGCCCGTAGGTGCACTCTGCGGGGCGACCTTCGACACCATCAACCCGGCGACCAACCGCTTGCTTGCGCAGGTCGCCGCCTGCGGTGCAGCGGAGGTCGACCTGGCAGTACGCTCCGCACGCCGCGCCTTTGACAACGGCCCCTGGCGGCGCATGCCTCCAGGCGAACGCAAAAAAGTCCTGATCAAACTCGCCGACCTGTTGATGACCCACCGCGAAGAACTCGCACTGCTGGACTCCCTGAACATGGGCAAGCCGGTAATGGACGCCTATAACGTCGACGTACCCGGCGCGGCCCATGTTTTCGCCTGGTACGGTGAAGCTCTGGACAAGCTCTACGATCAGGTCGCCCCGACCGCCGCCAACGCGTTGGCGACCATCACCCGCGAAGCATTGGGCGTGATTGCAGCGGTGGTGCCGTGGAATTTTCCGCTGGACATGGCCGCCTGGAAATTGGCACCCGCCTTGGCGGCAGGCAATAGCGTGGTACTCAAGCCCGCTGAGCAATCGCCGTTTTCCGCCCTGCGCCTGGCCCAACTGGCGCTCGAGTCGGGCGTCCCCGAGGGCGTGCTGAACGTGGTGCCAGGCATGGGCGAGGGCGCCGGCAAGGCACTGGGGTTGCACCCGGACGTCGATTGCCTGGTATTTACCGGTTCGACCCAAGTGGGCAAGTACTTCATGCAGTACTCCGCGCAGTCCAACCTCAAGCAGGTGTGGCTGGAGTGTGGAGGCAAGAGCCCGAACCTGGTGTTTGCAGACTGTCAGGACCTGGACCTGGCGGCGGAGAAGGCGGCCTTCGGGATATTCTTCAACCAGGGCGAGGTGTGTTCGGCGAATTCGCGCCTCTATGTGCAACGCTGCATCCACGACGAGTTCATCGAGCGCCTGATCGATAAATCCCACGCCTGGATGCCCTGCAACCCACTGAACCCCGCCAGCGCCGCCGGTGCAATTGTCGACAGCGGGCAAACCGCACGCATCATGCAAGCCATCGGGCAGGCTCGCGCAGAAGGCGCCACGCTGTTGAGCGGTGGCCAACAGTTGAACATCGAGGGTTGTTCAAACTTCATCCAGCCGACGATATTTGCCAACGTCACCGCTGACATGCGCCTGTCCCGTGATGAGGTGTTTGGCCCCGTGCTGGCGGTGAGTGCCTTCGATACCGAAGAACAGGCGATACAGCAAGCCAACGACAGCGTCTACGGCCTGGCGGCATCGGTGTGGAGTGATGACCTGAACCGTGCGCATCGCGTGGCGCGTGCCCTGAATGCTGGTACCGTGTCGGTCAACACCATTGACGCCCTGGACGTGACCGTGCCGTTTGGCGGCGGCAAACAGTCGGGGTTCGGGCGCGATTTGTCGCTGCATTCGTTTGATAAGTACACCCAGTTGAAAACCACCTGGTTCCAATTGCGTTAACTGCCCCGTTTCGCATAACTGCTGTGCCGTTACAGGCATTCATCCGCCAGTGGGCAATGCCTATAGTCCACTTAGCCCGTGCAGCGCTTCAACCGTGCTGCGCGATCCAGCCCAAGACTGAGGTGAGCCTGATGAACCGTGAATTCGACCCCGCACTGACGGATATCAACCAAGTGGACGCCGAGTACTTCGAGTACAGCAAGGCGGCGAATCCCATCAGTGCCAACCTGATTCCCCGCATTCCCTACCACAGCTTTCCGGCCTCGCTGTATGACAATGGCCCCTCCCGCGTGGTACCGCTGGACCTCAGCGACGCCTTGGGCTGCGAAGGCCCTGCGACAGGCCCCGGGCTAAGCGCGAACTTCATGCGCCTTAACCGTGGCGACACGCTGACCCTGCAACCCAACGCCACTTCCCAGGTGTTCTACGTGATTGCCGGGGAGGGTAGCGTGGTTCAGGGGGAGTATGAGATTCAATGGTCCAAGGGCTGCTTTATCGCCCTGCCGGGATTACAGCAAGCGCACTTCAGTGCCCGCGAGGATGCACGTCTTTACTATGTGCACGATGAGCCGTTGCTGCGTTACCTGGGGGTGACACCCCGCGCCGATCGCTTTGCGCCGACCCTGTACCCAGCAGCACTGGCCAACGCGAAGTTGCGTGAAGCGGCCGATGATCCCAGGGCACAGGACCGCAGCCGCATCAGCATCCTGCTGGGCAACCGTCATTTCCCGCAGACGCGCACGGTGACCCACGTGCTGTGGGCCATGTACGGGATTCTGCCGGCGGGATCGGTGCAGAAACCCCATCGGCATCAGTCGATTGCACTGGACTTCATTATTGATTGCCCCACGGGCTGTTATTCATTGGTGGGCACCGAGCTGGACGCGGATGGGCAAATTCGTAACCCGCAGCGGGTCGACTGGTCTCCCGGCCTGGCGTTTGTCACGCCACCGGGTTACTGGCATGCGCATTTTAATGAATCGGATAGCGAGGCGTTCCTGATCCCGATTCAGGATGCGGGGCTGCAAACCTACCTGCGTGCGCTGGATATCCGCTTCAGTTGAGTCACTTCCAGTCCGGTGTTTCGCCCAGTCGTTCAACGATAAAGTCGATAAAACACCGGACCTTGGACGATACGATGCGCTTGGGCGGGTACACAAACCACACCGCAAACGCCCGCTCCACGCCCTGGATATGCCATTCGGGCAGCCACACTGCCAAGTCGCCGGCCTCGATACTTCTTGCCACCAGCCATTCGGGCAGCAGCGCAAAGCCCAGGCCTTGGCGCACGGCGATGAGTTGCGCGTCCAGGTCATTGATTCGAATAACGCCGTCATGCTGCAACGGGAACGCGCGGCCGGCGGATACAAAACTGATATCGCCGGTGGTAGCCGTGCCCAGCACCGCAGGCAAACCGGCCAGGTCGGTGGGCGTGGAAGGAGGAGGGTGCTGCATGCCAAACGCCGGGCTGACCACCAAGCGGTAGTGGCCGTCGCTGAGCTTGCGTGCCTTGAGGGTCGAATCGGCCAGCTCGCCAATGCGTATGGCTAAGTCGACGCCGGCATGAATCAAATTGACCTGGGTGTTATCCAGCACCAGTTCCACGCTGATCTGCGGGTAGCGCACCAGAAAGTCATTCAACGCCGGCAGGATGTGATGCCGAGCAAACGCCGGCGGCAGGTTGAGTTTCAACACGCCCCGGGGATGCTGGTTCAGCGCAGACGTGGCGGCTTTGGCGTGTTCCAGTTCATCCAATACCCTGCGTGCGTGTATCAGGAAGGTCTGACCGCCTTCGGTCAGATTCAGCGTGCGTGTGGAGCGGTTGAACAGCGCGATGCCCAGGTCCTGCTCGAGGTCCTTCACATAGCGTGAAACCGTTGAGGCCTTGATCCCCAGGCGTTCGGCGGCACGCGAGAAATTGTTGCCTTCGGCGGCTTCGATGAAGGCGGTGAGCGCGGTGAAATAGTCCAAGGGCAGCCTCAGGGCAGGGCGGTGAGACGTGCAGGTTGTTGAGTTTTGCCGGGGGCTGTCAACTGCTAGACCCTAGAGCCACGATGCAGCCCCCGTTTTCCTAATGGGTCTGAATGATCAAGGCGATATGGGATCGCTCGCAGGAAAGGTTTCTTCGATCGCCTCGTCGAGCTGGCTATCGCTGACAGCGCGGTCTTGCACCTTCACATTCGACTCGCAATGGCAATCGGCACTGGGGCACGCTTGACCCTGGGGGTGCAAGTCGGCGCATGCCTGGCTGCAGTAGGCTTTGCCGTTGCGCTGGTGACGCGTGTCATGGGTCACCTGGCAGGTGCAGCCTGGGCAGGCGCAGGTCCAACCTTGAGTTGTCGGGTTCATAGGTCCTCCGAATATTCAGTGATTGATAAACGGGCAGCGGTTTTCTGATACGTAAATCAGGGCTGCTGGTAATGCCCTGGGATGTCATGGCCTTCATCGGCCGGCTTGTTGCGCTTTTGCACCTGGACGTCGCTCAATTTCGCGTCCTTGAGCTCTGCGAAGCGCTGCCTGAGCAGGGACTCGGCCCATTGCGGGGCCAGCGTGTCTGCATCGTGCTCAAGCGTGCGGCTTTGTGGCTGGTTGTCGAGGATGAAACTGATGAGGTAATGCGCTTTCTCGAACATGAACGTGGCTCCGTTACGGTTAACAAGGCGTACCCGAGCAGGGCATGTTCATTTGATGAGTGGGCTGCACAGTGATTCAGAAAATATAAGCCGCTTTCACCGGCCGAACCTTGAGAACAACAGAACCCGACTATTGATCTCGATCAGGTGGCCGTGCTGGCCCGCGCTATAACCTTGGGCGCTTATCGATGGCCAGGGACGGCTCAACGAGCAGCTCTGGTCGCACATTCTCAAGGAAGAGTCAGCCATGCGATCACTCAAGATCCTGTTGTTATCATCGGCATTCAACGGTTTGACCCAACGAGCCTGGCTGGATCTGCGCCAGGCGGGTCACGACCCCAGCGTTGTGGTGTTCACCGATCAAGCCACGGTGTGCCAGCAGGTCGAGGCGTCAGGCGCCGACCTGGTGATCTGCCCGTTTCTGAAGGACCGTGTGCCGCACCAACTATGGAGCCATCCGCAGCGCCCGGTGGTGATCATCCATCCAGGCATCGTTGGTGACCGCGGTGCCAGTGCGCTGGATTGGGCTATCACCCAGCAGGCTCGCCGTTGGGGCGTCACCGCCTTGCAAGCGGTGGAAGAAATGGATGCAGGACCGATATGGTCCACCTGTGAGTTCGACATGCCCGACCAGGTGCGCAAATCCGAGCTGTACAACGGCCTGGTGAGCGACGCCGCGATGGTTTGCATTCGTGACGTCGTGGCGAAATTCGCCAAGGGATTCGTCCCCACACCGCTCGATTACACCCAACCCGGCGTCATCGGGCGCTTGCAGCCGACCATGACCCAGGCCGACCGCACCTTCAGTTGGTTCGATTGCGCAGGCTTTATCAAACGCAGCATCGACGCTGCCGATGGCCAACCCGGCGTGTTGGCCAGCCTGTTGGGCGGGCAATATTACCTCTACGACGCGCACTTGGACGCCCGCCAGGGCACTCCCGGAGAAATCCTTGCGGTACAGGACGACGCTGTGCTGGTGGCGGCCGGAGATCACAGCCTGTGGATCGGCTCGCTCAAACCCAAAGGCCCGGAGACCTTCAAGCTGCCGGCACGGCACGTACTGGCGCAAAGGCTGGCCGGCGTTCCGGTGCTGGACAGCTCAATAGCCCGCCAGGCGTTCAACGAGCGGGTCTATCAACCCATTCGCTACCAAGAGTTCGGCCACATCGGCGAACTGACGTTCGAGTTCTACAACGGCGCCATGAGCACCGAACAATGCCAGCGGCTGGTCGCTGCGTTGCGCTGGGCCAAGGCGCGAGATACCCAAGTGTTGCTGATCAAGGGCGGGCGCGGCAGTTTTTCCAATGGGGTGCACCTTAACGTCATCCAGGCCGCCGAAGTGCCGGGGCTGGAAGCCTGGGCCAACATTCAAGCCATCGACGATGTGTGCCTGGAGCTGCTCACCGCCAGGCAACTGGTGATCAGCGGCCTGACCGGCAGTGCAGGCGCAGGCGGCGTGATGCTGGCGCTGGCCGCCGACATTGTATTGGCTCGCGAAGGTGTGGTGCTCAACCCGCACTACAAAACCATGGGGCTCTACGGCTCCGAATACTGGACCTACAGCCTGCCACGGGCGGTGGGCAGCGAAATCGCGCATAAGCTCACCGAAGAATGCCTGCCCATCAGCGCCATCCAGGCCCAGCAGTACGGCATGGTTCAGGGCATCGGGCCCCGCTGTCTGCAGGCATTCGGCCTGTGGCTTTTGCAAGAGGCTGACCGTGCGTTGACCGATGATAAGTACCTTCACGCACGCACGCGAAAAGCCATGCTGGATACTCAGCAAGTTGAACGCTGTCGCCAGCAGGAGCTGGCACAGATGCGACTCGACATGGTGGAAAACCGCCAGCAGTTTGCCGAGAAATGCCGCAACTTCGTGTTTAAACGCAAAGCCTGCCAGACCCCGCAGCGGTTGATTGCGCCATGGGCGTTGAGGTACGAGGCTGGTGTGCCGGAAAGCCGGATGCTGAATGACTGACCGTCGACGCGGGGAGGGCGCGTCGGCCAGTCCAGCCTCGCATTGGGCAATAGGGTTGCCCATAATGGACGCCAACTCGCCCAAACGCTCAGACCCCGAGGCCCCATGGAACTGCACAACCTGAACGATGATGCAGCGCCCGTATGACTCGTGCGCTGTTTATTTCGATGGATGGCCCCAAAGGCACCGGTAAAACCACGCTGTTGGAGGCCGTTACGACAGCGTTGAGGGCCGACAACATAAAAGTCGTGCGACTGTGCGAGCGCAAGAGCGATCCCTGTCGAGCGCAAACGATGGCTCTGGTTAACACGTTCGCCCGAGATCCCAGCCGGGATCTGGAACTTGAGGTGTGTGAGCGCTTTGCCGACAGCCGCAGCTGGATTACTCGGAACGTACTGGCCGCGCAGCCACCTGACAGCATCATCCTGATGGATCGCTGGTACCCGTCTGATGCCGCGTTTCGTCGGTTGATACCCTTTGCAGACATTCTTGAGCTGAACATTAATCGGCAGGTGCAAGTGCCGGACCTGCACGTGGGGGTTGTCACCGCGGCGCAAATATCCTGGGCGCGGGCGGTAGCACGACGGCGGGGGTTGAGCAGTACGGTGATGTCTAAGCTGGAGGAGCAAGTTGCGTGTACCGAGGCGTTTGAGCGAGCGGCTGTGGAGCAGGGGTGGGTAATGTGTCGCAATGAAGGGACGATTGAAGAGGCGGTGAGGCGGGTGGTTTTGCAGATATATAAGGTCCTTCATCCCAAGCATCAGGAGTAACGGAGTGCCGTTGAACCAGCAAGATCAGGATGATGTTGGTCATCAGAACAAACGTCACCGAACGAAGAAACTCTATGAAAACGTCGTGATAGGAAACTTCCTGTACGGTCTCGGATTCGCCGTGCGGTCATGTCTAGACGCAAACACCTCGATCCCAAGCGTGGTCAACCTGCTACAGCAGACGCCTGCAGACAAAGAGCTGGCTGACGTACTGCTGAGCTTTCCAGGTGTCGTGCGCTTGATCGAATTCAAGATGAAGGGCGCCAGCCTGAAAAAAGAACGGCTGCGACATCGTTTACTCATGGCCGCCCTTACAGGTGAGAATCAGGCATTGGTCGAAACGTCCAGAAGCCTGCACTGGTATGTGGAGGTGGGCGCCAATGACACCGACGCGCCTTTGGTTTCGCGAGCCGTGCCTTATCTGGACGCCTTCGACGAAGAACACTTGGCGTTGTCCGCGGGAAGCCTTGAACGACTCGTGGAGCAAACCGCGCGCGAAGCTGTTCGCGGCCTGGACCCGATGATGCGCGAGCGTTCACAGATATACCTGCGATTTTTACGCAATATTCAAGCTGACGACCCGGTGGGCGCAGGTGGTGTGCTTCTGGTCATGGGCGCAGGTGGAGCAATGCATTTTGTTCAGCTGCGAGACGTCTGTGATTTGAGTATGCCGCACAGGCAATGGCTGGAGCTGGAAATGAGCGGTCCGCAGCTGGAGCGATCTGTGCCTGCGTTGGAGCGAAGCATGAAGCGTCCCAAACACCGCGACGGCCCCGAATATGGAAGGTAATGACCCATGGACGAACACGTGAACGAGAATGACCTCAGCCTGCGGGCCATGGCCGTTGCTGCCAAGGGCATCATGAGCGCAGCGGAAAATGACAGAAAAGCCGCTGAGCAGGCGATTGCGCGCCTTGGCTATCTGGAAAAACGTGTTGAGCAGAGCCTGCAACAGATTCCGACGATACTGGGCGCTTCAGCGGCGCAGATCGCAGATTCAGTGGCTTCAAAGGCGGCCGAGCAGTTGGTTGGCAGGTTCAGACAGGCCGATGCCGCGGCGCTTGATGCGGCGCAAAAGTACCAGGCCGCCAGTGACAGCCTTAAGCGTCGATTCTGGCTCAGCATCTTCGCCATTCATCTAGGTGTGGTATTGCCTCTGGCGTTGCTGTTTTTCTTTGCGGTCCCCAGCACCGATGAGATTGCGCAAAGGCAACGAGAGTTAGCGGTGCTTGAGCAAAACATAGAAGCGTTGAAACGCCAGGGTGGTGAAGCTGCCATTATTGACTGCGAGGGACGCCCGTGCGTGCGCACGCGAGAGGTCCCGGGCGAAAATCCCTATCACGATGCCGCTACAGGGAAGAAGACTTATCGGTTGATCTGGACCAAGTGAGCTTCATCAACTTTGAACTAATCACTAAGCCTGTCCACCTAACGCTTTGCACGTTGCCTCAAGCCCGGGGTTTTCCTGGGTTACCCAATCACACACGAAGGTTAATCATGAAGAGCGAACAGGTAGAAGGCGTTGTAGAAAAGGTTGCTGGCAAAGCGCAGAGCGCAGTCGGGAAGCTTTTTGGTGATTCGAAGTTGGAAGCTGAGGGCGCTGGACGCCAGGCTGCGGGTCAACTGACGCAAACCTATGGTGACGCACTGGACAGCGTTTCTACATTCGTCAAAGAAAAACCGGTTGCTGCACTGGCAATCGGGGCTGTTGCTCTACTGGTGCTGAAAAGATTGCTTGGTCGCTGAACCTCAACAAGATTTCCCTCGTACTCCTTGGAGTTCCGCGCCAGGAGTTACGAGGGCGGTAAGCCATAGCCCTTAAACCAAGCCTTCGCGTTTGTATTGATTTGCCGAACTGTCAACGGGCTTGGGTTTTCTGGAACAGGTCAACTGGTAAGCAATTGCCAACCATAGGAACCACCCCGGCATGACCATCAAGGCAATTCGGGTGTCTGGTCTCAATGCCAGCAGACAAAGAACAAAGCCCAGAAACGCCAAAGAGAACCAGGCCATCGGCGCGCCGCCAGGCATCTTGTAGGTCGATTTTGCATGCAGGTCAGGGCGAGTA
Organism: Pseudomonas sp. GW823-FHT02F05; assembly: GCF_058797315.1. Taxonomy (NCBI): domain Bacteria; kingdom Pseudomonadati; phylum Pseudomonadota; class Gammaproteobacteria; order Pseudomonadales; family Pseudomonadaceae; genus Pseudomonas; species Pseudomonas sp. GW823-FHT02F05. Next base: position 72,808 of record NZ_JBXAJM010000001.1, read on the forward strand.
TTGCGATAGGCAATGTACGACGCGAGGATCGTCGACCAAGTGAAAATCACCAGAATTGCTGACACGGTAGAGACGATGGTGAAGGCGGTCATGACTTCTGGAACGATGAACAGCAACAACACGCCCAGCAGCATCAACAAGGTGGTGAACGCCAAACTCAGCAGAGGCACGCTGTTGCTCGACAGACGCCGGAAAACCCCCGGAGCGTTGTCCTGATTGGCCAGCCCGAACAGCATCCGACTGGACGAAAATACGCCACTGTTGGCCGATGAGGCGGCGGATGTCAGCACCACAAAGTTGACAATACCGGCTGCTGCGGGGAACCCCGCAACCAGAAACAGCTCGACGAAGGGGCTCTTGTTGGGTGAAACCTGTTGCCAGGAAGTCACTGCAATAATGCAGGCCAGTGCCAGCACATAAAACAAGATGATTCTGAGCGGAATCGAGTTGATGGCTTTAGGCAGGGTCTTTTCGGGGGAGCGCGTTTCGGCGGCTGCGGTGCCGATCAGCTCGGTGCCCGCAAATGAGAAAATCGCCATCTGAAACCCGGCAAAGAAACCGAACAAGCCGTTGGGGAATGCGCCCTGTTTATCCAGCAAGTTGTTCAGGGACGCGGTGACGCCACTGGGTGAGACAAAGGAGCTGGCAATCAGCACCATGCTCACCCCAATCAGGGCAACGACGGCAATGATTTTGATGATCGCGAACCAGAACTCCACTTCACCGAAGAGCCTGACAGTCAGCACGTTCAAGGCGAACAGTGTTATCAGCATGCCGATGGCTGGTATCCAGGCGGGTACATCAGGGAACCAATACTGAAAAAATCCACCCACCACGACTGCATCACCTATCACTGCAACGCTCCAGCTTAGCCAATATGACCAGCCGAGAAAGAATGCTGCGCGTGGGCCAAGATAGGCACCGGCAAAATCAGCGAAGGTATTGAAGCTCAAGTTGGAAAGTAACATTTCGCCCATGGCACGCATGACGAAGTAGACGAACAGACCGATGATCATATAGATGAGGATGATCGACGTGCCGGAGAGGGCGATGATCTTCCCGGAACCCATGAACAGGCCTGTCCCGATAGCACCGCCCATGGCCATTAACTGAATGTGACGATTGCTGAGTGTGCGCTGCAGCGCGGGCTGTTCAACCCGCTCGGACGGAGTCGATTTCATTACAAAACCTCTTGATTTTATGTTTTTTGAGTTTTGGTAGAAAAGTGGGAATCACGTGACCTTGATAGAGATGTAATGGCTACTGACGGTAGTGGTTTGCGGAGTTTCAGGCCCGTTTGCTCTCGTAACCATGCAGCACATTGACTGCATTGATCCCGATTTCATCGACCATGTAGCCACCCTCCATCACAAACAGGGCAGGGCAGCCCACGCCGGCTATCAGCTCGCCGATGCCGATGAAGTCTTCGCTTTCAAGCAAAAAGTGGCTGATGGGGTCGTCCTTGAAGGTGTCGACGCCCAGTGAAATAACCAGCACGTCAGGGGCAAATTGCTGGAGTTTCTTGCAGGCGTGAAGCAAGGCGTTGCGGTAGCTTTCCCAAGAGGTGTTCTTCGGCAGCGGATAGTTCAGGTTGTAACCTTCGCCGTGACCAGCGCCGACTTCGTGGCTGTAGCCTGAGTAGTACGGATAGGACACCGTCGGGTCGCCGTGCAGCGAGACAAACATGACGTCACTGCGCCCGTAGAAAATATTCTGGGTACCGTTGCCATGATGAAAGTCGACGTCCAATACCGCGACACGCTTGGCGCCTCGGGTAATAGCCTGTTGTGCGGCAATGGCCGCGTTGTTCAGATAGCAATAGCCGCCCATGTATTCACGTGCAGCGTGATGGCCGGGCGGACGGCATAGGGCAAAGGCACTGTCGTGGCCTTCATCGATCAGCGCCAGTCCGGTCAGTGCGATATCGGCACTGGTTTTTACCGCTTGCCAGGTGGTGGCAGTAATGGGCGAGCCGGCGTCCATGGCGTAGAAACCCAGTTTGCCGTCGATGAAAGTCGGGACTTGCTCGTTGGCCAGATCACGCACTGGCCATACCAGCGGCAACGCATCGTGGGTGCGCCCGGTTGCGCACCATTCAGACCAGGCAGATTCCAGAAAAGTTACGTAGCGCTCGCTGTGGGCGTTGACATAGCACGACCGATCAAATGCTCGCGGTTCGATGATCTGGCCAAGACCTACCTGTTTGACCCGATTGTGGACGGTATCGGCCCGACTGGGCTGTTCGAAGGACGGCTTGAGCACGCCGTCTTTCAATTCGGTGCCGTGGTGCAAACGGTGGGAATCACTGAAAACTGTAAACATTGTGCGCATCCGCTGATATGGGCCAGTGCAAATATTCTGTTCCGGCTCTGACGCGCTTTCTTTGCTTTGTTTTCGTGGTTTACTGGATTATTCGGGCGTTTTTACTCAGGAATGACGTAATGCAGAAAAAAACATCCAAACGCATCAGTCTCGACGACACCGACCTGGCGATTCTCGCGTTGCTGCAGGAGGATGCGGGTATTTCCAACTCTGAACTCAGTGAGCGCTTGTCGTTAAGCCTGACACCTTGTTGGAGGCGGCGTAAGAGAATGGAGGAGGCGGGTGTGATTAAAGGCTATCAGGCGAACCTTGATCGACGAATGCTGGGGCTGGATATCATGGCGTTCGTGCACATCCGTTTTTCCACCCACGCCGACCACGCTCCCGATGATTTTGAGGCGGTGATTGCTCAACTGCCTGAAGTCTTGTCCTGTCACAAGATCACCGGGGATGCCGATTACGTGCTGCAAGTGTTGGCAGAAGACCTTGATAGCTACAGTGACTTTATCGAACAGGTGCTCAGGCGTCAGGTGGGTATTGCGTCCATCCAGTCCAGTCTGGCTTTACGCGAAATTAAGACCAGTAGCCGTATCGCGATACCCAAATCGATCAAGGCGTGAATGGGCAGGGGTTAGATCACGAAGTGGAACCCTGTCTTTAACAGCGATTGGTGCATTTGTATCGTTTTGTATCTGCGCTTTGGATAGATACACAGCGATTCCTTTAAGTCGGTTGATGACACATACGGGATACCTACGGGGCTTTAAATGAACCCATCGAGAAGGCGCAAACCTTCTCCAATGGATGACTCATTTAACTCGCGGCTATCTCTGCGCGTTTCGCGACGTTGTCGACCAATGACTTATAGGAAATTCAAAATGCCTGCAGCTACGTTCGGTTTCACCTGGCGCCATTGTATGGCTTCTTCCGTGAGAATGGGCGCTTTGGGATTGGCCCTGATAGCCGGCAGCGGTGGTGCCTGGGCTGCTGGCCCGGCCGCCGATGCGTCAGTTGCCAGCTCGGCCTCGACCAGTCCCGAATCGATTAGACCTTATCGAATTCACGTCGATGAAGCGCAATTGACCGATCTGAAAAAGCGCATTGCGGCGACCCGCTGGCCGGACAAAGAGACCGTCAATGACGTTTCCCAAGGCGTGCAGTTGGCCCAGGTCCAGGCGCTGGTGAAGTATTGGGGCAGCGGCTATGACTGGCGCAAGGCCGAAGCGAAGCTCAATGCGCTGCCTGAATTCATCACGACTATCGACGGCGTGGATATTCAATTCATCCATGTTCGCTCGCCAAACCCCAACGCGATGCCGCTGCTTCTGACACACGGATGGCCTGGCTCACAGTTTGAGTTCCTGAAGACGATCGGCCCGCTGACGGATCCCGTTGCTTACGGCGGTAAGGTTGAAGATTCGTTCGACGTGATCATTCCATCGATTCCGGGACACGGTTTTTCCGGTAAGCCAACTGAATTGGGCTGGGGGCCGGATCGGGTCGCGAAGGCTTGGGATGTGCTCATCAAGCGTCTGGGTTATACCCACTATGTTTCCCAGGGCGGAGATCACGGTTCGGTCATATCGGATGCATTGGGCCGCCTGAATCCGCCGGGGCTGTTGGGCATTCACTTGAACATGCCGGCCACCATCCCGCCCGAATTGGTCAAGCCGATCAATAGTGGTGACCCGGCCCCTGTCGGGCTCACTGAGCCTGAACGCAAGGCGTTTGATTCCTTGAGCACCTTCTTCGGCCGCAATGCAGCATACGGCGCGATGATGGTTACGCGCCCGCAGACTATCGGTTACCTGCTGGCCGATTCGCCTACCGGAACTGCGGCGTGGATGTACGAAAAAATCGCCGCGTGGACGGACAGTGATGGCCAGCCTGAACGGGTATTGAGCCGTGACGAGATGCTGGACGATATCAGCCTGTACTGGCTGACGAACGCAGGCGCATCGTCATCGCGTTTCTACTGGGAAAACAACAACAACAATTTCAGCGCTGCCGCGCAGAACACCGCAAGCATCAAGGTGCCGGTGGCGATCACGGTCTTCCCGCACGAGATCTATCAGGCGCCAAAAAGCTGGGCGCAACGCGCTTACCCATCACTTTCCTACTACAGCGAGGTTAACAAGGGTGGCCACTTCGCTTCCTGGGAGCAACCTCAATTGTTCAGCGAAGAGTTGCGGGAGGCCTTCCGGCCGCTGCGCGCCAAGCTGAGCGCAACGAAGACAGCCCAGTAGCTCACACGCAACCCAGCCAACACACCTGGCCGCTATTCGGCGGCTCGCTACGGAGAAATACCATGGAGATGACCTTGCTGAAGAATCAAAATAAATCCAGCCGCCTGCGGGGTCTTGCCCCATCGCTGTTGGCAGCAGCGGTGCTGCAATTCGCGGCGGTGGCTGTCGGTTTTTCCCAAGCCAGCGCGGCTGATGTACCCGCGTCCACCATTGGGGCTATCACCCCGGGAGCTCACACCTCTCTCGGTGCACTTAAGCATGTGAAAGCGGGGCTGCTGAACGTTTCCTACGCGGAACTCGGCCCAGCCGATGGTCCTGTGGTCATTTTGTTGCACGGCTGGCCCTACGATATCAACGCATACGCTGATGTCGCTCCTGCTTTGGCGGGCAAGGGATATCGAGTGTTGATCCCTTCTGCGCGTGGTTATGGCGATACGCATTTTCTCTCGGCCAAGACTGCTCGCAATGGTCAACCTGCTGCGCTGGCGACCGACCTGATCGACTTCATGGACGCGCTGAAGATCAAGACCGCGGTGCTGGGTGGCTTTGACTGGGGCGCCCGCACTGCGGATATCGTTGCGGCACTGTGGCCGGAAAGAGTGAAAGCCCTGGTCGCTGTGAGCGGTTACCTGATAGGCAGCCAAGAGGCAGGCAAGGCGCCATTGCCGCCAGCCGCCGAACTGCAGTGGTGGTACCAGTTCTACTTCGCGACCGAGCGTGGGCGCCTGGGCTACGAGAAAAACACCCATGACTTCGCCAAGCTCATCTGGAAGCTGGCGTCGCCACAGTGGAATTTCGACGACGCCACTTATGAGCGCAGCGCGGCGTCCTTGCAAAACCCTGATCACGTGGCCGTGTCGATTTTCAACTATCGCTGGCGCCTGGGGTTGGTCAAGGGCGAGGCCAGATACGACGCGCTGGAGAAGAAACTCGCGGCATTTCCATCCATCAGCGTGCCCACCATCACCCTGGAAGGTGATGCGAACGGCGCACCGCATCCACCTGCCGAAGCGTACGCCAAGCGCTTCACTGGCAAGTATGAGTACCGATTGATCACCGGTGGAGTAGGCCACAACTTGCCGCAGGAAGCGCCGAAAGCCTTCGCCCAGGCGGTGATCGACGCCGATCATCTTTGAAAACCGGCTGAGAGGATGGCGAGAATGAAGCTGAAATTTCTGGCCGCGATGTCGGCTGCCATTGCAATCGCAGCGTTGACGGCTACCGGTGTTGCCGCGGGCGACGCCAGTAAGGGCGACGCCTCGCCGATCTATGGCGTGAAACTGCCTGAAAACTACCGCCTATGGCCGCTGATTGCGCCGGCGCAGGAAGCGGCCCCCCTGAACGAACTGCGAGCCGTGGTGGGCAATGACTTGGCCATCAAGGCTTATCAGGATTCAACGCTGCCGTTCCCTGATGGCACGGTGCTGGTAAAGCTGGCCTGGAAACATGTGCAGTCTCCGGAATTCGAGCCGGCGTCCATCCCGGGGCCGGCCACCACCGTGCAGGTGATGGTCAAGGACTCGAAAAGATATGCAGCAACCGGTGGCTGGGGATTCGGGCGGTTTATCAACGGTAAACCGGCCGATGAAGCCCAACACGAAACCTGCTTCGCCTGTCACCAGGCGCGAGTGCGTAATCACGACTTTGTCTTCACGCGCTTCGCTCCCTGATTTCCCGTCAAACCCGGAGTCAACAATGAAAAAAGTATTAACCGCACTGGCCGTCGCCGTCAGCCTGAGCATGGCGACACACGCCTGGTCGCAAACTGAAAAACCCACGATTGTGCTCGTACATGGCGCCTTTGCCGATGCGTCGAGTTGGAATGGCGTCGTGAAGATTCTCGAGAAGGACGGTTACCCGGTGGTTGCCGCTGCCAACCCATTGCGCGGTGTAAAGAGCGATGGTTCGGCAATCTCGGCATTGCTGACGAGCATTCATTCGCCGGTGGTGTTGGTCGGCCACTCCTATGGCGGCAACGTTATCAGTGATGCGGCCAACGATCATGCAAACGTCAAAGCCCTGGTTTACGTCAGTGCGTTTGCACCTGAGGCCGGGGAAACCGTCGCCGGGCTGGCCGGCAAATTCCCGGGCAGCACGCTGGGTCCAACGCTGGCTGCGCCTGTACCGTTGGCCGATGGGGGCAAGGACTTGTACATCCAGCAGGATAAATTTCACAACCAGTTCGCCGCTGACGTCCCCGCGAAAGAGGCGGCATTGATGGCCGCCACCCAACGCCCGGTAACGGAAGCGGCGCTCAACGAAGCATCCGGCAGCCCTGCCTGGAAGCATATTCCGTCCTGGTACATCTACGGCGACAAGGACAAGAACATTCCCCCGCAAGCCATGGCATTCATGGCCAAGCGCGCCGCTGCCAAAGTCGTGGAAGTGGTCAAGGGCGCTTCACATGTGGTGATGGTTTCGAACCCGGAACCGGTTGCCCGCCTCATCGAAAAAGCCGCCACGGCGAAATGACACGCCAAGGGCGAAGCGGCGTTTTCAGCGCTCTACGCCGAGGCGAGTTTTGCACGTCGCCCGGCGGGTTTCGTTTTGAACTTGTGCAACGCTGAAACGCGGGAGAGAGGGGTATTCGACGCGGCCAACGCCTGGGCATACCGGGCGTTGTGCTTATCGCGGGCAACCGCAATCAATCAGGTACGCCACGATGTGGAAGATCAACCACAGTTACATTGACGGAGCATTCGTTCCCGTTCATGGCAATGAAACGGTGCAATGCATCAATCCGGCTACCGAGGCGGTCATCGGTACGCTCACTCTGGCTGATCGTGAAGATGCCAGGCGCGCGGTCGCGGCGGCTTCGCATGCTCAAGTCGCGATGGGCCGCACCTCCAAGGCCGAGCGTATCGACATGCTCGAGCAGTTGCAGGCTGCCGTGCTGGCGAGCACGAATGAAATTCGCGATACCGCCATCGAAGAGTACGGTGCGCCGTTTGCCCGTGCGCAATGGGTCAGTCGCTACGCTTCACAGTCATTTACCAATGCGGCGCAGGTGTTGAAACACTTCGACCTGAGTCGTTCGGTCGGTGACGCTACCGTGGTGATGGAGCCGGTCGGAGTCGCGGCGCTGTTTGCCCCCTGGAACAGCACCGCCGGGACGATATGCAGCAAACTGGCATCGGCCATCGCGGCGGGTTGTGCCTCGGTCATCAAACCGAGCGAGTTGAGCCCCTTGCAAACCACCGTTCTCGCCCAAGCGCTGCATCGCGCAGAGTTGCCCAACGGGGTTTTCAATATTCTGTTGGGACGCGGCAGTGATGTGGGTGACGAAATCAGCGCCAGCCCACTCATCGCGAAAATTTCATTCACCGGGTCCACCGCCACCGGAAAGCTCATTGCACGTGCCGGAATCGAGACCATGAAGCGAGTGAGCCTGTCGCTCACGGGGAAGTCGGCCTCTATCATCCTGGATGACGCCGATCTCGACATCGCCATTCCCCTGGCTCTGAATGCTGCGTTCATGAACAACGGTCAGGCATGTGTCGCAGGCACACGTCTGCTGGTGCCACGCTCGCACGCCGAGGACATTATCAAGCGCGTGAAAAGCCTGGTTGAAGCGATGGTCGTCGGCGATCCGCAGGATCCGGCCACTGCTCTCGGGCCGCTGGTCAATCGCGCCCAATTCGACCGCGTACAAGCTTTCATCCGCCGCGGGCAGGCGCAAGGCGCGACGTTGATTATCGGCGGGGAGGGCAGGCCGACCGGCTTGGACAAGGGCTATTTCGTCAGGCCTACGGTCTTTGCCGACGTCAGCAATGACATGGACATCGCGCAAGAGGAGATTTTCGGCCCGGTGCTATCGATCATTGCGTATGACTCGCAAGAACAGGCGATCGCTATTGCCAATGCCAGTCTCTACGGTTTGCAGGCTTATGTGTTTACCCGGCAACCGGAACGTGCCCAACGCCTGGCGACCCAGCTGCAGGCCGGCTCGGTGTTGATCAACAGAATTTCGCCAGAGCTGCTGGCGCCGTTCGGCGGGGTAAAGCAGTCCGGTGTCGGCCGGGAGTTTGGAGTCTTTGGGCTGGAAGCATTTCTTGAGGCCAAAAGCATCGTGTCAGATTAGCCTGGGGTTGGCGGGAGAGGGTGGTCGCGCAACCCAGGCCGCAGGAGAAAAAGCTAATGGCCCACAGCACGTTGCCTGTGGGCCATGGGTTTTCAAGGGTTACGCGGCTGGAGCTTTCGCCTCCTGCAGCAGTTGCTGAATCATCTTTTCCTGCGTCTCGTAGCGACCTTCTCCGAAGTGGGTGAAACGCACTTGCCCTTTGGCGTCGATCAGGTAGTGCGCGGGCCAGTACTGGTTATCGAAGTTGCGCCAGATCGCGTAGTTGTTATCGATGGCTACCGGGTAAGTGATGCCGAGCTTTTTCACCTCATCCCTGACATTGCTGATGATGCGTTCAAAACCGTATTCCGGGGTGTGGACGCCGATTACCACCAAGCCATCCTTCTCGTACTTCCGCGCCCAGTCCTTCACGTACGGCAGGGTGTGCTGGCAATTGATGCAGTCGTAAGTCCAGAAATCGACGAGCACCACTTTGCCTCTGAGCGATTCACTGGTCAGCGCGGGCGAATTGAGCCATTCCACCGCGCCGGACAGCGACGGCATCGGGCCTTGGGCGTTGTCGAGGGTGGGTTCGGCCTTGGCCTTGCTTACCAAGTATTCGACGACTTTGGGGACGCTTTGCAGCACGCCTTTTTCCAGCACGCTGACGCCTTCGGACGACGCCCCGGCCAACAGCGTCTTGTCGGCACCGGTAGAAATCATCAGCGCTGCGGCCAGGACCGCAAAACCGGTGACGCGCCGCAGCCAACCAGTGACCGGAATCGAGGCCTTCAGGCGATTGACTAAACCGCGTCCGGCGAAAATCAGCGTACCCAACGACAGTGCACTGCCCAGGCCGTAGGCCACCAGCAGCAGGCTGGTTTGCGCATTGGCGCCTTGCAGCATGGCGCCGGTAAGGATCACCCCGAGGATAGGCCCGGCGCACGGCGCCCAGAGCAGGCCGGTGGCGACGCCGATCATCAGTGAACCCAGCGGCCCGGACATTTTGCGCGTCTGGGGGTCGAGGCGATTGCCCAGTAACACGAACGGGCTGGCCAGCCAGCCACTGATTCGTGCCGAGATCAGCGACAAGGCAAACAGCGCCATCACCACCAGTGCCACATGACGCCCGGCGTTGTTGGCCTGAATCACCCATTCACTGCTGACCACGGCCAGGCTGGAAATCAGCGCGAAGGTCAGAACCATGCCACCAAGGGTAAGCAGGATCGAGGAGCGTGTGCGGTCGATACCGGCGAACAGAAATGGCACGACCGGCAGGATACAAGGGCTGAGGACGGTCAATAAGCCGCCCAGGAATGCGATGAGGAACATAAGGGTCTCCTGATGAAATGTGGGCAGGGCTCAGTTATCGCTGTGGCATTCGGCAAATTTGCGGTAGTTCAAGATCTCGGTCTTGCCCTGCGAATTCAGGTAGGTCAGCTGGGCATCGACAATGCCGCAGGCAGCCCCGGCATCCTGTGTCAATGCCACCACTTTCTGGATGTCCAGGTGCGTGCCGTAGGTGTAGGTCTGCGGCGTGACGTCGGCTTCGGCGCGGGCCGAGAAGGTGCAGATATTCAGGGCGGCAAACAGGCAAGTGGCATAGAGGGTATTGGTGTTCATGGTCGTTTCCTCAAGGCTTCATGGGTTGGGTCGTTCGGTTGAGCCGAGGCGCTAGGGTTGGCCTCGATGTGGCTCATTAGAAGCCCGCGAGGTATCTCGTCTGTGTCAAAAACAGGCGCGGATAAATCGGTTCGTATCAGGACCCCGTCCCGATACACAGCCATACAAAACCTAGGAAATTGTTGTTTTTGCCTCTGCATGTATCCTTCGCCACAGCAGATACACTGCAATACAAACCGCCGCGGGCGAACGGGCTCAGCCTCTATAGACTGAGCCGCAATTTCCAATGACAGAGGCTTGGCCCATGGAACACGTTGATCACATCCTCATCGTGGACGATGACCGTGAGATTCGAGAGATGGTAGGCAACTACCTGAAGAAGAACGGCCTGCGGACCACCGTGGTTGCCGATGGCCGCCAGATGCGCTCGTTTCTCGAGGCCACGCCGGTAGACCTGATCGTGCTGGACATCATGATGCCCGGCGACGATGGCCTGGTGCTCTGCCGCGACATTCGCGCCGGCAAACACAAGGCCACGCCGGTGCTGATGCTGACCGCCCGCAACGACGAAACCGATCGCATCATCGGCTTGGAAATGGGCGCCGACGATTACCTGGTCAAGCCGTTCGCCGCCCGTGAATTGCTGGCGCGCATCAACGCTGTGCTGCGCCGTACGCGCATGCTGCCGCCCAACCTGGTCGTTACCGAAACCGGAAGGTTGCTGGGGTTCGGGCGCTGGCGCCTGGACACCTCCGCCCGCCATCTGCTTGATGAAGACGGCACCATGGTCGCCCTCAGCGGCGCTGAATATCGCCTGCTGCGGGTGTTCCTCGACCATCCGCAACGGGTACTCAATCGCGACCAGTTGCTCAACCTGACCCAGGGCCGTGACGCCGACCTGTTCGACCGTTCCATTGATCTGCTGGTCAGCCGCCTGCGCCAACGCCTGCTTGACGATGCTCGCGAGCCGGCTTACATCAAAACCGTACGCAGCGAGGGGTATGTCTTCTCGCTGCCGGTGCAAGTGCTTGGAGCACCGGCATGAAGCCTTCGCTGCATTGGCCTCGTACCCTCATCTCGCGGCTGTCGCTGATCTTTCTGGTAGGGCTGACCCTGGCGCAGGCCTTGTCCTTCGGCGTGCAGTATTACGAGCGTTACGAAACCGCGAAAAACACCATGCTCGGTAACCTGGAAACCGATGTATCGACGTCCATTGCCATCCTTGACCGCTTGCCCGCCGAGGAACGCATGAGTTGGTTGAAACAACTGGATCGACGCAATTACCGCTATTTGCTCGGCGAAGGCTCGCCAGGCGTCGCTCTGCGTGACACGCCGATTGCAGTGACCTCGATCAAGGAGGCCATCGGCAAGGATTACCCGATGACCGTGACAGACATTCCCGGGGCTATCAAACATTTCCAGGTCCATCTGAAACTGGCCGACGGCAGCCCGGTGACCATCGACGTGCGCCCCTCGATGGTGCCGTTGTCGCCGTGGCTGCCGGTGGTTTTGCTGGGCCAGTTGGCCTTGATGATTCTATGCACGTGGCTGGCTGTGCGTATTGCCATACGCCCGCTGACCCGCCTGGCCCAGGCCGTGGAAAACCTTGATCCCAACACTCACCCGGTGCATCTGGATGAACAAGGCCCGACCGAAGTCGCACACGCTGCCATCGCCTTCAATGCCATGCAGGCGCGCATTGCGGCCTATCTGAAAGAACGCATGCAACTGCTGGCGGCGATTTCCCACGACCTGCAAACCCCGATCACGCGCATGAAGCTGCGTGCCGAGTTGATGGACGACTGCGGTGACAAAGACAAATTGTGGAATGACCTCGGCGAGATGGAACATCTGGTGCGTGAAGGCGTTGCCTATGCCCGCAGCGTGCATGGCGCCACCGAGGAAAGCCGCCGTACCGATCTTGATTCATTCCTCGACAGCCTCGTGTTCGACTACCAGGACATGGGCAAGGACGTGCAGCTCAGCGGCAAAAGCAACGCAGTGATTCACACGCGGCCCCACGCGCTGCGCCGAGTGCTAGTAAACCTCACGGATAACGCGCTCAAATTCGCCGGTGCAGCGCAACTGCGGGTCGAGCCGAAGGAGGGCGACAGCCTCTCGGTGACCGTGATGGATCGTGGTCCCGGCATTGCCGAAGAGGAGCTGGCCCGTGTGATTGAGCCATTTTACCGCGTGGAAAATTCGCGCAACCGCAGCACCGGCGGCACGGGCCTGGGCCTGGCTATCGCCCAGCAACTGGCACAAGCCCTCGGCGGCACCCTGACCTTGAGAAACCGCGAAGGCGGCGGACTGTGCGCTGAACTGAGATTACCGACGCGCTCATCGTAGGAGGAGCGAATAATGCAGGATTCGTTCAATCTGTCCCGTTTCGTCGAGGCGCAGCGCCGGGTGTTCAGTCGGGTCATGGACGAGCTGCGCGCGGGCCGCAAGACGAGCCATTGGACGTGGTTTGTCTTCCCCGCAAACGCAGGGGCTGGGTCGCTCCGCTCAAAGCTGATCTTTCATCCGGCTCGTAATCAATAAAGGCTGCCTGCTCACCCCCGACTGGCTGCACCACTCAAGCGCAGACATACCAAACCAGCGATGAAACGCCCGCGAAAAAGTGCTGACATCGGCGTAACCCAGCAGATGCGCCACGTGTGTAAGACTGACTGTCGGAACCAGCAGGTAATTGCGTGCCAGTTGTTGGCGAGTCTCATCCAGCAACTGCTGAAAAGACGTATTTTCTTGAGCCAAGTGGCGCTGCAAGGTTCTTGGGGTGACTGCCATGCAATCGGCCACCTTGTCGATCGTTGCACGTCCGCTGGGCAACAAGTTACGCAGCAATTGCCTGACGTAGCCAGGCATCACGTCTGTCGACAAGCGCTCTATACCTGATAGATGTGTAGCAAGAATCTGATGTAGTGCTTCGCTGGAGCGATCCAGTGGTTGCGCCAGCACGCATGCGTCAAATAGCAGACCAGTATGTGCTGCTGAGAACGTTGGTGTAATACCCAGTGCCTGGCGATAGCCCCACTCATCGGCAAGGGGCGGATGACGAAGCATTACCGCCTCAGGTTGCCATTGATCCCCGGCCAACGTGAGCATCAGTTTTAAACCGACACCACACGCCAGTTCTTCTGCTTGAGGCAATCCGACAATCGACATCTCATCGGTTCGATAACTCAGCAACGCGACGCCTTCGACAACCTCCAAATCAACCTGTGCCGCGCCGTTGTACAGCCCGAAATTCGCGCGCAGTTCGAGCAATGCATCGCCGATGGTTCGAGCGTTGTGGATCAGGAAAAACATATCACCGAAGACGTCGACACCTTGGTGGAGCCCGAATTCCAGGCCGAACAATGCGTTATTCGAACGCTGCCGGCACATTTGCAACAAGCTGCAATATTGTTGGAAGGAGAGGATATCTTCCGGGCGCTGCAGCGACATCGCAGGCACACGGGCCTGTCGCAGTATACGGCTCGGGTCCAGACCCTGACGCCGGGCAAATTGATCGAACCCTGTCAGACTGATTGCACGAATGAATGGATTGGACGCCATTTTTTACCCAAGAGTTTGTTGCATGCGCTGCTTCCACTTCTGCGGGCTGACGCCATTCCAGCGCGTGAAAGCCCGGGAAAAGGTGCTCAGGTCGGCATAACCCAACATACCTGCCAGCTGTGTCAGGCTGATCGATGAGTCGCAGAGGTAGCGTGCGGCCATCGTCTGGCGCGTTTCGTCCAGCAGCTCCTGAAATCGCGTGTTTTGTGCCCGAAGATAGCGTTGCAAGGTGCGCGGGCTGATCATCATGTACTTGGCCATGTCGCGAAGGGTGACCGGACCATTGGCAAGCTCATTGCGTAGCCTTTTTTGCACATAAGACGGTAATTCTTGCAGTGTTACGCGCGCTAACTCGTCGATCTGTTGCTGGGCTAATAGTTGACACCTGACGTCTGTAGCTCCGAGAGGTCTCGCCAGTAATGACTCATCGAAAACCCAGGCATTGACGGTGCTGTCAAAGCACGGAGGGACACCCAGCAGCGTGCGATAGGCAATGCGGCTGGCCGGAGCGCTGTGGCGCAACATCAGAGCTCTCGGTTTCCAGGCGTACCCTAGCAGTTCGCGGAGCAAGCATGCGGCAACTCCCATCGCCAGTTCCACTGTCTGATGTACTGAGGACAACGTACCGTCAATGACTTCGTACACAAGAAGGGCACTGCCGCCTCGGCGTTCAAGGCGCACTAGTGCGCCGTCACTGTGTATATGGAAATAGCGTGTCAGCAGATTCAGCGATTCGCCCACATTGGCCGCGTTACGCATGGCGTACAGCAGAGTGCCTAGACTTTGCGTGCCTTGGTGCAAGCCTAACTGTAAGCCGAACAAGGGATTGCTCGACCGTAACGCACATAACTGGACCAACGCATTGAATTGAGCGCCGGATATTTGAGCGTTCAGCGGATCTTCGGGCAGGTCTACCTCCGCCAGCGCCGAAACCGGATCAATCCCCTGACTGGTAGCAAACGCCTTGAAACCAAGCAAAGCAACACCACGCACTGTGGACATCATCTGAGCCTCTCGAATGAAATACTGCCTTTGGCCTGAGAAGTATTGGCACGATATGCAAAATCTCTGGCGCGATATGCAAAGCTTTCACCCTTGTCCCGAGACCACACTCGAACGACCAATAACAAAAGACCTGCGTTCGGCCCAAGGCTGGACGATGGAGGTATACGATGCGTCGGTTTCTGTTCGCTTTGCTGGTGGTCGCGCTGATTTCGGGTGCGCTGTATGTTCAGCCACGGCCCGCTGACCACAATGTTGTTCATCATGCCAATCACCCGCCGGTTGCCAGCATCAGCGATGCCTTCACGCATTTCTGAGGACTGAAGCGTGCTCCTGCACAGAGGCGTGCTCGCGGAACTCGCCACTAGAAAGTGCTCCGTGCAGGAACATTTGCTCCAGCGTTCGGGCCGACTCGGCGTTGGCTGCACGCCCGCGCTGTTCGGCATCCACCAAGCCGTAGACCAGGGTGATGAACAGCTCGGTAAAAATCGCTGCGGTAATGTCGATGCGAAACAGTCCTCTTTGCTGACCTCTGAGGAAGAACTCGTCTAGCGCCGCCAGGTAAAACTGCCAGCGTGTGTCACCCCGTTCGAAGTCGAGGAAGTCTGGGCGGTATTGCGCCATAAGAAAGGCAAGCAATTCGCGATGAGCCAAGTGCTCGCGGATCAATCGACGCAGCGCGTCCAAGGGCTGCAGGTGCTGCAAACCGGCGCTGCGGATAATCAGATTGAGCGTACTTTCGGCGTACTCCTCCAGTCTCTGCCCTAGATTTTCCCGTGTCCCACAGTAGCGGTGCAGGGTCGCTTTACTCATGCCCGCCAGTTGCGCCAGCTCTTTCATTGTCGCCCGGGGGCGATTGACAACCGCCATAGTCAGCGACTTGAGCATTTGTTCATCATGGGAATTGGGTGTCATCACCACGCCTTTAGCGATGTTTATACAGGGATCACAATATTCTCATATGAGACAATGTTGACTCATTAGAGTTTGCAAAGTAGCATCCGCACCAAGTTCAATCAAGCCTTGGGTGAGAGATGGGAAATTTGCGTGCGATAGGGATGGCAGGCTCGCTGGCAGCGGCCATTGCGCTGGCCGGGTGTGGGCCGTCGAATGAACAAACGGATGTGGCCGAAGTGGCGCGTGCTGTAGAGGTGCTGGCAGTAAAGACGGAGCCTCTGGCTCTGACTTCGGATTTGCCGGGCAGGGTAGAGCCCATGCGAGTCGCCGAGGTGCGCGCGCGCGTGCCAGGCATCGTGATGCAAAAGCGTTTTGAAGAGGGCGCGGATGTCAAAGCCGGGGACCTGCTGTTCCAGATCGACCCGGCGCCGCTAAAGGCGGCCTTGTCGCGAGCAGAGGGTGAATTGGCCCGCACCCAGGCCGTCGCACTTGAGGCACAGGCGCGGGTCAAGCGCTATGAACCGTTGGTGAAGGTCGAGGCGGTCAGCCAGCAAGACTTCGACAGTGCCATGGCCGACCTGCGCAGCGCCCAGGCGGCCACGCGCTCGGCTCAGGCCGATCTGCAAAGCGCGCGCTTGAACCTTGGTTATGCTTCGGTGACTGCACCGATTTCCGGGCGTGTCGGCCGTGCACTGGTAACCGAAGGTGCGTTGGTCGGTCAGGGGGACGCGACGTTGATGGCGCGGATTCAACAGCTTGATCCGGTCTATGTCGATTTCACTCAGTCGGCCGCCGACGCGCTGCGCCTGCGCGAATCGCTCAATGGCGGAAAACTCTCCGCTGATGACAGTAAGACGTTGTCGATTCGTGTCGACGGCACCGCTTTTGAGCGTCAGGGCGCACTGATGTTTACCGATATCGCCGTTGATCGCGGCACCGGGCAGGTGTCATTACGCGGCAAGTTCGCCAACAGCGACGGCGTGTTGCTGCCGGGCATGTTCGTGCGCGTGCGCACGCCTCAAGGCACCGACAAACAGGCCATTCTCGTGCCCCAGCGCTCGGTGCAGCGCGGCAGCGATGGCGGCGCGCAGGTCATGGTCGTCGGCGCCGACGGCCGCGCCGAAGCGCGCAATGTGGCGACCGGTTCCATGCAGGGTTCGCGCTGGCAGATCAGTGAAGGCCTGAAGGCTGGCGATCAGGTGATTGTCAGCGGACTGAGCGGCCTGCAACCAGGTGCCAAGGTCGTACCCGCCCAGCCCCAAGCCCAGGCTCAGTCGCCTGAGTCGCACCAGTAAGGGCGCCGTCGCCGCGAGGATATTCCGATGTCTCTGTTTTTTATCAAACGCCCGAACTTCGCCTGGGTGGTAGCGCTGTTCATTTCTCTGGCCGGTCTGCTGGTCATTCCGATGCTGCCGGTAGCGCAGTACCCCAACGTCGCGCCGCCGCAGATCAAGGTGACGGCGACCTATCCCGGCGCCTCCGCGAAGGTGCTGGTGGACTCGGTCACCAGCGTGATCGAAGAGTCGCTCAACGGTGCGAAGAACCTGCTGTATTTCGAGTCGACCAACAACTCCAACGGTATCGCCGAAATTGCAGTGACGTTCCAGCCGGGCACAGATCCGCAGCTCGCTCAGGTTGATGTGCAAAACCGCTTGAAAAAAGCCGAAGCGCGGATGCCGCAAGCCGTGCTGACCCAAGGTCTGGAGGTGGAGCAAACCAGTGCCGGTTTCCTGCTGATCTATGCGCTGAACTATAAGGAAGGCACCCAGCACAGTGACACCACCGCATTGGGCGACTACGCCGCGCGCAACATCAACAACGAGCTACGCCGGGTTCCGGGCGTCGGCAAGCTGCAGTTCTTCTCCTCTGAAGCGGCGATGCGCGTCTGGCTCGACCCGCAGAAACTGGTGGGCTACGGGCTATCCATCGACGACGTCAGCGCGGCCATCCGTGGCCAGAACGTGCAAGTGCCGGCTGGCAGCTTCGGCAGTACGCCGACCAGCAGCCAGCAGGAACTGACCGCCACCCTGGCGGTGAAAGGTACGCTGGATAATCCGGAAGAATTCTCTCGTATTGTCCTGCGTGCCAACGAGGACGGTTCGACGGTCAAACTGGGCGACGTCGCCCGCGTGGAAATCGGTCAGGAAAGTTACAACTTCAACTCGCGCCTGAATGGCAGACCCGCCGTGGCAGCGGCGATCCAGTTGTCGCCGGGCGCCAACGCGATCCAGACCGCAACTGCGGTCAAGCAGCGCCTGGCCGAACTGTCGGCCTACTTCCCGGATGACGTGGAATATTCCGTTCCTTACGACACCTCGCGTTTCGTTGATGTCGCGATCGAGAAGGTTATTCATACCCTGATCGAAGCGATGGTCCTGGTATTCCTAGTGATGTTCCTGTTCCTCCAGAACATCCGCTACACCTTGATTCCGTCGATCGTGGTACCGGTGTGTCTGCTGGGCACGCTGCTGATGATGTACGTGCTGGGCTTCTCGGTGAACATGATGACCATGTTCGGCATGGTGCTCGCCATCGGCATTCTGGTGGACGACGCCATTGTCGTGGTGGAGAACGTCGAACGGATCATGGCCGAGGAGGGGTTGTCGCCGGTCGACGCCACGGTGAAAGCGATGGGGCAGGTATCGGGCGCGATCATCGGTATCACCCTGGTGCTGTCGGCGGTGTTCATGCCGCTGGCATTCATGTCCGGCTCGGTCGGTGTGATCTACCAGCAATTCTCGGTATCGCTGGCGGTGTCGATTCTGTTCTCCGGGTTCCTCGCGCTGACGTTCACCCCGGCGCTATGCGCCACGCTGCTCAAGCCGATTCCACAAGGGCACCATGAAAAGCGCGGCTTCTTCGGCGCCTTCAACCGTGGCTTTGCCAAGCTCACCGATCGCTATTCAGTCCTGAACAACGGGCTGGTGGCGCGTTCCGGCCGGATGATGTTGATGTACCTGGGCATTATCGCCATGCTCGGTTACTTCTACCTGCGCCTGCCGGAATCGTTTGTGCCGGTGGAGGACCAGGGCTACATGATCGTCGACGTCCAGCTGCCGCCGGGCGCGACCCGTACCCGTACCGAATCGACTGGCGAACAACTGGAGCGTTACCTGGCTACCCGTGACGCGGTTCAGTCGACGTTCCTGGTGTCCGGCTTCAGCTTCTCCGGGATGGGCGATAACGCAGCGCTGGCATTCCCGGTGTTCAAGGACTGGTCGGAGCGTGGCGAAGATCAATCGGCCATGGCAGAGGTCAATGCGCTGAACGAGCAATTTGCCGTGGCCAACGACGGTGCGGTGATGGCCGTGCCACCGCCGCCGATTGACGGTCTGGGCAACTCCGGTGGTTTCGCCCTACGCCTGCAGGATCGTGCCGGCCTGGGTCGGGAAGCGTTGCTCGCTGCTCGTGATCAGGTGCTTGGTCAGGCCAACGGCAACCCGAAAATTCTCTACGCGATGATGGAAGGTCTGGCGGAGTCGCCGCAATTGCGCGTAGTGATCGACCGTGACAAGGCGCGCACCCTGGGGGTGAGTTTTGAATCGATCAGCAGTGCGTTGTCTGCCGCTTTCGGTTCGGAGGTGATCAACGACTTCACCAATGCCGGCCGCCAGCAGCGCGTAGTGGTGCAGGCCGAGCAGGGCGACCGGATGACTCCGGAAAGCGTGCTCAAACTGTACGTACACAACAGCGCGGGCGATCTGGTGCCGCTCAGCGCTTTCGTCACCACGCATTGGGAGGAAGGTCCGGTGCAGGTAGTGCGCTACAACGGTTATCCGTCGGTGCGCATCGTCGGTGATGCCGGGCCGGGCTACAGCACCGGTGAAGCCATGGCAGAAATGGAGCGTATCGCCGCGCAGTTGCCGGCCGGTTTCAGCTACGAGTGGACCGGTTTGTCCTACCAGGAGAAGGTCTCCAGTGGTCAGGCCACGCAACTGTTTGCGCTGGCCATTCTGGTGGTGTTCCTGCTGCTGGTGGCGCTGTACGAGAGCTGGGCGATTCCGTTGACCGTGATGCTGATTGTGCCGATCGGCGCCATCGGTGCGGTACTCGCGGTGATGGTCGCCGGCATGCCTAACGACGTGTACTTCAAGGTCGGTTTGATCACCATCATAGGGCTGGCGGCGAAGAACGCGATTCTGATCGTCGAGTTCGCCAAGGAACTCTGGGAAAAAGGTTACAGCCTGCGCGACGCCGCGATCGAGGCTGCACGGCTGCGCTTCCGGCCAATCGTGATGACCTCCATGGCCTTCATTCTCGGTGTGGTGCCGCTAGCACTGGCGACCGGGGCAGGGGCTGCAAGTCAGCGGGCAATCGGTACCGGGGTGATCGGCGGCATGCTCAGCGCGACACTGCTGGGTGTGTTGTTTGTACCGATCTGTTTTGTGTGGGTGCTATCGATGTTGCGCAGTAAACCGGCTCCCATTGAACAACCCGCTTTGGCTCAGGAGTGACGCATGCGTATTTCAGGATTTTCTACGCTGGTGATCGCCATGTTGTTGGCCGGTTGCTCGTTGGCGCCGACCTATGAGCGGCCCGTCGCACCGATTGCGGACAACTGGGCGGGCGAGTCGTTGAAACAGGGCGCTCCGATCAACCAGTTGGCGTGGCAGTCGTTCATCGTCGATCCCGACCTGCGCCGTCTGGTGGGTGTTGCGCTGGATAACAATCGCTCGTTGCGCCAGACCCTTTTGGACATCGAGCAGGCCCGGGCGCAGTACCGCATTCAGCGGGCCGATCGGGTTCCGGGGCTGAATGCAAGCGCGTCCGGCAACCGCCAGCGCTTGCCGTCGGACCTGGCCAGTGACGGCCGGGCAGGGGTGGCCAGCCAGTATCAGGTCGGTCTGTCGCTGCCCGAATACGAGCTGGATCTGTTTGGCCGGGTAAAGAGCCTCAGTGACTCTGCGCTGCAGGAATACCTGGCCACCGAAGAAGCAGCCCGCGCCGCGCAGATCGCGCTGATCGCTGAAGTCAGCCAGGCCTATCTGGTTCACGACGGCGCCCAGCGTCGGCTGGAGTTGACCCAACAAACCCTGAGCAGCCGCGAATACTCGTTCGCGCTGATCAGTCAGCGCCGCTCCAGCGGCACGGCGACAGCGCTGGATTATCAGGAAGCTCTGGGGCTGGTGGAACAGGCGCGGGCCGAACAGGAACGCAATCTGCGCGAGAAGCAGCAGGCGTTCAACGCGCTGGTTTTGCTGCTGGGCACAAAGGACGCGGGCAAGGTGATTCCCGAGCGGCTGACGACGCAGCCGATGCTGGTGCAAGACATCGCTGCGGACACCACATCGACGCTGATCGAGCGCCGGCCGGACATTCTTGCGGCCGAGCATCGACTGCAAGCGCGCAATGCCGATATCGGCGCGGCACGGGCGGCGTTCTTTCCGCGTATCAGCCTGACCGGCAGCTTTGGTACTTCCAGCGCGCAGATGTCCGGTCTGTTCGACGGCGGTTCGCGCTCCTGGAGTTTCGTACCGAACCTTTCGCTGCCGTTGTTCGATGCTGGTCGCAACAGTGCCGGGCTGAGTCTGGCCGAAGCCCGCAAGGATTCAGCTGTGGCGGCCTACGAAGGCACGATTCAGACGGCGTTCCGCGAGGTCGCCGATGCATTGGCTGCCACCGACACCTTGCGCCGGGAGGAGGCCGCGCGCCGCGCACTGGCCAATACCAGCACTGAAACCCTGAGTCTGGCCAAGGCCCGATATGAAGGCGGTATCGACAGCCACCTGCGTTATCTCGATGCGCAGCGCACCAGTTTCGTCAATGAAACAACGTTTATCGAGGTCAGCACGCAACGCCAGATTGCTCTGGTCGATCTGTTCCGTTCGCTGGGCGGAGGTTGGTCCACGCCGATAACCGTTAGATAACGCCTGACAAGAGCTCCTTTGGTTGGCGCATCCAACCGCCTTTGCCCCGTAGACCGAAAGGTCTCGGGGCTTTTTTTTCCAGGAAAACCGAGTAAGGCTTACAACGCACTCGCTGCGCCGGCCGCGCCATGCAGGAACATCTGTTCCAGCACATTGGCCGAGTTGGCACTGGCCGCGCGCCCACGGCGCTCGGCATCAACCATGCCGAAAATCATGGTCAGGAACAGCTCCGTGAAAACCGCGGCGGTGACATCGATACGAAACGCGCCCAGTTGCTGGCCACGCAGAAAAAAAGCATCCAGAGCGTCAGCATAAGTCTGCCAGCGGTCGCCCTCACCATTGACCGCAAACGTGTCGGGGCGGTACTGAAAGAGCAGGAAAACCAGCATTTCCCGATGCGCGAGATGCTCGTTGATCAAACTGCGCAACGCCTGTACCGGCTCGCCGTGCAACAGGTCGGTGGTGGTGGTGATCTGGTTCAGCACCGTCTCACCGTGGCTTTCCATCATCTGCACCAGGTTGTCACGGGTGCCGCAAAAGCGATGCAGCGTAGCCTTGCTGACGCCAGCCGCTTCAGCCAGTTCCTTGAGTGTCGCCCGAGGGCGATCCACGATGGCCAAGGCCAGCGCCTTGATAAGTCGTTCGTCTTGAGGAGTCAGGGTCATCAGTCGGTCTCGAATCGAATTTCAATCCGCCGAATTGTGCAGGAAAAGCTCATTACTGCAACGAAAACCACCGAAATAGAGCAAATGACTTCATCTGAGACAGTTTTTGTTCATCACGGGATCGGCGTTGCGCACCGTTCGAATGTCATGAATTGTAAGAAGCCTGCGCGATCTGATCCCCATGCGGCGCCTGGGCAAGGATCGACTCAGTGACTGGCCACCAACAAGGCCAGCGCAGTGCAAGCAGTCTCGGTTTCGGCTCGCAATCGATCCAGATCACCGTGGGCCGACCAGGCAATGGTCAGCCCGTCTACCAGTTGAATCAGCAAGCGGCTGGACGCCTTTAAAAACGCTTCGCTCAACTCAGTTCCCATGGCTCGCTGCAGCGCCTGCTCGGTGGCTTCAATGGCCACCGAGTAAATCTTGCTGGCCATTTGCGGGTCATTGCGCATTGCCCAGAAGAACAACTCGGTCTGCGCCCTGGCCGCATCCGGATGATCGATGAACCAAGTGATCAATTGCCGCAGAACTTCGGCTGCCGTCGCCGCAGCAGTGGCCCCGGCCGGTACCTGTTCCAGCGCTTGCGGTGGCAGGCTGAACAGCGATTCGTAGACCGCATAAAACAGGTCGTTCTTGGTATGGAACACGTAATGCAACGAAGCTAACGGACAGCCGGCTTGCGCCGCAATACGGCGGGTCGTGGCATTGGCTACGCCATGCTCGGCGATCACTCTGATCGTTGCCTCGACGAAATCCTGCCGGCGTAATTCAGCGCCCATTCTGGCCATGGTTCAGCAATCTCCTTTATTCCTGGCGCCCTATAACGACAAGGGCGATGTCGACGCTTGCGGATCCTACAGCAACAAATCGCCAGGCGTCATGAATGGAAAGGGGACATGAAACGGCTGCACCAATAATGGTAACAACTGTTTCGTTATTTCCCGAATCGGTGCGTTTCGGCGAAACAAACGGAAACATCCTCCGGCAGTTTTATCGCGCTGTAGACCCCGCGATCGCGCAATCGATTGATAAGAAACGACTAATTCCCGCTCTGTGGATCTTGGCACCGGGCTTGCTTTGATTACTCGACTTGGTCATTTGATCAAGTCAGTTGATTAGGTTAGCGCAGGCAACGGGTTGCCACCGTAAAGACCACCCCGTTGCTGATCAAGGCCCACGAGGATCCCTCCCATGAACACAGTGATTGAGCGCCCCCATAACAATTTTTCTATTGGCGTCGTAATCCAGCATCTGGTCGCGGCCGTCGCTGCCTCGGCGTTTTTCTGTACGGCACAGGCAGCAGATAAGGATCCAGCATTACTCGGCACCAAACTGACTCCGCTGGGAGGCGAGGCGGCGGCCAGTGCCGACGGGGTGATTCCCGCGTGGACAGCACCCGGTCCTCAAGGTGGCAGTTGGACCCATGGCCAAGTGCGCGGCAAGCAATGGACGTTCAAGGATGACAAGCCGCTGTTCAGCATCGACTCGGGCAACGTCGATAAATACGCCAGCAAGCTTTCACCGGGCCAGGTAGAAATGTTCAAGAAGATTCCCGGCTACCGGATGGACGTGTACCCGACACGACGCAGCTGTGGCGTGCCGGATTTCGTCGCGCAGAACACGAAGAAGAACGTCGGTTTCGCCAAGCTCGACGGCGACGGCCTGGCGTTGCAGGAAGCCTATGTTCCAGGCATTCCGTTTCCATTTCCAGCCTCGGGTGCCGAAGTGATGTGGAACATGAAAATGCGCTATCGCGGCGTTGGCTTCGATATGTCGAAAACCGTTTCCGGAATTTCGCCACGCAAGGGCAGTGAAGACTGGCTGCGCACCTCCACCGACTGGTTCATGTACACACCATGGGGCGTGAAGGGCAGCGCGCTGTTCTCGTCATTCGATCGCCTGGAAGTCGCCACCTACTTCAGCTACACCGACCCCGCCGCGCTTGCCGGACAAGCCGGGGTGGTCACCACCAAGGCCGGCGAGCAAGCCACCACGTTCTATTACTTCCCGGGCCAGCGCCGCGTGCGGCGCATGCCGGCGTATTCCTACGACGCACCGCAAATCGGCCTGGACAATCAATACACCATCGATGAATCCAACGTGTTCTTCGGCCCCATGGACCGCTTCGACTGGAAGCTGCTGGGCAAGCAGGAAATGCTTGTGCCCTACAACTCGTTCGGGGCCTACGACAACTCGGCGAAGATCGAGGAGGTGGCCAAGCGCGACTTCATCGCTCCCGAATCGCGTCGCTATGAGCTGCACCGCGTGTGGGTGGTCGAAGCGACCGTCCGCCAAGGCATGCGCCATCAGGCACCGAAGCGTCTGTTCTACATCGACGAAGACAGCTGGAACGCGCTGATGGCGGTGGACTACGACAAGCAGGGGCAAATCTGGAAGGTCCGCGAGGGTTACACGATCCCGGTGTACGAGACCGGCACCTGCGACATGGAAGCCCAGGCGCAATACAACCTGGTTGACGGTCGCTACCTGTACGACATGACCTCCATTGGCACCGGCAAGAACGACCATCGCTGGCTGACCGACGGGGCGAGCAATCCGCGCCTGAAACGCGACTTCTACACCTCCGACAACCTGCGCGCCAACAGCGAACGCTGATAGCGGCTTTCGGGAACAGACATGAAAAAAATAATCAGTAGAACCTCAGGTCTTGTCATCGCGTGTGCAACCCCATTTGCCATGGCGTTCACCTTTGAAACCGAAAACATTCGCGGCTCTTTCGACTCCACCATCGCCGTGGGCATGGGACTGCGCACCGAATCGCGCGGCTGCAACCTTATCACTAGCGGCCCCGGCGGGCACAATCCACCCAGCGGCTGTCTGGCGCCCAGCGCAGGTGTTGGTGACCAGGGCGACTTGAACTACGACCGGGGCGACCTGTTCACCAACTACATAAAAGGCATCCATGAACTGGTGCTGAAGTTTCCCGAAGACTACACGTTCATGGCGCGCGGTAGCTGGATTCGGGACTTTGCCGCGACCGACACCAGCGGTGCGCTATCGGCTAACCGGCCTGAAGGTGTCGGTAGCGACGGCCTCACCAGTGGCGCCCGAGACGATCTGGAGTTCAAGGCGCGTCTGCTGGATCTGTGGGTGAGCAAGAGTTTCGATGTCGGTGACCAACGTGTTCGCGCTCGCCTGGGTAATCAGGTGATCAACTGGGGCGAGAGTCTGTTCGCTGCTGGCGGCATCAACAACACCAACGCTTACGATGTCATGGCATTGTCGCGTCCCGGTACCCAGCTCAAGGAAGCCTTGCTGCCGGCCCCGATGTTGAGCCTGGCGTCGGGGCTTGGTGCCGGGGTGAATATCGAGGCGTATTGGCAGTTCAATTGGAACAAAAGTGAATTGCCCCCGGTAGGGAGCTATTGGTCCACCACCCACGCGCTGGGTGAGGGCAGGGGTACCTACGGGTACGATGAAAAAGAGGCGCGCAACAGCGGCCAATGGGGCGTGTCACTGCGCTGGCAGCCTGACAACACCGATCTCAACCTGGGTCTGTACGTGATGCGTTATCACGACAAACTGCCGTCACTGAGCGTGCAGGTGGATCCGCAAACCTTCGCCGCGGCGCCGACCTGGGAATATCCGGAAGACCGCATGATGTACGGCATCAGCGCCAATATGCCGGTCGGCGACTGGGCACTGGGCACCGAGTTGTCCTATCGTCCCAAGGATGCGGTACCGCTCAACCCGGTCATCGACGCTTGCGCCGCCAACGGTGGCAAATGCTGGAAAGACGCAAAGAAACTGCAATGGCACCTGACCGGCATCTACAGCATGACGCCGTCCAACTCGCCGACCTTGCTCGAATTCACCGGTGCCAGCACCGGTACCTTGTTGAGCGAACTGGTGGTCGTGAAATACCCCGGTCTGCATAACGACTACGCCGGGGAACCCATCGCCGCCGGCCTTAATACCTGGCAACTGGACCCGGCCATCGCGCCGAGCGCCAAGGGTAACAAAACCTCCTCTGGCATCAGCCTCGATTTGAGCCTGACCTATGACAACACGCTCGTTCCTGGCTGGCAGGTCACGCCGGGAGTGTTCTACTCGCGCTCGATCAACGGACGCACCCCGAACCTGTCGGCCACCTTCACCGAAGACGCCAGCAGCATGAACCTCTACCTCAACTTCGTGCGCAATCCGGCGAGCTGGCAAATCTCGGCCAACTACGCAAAGTTCATGGGCGGCAAGACCCCTTACGATCAACTGCTGCGTGATCGCGATTACGTTGGCCTTGTGGTTTCCCGAACCCTGTGAGGCGCGCCGTGAACAGTTCCCTGAACCTTAAGCAAAGCACTTCGCGCGGCGTGTTACCGCGCATCGAACAATGGCTGTTCTCGCATCGCATGCTGACGTTGGCGAGCCTGGCGCTGTTCACCTTGGGCATGGCTTGGTTTGCCGTGCAGTTGCGCATGGAAGCCGGGTTTGAAAAGCAGTTGCCCATCGGCCATGAATACATCGAGACCTTTGAGACCTATCGCAATGACTTGCTCGGCGCGAATCGGTTGACGGTGGTGGTCAAGGCTCGCCAAGGGACGATCTGGAGCCAGGCAGGGCTCAACCGTCTGTATGACGTCACCCAGGCGCTGATCTTTCTGCCCAACGTGTCGCGCAGCAGTGTGCGTTCGTTGTGGACGCCCAACGCGTTCGTCAATGAAATCACCGAAGAGGGCTTTCGTGCCGACCCGCTGGTACCAGGGACGGTAACGCCGGAAAGTCTCGATGATACGAGCATAGCCATGATCGCCAACTCGACGGCGCAGGGTGGTTTTATCGGAACGCTGGTGGCTCGCGACCAAAGCAGCGCGATGATCACGGTCGACCTCAACGAGTTCGATACTAACGGCCAGCGCCTGGACTATGTGGCTTACAACCAGGTCCTGGAGCAGCAGATTCGCGGTCAGTTCGAGGACATGGATTTCGAGATCCAGATCATCGGCTTCGCCAAGCAGATCGGGGACATTGCCGTGGGCGCTTCGGCGGTTTTCGAGTTCTGTCTGCTGGCCTTGTTGCTGACAGCGGCTGCGGTGTTCTGGTACTGCCATTCGCTGCGTTTCACCTTGCTGGCGGTGGGTTGCTCGCTGGTTTCGCTGATCTGGCAGTTCGGCGCTTTGCGTCTGCTCGGCTATGGCCTCGATCCGTTGGCGGTGCTGGTACCGTTTCTGGTGTTTGCCATAGGGGTATCCCATGGCGTGCAGCAGATCAACTTCATCATTCGCGAGATCGCCTGCGGCAAGTCGGTGGAGGGCGCGGCGCGTGCCAGTTTCAGTGGGTTGCTGATTCCCGGCACACTGGCGTTGGTCACCGCATTCGTATCGTTCGTGACGTTGCTGTTGATCCCGATACCCATGGTGCGGGAACTGGCAATCACCGCTTCACTCGGGGTGGCGTTCAAGATCGTCACCAATCTGGTGATGCTGCCCGTGCTGGCCTCGATGCTCAGGGTGCATGACGGTTACGCCGCAGCCGAGGAAGTTTCTCGCCAGCGCCGTGTCCGTTGGTTACACGGTCTCGCCCGTTTGAGCGAATGGCACAACGTGCGCTGGGTGCTGGGTATGGCCGTGCTGATCTTTGTCACGGCGGCGTGGCAAAGCCATGATCGAGTCGTCGGTTCTTTACAGGCCGGAGCCCCGGAACTGCGCGAGGATGCGCGCTTCAATCGGGATGCGCTGTCGATCGCCAGCAATTACGACATTGGTCTGGACTGGCTCAGTGTGGTCTTCGAGGTCAAGGTCGATGGCGGTGCGAACGACTGCGAGAACGTCGCTCTCGGCCAATATCAGGACCGTTTTGTCTGGGCCATGCAAGGTGTGCCTGGTGTGGTCTCGGTGACCTCGTTTTCCAACAGCCTGCGCCAGTTCAACGAGGGCTATAACGAGGGCAACCCGAAAATGAACGCGGTGCCCATCGACCCGACCAACTACTCGTCGATGGCCGCCGAGGTGGCTCGCGTGCCCGGCATGATGCGGCCTGATTGCAGTATGACCGCGGTGCATTTGTTTCTCGCCGATCACAAGGCAACCACCATTCACCGGGTGATCACCGCGGCCAAGGCTTTCCGCAGCCAGTTCACTCAGCCCGGGGTGAGTGTACGTCTGGCGTCCGGTAACGCCGGCGTGATCGCGGCGATCAACGAAGAAGTGGAACGCAGCGAGTTGCCGATGATGCTTTACGTCTACGGCGCTATCGCGCTGCTGGTGTTTGTCGTCTACCGCGATTGGCGCGCAGTGCTGGTCTGCTGCCTGCCGCTGACTCTGGGGACCTTCATCGGCTACTGGTTCATGAAGGAGCTGCAGATCGGCCTGACCATCGCCACCTTACCGGTCATGGTGCTGGCGGTCGGCATCGGCGTGGATTACGCGTTCTACATCTATAACCGTTTGCAGCTGCATCAGGCGCTCGGGCAACCGATCACCAAAGCCGTGGAGCATGCATTGCTGGAGGTCGGCGTCGCCACGATTTTTACTGCGATCACCCTGGCGGCGGGCGTCGCCACCTGGGCGTTTTCCGACCTGAAGTTTCAGGCAGACATGGGCAAGCTGTTGGCCTTCATGTTTCTGGTCAACATGATCATGGCTATGACCGTTCTCCCAGCCTTCGCAGTATGGCTGGAGCGGACATTCCCGCGACGGCGCCCAGTGCGCCTGATCGGCTCACTGGTGCATTGAGGAGACAGCCATGCGAAACCTGATGCCTTTACTGGTTCTGATGTTGCCGGCGTTATTGCAGGCTTCGTCCTTGTCGGCTGTACCGGCTACACAAACGGCCAGCGCCAATGCCGCGACGCTGTTGAGCGTTGCCCGGGCCGGGGAGCGAACCGTTGCCGTCGGCGATCACGGCGTGGTGCTGTTGTCGGATGATCACGGTGGGCATTTCCGTCAAGCGACATCCGTGCCGTTGGCCACCCCTCTGACGGGGGTGTCCTTCGTCGATGCCCGTCAGGGTTGGGCCGTTGGTCACTGGGGGGCGATTCTGGCCACTACTGACGGCGGCGATACCTGGCAGGTGCAGCGCCTTTCCAGTGCAGAAGATCGGCCACTGTTTGGCGTGCACTTTTTCAATCCGCAGCAAGGGGTGGCGGTGGGGCTGTGGTCGCTGGTGCTGACCACCGATGACGGCGGCAAGCACTGGACCGAGCAGCGACTCGAAGCTCCGCCGGGTTCGAAGCGGGCCGACCTAAACCTAATGGGGCTGTTTGCCGATGGGGAAGGGTGCTTGTACGCCACCGCCGAACGCGGCCAGTTATTGCGCTCAGACGATCAGGGCAAGCACTGGCGCTATGTGGATACCGGTTACAGCGGCACGCTGTGGACGGGGGCGGTGCTGGGCGACGGCTCGCTGCTGGTGGGCGGGCAACGCGGCACGTTGCTGCACGGCTCCGCCGACGGCGCACGTTGGCAGCGCGTGTCGCTGCAAAGCAAGAGCTCGGTCACCGCCATCGATGTTTCCGGGCAAACAGTCATCGCCGTAGGTCTGGACGGTTTGATCGTGCGCAGCGACGACGGTGGCCAAAGTTTCCATGAACAACCCAGCGGCGACGGGGTTTCGCTCACGGCGACACTGCTGAACGGGGATGGCTCGCCGATCGTCTTTTCCCGTAGAGGCGTCGTTTCTCGGCACTGATAACGGCGGTATGTCGGGAGGCGGACGCCATGCTCGTTTCCCGACACGTCGGCGCGATTTTTTCTCAAACGAACTGCTGATTTCCGGCCGAATTTCCGTGCCTGGATGAGTTTCTATAGGTGCAAAATAATAAACATAACGAATGTTGCGTTAATTAATTTTGCTTGTTAGAGTCGATGGCAAATAACAAGACGCAGCACGCTGCAAGCGCAGCGGCTGCCACTCTCGATGGAGGTACTTTGATGATCTCGCTCAAGTCGACACTCACCCTGCCAGCCGCCGGACTCACCGGTTTCGAAACCCCGCTGACGGAAGAGGAGGCTGCGATTCAGGTCTCCGTGCACCGCTTCGCCAAAGAAGTGTTGCGACCATTGGGTCGCGAGCTGGACCGCATGACCGCCGAAGAGGTGGTTGCCCCTGGCTCGCCTTACTACTCGCTGTTTGCCGAGTTCGCCAAGCTCGGCCTCGACCCGGCGCTGTTGGCACAGTTGCCGCCGGACATGGCGGTGCGAATCGAATCGCTGATCGGTGAAGAACTCGGCTGGGGCGACGCCGGGCTGGCGATCTCTTTGGGCTGCGCCGGTTTCCCTCTGCAAATGGCCGTTGCCGCCGGCAATGCCGAACTGGTCGAACTCTGCCAGGGCCGGATCGGCTGCTGGATGGCCACCCAACCCGACCGTGGCAGCGACAACCAGATCTTCGACATGGCGCGAGACTGGCCAGCGGGCAAGCTCGGCAATATCGGCAACCTGACCGCCAAAGTGGTTGGCGATGAAGTCATCCTCAACGGCCAGAGCTCGGCGTGGGTCTCCAACGGCGTCATTGCCCAAGTGGCACTGGGCTTGATCTGCGCCGATTACGGTGACGGTTTTTACGATGAGAACGGCCGGCCGCACGGGATTGCGCTGATTATTCCGCTTGATCTGAAGGGCGTGTCCAAAGGCAAGCCGCTGGACAAAATCGGGCAGCGATCCTTGCCTCAAGGCGAAATCTACTTCGACAGCGTACGAGTGCCTCGGCGCTTTGCTATCGCCGAGCGCGACAACTACTACGGCGCCGTCAGTTCTTCCTGGTCGTTCGCTGGCACCCACATGGGCCAGGTGTTTACCGGTGTCGCACGAGCCGCCTTCGAAATGGCCCTGCAGTACTGCCATGAGCGCCGCCAGGGCGGGCACCCATTGATCGACCACCAGATGACCCGTCTGCGCCTGGGTGACATGTTGCGTCGGGTCGAAACGGCCCGTGCGGTCGCCCGACGTTCGCTGAGCTTCGCGCGCCTGTCGCCGCAAACCCATCCGTACGCCACCGCCTCCGCCAAAGTCACGGTGACCGAAGAGGCGATGGCCGTTGTGCAGGAAGCTTTCCGCCTGTTCGGTGGCAATGGCACCACCCGTGAATACCCGATCGAAAAACTCTTGCGTGACACCCAGTCGTCATTGATCGAGGACGGCGAAAACCGGGTCCTGACCATGCGCCTGGGGCTGCTCGCCCAGCAGCTGTACGCCGAAGGCTGGGCTAACAACTGATTCTGAATGCACCCGACATCACTCATCCAACAATAACAAATGAGGTAAAACCCGATGGCCAAATATCCTGTCGTTGTCTATGGCGCCAGTGGTTACACCGGCATGCTGATCATGGACTGGTTGATCGACCAGCACATCCCGTTCACCGCCGTCGCTCGCAACGCCGCCCGTGCTCAGGAAATGATGGCACAACGCGTCGTCGGCCTGGAGTCGGCCACTTACGAAATCATTGAATGCGCCCACGAGGTCGACGCGCTGGTCTCGGTTTTCAAAGGTGCGCGCGTGGTGTGCAACACGGTCGGCCCGTTCATCAATTTTGGCCTGACTGCCGTAGAAGCGGCCTTGAAAGCTGGCTGCCATTATCTGGATCCAGCCGGAGAGCAGGCGCACATTCGAGCCTTGCGTGATCAGTTCGGCGAGCTGTATCGCCAGGCCGGGCTGCTGCTGTCGCCATCGCTGGCGTACATGTACACCTACGCCGAGATCGCCGCCGAATTGGCCCTGGAAACACCGGGCGTCGATTCGCTGGAAACCGCGACACTGACCCGCGGCCCACGCACCGGTGCCGCTGGGGTGACTGTCGGTTCAACGGCGACCATTTTCGAGGGCGTCCGTTACCCCGGCGCCTACCTGTGGGAGAAGGAACTGGTGCCTTATGCGCCGAACACAAGCTTCAACGTGGTTTGTCCTGATCTGCTGGAAGCTGTGTTCTGCCTGCCTTGGGGCGGCACTTCACTACCGGTATTTTACGAAGAGGATGGCCGGGTACGCAGTTGCATGTCCTGTGTCGGCTTCTACGACAACCCGGTGATGAAAATGGTCCACGGCCTGGGTGAGAAGTGGGAAGCCGAATACAAGCACCTGCCCAAAGAACAGCAGGACGCGGTGATCCAGAGCCTCGTGCAATCGACCACCCCGAGCATGCCACCGCGTGAACGCAGCACTCTGCAACGCACCGTTGACTTCGCAATCGGTCGTGGTCAACTGACGGCCGTGCGTGCCACCGTGCATGGCATCACGCCTTACATCGCCACCGGGGCCTTGCACGCCGCAGCCGTGGTCAAACTGTTGAATAACGACACCGCCAGAACCGGTTTCGCCTCGGCCTCGAAAGCCTTCGGTCATCGCTATCTGCTGGGCTTCCTCGAGCAGCGTGGCCTGGCCCGCGCAACCGTTACTCAACTGTGAAGTGAATAACATGGCGATTATTGATTTCTTCGACCGTGGCTGGCGGATCAATCCGCACGGCGCGGCGTACATCCAGGACGATCGGGTGTTCACCTTCACCGAAGTCCGCAACCTGTCTAGCCGGATCGCCAACGCGCTGTTAGCCGCCGACCTGCCCGGCGGCACCAAGGGCGCAGTCTGGTCGGCCAACGATGCGGTGGCCTGGACCTGCACCCTGGGGCTCTGGCGCGCCAACCTGTGCTGGATTCCCATCGGCGCACGCAACAGCGCCGAAGAGAACCGTCACGTGCTCGATGCCTTCGACTGCGAGGTGCTGTTTTTTCAACGAGAGTTCGCGCCGATCGTCGACGCGTTGCGTTCGAGCCTGCCGAAAATCCGGTTGTGGATCTGCATTGACGAGCACTTGCCCGGGGCGCCGTCGCTAAAGTCCTGGATCGCGGATCAGCCGGCCACGGCACCGAAGGTCGAGTATCAACTCGATGATGTCGTGGCGCTCTCGCCAACCGGCGGCACCACGGGGCTGCCGAAAGGGGTGATGAACACTCATCGCAGCATCCAAACGTTCTGCGCGCACTTTATGATCAATTTCCCATATGCCGATGAGCATCCGCCGGTCAACCTGGCGGCGGCGCCGATGACGCATACCGCCGGCACGCTGTCCCTGCCGTGCACCTCGCGCGGAGGCACCGTGGTGATCATTACTAAGCCGGATCCTGCACTGATGCTGGCAATGATTCCGAAATACAAGGTCACCGAGACCTTTCTACCGCCGACGGTTATCTATCGACTGCTGGATGTTCCGGATCTGGCGCAGAAGGTCGATTTCAGCTCGTTGAAGTATTTCCTGTACGGCGCGGCACCGATGTCGGTGGACAAGCTCAAGCAAGCCATCGAGACCTTTGGCCCGGTAATGGCCGGCGGTTACGGTCAGACGGAAGCGCCGGCCTCGATTTCCAACCTGCCGCCCGCCGAACATTTGCACGGTGGACGTCTTGCAACGGACGAGCGTTTGTCATCGGTAGGCCGTCCTAATCCGCTGGTTCGGGTGGAAATTCTCAGCGACGCCGGAGACATTCTCGGCCAGGGCCAAACCGGAGAAATCTGTGTGCGCGGCGATCTGGTGATGAAGGGCTACTACAAGGATCCGCAGAAAACCGCAGAAACCATCGTCGATGGCTGGCTGCACACCGGCGACATCGGCCATTTCGATGTGCACGGCTACCTGCACATTACCGACCGCAAGAAAGACATGATCATCTCCGGCGGATTTAACGTTTATCCCAGTGAAGTCGAGCAAGTGCTGTGGAGTCATCCGGCGGTGCAGGACTGCGCCGTCATCGGTGTGCCAGATGAGCAATGGGGCGAGGGCGTGAAGGCCGTGGTCGAGTTGAGCGCCGGGCATACCGTCACTGCTGAGGAGTTGATCGAGCTGTGCAAGACCCGGCTCGGTTCGGTCAAGTCGCCGAAAACCGTGGATTTCATTGATGCATTGCCACGCAGCCCGGTCGGCAAAGTACTGAAAAAAGATCTGCGTGCCCATTACTGGCAAAACGTTGAGCGGCGTATCTGAGGGAAATGATCTGATGGAACCTATTTACATCGCCGGCATTGCCATGACCGAGTTCGGTCGCCACTTGGACCGAAGCCTTCAGGATCTGGCGCTGGAGGCCTTGCAAGGCGCACTCGCCGATTCCGGTGCCCTGCGCGCCGATATCGGTGCGGTGTTCTACGCCGGGATCACCAACGGTCATCTGCAAGGGCAACTGTCGATTCCCGGGCAGGTGCTGTGCAGCAAGATCGGCCTCGAAGGGGTGCCGGTGTACAACGTCGAAAACGCCTGCGCCTCGGGCAGTACCGCGGTTCATCTGGCAGTGCAGAGCTTGCGCTCGGGGGCTACCGACGTAGCCCTGGCGTTGGGCGCGGAGAAAATGAACGTGCCGGACAAGGCGCGGGCGCTGGCCCTGTTCGAAACCGGCTGGGACGTTTCCACCGCCGAGGAAAACTACGCGACGCTGGTGAAAATGGGCGAGGGCATCGTGGTGCCGCCGGGCTCGGAATCCGATCGTCCATACAGCAAGTTCATGGCCATCTATGCCGCCATGTGTCGCTGGCACATGAAGACCTACGGCACCACTCAGCGACAGATTGCAGCGGTGTGCGCCAAGAATCATCAACACTCGGTGCACAACCCGTATTCGCAATTTCGCAAGACCTTCACCATCGAAGAAGTGCTCGCCGCGCCGCCGATCACTTATCCGATCACGCTGCCGATGTGTGCGCCGTTATCCGACGGCGCGGCCGCCGCGATTCTCTGTACCGAGGCGGGATTGAAACGCATTGGTGCCGACCCGAAACGTTGTGTGCGGATCGCCGCCAGCGTGATCCGCAGCTTCACCCTGCGTGGGCTCGACGAGCCGCACAAGCACGTCAGCCTGTTGGCAGCGCGTGAAGCCTACGAAATCGCCGGCCTTGGCCCGCAGGACATGCACGTGGCCGAAGTGCACGACGCCTCGGCCATGGGCGAAATCATCCAGGCGGAAAACCTCGGGCTTGCGCCGCTGGGGGAGGGTGGGGTGTGTGCCGAACGCGGCGATTTCACCCTGGGTGGTCGCCTGCCGATCAATCCCTCTGGCGGCCTGGAATCCAAGGGCCATCCGCTGGGTGCGACAGGGATCGGTCAGTTGTACGAGCTGACCACCCAGTTGCGCGGGGAGGCCGGTGCACGCCAGGTACCCGGTGCGCGGCATGCCATCCAGGAAAACGGTGGCGGTCTGCAAGGTGTAGAGGAAGCAGCCGTCGCTATTCACATCCTGAGTCGATAGGAGCACATCACATGTCCATGACCTACCAATCACGAGAGCTGGAAAGCCACTTCGCCGGCGGGCATTTCCGTCGGCTGGGTGGCTGGGTCGAAACTCCGGCTGATCTGCAACCCGAGCTTGAGGGCGATGTCAGCGCGGACGTCATCGTGATCGGTGGCGGTTTCGCCGGGCTGTCCACCGCCCTGGAACTGACGGCGTTGGGGGCCAAGGTTGTGGTGCTGGAGCAGGCGTTTGCCGGTTTCGGCGCCAGCGGGCGGAATGCCGGCTATCTGGGCGGCAGCGTCGGCATTGAGTTCGAGTTATTCTTGAAACGTGTTGGCAAGGAAAAAGCGCAAAAAATCGTCAAATTCTATGACGAAGCTGTCGCCTACGTCGAAGGTCGCTTACGCGAATTGGAGATCGACTGCGACTACAACGCATCGGGCATCATCAGGGCGGGCATCCATCCGTCGCAGGAGAAAAGGCTGCGCAAAAGCATGGCCGTGGGCCACGAATTGGGTTCGCAAACCGAGTTTCTGGATCAGGCACAAATGCGCGCGCGGGGCATTCCACCGGCCTTTCTGTTTGGCTGCCTGCAACGCCACGGCGGTACGCTGGACCCTGGCAAATATGTGATGGGCCTGCGCCGCGCTGCACTTCAGGCGGGAGTGAGGCTGTATGAAAACACCAAGCTTGAGTCGTACTCCGACGGGTCGACGATCACCTGCCGGACGCCACGCGGGCAGGCGAGCGCGCCGATAGTGGTGCTGGCCACCAATGCCTATACGCCGCAACTCGGTCTTCTGCGCGACAAAGTCGTTCCATTTCGAGTGTCGGCGGTCGAAACCGAGCCATTGACACCACAGCAGTTGGCATCGCTGGGCTGGGCAGGGCGGGAAGGGTTGACCACGCCGCACCTGGTGATGGAAAGCCATCGCCTGACCGCACGCAATACGCTGCTGATGACCACTAAACGGCTGGGTTATGCCTACGGCTCGAAAACCCCGAACATTCCCGATGAGGTGACCTACCGCGCGTTGCAAGACAACCTTGGCGTGCGTTTCCCGACGTTACGCGGTGTCGGCATTCAAGCGTGCTGGAGTGGTTACGTCAGCATGGCCTACGACGCGTTGCCGGTGGTGGGCGAAACCGGGTCGCACCACAACATTCTCTATACCGCGGGTTGCTCCGGACACGGCGTCGCATCGCAGTCGCTGATCGGTCACCTGCTGGCGGAAAGAATCGGCGGTATCGAGCATCCGCTGCTCACCGCGTTGCGGCATAAAACCCCGAAAACCCTGCCCGAACCGCTGCAGTGGTGCGCCGTGAATGTGGCGCTGGGAGGGGCACATCTGCTGGACGAATACACCAACCGCAAAGTTGCGCGCCCTCAGGCCTGACGGCTGAGGCTTATAGAACCAACACGCTGAGTTTGCATGATGACGCTGACCTTGAAGTCCTGGGGCCGGTAGGCGTTCGCCTGCAGAAAGACAAACGAATGTTTGCGTTTTCGTCACCCCTTTTTTACTGCCGCACCCACGCTCGGCCACGGGCGTTCAATTCAACAATAACGTGATGTGAGGCAACGAACATGAGCACTGACGCCCCTCCTGATTTGAAGCGCAGGCAACTACTCAAACTGGCCGGTGCCACTGCCGCCGTGGGATCGATCGGTTTGAACATTGGCCTGGCCACTGCCGCCGATGCGCTGCTCAAAGACAACCCGGACGATGTGTTTGATGTGGTGATCATCGGTGCCGGCCTGGCTGGTTTGACCGCCGCTCGTGATCTGCATCTGGCGGGTTGCGAGTCGCTGCTGGTGCTTGAAGCGCGTGATCGTGTCGGTGGCCGCACGCTCAATCATGACTTGGGTTCTGGCTATATCTCCGAGGCCGGAGGCCAGTGGATCGGCCCCGGACAAACCGCCGTAGCGGACCTGGCCCGTGAGCTTGAGGTCGGCACCTTTCCCAGTTTCTATGAGGGGGAAACCGTGATCCTCGGTGGCGATGGACGTGTCGCCGTCGATTTGAAAGGCACCTTCGGTACCGACGAAAGCGTCTCGGCAAAACTCAGCGAGCTGTCGCGTGATGTGCCGTGCGGCGCGCCATGGAAATCCCCCCGACTGGCCGAACTGGACAAGCTCTCGGCAGGCGACTGGCTGGCTCAGCAAAACATCAAACCGGAAGACCGCGCAGGGTGGAATGCCAGCTTTCTCCTGACCTGCGGCGTCACACCAGCGAAGATGGGCTTTCTGCATTTTCTGTCGATGATCAATTCGGCCGGCAGCGAATACATGCGGCTCGACTCGATCAAGGACAGCGCGCAAGGGACGCGGGTCGTCGGCGGTTCACAGGTTCTCAGCAGCAAAATGGCGCAATTGCTGGGTGACAAGGTTCGCTTGTCGTGCCCGGTGCGCAAAATTGCTGACTGGAACGGCGACATCGTCAGACTGCAAACGGATCAGGGCGAGATCCGCGCCCGGCGCGTGATCATGGCGATTCATCCAGCACTGTGCCAACGCCTGCAGTACGATCCACCGCTGCCCGAAACCCGCGCCGCCCTGCAGCGAGCCTGGCCGGCGCACTCGCCGGCACGCAAGACCACAATGGTCTACCCGCGGCCTTTCTGGCGCGACAAAGGCTTGAACGGCCATATCATTCAGGTCGGTGGGCCGGTCATCTGGGCATACGACAACTCGCCGCCAAACGGCGAAATCGGTGTGATCAATGCGTTCATTTTGAATGCCGCAGCCCCCACCGACCTAGAGGCCGCGAAGCGTATGCAGACCGAAATCTATGCACGTGCCCTGGGGGACGCAGCGCTCGAGCCGGTTTCCTATCACGATCATGACTGGGCGCATGCCGACCCGTGGACCATTACGTGCGTGTCGCCGATTCCCCCCGGTTTCTGGTCGACACATGGCGAGGCACTGCGTCCGCCCTGCGGCAATCTGTTCTGGTCGGGCACCGAAACCGCTGACATCTGGGCAGGTTACATGGACGGTGCCGTGCGCGCCGGACGCCACAGCGCCTTACAGGTGCTCAACGCATTACGTAGGGTGTAGGAGGCGGCAATGAAAAAAATCATAGCGCTTGGCGTCATCGTGGTCATTGCGGTGCTATTGGCGATTTTTGGCCGCGATCTGCTCGATCTGTACCGGCTGCAGAGTTACATCACCACCTCCACTGAGGCCTACCAGGCCGAACGCGGAAACTGGCCCCATCTGACCGATGCCTGCACCGGTTGCCATGGCAGCCACGGTAACTCGATGAACTCGAGGTATCCGAGCCTGGCCGGGCAACCCGCCGCGTATCTGTCTGCCCAGTTGCGCAATTTTGCGAGCGGACAACGGCTTGCGCCCAACATGGGGCCGTTGGCGATGACCCTCAGCCCGGATGATATTGATCTACTGGCGAATTTTTATGCCCGGCAATCGGTCGTTGCCCATGCGGCTGTCAGTCCTGACGAGGGGCTGAGGGATCAGGGCAAACAACTGGTGCAAACCCGAGGCTGCACCGCCTGCCATGGTGCCCAACTGATGGGCCAAGACGCCTTCCCACGCCTGGCTGCACAAGGGCAGGACTACCTTTTGGCCCAGCTCAACGCTTTTGCC
Organism: Pseudomonas sp. GW823-FHT02F05; assembly: GCF_058797315.1. Classification (NCBI taxonomy): domain Bacteria; kingdom Pseudomonadati; phylum Pseudomonadota; class Gammaproteobacteria; order Pseudomonadales; family Pseudomonadaceae; genus Pseudomonas; species Pseudomonas sp. GW823-FHT02F05. The sequence goes on from NZ_JBXAJM010000001.1 coordinate 111,826, forward strand.
AGCGCCGAGCGCATTGAGCCCAGTGGTGCCATGCAAGCCATGGCCGCAGCGCTGTCAGCGCAGGAGCGCCAAGCGATTGCGGCTTATCTGGCCGCACTCGTTCCTCAACCCCGCTAATCCATCAAATTATCTGTCAGCTGTACCGAGGCTATCGTTATGGAACCGAGAAATATTGTGCTGTGCCTTGCCTGTTTCTTGCTGCTTGCCAATGGGCTGACCTTCGGCATCAGGTTTCTGAAGAAAAGAAACCTGCTACTGGCTCTGGAGTGGTTTGTGGTTGCCTTTTCCGCAACAAACTTCCTGGTTTTTTTCCTGACGGGATCGGAGCATGCGTACCTGATTTCATACTTTTGCGACGCGTTCTCCAGAGCCTTTGGGATTCCGCTGATTACCGCGCTCGGGCTGATGGCGGTGACGCATGCCTACAAGCCGTCTGTGGGCAAGGAACTCATGATGTTTGCCGGCGCTCTGCTGGGCACACTCGCGTTGATCTCGGCCAAGGTTCTGGTCCCGCTCCTACCGTATTTCTACGTGCTGATGTGGATGATATTTTCGGTCTACCTGGTGTATTTCGCAGTACGCCTGGCAACCGTTGGAGAGTCACTGCACGCGATCGGAGTGATGTTTGGCATGCTCGCCTCACTGACCATTGCGTGCATCTACGACTTCTACAAGATCCCCGGCGACGATAGCAATGTACTGCTGAACTTCTACGTGCTTGCACTGACGACCTGGGCTTATCTGCTGGTGCACCTGTATTACGCGTATTGCGCGCTGGAGCGCGCGAAGGGCGCAATGGCAGCTCTGCAAACGCGCTGAGGGGTAGTTGAAGTGTTCGAAGCCGCCGTTCTGGCGGCTTTTTTGCGTGATGCAGAGGAGGACGGGGGGCATCCTTGCCCGTGCAGGATCAAGGGTTCAGCTTGGCCAGATAATGCGCCACGGCCTTGATGTCTTCATCGGACAGGGTGCCCGCCATGGCATTCATGGCCTGCGTCGGATCGGTGCGTTGGCCACACTTGAAAGCGCTCAATTGATCGCTCAGATAAAGCTGCCCTTGTCCGGCGATACGCGGAGCCAGGGGGCCGCCAGAGAGTTTTTCGCCGTGGCAGGCTGCACACCCGTTGGCGGCGACCACACGCTGACCGCGCTGGTCCAGCGCATCATCCTTCGTCGGGACTTCAGTCACACCAGGTTTCTGTTCGGAAAAATAGGCGGCCAGACGTTTGATCTGCTCGTCCGTCAGATTGGCCGCCAGTGGCTCCATCTGTGCGCTGTGGCGACGTCCTTCGGCAAACGCGTGCAACTGGTTTTCGATGTACGCTGCGGTCTGCCCTGCAAGCGCTGCGTATTGAGCGTCGCGCGGTTGACCGTTAGCGCCATGGCAAAGCGCGCAGGTGTCCTGTAACTGTGGCCACGCACCGCCATTGGCCTGGTATGCAGCGTCGTGCTGATCCACGGCCTGCATGAAACGATAGCCCGCCCACAGTTCCGGTCCATACATCGCAATTGATCCGGCCAACGCTGCGCTCACGACGATGGCTCCAACCATCATAATCCGCTTCATCAGGCGTTCCTCCGAGGTTGAAGTAACGCCTGGAGCGCTTCCATTGCCGCGCGATGTCCGGCGCGGACTGCACCGTCCATTGCCCCGGCCCAGATCTGCGCAGTCTCGGTACCCGACCAGATCATGCGACCGACCGCCGGCGTCAGATACTCGCCCCATTGCGTCCAGAAACCGGGAGGCATGGGGGAAATACAACTCAAACTCCACGGGTCGATCTTGCCCCAGTCCAGATCATGAAACTGAATCGGGTGCAGGGCTTGTTCGCCCATGGCGCTGGCGTAGATCGCCGACAAGGTGTCCTGCGCGGTTTTGGGGTCATGGGGTAATTGGCCAGTTCTGACGAAGCCGCTGAGCACACCCAGGCTGCCGTCCTCCGGCGAATTGTCAAAGGCCCAGATCAGCGGACCTTCCACTTGCACGATCTGGCCGTTGAGGCCTTGGTCGCGCCAGAACGGGCGCTCATAGACGTGCACGGTCTTGCGCATCGGTGCATGGGCCGGCCAATGCCGATGCAGCTCGGCACGCCCGGAGGGCAGGGGTGGATCGAAGACGATCTGATTGCACAGCGCCGGGCTCAGCGCGGCAATCACCTGCCGCGTGCGCATGATGCCCTGATCGGTATGCAACTCGACGACATCACGATCCCAACCGACAATCTTGCGCACTGGGCACGCCAATCGGACTTTTTCTCCGAGAGCTTGCGCCATCTTCAAGCTGAGGATTTGCGAGCCGCCTACCAAACGTGATTCCTGTGCACCCCCTTGGACACCTTCGAGCTTTTCGAGACGGCAGTCAGAGGAGTTGATCATCGCCAGGTAATGCAGGAGCCCCATGCCGGCCGGCGTGGTACCGAAGGTGAGGCTCACGGACATGTTGAAGCCGATCTTGTCGACATTGCTGATGCCTTGCCCGGCCAGCCATTGGCCAATCGAGAGTTTGTCCAGCTCACCCGCATCCTTGGCTTTCCACGGCGCTTTGCTGGGGACGCCTTCGGCGAGTTTGTTCAGTTTTGCGACGATGTCAGTATTGGAATTCGGACCATCGCTGACGTCCTCTTGGACTGTTACCTCGTCTATCAGATAGACCGCCTTGCCCTTGTAGTACGTAGGGAAGGTTGCGACATCAAGCTGTCTGGCCAGATCGGCGATTGACGTTTGACCGGGGCCGATCCATTGCCCACCGGCCTCGCAGATTACGCCATTGCCTAGGTCATGGTTAAGGGTGCGACCACCGACGCGATCGCGGGCTTCAAGCACGACAAACGACTCGCAGCCAGCGGCCTGGAGGTCTCTGGCAGACGTAAGCCCGGACAGGCCTGCGCCAATGATCACCACATCCAGTATCGAGGTGTCTAAAGGTTGGGTTTGCGCCATCGCACGCCCGGTGACACCGAGCACTCCGGCGAGGGCCGAGCCTCCAACCGCTTGCAATAACAATCGTCGCTGTCGTGATTGCGTCGACAGTTCATCGAGATCCGCATCCATCGTCACCTCCGTCTTTTAGTTATAATCACAGATGTTATGCAAATATATGACGGAACAGGAATTCAGCAAAGTGAAATCGGCGCAATGGCGATTAACCGAGGGGGTGAGAGATAGGCGGGCGCCATCAAGCAGGATTCGCTGCGCAAATGAAGCGAATCTTCTGGATGCCTGAGGGCAGGGTAGGGTTTAGCGAGCGGGGCTGATCAGCGTGATGACCGCATCCATCAAGGCCTTGCTGCGTTTGGCTTCAAATCGCTCTGGCTCGATTGGCAACATCATCATCCAGCCGTCACTCAGCGCGCTGAGCTGATCGGCGAGCAGATCGGCAGCAATGTCCTTGCGAATGATGCCCTGGGTTTGTCCTTTGCCCAGAATGCTTGCGAGATCCTCGCGAAAGCGCGAGTAACGTTTCTGGATTACGTCGGCAAACACCGGTTCGTGCCGGGCGTGTGCAAGCATCTGAAACAGGGCCAGCCAACGCGCCGAGTCGTTGGCTTGAGTCAGGTTCAACCACTGCTCGATCATTGCCCTGATATCGACTTTTTCCTGATCGGCATCCAGCAAGTGATCGAACTCGTCAAACAGACTCTGCGCCGCCGCCGTGATCATTTCTTCTTTATTGGCAAAGTAATAGGTCACGGCGCCCGTGGTGCAGCCGGCATGGCTGGCAACTTTGCGCAGAGACGTCCCGGCATAACCCTCCTGCGCAATGACTTCGATGGCTGCAGTCAACAGTTCACCGCGTTTTTCCAGACGGTTACCTACCGGGCGGCCGCGACGTGGGGCGGGCGCTGAATCACTGTCTTTGGAGTGCTGACTATCCGTGGAAGGCGCTTGAGCATCATGCATGAGAGAAAGTGATTCCGTTGGTTGAAGGCGTTGAGCCGGCAGCGGCTGCGAACGCCATTTTGGCTTGGCACGTCGCGATCATGCAATCGTTCAGATTCGACCGCTGCCAATCACCGCGACGGCCCGAACCTCCACGCGCAAGCCCGGCATTGCCAGTTGTGAAATGCCGACAGCGGTCCAGGCTGGATAACGTTCAGGGAAGTATTCGTCCTTTACCTGTCCAAAGGCGTGCACTTCGCCCTGCAGATCGGTATGAAACGTCATCAACTCGACGACATCAGCCAGGCTTGCGCCGGCAGCTTCGAGGATGGTCCGCAAAGACTGAAACGCCAGATGGGATTGCGCCTGGATGCCTTCGGCGGGAACCATGGCCTCGTCGATACCGACCTGGCCGGACACCCAGATCATGTTGCCGACGCGTGTTGCCTGGGAAAAGTGGAAGTTGTCGTAGATTGCCTGGGTGTGACCAGGGTTGAAGGACTGACGCTGCAGGACTTGAGTGTTCATGGCAATGCTCCTTTTATATTAATTGGCGGAACGTTGGGTGGCGGAAGCCGTCTCCCGCTTTCAGGGTCGACAGCTTTTCAGTAAACAGCACGCCTTGCTGCGGGTAACCGCTCGCGCTGTTTTCTGGTAAAGGATGGAAGGTGGCGTCGTCGCCAAAGAAACGGAAAACGAAGGTGTGACGATCCGGGAAAGCTTCATCCACTGGAGCGCCACCATGCAGTGAACCCGGATGCAGCAAGACGATATCGCCAGGCTCGGTAGCCCACGAAATGATGTCGAATGATTCGGGATCGTTTTGGCGCAGCGCCTCGATATCCGGCAGGCGTGGTAATGCGTCGCCGCCATGCAGCGGTTGAGTCGGATCGTTAGGATCGCGAAACGTAGTGCCGTCGTAGCGTGGTCCTTTGTGCGAACCTCGAACGATTTCCAAAGCGTTTTTCTTCGGCACTGATTCAAAACTGATCCAGGCATTGGCCCAGTGGCTTCCGGCCCATGGTAGATAAGACGTGTCCTGATGCCAAAGCGTGCGAGATCCGCGCCCACCTGCTTTGAGAAACACCTCTTCGGCGAAGTACCACACGTTTTCCGAGCCCCAGAGCTGCGCAAACAGCTGGCCAAAGGGCAGGGAGGTTACGAGTTCTTCAAGACGGGCTTTGGCGACGGGGTTGGCATTGTCAACATGGGACTGTTGCTCAGTCCCGTCGAACATTCGGGTTGCATGAGGGCCGTGATTCTCGACTGCCCAGTCATAGGCTGCCCGGCACTCAGCCAATTGATCTTTGTTCAGAAAACCTTTGATCAGGACGGCCCCGTCTTCCAGGAACGCCTTTCGCACAGAGAGTTGCATGAGAGCTTTCTCCTCGAAAATGCCACGTGGCAATTTCGATGCTAGCAGCCCTCAAAATTAAACACAACGACAGTTATGTTAATTATGAAGAGCCATTACGATGACAGAATCCTGAAGATCTGTGCATACCAGCAACGGCGCCGTCACGATCAAAGATGAGGGTTTCAGCTGCGCAGTCCTCACTCGGTGCCAAGCATCACCTTGTCTGAGCGCACAGCCCTTATCCAGGTATCGGCTTTTTGCGTAGCTATAGAAAGCCTGGATCGCTCGTAGATGCGCCGCCGCAGTATTGAAAACGCGGCGCCTGAGTTTGAGTTGGACGTACATGAGCGGACAAGCATGGGCAACGGCGCGCGTCACCAGCTTGCCCGAGCAGCGGTAGTCGTTGACCTGAAGAGGACTCGTCATGAGCACTATGGACATGGCTCATTGGGAGAGTAGGCGTAATAACGAATTCGTCGAATCAGTGACTTACGTCGCTTATGAACATATCCGACATAATACATTATTTAACATAATATACATTATGCGTACCACAATGTACGGGACTGGGGGGCTCTGGTGATGAGATTTCGAGCCTGGCACAGGCTTCGATCACTTGGCAGCAACCCGTACCTGGATATCAGTAAAGCGTAAGTCAAACAGGCTCGCGACACCTGACGACAACTCCGTCACGGTTGGCTTATCCGAGCACGTCATGAGAATCTACACGCTCAAACCACAGCTACCGATAATTGAGGTCATGGATGAAATTCAAGTTGTCCTTCACGCGCAAGAACAAGTCAGACTCAATGGAAATGGACATTTTCACACTTGAAGTCGATGCTCATGTTGAGCCAAAACGAATCGCTGATTTTGATCAAGGCACAGCTTCAGTTAGCTTTGGATACCCAGGAATCACTGAGGAATACAGTATTGTCAGTCCACCTACCCAAGATGACCTAATAGTTTTGGAGCTGGCCGGCAAACCGATTTTCAGGCTTTGGCAGCGAGATTCGGATGATTTGAGCATTGGTGCACCGATTACGGTGAGCCAAGGCGAATGCGACCACAGTCTGGGCCGTGTTACCCAACGAACCTGGTGACACACGCGTAAATTAGATGGAGGGACCATGAATTCTGGTCCCTCCGCCTCCATAGATTTACATGCATTATAACTAAACTAAATAACTATTTAGTTTAGTTATATCTGATCGTTATCCATCAAAGCCTAAACCGATCCACCGACTGCGAAAGCTTCCCCGCCAGACTCGACAACTCATCCGTCGTCGACGCCGTCTCGCCAATCACCCGACTGTTACTTTCCGACATCCCCGCAATCCTCTCCACCTGATGAGCAATCTCATTACTGGCCAGGCTCTGCTCACTAATAGTGCGGGAAATATCGTTGACCAATTCAGTGGTGCTCAGCGTGGCTTGGAGGATCTCGCGAATGGCACGTTCCACTTCGGCAGTCACCGCCATGCCCTTGTCCACTTGGGCAACGCCCTCCTCCATGCTGATCACCGCTTCACGGGTGTTTTGCTGGATACTCCCGACCATGCTGGCGATTTCTTGGGTGGAGGCGCTGGTGCGTCCGGCCAGGCTGCGCACTTCGTCGGCCACGACTGCAAAGCCGCGCCCTTGTTCACCGGCGCGGGCGGCTTCGATGGCGGCGTTCAGGGCCAGCAGGTTGGTCTGGTCGGCAATCCCCTTGATCACCTGGATAATGCTGTAGATCGCCTCGGACTCCTTGTCCAGCGTGCGGATCACTTGGGCTGACTGTTGGGCAGAACGGGCGATGCCATCCATGTCGCTGACCACCTGGTGGATAACCCGGCCGCCGTCCTTGGCCAGGGTTTCAGCCTGACTGGCCATGTCCAGGGCACGTTGGGCGTGACGGGTGATTTCTTCGATACTGGCGGTCATTTCGCTCGCGGCGGCGGCCATGGTGCTGGCGGCGACGCTTTGTTGCTGGCTGCTGCCTGCCACTTCATGGCAACCCTGGCTGAGGCGCTCGCTCATGCCATTGACGCCATGGGCATTGCTGCGAACCACTTCGATCATGCCGCGCAAATCCCGCTGCATCGTCGCCAGGCTGCGAATCAGTGCACTGGCTTCGTCCTGGTTCTTGGGTTCGGCAATCGGCTCGCTCAGGTTGCCATGGGCAATGCTCTGGGCAATACGGCTGGCGGTGCGCAACGGCCCCATGATGCTCAGGGTCACCCAACGTCCTTGTGCCAGCAGCAACAGCAGGCTCGCCCCCAATACAATAATCAAGGTCCAGTTAGCGTTACTGATGGTTTGCCGGGTACCGGTGCTGGTGAGTTGGGTATTGTTTTCGATCAGTTCGCTCAACGCCGCCATTTGTTCTTCCAACTGGCTGAACGCGGCATTGAAGGTCTGCAGTTCCCCTCGTGCGGCCTCTGGATTCTCCAGGGCCAGCGCGACGATGCGCTCGCCGGCACTGATGTAGGTGTCCAGGCTGGGTTTGATTTTTTCCAGGCTGGCCTTGATCGAGGCGTCCAACGGCAGCTTGAGATTGTCCGCCAGCACCTCGCGAAAGTGCTCGGCATGCTCCTTGATCGAGCTGTTGACCTCGGCCGGCGTACTGGTGCTTTTGCCCAGCCCGACCAACATCGCCGACAGTACATCCGCACGCAGGGCGTCGTGCATCATGTCGGCTTCCATGTGGTTGCGCAGTACCGTCATGCTGACGTCGTTGTCCTGTACCGCATCGGCCATCCGCGTATTGCCCAGGTAGCCAGCCAGGCTCATGATCAAAGCGGTGAGCAACCCGGTCGCAATCAACAGCACCAAGCGTAATTTGATCGTCATAGTGGTACCCCGTGCCAGGACCGCCGGTTGGGAACCCAACCGTTTCAATGTCGCTGCTAGCTGTATCGGCAGCTGTTGCTTGTTAGTGAAGCCTAAGTTTGCGGATCTGCGCGGTTCCCTTAAGCTGACCGTCCGTTGCTCTACCTGGATCTGCCAAATGCCTCAACGTATCGCCCGTCTCGCCCTGTTGCTGGGCTTGATCACCGCCGTCGGCCCGTTTGCCATCGACATCTACCTGCCGGCGCTGCCGACCCTGGGCTCCAGCCTCCAGGCCTCGCCGGCCGCCGTGCAGATGAGTTTGACGGTGTTCTTCATGATTATCGGCGTGTGCCAGTTGTTCTACGGCCCACTCAGCGATGTGTTCGGGCGTAAACCGCCGATTTATGCGGGCCTGGTGATCTTTGCCATTGGCAGTGTCGGCTGCGCGCTGGCACCGACCATCGAAGTGTTGATTGGCTTTCGTGCGGTGCAGGCGTTCGGTGCCTGTGCGGGGATGGTGATTCCACGGGCGATTGTCCGTGACCTGTACACCGGCCATGAAGCGGCGCGTCTGATGGCTTTGTTGATGCTGGTGATGAGTGTTTCGCCGATCCTCGCGCCACTGGCCGGTAGCGTGGTGATTTCGATCTGGAGCTGGCGCGAAGTGTTTGCCGTGTTGGCGGTGGTGGCCGTTCTGTGTCTGGTGATGACCGCAGTACAACTGCCAGAAACCCACCCGGCCGAGCGCCGCCTGGGCAAGACACTGGGCCAGGCGTTCGGCAGTTATGGCGCCCTCCTCCGCGACCCGGTCTTTACGGGCTTGTCGGTGGTGTGCGGGTTTGGTCTGGCCACCTTCTTCGTGTTCATCGGCAGCGCGCCCTTCGTGTACATCGAGTTTTTTGGCCTGACACCGACCCAGTTCAGCCTGTGCTTTGCGCTCAACGCGGCCTCGTTTTTCGCCATGAGCCAATTGACCGCCCGCCTCAGCGCCCGCTTTGGCCTGGCGCCGTTGATTCGCTGGTCGGTGGTGGGCGTGGCGGCGGTCATGAGCTTGCTGGCGGGCACCACACTGTGGGGTGACAGCCTGGGCTTGATGATGGGGCTGTTGTTTATCGGTTTCGGCTTTCTTGGCCTGCTATTGCCGGCGGCCGGGGTACTGTCGCTGGAGGATCATGGTGCGGTGGCAGGTTCTGCGTCTGCACTGCTGGGTGCGATCCAGATGGTCACAGCGGCTGTGGCGATGACCTTGGTGGGTATCTTTGCCGACCATACACCGGCGCCGATGTTGATCGGTATTGCGCTGTGTGCGCTTGCCGCGATGCTGACCACCTTGTGGACGTTGCGGCGCTTACCGGCTCACTTGACCTCAAGCGTCCCGCCTTCCTCTTGAGCACAGGAGCAGGCAGATTCAACATTCTGGTTGCCTGTGAGGCCCTCTTCGCAGGCAACCCAGCTCCCACATTTGAATCGTGGCGTATCCACAAGCCTACAAATCAAATCGGTCCACCGCCCGCCGGCGCTCATTGTCGTCACGCACGTCATAGCTGGCAGTGGTCTGGATGTTGGTGTGATGCGCCAGTTTCTGCGCAATCGACAAATCATGCTCCTCGATCACCCGGGTGATAAACGAACGACGGAAATCATGGGGCATGATCTTGACCCCCACTTGATCGCCGCGCTGGCGCGCGATGTAGTAAATCGCATGCTTGGTGATCCGCTCTCGGGTGATATGGCTGCCTCGCCGGATGCGGTTGAACAGGAAGCTGTCGTCCTGCTCGCCTTCCTTGAGGTGCTCGCGACGAAACGCCAGCCAGGCTTGCAGCTTGGCAAACGCCCAGTCCGGCGCGTACTTGACCAACTCTTTGTTGCCCTTGCCGATCACGCGCAAGCTGCGCTCGTCAAAGTTGACCTGTGCCAAGTCCAGGTTCACCGACTCCGACTTGCGCATGCCCGAGCCATATAACAGGCCGATCACCGCTGCATCCCGCAGGCCCTGGGGCCGAGGGTCGGCGGCGCAGACGTCGAGCATCTCGCGGATCAAGGTGCGGCGCAGATTGCGGCCCTGGCTCAGGCGCGTGCCAGGTGTGGCCTTGACCGAGCGCATCTTCAACAGGTGGTCCTGGCTGATCAAGCTCATGCGCCACGCTTCATTCATGACCCCGCGCACCGCATTCACATACAGCGACGAAGTGTTCGGCGCTAAGCCGTCCTCGCGCAAGGCAGCCACCAGTGCGATGACGTGTTCAGGCTGCAGCAGGTGCCAGTCAATCTCTTCGAGGTTGAGGTCTTCGAAACCCAAGCGGTCGGCGGCATCCTGCAGCACGTAGCGCATGGTCAGTTGGCTGGAAGGCGCCAGGCGGGTGAGATATAGGGTCAGTGGGTTGCAAATGGACTCGGTCAAGGTAGATCAGCCTTTGGATTAAATACACCGACCAACTATTTGATTAGTCGATGTATTTAGTGGATTGGCGAAGGCCGAGTCTAACCCAGGACCGGCCCTGGCACAAAATCACGGGGCCGATTCGTCGTCTTCGCTGGCTGCCTGGGGTTGGGCCTGGGATTGGCTCCAGTCAGCGTCCTGTTGCTGCATCAGCGCGAACCACTGCTGGCGCATAAAAGCGAGGTAACTGTCCGGCGCCTTGGCAAAGTCCTTCTCGTCGCCATAGCAGCCTGGCAGGGGCAGTTCGGTGCCCTGCTCCTTGTATTGGCTGACCAGCGCTTGCTGCGCCGCGACGCTGCAGTCGGTGGGCAGGGGCATGCCGCGCAAGGCACCAGCGTCCTCGTCCCACCAACTGGCGCCCACGCGGTCAAGGCCACGCAGACGATACTTCTCGGACTTGCCGGCATGCATGATCAACTTGAATTCGTTGGGGCTGACATCACTGGTGCAGGCCCGCGAATAACCGACCGTGGCCTGGGTATTGCCGTCGCCCAGCAGGTCGGTGACCTTGGTGGCAGCCCGGTCAAAGCGCAGCCCTGCGTCGAATTCGCAGTGCTGTACATCGTCGTACAGCATCCACACGCGCTTGGGGCGCTCGCCACCCAGCACGTATTGCGCCGCGTAGACAAAGGCCGATTGGGTACCATCGTCATCGCGCTCACCGACTTGCTCGGCGAGTACCAGCAGGTTTTTGCCTTGGCGGTCATCCCAGGTATAAGCCGCGACCTGCTTGCCGCGCACTTCCACCCCGTCCGGCACCTGGTCCAGTGGGGTCAGCGCGACGCCTTGATCGGCCCGCACGCTGGTGACACAGGCCACCGTCATCAACAATCCCATCAGCGCTGGCCGCAACTGGCCGCGTAAAAGCTGCACGCTATTCATCCGAGTACCCTGGCAAGAGAGGGCTTACTTTACCGGCACTTGAGCGCTAATGCAGAGAAGATTGTTGAAGGGCGAGCATTGGGCTGATCGCCTCGCTCAGATTGAACCAAGCGTCTTGTACGAAGCTCCGATGTCGCCCTGTGAGACCTACATGTAACGCCTTGATTACTTAGCTGAACCCTAGCTGTCTGCCTGTCAAATAAACGAGTTTTTCATCCGCCTTTCATATTCGTTGCACATTTTTGCGCTTAACCTTGTAGGCAACACTTGAGAGCAATCCGTGGATTATCGACTAACCTATTGAAAACGCATCATCTTTAGCCCCGTTTTGTAACCTGCGGGCTGTAGTTTTGCCCAATGAACGCTGCCGTTTTCACGCTTGAAGTCGCTTTAGCCCGAGGTCATGAATCTTTGAAACCCTACCCTATTCATTGCGTGTCGATCGTTATCCCGGTCTACAACGAACAAGAAAGCCTGCCTGAGTTGCTGCGTCGCACCACGGCAGCCTGCAAGCATCTGGCCTACGAATACGAAATCATCCTGGTGGATGACGGTAGCCGCGACAACTCGGCCCAACTGCTCGAAGACGCCGCCGCGGAAGACGGCAGCAATGTGGTAGCGGTGATCCTTAACCGCAACTACGGCCAGCACGCGGCGATCATGGCCGGCTTTGAACAGTGCCGTGGCGAAGTGGTGATCACCCTTGACGCCGACCTGCAGAACCCGCCGGAAGAGATCCCGCGCCTGGTCGAGCAAGCTGCCCTGGGCTACGACGTGGTTGCCACCGTGCGGAATAACCGCCAGGACTCGGCCTTCCGCCGCTGGCCGTCGCGCTTGATCAACCTCGCCGTGCAACGTTCTACCGGCGTGGCCATGACCGACTACGGCTGCATGTTGCGCGCCTACCGACGCACCATTGTCGACGCCATGCTCGCCTGCCGTGAACGCAGCACGTTCATTCCTATCCTGGCCAACGGCTTCGCCCGGCACACCACGGAAATCCTGGTGCACCACGCCGAACGTGAGCACGGCGAATCCAAATACAGCGCCATGCGCCTGATCAGCCTGATGTTCGACCTGCTGACCTGCATGACCACCACGCCCTTGCGCCTGCTGTCCATCGTCGGTTTCAGCCTGGCGGCGCTGGGCGTGCTGTTTGCCTTTGCCCTGATCGTCATGCGCCTGGCCTTCGGCGCCGACTGGGCCGGTGATGGCCTGTTCGTGCTGTTTGCGGTGTTGTTTGTGTTCACCGGTGGCCAGTTCATCGGCATGGGCCTGCTGGGCGAATACCTGGGCCGCATGTACAGCGATGTCCGCGCCCGCCCACGCTTCTTTATTGAAAAAGTGCTGCGCAACCAACCGGCAGCACCGGCTCCAGTCGTCGTGGTCGACGGTCTGGTGTCTTCCCATACTTCTACTTCTTCTTCGGATCAGGTCCAGTCATGAGTTCAAAAGCTGTTGTATTCGCCTACCACGATATTGGCTGCGCAGGCATTGAAGCGCTGCTCAGCGCCGGTTACGACATCGCCGCCGTGTTCACCCATGCCGATGACCCCAAGGAAAACAACTTCTACGGTTCCGTCGCCCAACTTTGCGCCCGCAATGGCATCCCGGTACATGCACCGGAAGACGCCAACCACCCGCTGTGGATCGAACGCATCGCCAAGCTGAACCCGGAGTACATCTTCTCGTTCTACTACCGCAACCTGCTGAGCGAGCCGCTGTTGGCCACCGCCCGCAAAGGCGCGTTCAACCTGCACGGCTCGTTGCTGCCTAAATACCGTGGCCGCGCCCCGGCCAACTGGGTGCTGGTCAACGGCGAAACCGAAACCGGCGTGACCCTGCATCGCATGGTCAAGCGTGCCGATGCCGGCGCCATCCTGGCCCAGCAAAAAGTCACCATCGAGCGCAGCGATACCGGCCTGAGCCTGCACGCCAAGCTGCGTGAGGCGGCCACTGCCCTGTTGCGCGATGCTCTGCCACAGCTGGCCCAGGGCAAGCTGAGCGAAACCGCCCAGGACGAGAGCAAAGCCACCTACTTCGGTCGTCGCACCGCCGCCGATGGCAAGCTGGACTGGAAAAAACCTGCCGAGCAACTGTTCAACCTGGTACGCGCAGTGACCCAGCCGTACCCCGGCGCCTTCTGCGCCGTGGGCGAGCACAAGCTGATCGTGTGGCAAGCCGACGTGGTCAAGGGCAACGAAGGTTTGGCGCCTGGCCGTGTAATCAGCGTCAACCCGCTGCGCATTGCCTGCGGTGAAGATTCCCTGGTGGTCAAGTTCGGCCAGCGCAACGAAAACGGCCTGTACCTGGCCGGCCCGTCCCTGGCCGATGAACTGGGCCTGGTAGACGGTTCCGTGCTGCGCGGCGCCGAGTCGGGCCGCAAGCCGCGCCGTACCCGTGTGCTGATCCTGGGCGTGAACGGTTTTATCGGTAACCACCTGTCCGAGCGCCTGCTGCGTGACGACCGCTACGAAGTCTATGGCCTGGACATCGGCTCCGACGCCATCGAGCGCCTGCGCAGCCACCCGAACTTCCATTACGTGGAAGGCGACATCAGCATCCACACCGAGTGGATCGAGTACCACATCAAGAAATGCGACGTGGTGCTGCCGCTGGTGGCCATCGCCACGCCGATCGAATACACCCGTAACCCGCTGCGCGTGTTCGAACTGGACTTCGAAGAAAACCTCAAGCTGGTGCGCTACTGCGTCAAGTACAACAAGCGCGTGATTTTCCCGTCGACCTCCGAAGTCTATGGCATGTGCCAAGACCAGTATTTCGACGAAGACACCTCCAACCTGGTGGTGGGCCCGGTCAACAAGCAACGCTGGATCTACTCCGTCTCCAAGCAACTGCTGGACCGCGTGATCTGGGCCTACGGCGACAAGGGCCTGAAGTTCACCCTGTTCCGTCCATTCAACTGGATGGGCCCGCGCCTGGACCGCCTGGACTCGGCGCGTATCGGCAGCTCCCGCGCCATTACCCAACTGATCCTGAACCTGGTGGAAGGCACGCCGATCCGTCTGTTCGACGGTGGTGAGCAGAAGCGTTGCTTCACCGACATTGCCGACGGCATCGAAGCCCTGGCGCGCATCATTGATAACGACAATGGCGTCTGCGACGGCCAGATCATCAACATCGGCAACCCCGAAAACGAAGCCAGCATTCGCCAGTTGGGCGAAGAACTGCTGCGTCAGTTCGAGGCTCACCCACTGCGCCACAATTTCCCGCCGTTCGCCGGTTTCCGCGACGTCGAGAGCAAGGCGTTCTACGGCACAGGTTACCAGGACGTGGCGCACCGCAAGCCGAGCATCGAAAACGCCAAGCGCCTGCTGAACTGGGAGCCGAGCGTGCAGATGAGCGAAACCATCGGCAACACGCTCGATTTCTTCTTGCGTGAAGCCATGCTTGAAATTGCGGATAAAAAGTAATGCAGGCAGGTCTTCGCATCGACGTCGACACCTACCGCGGCACCCGTGAAGGTGTGCCACGGTTGCTCGACTCCCTGGCCGAAGCTGGGGTCAAAGCGACGTTCTTCTTCAGTGTCGGGCCGGACAACATGGGGCGCCACTTGTGGCGCCTGATCCGCCCGCAGTTTTTGTGGAAGATGCTGCGTTCCAACGCTGCCGGCCTGTATGGCTGGGATATTTTGCTGGCCGGCACCGCCTGGCCAGGCAAGCCGATTGGCCGCGACCTGGGGCATTTGATGCGCCAGGCCAAGGCCGCCGGGCATGAAGTCGGCCTGCACGCCTGGGACCACCATGGCTGGCAGGCCAACACCGGGCGTTGGAGCGAGGCACAGCTGGTCGAGCAGATTCGGCGCGGCGTAGACACCTTGAGCGACATCCTCGGCGAGCGCGTCGACTGTTCAGCGGCCGCCGGCTGGCGTGCCGATGAGCGCGTGGTGCAAGCCAAGCAAGGCTTCAACTTTCGCTACAACAGCGATTGCCGGGGCACCAGCCTGTTTCGACCAACCTTGGCCGATGGCAGTGCGGGCACCCCACAAATTCCGGTAGACCTGCCGACCTTCGACGAAGTCGTCGGGCCGGTGGTGGCTGCCAACGATTTCAACCGTTTCATTCTCGACAGGTTCAGCGCGTCGAAGCTGAACGTCTATACGATCCACGCAGAAGTAGAAGGGATTCTGATGGCCAATGATTTTCGCCAGTTGCTCGCCCAGGCAGGGCAGCGCGGCATTGATTTCAAACCCTTGGGCGAACTGTTGCCCACGGATGTGACCACCCTGCCCCAGCAACAGCTGGTACGCGGCGCCTTGAGCGGCCGCGAGGGCTGGCTTGGAGTACAGCAGGCATGATCCGCCGCTGGGCCTTGCCCCTGCTCCTGCTCGCGTTTGCGGTGTTCTACCTGCTGCCGTTGGCCACCCATGGCCTGTGGATTCCCGATGAAACCCGCTATGCACAAATCAGCCAGGAAATGCTGATGACCGGCAAGTGGGCCTCGCCGCACTTCATGGGGATTCGCTACTTTGAAAAACCTGCGGCCGGCTACTGGATGATCGCGCTGGGCCAGGCGATCTTCGGCCAGAACCTGTTCGGCGTACGGTTTGCCTCGGCGTTGAGCACCGGCTTGAGCATTCTGCTGGTGTATCTGGTCTCTCGCCGGTTGTGGAATGATCCGCAAAAAAGCCTGGTCAGCACGTTGCTCTACATGAGTTTCGTCAGCGTGGCTGCGCTGGGCGGCTATGCCAACCTGGACCCGCAGTTCACTTTTTGGGTCAACCTGACCGGCGTGGCCTTGTGGTTCTGCTTCGACAGCACCACGCGGCGTGCGCGCTTGTGGTCCTGGGCCTTGCTGGGCCTGGCGTGCGGCATGGGCTTCATGACCAAGGGCTTCCTGGCCTGGTTGCTGCCGGTGCTGGTCGCCCTGCCCTACGCCGTCTGGCAAAAACGTTTTGGCGAGTTGTGCAAATTTGGCCCTGTTGCCGTGGTGGTGGCGATTGCTGTCAGCGTGCCGTGGGCCCTGGCTGTGCACCTGCAAGAGCCGGACTACTGGCATTTCTTTTTCTGGCACGAGCACATCCAACGCTTTGCCGGTGAAGACGCCCAGCACGCCGAACCTTTCTGGTATTACTTGCCGCTGCTGGTAGGGTTCGCACTGCCGTGGGTTGCGCTATTGCCGTCCGCGTTCAAGCAGGCCTGGCTGCAACGGCGTGTGCCGAAAACCGCGTTCCTGCTACTGTGGCTGTTGATGCCCCTGGCCTTTTTCAGCTTGGCCAAAGGCAAGCTGCCCTCCTACATTATGCCGTGCATGCTCCCCCTCGCCTTGCTGATGGGCTCGGCCCTGAGCGACAAACTGGCTCAAGGCCACGGCCGCGTTCTGCGCATCAATGGCTGGTTGAACCTGGTGATCGGCGTGCTGGTCTTGCTGGCCCTCAGCTGGTTCCAGTTGAAGAAGCCGGTATACGAACCGGGAGAAGAAACCCTCAGCCTGGTGCTGGTGTTCATCTTTTTGTTCGGTTGGATCGTGGTCAATCTGCTGCAAGCGGCGCGCCCTTTGGCATTGTGGGCCGCGCCGCTGATCGGCAGTGGATTGCTGGTGCTGCTGGTGCCTGCGGCGTTGCCTCATTCGGTGGTTTACAACAAGACCCCGGACCAGTTCATCATTGATCACATCGACGAATTGCAACCCAGCGTTGCCCTGCTGAGCAACGACCTGGGCGCCGCCTCGGCGCTGTCCTGGCGCCTCAAACGTCCCGATATCACGCTGTACAACACCTCGGGTGAGGTCAAGTACGGCCTGGCTTACGAGGATACGGCCCCGCGTCTGGTCGACCGTAACCGCATCCAGGCGTGGATGGCCGAAACCCGGCGTACCGGCGCGGTGGGCGTGGTGATGCGCGTCAATAGCACCGGCGAAAAAGAAGAACTCGCACTGCTGCCCACTGACGGCAAGCGTTATGCGCAAGGCAAGATCGTGATCCTGATTTTCCCCCAGGTCGCGCCATGATCACCCTGCTGCTACTGCTCACGGCCTGCCTGCTGACCTGCATGGGCCAAGTCTCGCAAAAATTCGCCGTGGAAAGCTGGCGCGGCGTGCCAGACGGCTGGGCACTGAAACTGCGCTCGCCGTGGTTGTGGTCGGCGCTGGTGTGCCTGGGCCTGGGCTTGCTGGTGTGGCTGCTGGTGTTGCAGCGCCTGGAAGTCGGCATTGCCTACCCCATGCTCAGCCTGAATTTTGTGCTGGTCACGCTGATGGCGCGCTTTGTGTTTCACGAACCCATTGATGGCCGTCACTGGCTGGGCGTGGGGCTGGTGATTGCCGGCGTGGTCTTGCTGGGGCGCCAGGTATGAGTCGCGTGCGGGGTTTCGCCCTGGCTTTGGGCAGTGTCGGCCTGGTGAGTGGTGCCCAACTGGGCATGCGCTGGAGCATGACGCGCCTGCCGCTTCCCACCCAATGGCTGGCGGCCTTCACGGATAACAGCATCGAACTGGGCGCCCTGGGCGCGGTGATCCTGGCGATCATCGCCTATGCGCTGTCGATGCTGTGCTGGCTCGGCGCACTGAAGCACTTACCCCTGGGCCGCGCCTATTCGCTGCTCAGTATCAGCTACGCGCTGGTGTATTTGCTGGCCGCCTGCCTGCCGGTGTTCAACGAAGATTTTTCGCTTTCAAAAACCCTGGGGGTGGCCTTGGTCATCCTCGGCGTACTGGTTATCAACTCTCGTCGTGCTAGCACCTCAAGTCCCAGGAATACCCCATGAAAATCAGTGTATTTGGTAGTGGTTACGTTGGTCTGGTCCAGGCCACTGTATTAGCCGAAGTCGGTCACGATGTCATTTGCATGGACGTTGACAAGCACAAGGTCGAATCGCTGCAGAAGGGGCATGTGACCATCTTCGAGCCGGGCCTGGCAGCCATGGTCAAGGACAACCTGGAAAGCGGGCGCCTGCGCTTTACCCACGACGAAAAACTCGCCGTCGAGCACGGTGAAGTGTTGTTTATTGCCGTGGGCACGCCGTCGGATGAAGACGGCTCTGCCGACCTGAAATACGTGCTGTCGGTAGGTGATGCGGTAGCCCGCCATCGCGTGGCGCCGGTGATCCTGGTGGAAAAATCCACTGTACCGGTCGGCACTGGCGACACATTGCGCGACCACATCCTCAATAACCTGCGCGCCGCCGGCCGTGAGCTGCAGTTCGATATCGTCTCCAACCCGGAATTCCTCAAGGAAGGCTCAGCCGTTGCCGACTGCCGCCGCCCGGACCGGATCATCATCGGCTGCGAGCGTGAAGAGGTGCGCGACGTGATGCGCGACCTGTACGCGCCCTTCAACCGCAACCACGATCGCATCATCTTCATGGACCTGCGCAGCGCCGAACTGACCAAGTACGCCGCCAACTGCATGCTGGCCACCAAGATCAGCTTCATCAACCAGATCGCCGAGTTGGCTGAACACCTGGGTGCCGACATTGAGTCGGTGCGCCTGGGCATCGGTGCCGACTCACGCATCGGCTACCACTTTATCTACCCTGGCTGCGGTTATGGCGGCTCGTGCTTCCCCAAAGACATGCGCGCCCTGATCCACAGCGCCAAGCAGGCCAACTGCTCCAGCGACCTGCTCGAAGCCGTGGAAGCCATCAACCAGCGCCAGAAGAGCAAGTTGTTCGAGCGCATCAACGCGTTCTTCCAGGGCAACCTCAAGGGCAAGACGTTTGCTTTGTGGGGCCTGGCCTTCAAGCCCAACACCGATGACATGCGTGACGCCCCCAGCCGCGTGCTGATGGAAGCCCTGTGGGCTGCCGGGGCCAATGTGCGCGCCTTCGACCCTGAAGCCATGCAGGAAACCCAGCGGATCTACGGCGATGACCCGCGCCTGATGCTGATGGGCACTCCGGAATCCACCTTGGGCGGCGCCGATGCGTTGATCGTGTGCACCGAATGGCAGCAATTCAAGGCACCGGACTTTGACCTGATTCACCAGCGCCTGAAAACCCCGGTGATCTTCGACGGCCGCAACCTGTACGACGGCGAGCGCCTGACGCGCAAAGGCTTCAAGTACTTCCCCATCGGCCGCGGCGACTCCTGCGAGTTACCGATCCCCCAGCAAAACTGGGTGGAACAGGTCAAGGACGCTTGCTAAGTGAACATCGCCTTACCGTCCGGGCAGCGTGCAACGATCCGTCGCCAGTCCCTGGGGCTTGGGCTCTTGGCGCTGCTGCTGTTTATCGTCGGCAACTGGCACCAGGCGATCATCGGCTTTGATTCGCGCTTTGTGCTGTTTGCCCAGGAAATGCTGCGCCATGGCCCGAGTTTCTTTCCCACCACCTATGGTCAGCCGTATGCCGATTACCTGGCAACGTCGACCCTGCTGACATGGCTGCTGTCGTTGCCCTTGGGTCAGGTCACCAGCCTGACAGCGTGGCTGCCCACGGCGGTCGCGTCGGCGCTGATCGTGGTGCTGGTCTATCGCCTCACCGCGCCCTACTCGCCGCGCTGGGGCCTGCTGAGCATTGCAACGCTGCTGCTCAGCAGTACCTTCGTCAGCGAAACCCGCGCAGTCTCCCTCGACCAGATGCTCGCCGCCGTGGCGTTGGCGGTGTTCTACCTGGGCTATGCCCATGACCATTTCGCTGCAGCCAAGCGCCTGCATTGGGTGTTTTTTCTGCTGCTGTTGGGGTTTGCCATTCGTGGCCCGATTGGCCTGGTGATCCCCACGGGCGTGTTGTGCAGCTACTACCTGATCAACCGTCAGTGGCGCCAGCTGTTCAGCTTCGGCCTGCTGGCACTGGCGCTGCTGGCGGCGTGCGTCGGCCTGTTGTTGCTGCTGGCCAAGCTCAGCGGCGGCGAAGACTTCATGCATGATGTGATTCGCATGCAGTTCCTGGGGCGCATGGATGGCAGCGAAGGCTCCGGCGGCGTGCTGTATTACTTCACCAGCTCCCTGGGCAACTACGCCCTGGCCTATCCACTGGCATTGTTAGTGCTGCTGGCGGTGCTGATGGACGGTCGACGCGCACCGGCCCCGGCCTTGAAGCTAGTGCTCTACTGCGCGGCAGCGGCTGTGCTGGTGATGCTGGGCCTGTCGGTACCCCAAGCCAAGAAAGCGCGCTACATCCTGCCGATGCTGCCGATGGCCGCGATCATTGCCGCGTACCCCTTCGCGGTCACGCAAGGGCGACAGTTTGCGTGGCTACGCGCCTTGATGCTGGGCATCTGGACGCTGTTGCCAACGCTGTTGGCCATTGGCTTGATGGTGGCGCGGCGGCGCTACCCGGAACCGCTGGCCGACCTTGAGCTGATCTTCGTCGTGCTCGGCACGCTACAGGTGCTGGCCCTGCTGGCATTGCTCCGCTCGCGGCTGCGCACCTACGGGCCCGCCTTGGGCGCCGTGCTCGCCCTCTGGGCCACCTACATCATGGTGGTTGAACCCCTGGAACGTCAGGTGTACGACACCCGCACCTTCAGCCTTGCCGTCAAGGCACACGTTCAGCAGCAACCAGCGCCGCTGGTGTTACATGCACTGGGCAAAGACGCGAAAGCTATCAAGTTCATGGTCAACTTCGATTGCGACAAGGTGCCGCTGTTTACCCAACTGCCTGCCGAATTGAAACCGGTCCAGGCGCCGGCGTGGTTGGTCATGAGCCAGGCTGATTTCCAGGCGCTGGAAGATCCGCGCTTGCGTTCAATCACGCCGACGCTCACCGCAGCGTTCGACAAAAATCCGTATGTGTTGCTGCACTTGGCAAAAGCCACGACGCCTTGAGTGCTATGCCCGCTGCACTGTAAGAAAGAACGCCCACTCCTCCACGAGTGGGCGACTTTCATCATAGGTACCAAGAAAACACCTACATTTGTTTGCGTAATGGCTGGTGCACTTTCCCTTCCGGTGCTCGGAGCCCAACTGTAGACTCGCTGCCACGTGCACTTACTATCTACCACCCGACCGCCAGGACTGCCCTGAAACGCTTGGGCCAGGGCACTTCATGACAACAAGGACGTTGTAGGCTGCCCGCGCGCGATGGCTTACTTCATCGAGAGGACAATGCCGTGCGAGAAAACCTGTTAACCCTCCCTTTACCCAGGCTGGATCGCTTGATGGCGTTGCGTGACGCACTGGTGGCGTTGAAGGGGCCGCTGGCCGACGATCCAAGGCTGCGCGAAGACCTGCAAGCGCGTCTGTTCAATGAAGAAACCCATAGTCGCGTGCTGGGCAAGATCAATCCGGCTACACCCGCAGACTCCGGGCCGATTACCTACGGCGAGGCCTTTTAGCTGCATTTATTTTGCATTTAACCCTCATTAATATGCATTGGCGCCGCGTTATCAAGCACTGCACACTGCACAGGTTCCTTCCCCCAAATGTTGGAACCTTCAAAGGGCTGTTCCGGGAAACCAGGCAGGCCTTTTTTTTCGCCCGCTGTTTATGGACCGTCTCTCAATGCTCGCTCGCTGGTTACCCGCTGCAATCAACACCCGTCCCGCCGAATGGAGCCGTGCAGCCATCGGCATGGCCCTGGGCACGATGTTCAGTGTCTGGGCCTGTGCCCAGGTGTTCGGCATGGAGGTGGCCCTGCACCTGCTCGGCCCTCTGGGCGCATCGGCCGTACTGTTGTTTGCCGTGTCGTCGGGGGCGCTGGCCCAACCCTGGTCAATCATGGGCAGTTACCTGTGTGCAGGCATCGTCGCGTTGTTGGTCGCCCGCGTCCTGGGGCGCACCTTGGGCAGCGCCTGCCTGGCGGCGGGCATGACCGTGATTCTCATCTGCTGGCTGCGTTGCCTGCACCCACCGGCCGGCGGCCTGGCCATGACCCTGGTGCTGGCCGATCCGGCATCGGTCAACCTCGGCTGGTACGAGCTTGCGCCGGTGATGCTCGGCGCCGGCGCCCTGCTCGCCTGCGCGCTGGCCTATAACAATGCCACGCGCACGCGTTATCCCAAGGGCCTTGCCGAGCCAGCCCCGGTTATCCTGGGCTCTGCCAATGCCGTGAGCGAGCCGAGCATCACGGCAGCCGACCTCAAGCTCGCGTTGGCCGAGATGGAGCAGTTCTACGATGTCGAACCGACAGAGTTGGAGCAACTGATCCACGCCGCCGAGGGCCATGCCCGACGTCGCAGTATCGGTGAGGTACTGGCCAGCCGGGTGGTTTGACCGGCACTGCATAAATGCAACAACGACCTGCAGGATTCCGGGTTGTACTGGGCAAATTTGCACTGGTACGATCACGAGAGAGTTCACCCGCGAACATCTTGATAAAGACAATAAAAGCAGGGAGTTAGAGATGACTGCTCAGGTTTCATCCCAAGCAAGCCACGCCGAGGTGCAGCAGGACGCTGTCCTGGCAAGCGTGCGCAACCATATCGGCCACCTCACCCTCAATCGTCCCGCTGGCTTGAACGCCATCACCCTGGACATGGTCCGCCAGTTAACCGCGCATTTGCAGGCCTGGGCCGACGACGCCGAGGTCTACGCCGTGGTACTGCGCGGCGCCGGTGAGAAAGCCTTTTGCGCCGGCGGCGACATCCGCTCGCTGTACGACAGCTTCAAGCAAGGCGACACCCTGCACCAGGACTTCTTCGTCGAGGAATATGCCCTCGACCTGGCCATTCACCACTACCGCAAACCCGTACTGGCGTTGATGGACGGTTTCGTCCTCGGCGGTGGCATGGGCCTGGTGCAAGGTGCGGACCTGCGGGTAGTCACCGAACGCAGCCGCCTGGCGATGCCGGAAGTGGCCATCGGCTACTTCCCGGATGTCGGCGGCAGCTATTTCCTCTCACGCATCCCGGGTGAGCTGGGTACTTACCTTGGGGTGACTGGCGTGCAGATCCGTGCGGCCGATGCCTTGTACTGCGGGTTGGCAGACTGGTACATCGACGGCGCCAAGTTGGTTGAGCTGGATCAGAAACTCGACGGCCTGCAATGGCATGACTCGCCGCTCAAGGACTTGCAAGGTGTACTCGCCAAGCTCGCCGTGCAGCAATTGCCCGACGCCCCCTTGGCGGCCTTGCGCCCGGCCATTGACCACTTTTTCGGGTTGCCGGACGTGCCCAGCATCGTCGAGCAGCTGCAACAAGTCACCGTGGCCGATAGCCACGACTGGGCGCTGACCACCGCCAACCTCATGCAGACCCGCTCGCCCGTGGCCATGGCCGTGACCCTGGAGATGCTGCGCCGTGGCCGCCACTTGCCACTGGAACAGTGCTTTGCCCTCGAACTGCATCTGGATCGCCAATGGTTCGAGCGCGGCGACCTGATCGAAGGGGTTCGCGCACTGATCATCGACAAGGACAAGACTCCGAAGTGGAACCCGCCCACCCTCCATGCGCTGGATGCCAGCCATGTGGACAGCTTCTTCCGCGACTTCGTGCAGATTGGGAAATAAGCCATGCAAGATCTTGAATACACTGAAGAACAAGTGATGATCCGCGACATGGCGCGGGATTTTGCCCGAGGCGAAATCGCCCCCCATGCCCAAGCCTGGGAAAAAGCCGGCTGGATCGACGACGCCCTGGTGGCGAAGATGGGCGAGCTGGGCCTGCTGGGCATGGTCGTCCCGGAAGAATGGGGTGGCACCTATGTCGATTACGTCGCCTATGCACTGGCCGTGGAGGAAATATCCGCCGGTGACGCTGCGACGGGCGCGTTGATGAGCATCCATAATTCAGTGGGTTGCGGGCCGATCCTCAACTACGGCACAACCGAACAGAAACACACCTGGCTGGCCGAACTCGCCAGTGGCCAGGCCATCGGTTGCTTCTGCCTGACCGAACCCCAGGCCGGTTCCGAAGCCCATAACCTGCGCACCCGTGCCGAGCTGCGTGATGGCCAATGGGTCATCAATGGCGCCAAGCAGTTTGTCAGCAACGGCAAGAGGGCCAAGTTGGCCATCGTGTTCGCCGTGACCGATCCAGACTTGGGCAAGAAAGGCATTTCGGCGTTCCTGGTGCCCACCGATACCCCAGGTTTCGTGGTCGACCGCACCGAGCACAAGATGGGCATTCGTGCGTCAGACACCTGCGCCGTCACCCTCAACCAATGCAAGGTTCCCGAAGCCAATCTGTTGGGTGAGCGCGGGAAGGGGCTGGCCATCGCCCTCTCCAACCTGGAAGGCGGCCGCATTGGTATCGCCGCCCAGGCCCTGGGCGTCGCCCGCGCCGCGTTTGAAGCCGCGCTGGCCTACGCCCGTGATCGGGTGCAGTTCGACAAGGCAATCATCGAACACCAGAGCGTGGCCAACCTGCTGGCCGACATGCAAACCCAGCTCAACGCTGCGCGCCTGCTGATCCTTCACGCCGCACGCCTGCGCACTGCCGGCAAACCGTGCTTGTCCGAAGCCTCCCAGGCCAAGCTGTTCGCCTCGGAAATGGCTGAGCGGGTCTGCTCCAAGGCGATGCAGATCCATGGTGGGTATGGGTATCTGGAGGATTACCCGGTGGAGCGTTACTACCGGGATGCACGGATCACGCAGATTTATGAAGGCACCAGCGAGATTCAGCGGATGGTGATTGCCAGGGAGTTGAAAAACTACCAGCTCTGACGGACATGACACCATCGCCTTCTGTAGGAGCGAGCTTGCTCGCGAAAAACGTCAACGATAACGCGTGCTTGCTGACTGACCGCGGCGTCTGTGAGCTTCTCGCGAGCAAGCTCGCTCCTACAAAAATGCCTTGACCGTCTGGCATTATGGCTTGCCTGCGATGCAGACACCTCGGTCCATCAGCTAACCGAGGCGATGCCATCGCAGGCAAGCCAGCTCCCACCTTTGCTATGCGGGGGTTGGCAGGGTTATTTATCCTTGAATTCCGGCGCCCGCTTGGCCACGAATGCGGCCATGCCTTCCTTCTGATCCTGGGTCGCGAACGCCGCATGAAACACCCGGCGCTCAAAGCGCACGCCTTCGGACAGGCTGACTTCAAACGCACGGTTCACGCTTTCCTTGACCATCATGCTGATCGGTACGGATTTACCCGCGATCAGGGCGGCCACTTTCAGCGCTTCTTCCAGCAACTCATCGGCGGGCACAATACGCGCGACAATGCCGCAGCGCTCGGCCTCTACCGCGTCAATAAAACGCCCGGTCAGGCACATCTCCATGGCCTTGGCCTTGCCCACTGCACGGGTCAGGCGCTGGGTGCCGCCCATGCCCGGCAGCACGCCCAGGTTGATTTCCGGCTGGCCGAACTTGGCGGTGTCGCCGGCAAGGATAAAGTCACACATCAGGGCCAGTTCGCAGCCACCGCCCAGGGCGAAGCCATTCACGGCGGCGATGATCGGCTTGCGGCGATTGGCCACGCGATCGCTGTCGCTGAACAAGTCGTCCATATAGATCTGCGGGTAGGTCAGCTCGGCCATTTCCTTGATGTCGGCACCGGCCGCGAAGGCTTTTTTCGAGCCAGTCAGCACGATGCAGCCAATTTCAGGGTTGGCTTCCAGGCTGTCCAGCGCCTGGTTCAGCTCACTGACCAGTTGTGCATTCAAGGCGTTCAGTGCGCTGGGACGGTTGAGCGTGATCAGCCCGACACGGCCCTGGACGTCAAGCAGGATGGTTTCGTAACTCATGTATCGGCTCCTTAAAGATTGCGTGAGATGACCATGCGTTGAATATCGCTGGTGCCTTCGTAAATCTGGCAGACCCGCACGTCGCGGTAGATCCGCTCAAGAGGGAAGTCGTTCAGGTAACCGTAACCGCCCAAGGTTTGCAAGGCGGCCGAGCAGACTTTCTCGGCCATTTCGGACGCAAACAGCTTGGCCATGGACGCTTCCACCAGCGCCGGCTTGCCACTGTCACGCAGGGCGGCGGCGTAATGCACCATCTGCCGGGCGACGGCGATCTGGGTGGCCATGTCGGCCAGGCGAAAGGCCACGGCCTGGTGTTCGATCAACGGCTTGCCAAAGCTTTCACGCTCACGGGCATAGTCGCGGGCCGCTTCGAAGGCGGCGCGGGCCATGCCCACCGACTGGGAGGCGATGCCCACGCGGCCACCTTCCAGGTTGGCCAAGGCGATTTTGTAACCCTCGCCCTCCTCGCCCAGACGGTTGGCCACCGGTACTTTCACGTCTTCAAACAGGATCTGGCAAGTGTCCGAGGCATGCTGCCCCAGCTTGTCTTCCACCCGGGCCACGGTATAACCGGGCGAATCGGTGGGCACAATAAACGCGCTGATTCCACGCTTGCCTGCGGCGGGGTCGGTGACCGCAAACACAATCACGATCCCGGCGTTTTGCCCGGAGGTGATGAACTGTTTGCAGCCGTTGAGTACATAGTGGTCGCCTTCAAGGCGCGCACGGGTTTTCAGGCTGCTGGCGTCGGAGCCGGCCTGGGGTTCGGTCAGCGCGAAGGCACCGAGCATGGCGCCGCTGGCCAGGGGCGTGAGGAACTGCTCTTTCTGCTGGTCATTGCCAAACTTGAGGATCGGTACGCAACCCACCGAGTTGTGCACGCTCATGATCGTGGAGCAGGCACCGTCGCCAGCGGCGATTTCTTCCAGGGCCATGGCGTAGGCAAGGTAGCCGGTGTCGCAACCGCCCCACTGTTCCGGGACCAGCATGCCGAAAAATCCCAGTTCGGCCATTTCCCCAATGGCCTCCTTGGGAAAACGATGCTCGCGGTCCCACTCGGCGGCGAAGGGTTTCAAACGTTCCTGGGCAAATTGCCGGGCGGCGTCGCTGATTTGCAGTTGTTCGTCATTGGGCAACATAGGTCATCCTCAATACAGGCATTCAACGGCCATGGCCGTGGCTTCACCGCCGCCAATGCAGATAGCGGCGACGCCACGCTTGAGGCCCTTCTGGCGCAGGGCCGCGAGCAACGTCACCAGGATGCGTGCGCCGGAGGCACCAATGGGGTGGCCCAATGCACAGGCACCACCATGCACGTTGACCTTGTCGTGGGGAATCTCCAGCTTGCTCATGGTGACCAGGCTGACCACGGCGAAGGCCTCGTTGATTTCGAACAGGTCCACCTCGTCGAGGCTCCAGCCGGTCTTGCTCATCAGTTTGCGAATCGCCCCCACCGGCGCCACCGGAAACAGCCCAGGCTCATCGGCAAACGCGGCGTGCCCGTGGATCACTGCCAACGGCTTGAGGCCGCGCTTGAGTGCCTCGAACTCACGCATCAGCAACAACGCCGCGGCGCCATCGGAGATCGAGCTGGAGTTGGCTGCCGTCACTGTACCGCCGTCACGGAACGCCGGTTTCAGGCTGGCAATCTTGTCCAGCTTGGCTTTCGGCGGTTGCTCATCGTGAAGGATGGTTTTTTGTTCCTTGCCCACGGTGACCTGCACCGGGACGATTTCACTGGCAAAGCTGCCGTGGGTGATGGCCTCTTGTGCGCGGGTCAGGGAAGCGATGGCAAACGCGTCCTGGGCTTCCCGGGTAAAACCATTGTGCTCGGCGCAGTCCTCGGCAAAGGTGCCCATCAGGCGCCCCTTGTCGTAAGCATCTTCGAGGCCGTCGAGGAACATATGGTCCAGCACCTTGCCGTGGCCCATGCGGTAGCCGCTGCGCGCACGATCCAGCAGGTACGGGGCGTTGGACATGCTTTCCATGCCGCCTGCGATCACCACATCCACGCTGCCAGCGCGCAGCGAGTCGTGGGCCAGAATCGTCGCTTCCATGCCGGAACCGCACATTTTGTTGAGGGTGGTGCAGCGCGTGCCCTTGTCCAGTCCGGCGCCCAGGGCAGCCTGGCGGGCAGGCGCCTGTCCAAGCCCGGCGGGCAGCACACAGCCAAACAGCACTTCGTCGACGGCATCGGTGGCGATACCGGCACGCTCGACCGCCGCACGAATGGCGGCTGCGCCCAGCTGCGGTGCGGTCAGGCTTTTGAGGTCGCCCTGGAAACCGCCCATGGGCGTGCGCACGGCGCTGACAATAACAATAGGGTCGTTCATGGCAATTGCTCCTTATTTGGCGGCCATGCGCAAGGCACCGTCGAGACGGATCACCTCGCCATTGAGCATGCTGTTTTCAACGATGTGGCGTACCAGCGCGGCATATTCGGCGGGCTTGCCCAGGCGTGGCGGGAACGGCACGCCGGCAGCCAGCGAGTTGCGGACTTCGTCGGTCATGCCGGCCATCATCGGGGTTTCGAAAATGCCCGGTGCAATGGTCATCACGCGGATACCAAAGCGCGCCAGTTCCCGTGCGGCAGGCAAGGTGAGGCTGGCGATCGCGCCCTTGGAGGCGGCGTACGCAGCCTGGCCGATCTGCCCATCGAATGCCGCCACCGAGGCGGTATTGATGATAACGCCGCGCTCGCCGTCGGCATTCGCCTCGGTTTCAGCGATAGCCGCAGCGGCCAGGCGCAACAGGTTGAAGCTGCCGACCAGGTTGACGTTGATCACCTGGGCAAAGCTTGCCAGGCCGTGCGGGCCATTCTTGCCGAGGATCTTCTCGCCGCGCACCACACCCGCGCAGTTGACCAGGCCATGCAAGCCACCAAAGGCCTCGACCGCTGCCTTCACCGCCGCTTCTGCAGCGGCTTCCTGGCTGATGTCTGCTACGGCACTGCGGGCGTTGTCGCCCAGTTGCTCGGCCTTGGCGGCCACGGCGTCAGCGTTCAAGTCCACCAGCATCACCTTGGCACCTGCGGCGACCAGCATTTCAGCCGTGGCCGCGCCGAGGCCTGACGCGCCGCCGCTGACCAGGAATACCTTGTTTTCAATCTGCATCGTTGTTTCCTTTTAAAGGGATCACGCCACGGCCGCCTGGGCCTTGGCTATTTCCTGATTGCGCAAAATAAAGCGTTGCAGCTTGCCGCTCGGGGTCTTGGGCAAGTCGCTGACAAATTCGATTTCCCGCGGGTACGCATGGGCGGCCAGGCGCTGACGCACATGCAGGCGCAACTCTTCAGCCAGCTCCGGGGTGGCACGGTATTGCTCACTGATCACCACAAAGGCTTTGACCAGCTCGGTGCGCTCCGGGCAAGGCTTGCCGACCACGGCAGCCTCGACCACCGCAGGGTGTTCCACCAACGCGCTTTCCACATCGAAGGGCCCCACGCGGTAGCCGGATGTAGTGATCACGTCGTCGCTGCGCCCGACAAAGCTGATGCTGCCGTCCGGGTTCAGCTCCACGGTGTCGCCGCTGAGGTAGTACTTGCCGACGAACGCGTTGGTTTTCACGCCGTCGTACCCGGCAAACCAGCACATAGGCGATTGCTCGCGGTCGATGGCAAGGATGCCGGGTTGGCCGGCTGGCAGCTCCTGATGGTTGTCATCCAGCACCACGATGCGATGCCCTGGCGAGGCAAAACCCGCCGAGCCGACATGCACCGGATGCGCCAAACCATGGTGATTGCACAGCACCATGCCCAGCTCGGTCTGGCCGTAATGGTCGTGGATGGTCACGCCCAGGTTGTCGGCGAACCAGCGGATCACCTCCGGGTTCAATGGCTCGCCGGCGCTGCTGACGATGCGCAGCTTGCCCTTGATCGAACGGGCGAACTGTTCGCCACCGGCAATCAACAGCCGATACGCCGTGGGCGAACCGGTCAGGTTGGTGATCGCGTATTTATTGATGACCCGGCAGGTGCTTTCCAAAGTGAACGGGCCATCGTAGAAGGTAATCGGGTGCCCCATGGACAACGGCCCGGTCACGCCGAAATAGATGCCATAGGCCCACCCAGGGTCGGCAACGTTCCAGAACGCGTCCTCGGGGCGCAAGTCCACGGCGTCGCGCATATAGCCCTGGAACGCGACGATGGCCTTGAGCGGTACCGACAGCGCCTTGGACGGGCCGGTGGTGCCGGAGGTGAACATCAGCAGGAACGGCTCCTCTGCGCCCAGCAGCACCGGCTCGCAGTGAGAAGAGTAATTGGGCAGTTCGGCCCAGAAGCTGTAGTCGCCCCGCACGATACCTTCGCCTTTGGCCCCGGCGACTGTGACGATGGTCGGGCAGTCGGCGACCTCCGCCAGCTTGGGACGGTTCACTGCATCGGTGACTACCAGCGCTGCGCCAGAGCTGTTCAAGCGATGTTCAATCGCCTTGGGTCCGAACGCGGTAAACAGCGGCTGATAGACCGCGCCGATGCGCCACGTTGCCAGCACGACCACCAACAATTCGGCAGTGCGAGGCAACAGGCCCGCCACTTTGTCACCGCGCTTGACGCCCTGGGCCAGCAGGAAGTTGGCGAAACGTGCGGCCTGCTCCTGCAGTTCGGTAAAGGTAGAGGTGGCGCTGCGCCCGTCCTTGCCTTCCCAGAACAACGCGATGCGCCCCGGCAGCGCGTGACGGTCACAGCATTCAACACAGGCATTGAGCGCCTGCAGATTGCCGGCCAGTGCGGCGTCGGCGGTATGCTGGTAATCAAACTCGGTAGTGGCAGCCAAATACTCACGCATCGCTTCCTATCCTTCTGTGTTTTTATTTTCAGGACGTTTACAACTCGATAAACCGCTGAAATAGTCGCTCCAGAGCGGCGCAGCGGCAATGGTCAAAGCCTTCAACTTGGCTGACTGGTTTGGCCAGTCCGTAGTGAACACGGGGGCTTTTTCGCTTTTCTGTGGGAGCGGGCTTGCCCGCGAAGGCGGTGGGTCAGTCACCCCGACTGTCACTGCACCACCGCTTTCGCAGGCAAGCCTGCTCCCACAGGGTTATGTACTGCCGGTTCACACGTTAGTCATTGAGTTGACTGATCAGACGGTCGATCCAAGTGATTGGACGCGATGCATAGCAGCTTCTAATCTGACAGCCTGCTCCGCCACAGAAGCCCTCCATGATCGTTCGCCCTAAACCCAACGTCCTGGGTATCCTGTTCTCCCTCAAAGGCTCCATTGCCAAGCGCATTGCCTGGCGCAGCCTGCTGGTCACGCTGTTGGCCTCGGTCATCGTGCTGGTGGAAACCCTGCACCCCGCCTATTTTTCCAAGGTCAACGCTACGCCCTTCACCTTGTTGGGCCTGTCACTGTCGATCTTCATGAGTTTTCGCAACAACGCCTGCTACGACCGTTGGTGGGAGGGCCGCAAGCAACTGGGGCAAATGGTCATTGACGTGCGCTCGCTGATTCGCGAGACCCAGGTGCTGGGGGACACCGCCGAGCGTGCTGGCCTGCTGCGCGGCCTGTGCGGTTTTGCCCATGGCTTGGTCGCGCATTTGCGCCATGAAGATCAAGCCCGGGCGATACACCCGTGGATCAGCGTGCCAGCGAGCCACCCCAACCTGCCGGACAGCGTGCTGCAAGCAGTCGGTGCGCGCTTTTCGGTCCTGGCACAACAGGGCGTGATCAGCGAATGGCGCTACACCCAACTGGAAGCCCGGCTGGTCAGCCTGAGCCAGGTGCAGGCGGCATGCGAGCGCATCAAGACCACACCACTGCCCTTTCCCTACACCCTGCTGTTGCACCGCACCATCTACCTGTTCTGCATCTTGCTGCCATTCGCCATGGCCGAGCCTCTTGGCTGGTTGACGCCAGTGTTCACCGCGATTGTCAGCTACACCTTCTTTGGCCTGGATGCGATTGGCGATGAATTGGAAGACCCCTTCGGCTTCGACGAAAACGACTTGCCGTGTGACGCTATCCTGCGGACATTGGAGCGCGAGATCCTCTCCGCCTTGGGTGAAGTCAACCTGCCGCCAGCGTTGGAGCCAGCGGACTACGTGCTGACCTGACGCGGGTTTGACACTCGCCTCGCACTGACCGAAGCTTGGAACTTTGCTGCCCAAGCTTTCGGACGCCTGCATGTCAAAGTCTCGCCGTTACTCCATCATCGGCCTGTGCGCCCTGTTGCTGATCGTACTGATCACCTGGTTTTTCTCCCGTACCCCGGCAGTGGCCGTCCCCCCGGCCATCGCCCATGGCTATTCCAAGGCCTTGAAGCAGGCGCATAATGGCGAGCCAGGCGCCGCACGTGTGTTGTACCAACAGCTCGGCCGGCCGGACCTGTCGCCCGAGCGCCGCGCCGCCTTGCACGCCGAGCTGCCCAATTACCCCAGCCCCCAGGCGTTGAAACTGGCCGATAAAGACCTGACCAATGAGTCAGCGCTGGTGCGCGAAGCCGCAATTCACAGCATCGTCGGCCTGGTGCCAACCGGCCAACGTACCTTACTGCTCGGCCCGGTGCTGGACGATCCGGAACAATCGGTGCGCTTTGCCGCCGCCAACGCCTTGCTCGGCTTGTCGCCCGATACCCTGGGTTTGTACTTTGGCCCACTGCAGCAGGTGCTCGACGAATTCGTGACAACGCTGAAGGCCCAGCCCGAAACGGCTGAAGGCTGGATTCAATTGGCGCGCCTGTACATCCACAGCGCCCTGCTGCCGGAGGCGCAAAACGCCCTGGAGCAGGCAATGCGCTTGCAGCCGGACAACCTGCAAGCGGTGGTATCGCAAATCGAACTGCTGGACAAACAAGGAAAGACTGACGAGTCGCGTCAACTGCTAGCCCGACAATTGGCTGCGCACCCCGAATCGGCCTACCTGCAACATGCTCTGGGCATGTGGCTGCTGCACCATGGCGAGCGGCCCTACGCCCTTCTCGGCTTGTCCAAGGCGGTGGAGCTTGCGCCGGACAACCCGGATTATCGCTACGACCTGGCCACGACCCTGCACGCCCAGGACGAAGTAGAGGCGGCCCAGCGCCAGTTGGAAGAAATCGTCCAGCGTCACCCCGCCAACCGCAAAGCCCGCGTGCTGCTGGTCAACTACTGGAAAGAGACCGGCCAGTTGCAGAACGTCCAAGTGCTGCTCGCTCAACTGGAGCAACAGAACCCGGATGATCCGGCGCTACAGCAGGGCCTGTAGGAGCGAGCTTGCTCGCGAAGATCGTTAACGATAACGCGGACTGCCTGGTTCACCGTGGCGCCCTTCAGATCTTCGCGAGCAAGCTCGCTCCTACACGGCTGCATTTCTTACAAAACGTTGAACCGCTACGTGCCACTACGGTCAAGTGAATATGGCGCGTCCCATTCGGCGTGCCCCTCTACTTGTACGTGACCTGAGGGCACTTCTTGAGTACATCCAAACAGCTGTTGAGTGAAAAGGCGGCCACCGGCGTCGAAGGTCTTGATGACATTCTTGCCGGGGGGCTATCGCGAAGCCACGTGTTTTTGCTCGAAGGCGAACCCGGCACCGGTAAAACCACCGTGGCCCTGCATTTTCTGCGGGCCGGTGCGCAGAACGGCGAACGTTGCTTATATATCACCCTGTCCGAAACCGAGCACGAACTGCGCCAGGGTGCCAAATCCCACGGCTGGGACTTGGATGAGCATATTCATATCTTCGAGCTGACCCCACCGGAAAGCCTGCTCAACGCCGATCACCAGCAAAGTCTGCTGTATTCCTCCGACCTGGAACTGGGTGAAGCCACCCGCCAGATCTTTGAAGTGGTAGAACGGGTCAAGCCGACCCGCGTGGTGGTCGACAGCCTGTCTGAGATCCGCCTTCTGGCGCAAAGCTCCTTGCGCTATCGCCGGCAGATCCTGGCGATCAAGCACTACTTCGTACGCTATGACGCCACCGTACTGCTGCTGGACGACCTGACCACCGAGTCACTGGATAAAACCGTGCACAGCGTGGCCCACGGCGTGATTCGCCTGGAAGAACTGACCCCCACCTACGGTGCCGAGCGTCGGCGTATCCGCGTAGTGAAATACCGTGGCCAGAAATACCGTGGCGGCTTTCATGATTTCACCATCATGGGCGACGGCATTCACGTGTTCCCGCGCCTCGTAGCGGCCGAGCATCGCGGTGGTTATAACCGTCAAACGTTGAGCAGTGGCATCGAGGAGTTGGACTCTTTGCTCGGCGGTGGTATCGAGACCGGCTCCAGCAGCCTGATTCTCGGCCCGGCGGGCACCGGCAAGTCGCTGATCTCGATGATCTTCGCCGCCGCCGCCGTGGCGCGAGGCGAAAAGGCTGCGCTGTTTATCTTCGATGAAGAACTGGGCCTGCTGTTCGAGCGCATGAAAAACATGGGCATTGATCTCGCCGCGCTACGGGACACCGGCAACCTGCTGATCGAACAGGTAGACGCCGCTGAACTCTCCCCCGGCGAATTTTCGCACCGGGTTCGTCGCTGCGTGGATGAGCGCGGCATCAAGACGGTGGTCATCGACAGTATCAACGGCTACCAGGCCGCCATGCCTGAAGAAAACGCGTTGATCCTGCATATGCATGAGCTGTTGCTGTACCTCAACCGCCGCGGTGCCGCGACCTTCATGACGGTGGCCCAGCACGGCCTGGTGGGCGACATGCAGACCCCGGTCGACATCACCTACCTGGCTGACACCGTGATCCTGCTGCGTTACTTCGAGGCTCTGGGCAAAGTTCGCCGGGCCATTTCGATCATCAAGAAAAGGACTGGCTCCCATGAGTCGACTATCCGCGAATATCGCATCGGCAGCCGTGGCATGACCGTGGGTGTTCCCCTGGATAACTTCCAGGGTGTGCTGCGCGGCATTCCAACCTATATGGGCGCCGGCTCCCCTCTGCTCAAGGATGAGGGCTAGTGCCGGCCCTCTCCCCCATCTCCGAGCGCGCCATCGTGCTGGCGCCCATGGGCCGCGATGGTTCATTGGCGCTGATGATGCTTAACGAAGCCGGCTACAGCGGGATCGTCGCCAGCAACCTGGGGCAAGTGTGCGAAGAACTGGCGCAAGGCGCCGGCCTGCTCATCATTGCCGCCGAGGCGCTGCGTGGCGTAGACCTTGAACCACTGCTCGAGCAATTGCACCAGCAGCCGGCGTGGTCCGACCTGCCGATCGTACTGATGACCCATCATGGCGGCAAAGAGCAGAACGGCTCCACCCGGCTCAGTGGCTTGCTGGGCAACGTGACGTTTCTGGAGCGGCCTTTCCACCCCATTACCCTGATCAGCCTGGTGAGCGCCGCGCTGCGCGGTCGGCGTCGCCAATACGAAGCACGGGACCGGTTGATTGACTTGAGCGAGAGTGAACTGCGGCTGCAGCGAACCCTGGAAACGCTTGAACAGCAAGTGGAAGAACGCACGGCTCAACTGCGCCACAACGAAGAGGCCTTGCGCCAGTCGCAGAAAATGGAAGCCGTCGGCCAGTTGACCGGCGGCATTGCCCATGACTTCAACAATATGCTCACGGGCATTATCGGCAGCCTGGAACTGCTGCGCAGGCGGGTATCCCGAGGCAAGCTGGATGACCTGGACAGCCTGATCGACCTGGGTGTGACCTCCGCCAATCGCGCGGCCAGCCTCACACACCGGTTGCTGGCGTTTTCGCGCCGACAATCGCTTGACTCCAAGCCCGTGCAGATCAATCAACTGGTGGCAGCCATGGGCGAGTTGCTGCAACGCAGCATCAACGAAAGCATCAACCTGGACATGCGTCTGAGCGATGCTTTGTGGACCGCTGAAGCCGACCCGAACCAGCTCGAAAGCGCCTTGCTCAACCTGGTGATCAACGCGCGCGACGCCATGCCCACGGGTGGCACGCTGACCGTGGAGACCACCAATCGCCACCTCGACAGTGTCTTTACCGCCGCCTACGGCACCTTGACCCCGGGCGACTACGTAGAGCTGAGTGTCAGCGACAACGGTTGCGGCATACCGCAACATCTGATGGGCCGCGTGTTCGATCCGTTTTTTACCACCAAACCCATCGGCCAAGGCACCGGTCTTGGGTTGTCGATGATCTACGGCTTCGCTCGTCAGTCTCGTGGGCATGTGACCATCCACAGCGAAGTCAACCAAGGCACGACGGTCAGCCTGTTTCTGCCGCGCTTCATCGGTGAGCCCCAGGCACAGGCGCCGCTCAACCCGACACTGCTGCCGTTTGCCAATGCTGGGGAAACGGTGTTGATTGTCGAGGATGACCCCGCGGTTCGGGTGCTGGTCAGCGCTGTGCTCAAAGAACTGGGGTATGGGTTTATCGAGGCTGGGGATGCGAATACGGCGGTGCCGATTATTGAATCCGAACAGCGCATTGACCTGATGATCAGCGATGTCGGCCTACCCGGTATGAACGGCCGGCAACTGGCGGAAATCGGCCGGCAGATTCGTCCTCAACTCAAGGTATTGTTCATCACCGGCTATGCCGAGCATGCCGCCGTGCGAGGGGGATTCCTGGATCCGGGCATGCAGTTGATCACCAAGCCGTTTACCTTCGATTTATTGACCGCCAAGGTCCGAGAAATGATCAGGGCCTGAGGCGGTCACGCCACCTAAAAAGAAGAGCGTCGAGATGCGCAGAGTCTCAAGTTGTGCGGTATTACGCCAATAACCGCTGGATATGCTCCTGCAGCGTATCCAGATCGAACGGCTTTGCCAGGATCGGCGCATTGCGCGTGATGGGGCTGTGGCAGTCCAGAATTTCCTGCGGGTACCCGCTGATAAAGATCACCTTCAGCTCCGGACGCAATTTGATTGCCGGCTCGGCAATTTGCACGCCCGAGATCCCACCCGGCAGGCGGTAATCGGTCACCATCAAGTCCAGGTGCGGTTTGGTCGCAAGGATTTCGAAGGCCTGCTCCCCGTCGATCGCCTTCAAGACCCGGTAGCCCAAGCCTGCCAGGTACTCGCCCAGCACAAACATAATGGATTCGTCGTCCTCGACGATCAGTACGACATCTTGTGCATCTTCACTCATGGGAAGCCTTTGTCCGGTCAATTGCTGCAGTTACGACCATGGGGTCACGCAGAGGTTGCGTCGGGGTGACGATTGATTTCACTCGGCCACTTCCAAAGGCAGGCATACCCGGAACAGGGCGCCCTCACCTATCTGACTCTCGACCTCAATCGTGCCGCCATGGGCCGCCACGATCTGCTCGGAAATAAACAGGCCCAGGCCCAGGCCGGCTGCGGAATGGTTGGCCGAAACCCGTTCGAACTGTTGGAAAATACGCTTCTGGTTCTCCTCGCTGATACCAATGCCATGGTCGCGTACCTCTACCCGCGCTTCGCCATGCTCGGTATACACCCGCACCTGCACCGGGCTCTTGGCTCCGTAGCGCAGGGCGTTGGTCAGCAGGTTGGTGATCACCTGCTCGATACGGAACTCATCCCAGCAGCCTTGCACCGGGCTTTCGGCCTGCAATTGCATGGACGACTCGGCGGCTGCCACTTGCGGCGCGAAGTTATCCACCAGGTTGCGTACCAGTTGCGCCAGGTCGATGCGTGCCGGGCGAATCGACAGCTTGCCGGTACGGATACGCGACACGTCGAGCATGTCCTCGATCAGGCGGATCAAGCTCTGGATCTGGCGCTCATCGCGGTCAACCATGGCGCGCATCTTGTCCAGGGTAAACGCCGCGGCGTTGTCCCGGGCCAGGTGCATCTTGCGCAGTTGGGTCTCCAGAATCAGCCCGTTGAGGGGCGTACGCACTTCGTGGGCGACAATCGACATGAAGTCGTCACGCATGCGCACCGCCTGTTCCAGCTCGGCCTGGGTGGCCTGCAGGCGCGTGAGCAACAGCTCCTGCTCACGGCGGCTGCGCTCCAGTTCTTCAACTTGCAGCTTCATCGCCTTGCTCTGCCGATACAGGTCGACGAACACATTGACCTTGCTCTTGACCGCATGGATATCCAGCGGCTTGTGCAGGAAGTCCACCGCGCCGCTTTCATATCCCTTGAAGGCGTAGTTGAGTTCGCGGCCAGCGGCGCTGACGAACACGATGGGGATGTTCTTGGTCTTTTCGGTGCCGCGCATCAGTTCGGCCAGTTCGAAACCGTTCATGCCAGGCATCTGCACGTCGAGGATCGCCATGGCGAATTCATGTTCCAGCAACAGGGACAACGCCTCGTCGGCACTCAATGCCTTGAAGACCTGGCGATCCTCACGCTTGATCAGCGCCTCGAGGGCCAGCAGGTTTTCCGGCAGATCGTCGACGATCAGCAGTTTGGCCTGGACAGTACTTAACATGGGAAGGGTTCCAGGGAAGCCAGCAATGAGCCGATTCGGCTCAAGGAAAGAATATGGTCAGGTGTGTGCAAGGCCAGAGCCGCCAGGGGCATGACGGCAATGCGTGCCTCTTGTGGGTCCTGCACGATGGTAATGCCACCCGATTGCTTGACGTGGGCCAGCCCGCTTGCGCCGTCCTGGTTGGCGCCAGTCAACAAAATGGCGAGCAGGCGCGGCCCATACACATCGGCCGCCGAGGAAAACAGGTAGTCGATGGCGGGTCTGGAATGGTGCACCCGGTCTTCCTGGCTCAGGGACAGGCTGCGGTCCTGCTCTACCGACAGGTGATAACCGGGCCCGGCAAAGTACAAGGTGCCCGCCTCCAGCGCTTCTTTGTCCCTCGCCTCCTTGACCGGGATGTTCAGGCGCCGGGCAAAGACTTCTGCCAGTTGGCTGCGGCGCTCGTCCGGCAGGTGCAGCACGGCAATGATCGGCAGCGCGAAGGTGCTCGGCAACTGGCCGAAAATACTCAGCAACGCCTCAACGCCGCCGGCGGACGCGCCGACGACGATGGCTTCGATCCCCGAAATCGGGGTGTCTGGCGCGTCGCTCATGATTTTCGGTAAATCCGTTCCTGCTTGACCAAGGGCTCGAATTGCTTGCTGTAGGCGGAAAAATCCAGGGTTTCCTTGCTGCCCAGCACCAAAAAGCCGCGATGACACAGCGACTCATGAAACAAGCCAAACGCTCGATCTTGCAATTTTTTATTGAAATAAATCAATACGTTACGACATGAAATTAATTGAGTTTCTGAGAATACGCTGTCGGTTGCCAGGCTGTGGTCGGCAAAGGTCACGTTCTCGCGCAATGTCTTGTCGAAGATCGCGTAATCGTAAGCCGCTGTGTAGTAGTCGGCAAATGAACGTTGCCCGCCGGCCTGCTGATAATTGGCGGTGTAGGCGCGCACGTTCTCCAGGGAAAAGATGCCCTGCTTGGCTTTATCCAGCGACGCGGGGTTGATGTCCGTGGCGTAGATGATGGTGCGTTCCAGCAAGCCTTCTTCACGCAGCAGGATGGCCATGGAGTACACCTCCTCGCCCGTGCTGCAGCCGGCAATCCAGATCTTGATCGACGGGTAGGTCTTGAGCAGCGGCACGACTTCCTGGCGAATCGCGAGGAAGTGCGACGGGTCGCGAAACATCTCGCTCACCGGAATGGTCAAGAATTGCAGCAACTGCATGAACGCGGCCGGGTCGTGCAACACGCGCTCTTGCAGTGCGGAAATGGTCGCACAGTCGAACTGACGCAAGGCATGGGCCACACGGCGTTTGACCGACGCGCCCGAGTAGTCGCGAAAGTCATAGCTGTACTTGAGGTAAATCGCCTCGATCAACAGGCGCAGCTCAATATCGCTGCTCTTATCCAAGAAACACTGCTCCACTTAAATGCGTTCCATCTTCGGTAGCCATACGCGAATCAGTGAGAACAGGCGGTCCAGGTCAATCGGCTTGGCCAGGTAATCGTTTGAGCCTGCTGCCAGGCAACGTTCCTGATCGTCCTTCATGGCCTTGGCCGTCACGGCAATGATTGGCAGTTTTTTCCAGCGTGGGTCCTGGCGGATCAAGGCGGTGGCCTCGTAACCGTCCATCTCCGGCATCATCACGTCCATCAGCACCAGGTCGATATCGTCCACTTCATTGAGCTTGTCGATGGCTTCCTGGCCGTTACGCCCGATCACCACCACAGCGCCTTTGTGCTCCAGGGCGCTGGTCAGGGCGAAGATATTGCGTACGTCGTCGTCCACCAACAGGATTTTGCGTCCTTCGAAGACCTTGTCGCGGCTGCGGGCGGTCTTGAGCATCCTCTGGCGGTCATGGGACAACTGGGATTCGACTTTGTGCAGAAACAGCGTGACTTCATCCAGCAGACGCTCAGGCGAGCGCGCGCCCTTGATGATGATCGAGCGTGAATACTTGCGCAGCTCGGCCTCTTCATCCCGGGTCAGGTTACGCCCGGTGTAGACGATTACTGGCGGGAACGAGCAGATGTCCTCGGTGGCCATGCGCTTGAGCAGCTCGTTGCCGAGCATGTCCGGCAGCTTGAGGTCGATGATCATGCAGTCGTAGATAGTGGTGCGCAGCAGGTCGAGGGCTTCCTGGGCAAAGCCTACGGCGGTGATCTCGATGTCATCGTCGCCGATCAGGCGGGCAATGCTGTCGCGCTGCAGGTCATCGTCTTCCACCAGCAGGATGCGCTTGACCTTCTGGGTCAACTTGGCTTCCAGGCGCGCAAACACGTCCTTGAGCTCTTCGCGGGTAGTGGGCTTGACGGCATAACCGATGGCGCCCATGTGCATGGCGGCTTCGACGCGGTCTTCCACGGAAATCACATGCACGGGGATATGGCGCGTGTTGGCGTGTTCCTTGAGGCGTTGCAGCACGGTCAGCCCGGAATGGTCTGGCAGGCGCATGTCCAGCAGGATCGCGTCGGGGATGTACTGCTCGGCAAGGCTATAGCCCTCGTCGGCACCGTGGGCTACCAGGCAGTGGTAACCCAGTTCGTGAGCGAGGTCGAACAGGATTCGCGCAAAATTCGGCTCGTCTTCCACCACCAGGATGCAGCGGGTGCTGAACGGTGCTTTTTCTCGGTCGTCGGCAAAGCGTGGGATCAGCTTGGCGTCGGCCACCGGCAATGGCGACACCTTGACGGGCGCCGGTGCCGGCGCGACCACCACTTGACGCGGTGGCTCGATCGGCGCTGCGTCCTCGTCGCGTTCGACATACTGTTCAGGCAGTACAAGCGTGAAAATACTGCCTTTGCCCGGTTCGCTGGTCACACTGATATAGCCGCCCAGCAAGGTGGCCAGGTCACGGGAAATCGACAAGCCCAGGCCAGTACCGCCGTAACGGCGATTGGTGGTTCCGTCGGCCTGGCGGAAGGCTTCGAAGATGCTTTCCTGCTGATCCGGGGCGATACCTATGCCGGAATCGCGCACGGTAAAGGCAATGCCCTCCCCCGGCGCGCGTGACACCGACAGGCTGACCTCGCCCTGTTCGGTGAACTTGATGGCGTTGGACAACAGGTTCTTGAGGATCTGCTCCAGGCGTTGGCGATCAGTAAACAGCAGGGTTGGCGAGCCTTGCTGCACGTCCACCTGGAAGCCCAGTTTGCGGTCCATTGCCAGCGGCTCGAACATGCCGCGCAGGCCATCCACCAGGCGTTCGACGCTAGCGTTTTCCGGGCGCACTTCCAGCTTGCCGGCTTCGACCTTGGAAATATCCAGGATGTCGTTGATCAGGTTGAGCAAGTCATTGCCGGCTGAATAGATCGATTCGGCAAACTTGACCTGCTCGGCGCTGAGGTTTTCCTGGGGGTTATCTGCCAGCAGTTTGGCCAGGATCAGCGAGCTGTTCAGCGGTGTGCGCAGCTCGTGAGACATGTTGGCAAGGAATTCGGACTTGTACTTGCTGGAACGCTGCAGCTCATCGGCGCGGTCTTCCAGCTCCAGTTGGGCCTGGTTCAGCTCGATGTTCTTGCGGTCCATGGCGTCGCGCTGTTCGGCCAGGGTCTGGGTCTGTTCGGCGAGTTGCTCGTTGGTCTGCTCCAGCTCAGCCTGCTGGGTTTCCAGGTGGGCCTGGGACTCCTTGAGGATGCGCGACTGTTCTTCCAGCTCTTCGTTGGCGGTCTTGAGCTCTTCCTGCTGTACTTGCAGTTCTTCGTTGAGCTGCTGGGTCTCGGCCAGCACTTCCTGCAAGCGCTGGCGATAGCGCGCGGCTTCGATGGAGGTGCCGATATTGCCGGCGATCAGTTCCAGCAGTTCGATATCACGCTCATCCAGCGGGCGCAGGAAACCCAGCTCGACCACGCCATTGACACGGTCATCATCGCTGGTTGGCACCACCAATACGCTGCGGGCGGCCCCTTCACCGAGGCCGGAACTGACCTTGAAGTAATCCACCGGCACATCGTCCAGGCGAATCAGGCGATCGCGCTGGGCGGCCTGCCCGACGATGCCTTCGTCGCTGTAGATCGACTGTTCCTGTTGTTCCTGCTCGCGGGAGAAGCCATACGTGGCCACACGCTTGAGGCCGCCGTGTTCTTCGCGCACGTACAGCGCCGCGACGGCCGAGCCCATGTACTGGGCGAAGAACTGCAGGATATTGCGTCCCAGCATGTTCAGGGTCAGTTGGCCCAGCACTTGCTCGGCCAGCTCGGTCTGGCCATTGCGCAGCCAGGCGGTTTGCTCCAGGCGCCGTGCAATCTTCTGTTGTGACGCGAGGTTTGCGCTGTAACTCTTTGAAAGTGAAATTAAATTCTTCCTGCCGATGTAGGCCAGAAAACCACTCAGCCCCAGTACAAACGCCAGGTACAACGTGACACTGATCACCGTCGTGCGGGTAACCTCTGCGTTACGGGTGATACGGAACTGTTGTTCCATCGCCACCGCGTCCTCATATTCCTTGCGAA
Organism: Pseudomonas sp. GW823-FHT02F05; assembly: GCF_058797315.1. Lineage (NCBI taxonomy): Bacteria > Pseudomonadati > Pseudomonadota > Gammaproteobacteria > Pseudomonadales > Pseudomonadaceae > Pseudomonas > Pseudomonas sp. GW823-FHT02F05. The sequence goes on from NZ_JBXAJM010000001.1 coordinate 154,432, forward strand.
TTTCATCGGTGAGCCGCTTGCCCCGGCCCGCCTTGACCGCGCCCCGGTAATCACCGCTGTTGCGCTGCAGCTCAATCATCGACTGTGCGTAGTTGTTCCATTCGGTTTGCAAGGTTTCCAAGCGCTTGAGTCGGTCGACCTGCTGCGGGTTGTCGGCCACAAGATCCTGCAAATTGCGCAGGTCGGCAATGATCCGCGGCTTGGCCACTTCGTACGGATCAAGGAAGTGCTCGTCACCGGTGATCAGGAACCCGCGCATACCCGTTTCCAGGTCAACCGTCAGTTTGGACGTCTCATTGAGGTTGTTAATGACGCGGTCGGTGTGCTCCACCCACTGGATCACCGAGAGCAAATAGGTAATCAGGCAGACGAAAAACACCGCGCTGAGCACGCCCACGCCCAAGGGCAGGGCCACGTTACGGCTCAGCAAGGTACGAAAGCTTTTTTCATCGACGGACGACGCGGGTGTCATGGGCATGCCTTGGCCAAATGCGGGAAAACCGCAAGTTTGCCCGAATAACGTCGCTCAACGCTATGTTTGTGCGTTGATTGGCAGCGGATGCGGTCTAGCTCATGGCGCCTGCACCTTGGTGAGTCAGCACGCAAGCGGACGGGACTTTTTGCGCCGCTAAGGTCACAATGCCAGCAATTGCTTCGGAACTTGCTGGCATTGTTATTACTCACAATCTAGTTGCCTTTAAGCCCAGCGCTCTCACTGTTCAGGAAAGTCCACTATGTCTCACACCTCCACCATCCTTGTAGTCGAAGACGACGCCATCGTGCGCATGCTGATCGTCGATGTCCTCGAAGAGTTGGAGTTCACGGTGCTCGAAGCCGCGGATGCTGGGGAAGCACTGGCGCTAGTGCAAAATACCGACAAGATCATCGACCTGATGATGACCGACGTTGGCCTGCCCGACATGGACGGCAAACAACTGGCGAACAAAGTCCGCGAACTGCGCGCGACCCTGCCTATCCTGTTTGCCAGCGGCTATGCCGAAAACATTGATGTACCCGAGGGTATGGAGGTGATTGGCAAGCCGTTTTCGATCGATCAGTTGCGTGACAAAGTCAAATCCATGCTCTAACGCCCCTTCCCCATGGTCCTTTGCAGAGATTAACGTGACGACCGGCCAATAAAACAGGAAACTCAGCGCCTTCACGCCACGCTCTCAGATAGCACTCAGGAAGGACGCAACAACATGATTGGAAAACCGACGCGCCTGCTGTTGGCGAGCCTCTCGATACTCATGAGCTCCGGCGCCTGGGCTGACTTCACCGCAAGCCCCAGCGAAGCCAGGGCCATTGCCAAGGAAGCCTACTTGTACGGCTTCCCGGTGGTGCAGATGTACAAGACGCTCTACACCCAGGCCGTTGATAAAGGCGGTGCCCACTTCAAGGCGCCGTTCAACCGTATCGAAAACAGCGCCCAGGTGCTCACCCCCAAGGACAACGCAGTTACCACCCCGAACGTCGACACGCCCTACTCGTTCGTGTGGATGGACTTGCGCAAAGAGCCGCTGGTGCTGACCCTGCCCAAGATTGAAGACAACCGCTATTACTCGGTGCAGTTGATCGACCTCTATACGCAAAATTTCGCCTACCTGGGCACCCGCAGTACCGGCAATAACGGCGGCCACTACATGATCGCCGGGCCAGACTGGAAAGGTCAGCAGCCGGTGGACATCGACCGTGTGGTCTACAGCGAAAGCAACATCGCCTACGCCCTTTACCGCACTCAACTGTTTGACGACAAAGACCTGAGCAAGGTCAAGCAGATCCAGAGCGGCTACAAGGTGCAGGCGCTGAGCAGTTATGTGAAGCAACCCGCCCCCGCCAACGTGCCGAAGATCCAATGGCCCAAGCCGATGGCGACGATGACCGAAGGCCCGCAGCTGTTTCGCTACCTGAACTTCATGCTGGCCTTCGCCGCGCCCCAGGACAATGAAAAAGACCTGCTGGCGCGCTTTGCCAGGATCGGTATTGCGCCGGGCGCGCCGTTCAAAGTCAACCAGTTGACCGCCGAGCAGCGCAAGGCTCTGGAAGACGGCATCGCCGATGGCCGCGCAGAATTCGCCGCGTTCAAGAAGGCCAAGGTCGACACCCACCAAGTAACCGGCGCAGACCTGTACGGCAGCCGCGATCACCTGCAAAACAACTACCTGTACCGCTACGCCGGTGCCGAGCTGGGGATGTTCGGCAACTCCAGTGATGAAGCCGCGCACTTGAGCTACGTCATTGACAGCGAGGGCAAGCCGGCCAATGGTGCACGCCACAGCTACACCGTGCATTTTGCCAAGGATCAGTTGCCGCCGGCTGATGCGTTCTGGTCGCTGACGATGTATGACGCAAAGACCAAATTGCTGGTGCCGAATCACAAGAAGCGCTACCTGATCAACTCGCAGATGCTGCCCACCCTCAAGCTCGATGCCGATGGTGGCTTGACCCTGGCGCTGCAGCACCACGAACCTCCCAAGGCTGAGCAGAGCAACTGGTTGCCGGCCCCACCCGGCCCGTTTTACGCGGTCTTGCGCATTTACCTGCCCAAGCCTGAAGTTGGCAGCGGCCAGTGGAAGCTACCAGCGTTGACGCCGCTTAAATAAGCTCGGCGAATAAAAAAAGCGCGACGGGCGATGACCCGCCGCGCTTTTTTTTGACTCAGTGTTTTTTCAGTTTCACGTAGGACTGGTGCAGGTCTGACGCCCAACCGTCGATGACGCTTTTTACATCGTCGGCCTTCATCACTTGGGAGTCATTAGCCAGAGGCTTGCCGGTGCCTTTGCGCACCACTTGGGCCAGCACTTTATGAGTGGCGCCATCGATGAACTGCGCCTCGGTGCCCAGGGTGGTTTCCTGGTCGCGAATGCCGGTGCCCGTGCTCACTGCCGCAGCCACCAGGGCGACGGGAATAAACTCATATGGCTTGAGACTCTCGGTCTTGCTGCTCACGGCGGTAATCGCCGCTCTCACAACAATTACCCCTGGGCCTGGGGCATTGGCCACGGGCAGTGACTGACCCAGCTCGCGCTTGAGCGCCTGGTTGTAATAGTCATTGATGCCCCGCAACGTGCTCTCGGGAATTCGGGAAGTGGCCTGGGGCTTGGGGTAAAACTGGGTAGGCTCGATGTAGACCGCGGTGTAGCGGCTCAGGTCCAGCTGTGGATCAACCCAGCGCATCACCTCAGCCCCCGACGGTGACTTGGCTTCCTTGAGCTGGCTGTAGTTGGAAAGGAACCCTGAATATTCATTCGGTTGTACCACTTTGCTGGCGCAACCAACCAAACCGAGCGAGGCGACGCACACTGTGCCGATTATTAGCCTTAGCTTCATTAGTGAACTCCCTGGCGACCATCATCGTAAGAATGAGCTATAGGTATAGCCAATACTTGGGCAGCACACCTGATTTCGCTCGGCGCCAGCCAGTACATGCGTTAAACATTCAGGTCAGAAGCGGAAATCGGAATCCGCGATTCGCCCATATATGTTCACCATGAAGTCTTCTTTTTTGTCGCCATCGAAATCGAAACGCAAAAAGGTGAGATTATGGCTGCGATAATATTCGTGGGTGAAGGTGAGTCGAGGGTGGGCTGCGCGCAGGGCTGAAATATCCAATTTATCCTTGCCGCTGACGAAATCCATTATTACGGTGTTTGCGAAGCTGGCAGATGAGTCGTTCGCGCCGATAACGAAGGTATTTTTACCCGGCCCGCCTGTCAGCCGGTTAAAACCCGAGTTCGCCTTGACATAAAGAATGTCATCGCCCTCGCCGCCCTCCAGTTCGTTACCGACGTCATTGCCAATTAAAATGTCATTGCCCGCACCGCCAATAGCCCGTTCGATGGTGACGCCATTGGCGATCGAAACGTTGCCTAGGCCTCCCCCAACATTAGAGAAGCTGCCCGATTTCAAGTTGAGAACCTGATCTTGCCTGAAGGCGGAGAAATCGAAGGTGTCATTACCATCGGCGTCCCACACGCAAAACACCGGCAAGTCGTCGCTCGACTGCAGTTTGAATACGTCACGATCAGCATTGGAGTTAAAGCCATACGTCGTATCCCCGGTCCGCGTTTGGAGGTTCGCACCAAATTTATCTTGCGTGACTGCAATATCATCCATCATCAGCGCACTTGAATACTGAGTCTTATCACCATGGAACTTATTAAAGCGATGGTCTGAGCGGGTTTCCAGAAAAGGACTCCTTACCGTGTAAGCCGACGTATTTTCCGCGTAGTTGCTTCTCGATACTGCAGACGCTGGGTCAGGAAGACCTAATTTAAAGGCCACAGCCTTTGCAATGATGTGACGCCCAAAACTATTGGGTTTTACCAGCTCATCGGCATGGCGCTGGTTCAGCGATACCTGCACCTTGCCGGGCTCGTCATCGGACACGGGCGTATACCAGGGGGCCTGCCACTTGAAGCTACCGCCATCAACCTTGATCTGCATATGATGGGATTGTGCATTGACAGACTCTTTGAACCGAATATTTGCAGTATCGCTGAAATTATTCAGGGTCTCACGGATCACGCCTTTTTGTGCTTCTGTGAACTGGCTGGTCGTGCCCCCCGTTTCGGGACGATTGGCGAACTCATACGTCACCTCCGCAGGGTCCCCGGAACCCAGTGAACCGGCAAATCCGGCTGCACCTTTTGACCCTTTTAATACTTGGTCCATGGACAATGAAACTTGGCGATGTTTAATCTTATCGCCGCGGTCGTCAGCATGAGCAATTTCAACGACAGTCCTGTGTGCAACGCTGGTGGCGCATGCTCTTGCCAACGCAATGTTCGGATCAATATTCATGAGGTAGTCCTATGGGAACTTGGCATTTGTCTACTCGCCTGACGGCAGGCCGGCGACCTGCGTATCAGTGGTATTCCTACGCAAAACAGTTCCAAAAACTCACCTGGCAGCCGACGCCTATCTACCTCATGCTCCGCGACCCAGCGGTGGGAGCGTGGCCTCGGCCCTGGGCGCATCGAACGAAGGATGCTCTGATAGAAGGCGCTGCCACTGCATCCGAAACCAGGGCGTGAATGGCGCTCGGGGCTCTGCAAGCTGGGCCGTTATTTCGGCGCGGGTCAGCCACTTGATATCGCTGACTTCCTCTGGGACGGGCGAGACCTCAGCGTCAGATTGAGCAACCAGCACATGACAGAGTTCATGCTCGGCGCCGATCGAGCCAAACAAAGCATGATACTCAAAGTAATAGAGAGCTCGACACGAAGCCCAGACGCCTAGCTCTTCACGCAGACGACGAGAGGCGGCATCCAGAATAGTCTCTCCAGGTGCCGGATGACTGCAGCAGGCATTCGACCAGAAACCTGCCCAGAGCATTTTATCCGCCGCCCGACGCTGAAGCAGATGACGCCCACGGCTGTCAATCAAGTGCACTGAAAAAGCGCGATGAAGCTGCCCAGCTCCCAGGTGAGCATCGCGTTTATCGCACACGCCAATCTGTACATCCTGTGCGTCGACTAACACTACCTCGTGGATCATGCTGGATCTCCTTTTGTGCAATGAGGCGCGCACGCCACACAGTATCGAGCTAAAGAATTTGTCCCCAGGCACTGACCAAGGTCAACGCGGCGTCGGTGAACGCTGGATCGGCACGCAGCATGACCATGGCATCCAGATCAGCCTGGGTGAGTAACCCAAGCTCCAACAATGCAGGCCCTGCCTGCGCGGTGGTTGCCGCCCAGAAGGCATCTGCCGGGCTGTTGTCGCCGATTCGGCCTTCGAGGGTGCGATGCCCCACGTTGACAAGCCCCCGGTCACGTAGCCGATCAGGCAGTCGATCGGCCCAGAACATGTCAGACCCGATGGACTGCTCCAACAGTGTGATTCCGGCCTGGGCTACTTTGCGCAACAACGGGTTCGTCGTTCTGAGGCTCGGTTGCAGGCTCACATCTTCGATCACCAACCAGCCTCCGGGACGTAACCAAGTGGCGGCTCGCGTCACTATCTCCTCGCGGTCAGTGAGGTGGCACAGCAACGCCCGGGCGTGCACCACGTCAAACGATGCGGCAGGAAAATCATCGGTCGTGACATTGTGGGTCATCACCTTGATGCCGGGGATATCGACCAGGAAGCGGGTATCGATATCCGTGGCGGTAACCGTTGCGTCGGGATATCGCTGGCTCAACCAGCCGGCGAGCGATCCGGCACCGGCGCCCAGATCAAGGATGGCGGGCGCGTCCGGCAGATCCAATCGTTCAAAAACCTTATGGCTTAACGGGTCAAAGGCGCGCTCCAGGGTTTGCAACCTCGCCAATTGGCCTGCGTGTTGGTCCGCGAGATAGCTGCGGGTGTAGCCGGGTTGCTCGGTGGAAACAGATGTGGTCAAAGCACGACCTCCAATTGATCAGGGCAGCGATTGAGAAACCCGCGCTCTTCGGGCTTGAACCCCGGAGCCCAGCGCAGGTTGGGAAAGGTCTGCAGCAGCATGCGCGCACCGATCGTGATCTCCATCCGGGCGAGCATGGAGCCCAGGCAGAAGTGGCGCCCCGCTCCGAAAGCGAAATGGCTGGTCGCCTGTTCGGCGCGCAACATATTGAAGGTGTCCGGGTCGCTGAACCGGGCCGGATCACGGTTGGCTGAACCGATCAGGCAGGCCAGGGTTGCGCCACCCGGAATTGTTCCCGAGGGCAGTTGCAGCGGTTCAGTCGCCTCCCGCAGCACAAGTTGCAATGGCGGGTTGCGTCGCAGGGTTTCAGTGAGGGCGTTGTCCATCAGTGCTGGATCAGCGATCACCGCCTCTTTCACGCCAGGTTCGCTCAACAGGTTGACAATCAGATTCGCCAGGGCGCCGTGACTGGTCTCGCTGCCTGCCGTCATCAGGATCGCGCAATAGGACCGTACAAAGGACTCGGACAACGGCTGGTCGTCAATGCGTGCCGCCAGGAGTTGTGAAATCAAGTCGTCCTTGGGTTCTATACGCCGAGCGTCGATGTAGGGCTGGATAAAGTGGTAAAAACTGTCTCGGTTGGATAACCCGCCGGTCAACAGTGCTGGGTCCTGACGATAGTTGCCCATGTACGCGAAGCCGATGGCACACCAACGCTTGAGCCGCTCCACCTCCTCTCGTGTGTGTGCCGGGAGGCCCAATGCATGAGCCATCACTCGCACCGGCAGCGCAGCGGTGAAATCGGCAATCAGGTCGACCTGAGGCCGGCCCTGCATACGCGCCAGCAAGTCTGCGGTCACTGCGGTGACAGACGCTTCGAGCGCCACCAGCGCCTTGCTGCGAAACGACGGGGTGAGCAATGCTCGGTGCTGGGCGTGTTCGCAGCCGTCCATGGTCACAATGGTGTGCCCCAGCAGCGGCCCAATCTGCCAGGTGTAGTTGCGATTGCTTGCCCCTGGGTGGGTCAGCGCGGCTTTGACATCCACATAGCGACTGACCAGCCACACATCGGTGGGCTCGTCGTACGCGATCGGAAGTGTGGTGCGTAAACGCTCATACAAGGGGTACGGGTCGATTTCGAACTGGCGGGACTTGAGGGTCGGCGGAGTCAGCGCCAGGTCCACTTGTCGGCTGTGCTGTACCGCGCAGCCATCGGCCTGTAGGTGATAGCGCGAAACGCTGCGATGCCAGTCCCCCGCCGCCCGGACAACCTGACGCAACCGGTCCGGATCGGTCGCAGCGCACGGCGGGTAATGGGCATGCTCGGTAGCGGCTGCCGTGAATTGAGCAACTGCCGTGTTGACCATCTGATGGGCTGCTTCTATCGCGCCAGGCCAGTCCAGGCCAGCGGTGTGCGCGAGTATCGACACCAGATTGAAGCGCTCGCCACACACCACATCTTTGGCAACCGAGTGGATATCGTTTGTCCACGCGATGATATCGGCAGCGTGCTTACGCAACCTGCTCCACGTTTCCACCTGCGCAGGATGCTCGTACGGGTCCAGGGCTTCGGCACCATCGATCAGATCAAAAAAGAACAGGGCGCCGAAGGAATCCCGGCGCAACGGCAGATACTCAGCCAAGGCGAGCGCCGTATCGGTTTCTCGCATGCGTACCTGCGCCGCCTGCGCGCGCAGATGCTGGACCAAATGCCCCGCCAGCCTCTTCCGCCAAGGCCCGCTGCCCCAACGCTGGGTCTCGGGCCACAAGTCGTCGACCAGAACAGCCAGCATCGGGTCCTCGAACCCGCCGCGTTCACCTGACGGCACAGCATCGCCGCTGTCGGTCAATGCCTGCACGGCGGCGATGAAATGCTCCAGCGCGCCGTTTTCCGCCCAGGGTCCGTCATCAATACGGTCATCCAGCGTAAGCGCCCACAGGTACCAGCACACCAGAGTCTGCGCTCGGTGCGTGGGCGCCCGCCCGCACAATGCTATTCCCAGGTCGAGCAGTGCCGTGGTGGTCAACCGATGCGCGCCACGCCTGCCGATCAAACCGTATCGCTGCGCCCAAGCAAGCGCATGCGTACGCAACCGTTCAGTGTCGGCACGCGGCGGTGCAACGGCGAAAGGTAGCTGGATATCGGGAATAGTGAGCGGCGCCGGTGACGAATGACTGTTGTGGCGGGTATCGGTGTCGCCTTCACAGTGTTGCGCTGCCATGAAAAGCTCCTCTGGAATCAAACTTTCAGTAGGGCTGACTTTATTTGAAATCAAAAACACAGGATGTGAGAGGTATCCGAAGGTCACCCGGCAATGGCGGTCTTTCGGCGTAGGGGAAAACGGAGCGTCGCCATCATGAGCGCTCAGGGGCTGCTCGGTCGTTCGTGCTGATTAAATAGGGGGTTTTCAGAAAAATATACTGTCATTTCTCACAGGTATGGACGAGTCGCCCAATACCGAACAATGACGGATCACCCACGCTTCTTGAACTGCTCCGGTGAATGGGTCGGCAACTGCGTATGACTTATCAGCCTCGAGTGGATAAGGTGAAGGCTTATCCTTTTTCAGGAGCACCCTATGCGCACCATCGGCCTTATCGGCGGCATGAGCTGGGAGTCCAGCGCCGAGTATTACCGCCTTATAAACCAGCGCGTGCGCGACCGTCTTGGCCCGCTGCGCTCGGCGCAAGTGTTGATGTACAGCGTAGACTTCGGCCCGGTGGAACAGGCTCAGCATGCCGGGCGTTGGGACGATGCCGCGCTGATCCTGGAAGATGCCGCACGGCGCTTGCAGGCCGGGGGCGCTGATTGTGTGGTGCTGTGTACCAACACCATGCACTTGGTGGCACCGCGTATTGAGGCGGCGGTATCGATCCCCTTCCTGCATATTGCTGATGCCACGGCGGCGGCGGCTCTGGAGGCCGGGACCCTGACGGTAGGCTTGCTGGGTACCGCATTCACCATGGAGCAGGACTTCCTCAAGTCCCGCCTTGCCGCCCAGGGGCTTACCGTGCTGGTGCCAGACGCGGATGAACGCCAGGAGGTGCACCGAATCATCTATGAAGAACTGTGCGTGGGCATCATCAGTGACGCGTCACGCCAGGTGTATCAGCGGGTGATCCAGGCACTCGCTGCACAAGGCGCCCAGGCGATCATCCTCGGCTGTACGGAAATCTGCTTGCTGATCCAGCCCGAACACAGCGCCCTGCCGCTGCTGGACACCACCGCGTTGCATGCGCAGGCCGCAGTGGGGTTTGCCTTAGAGGCTTAGGTATCGACACAACTTTGTGGTCCTTACCTGAATAACGGGTATGTACTCGGTCTGATCCAACATCCTGGCGGGCTGTCAGCCCGCTTTCGCGGGCAAGCCCGCTCCCACAGGGGATCTGTACCAGACGCTGATTCTGTGGGTAATGCATGACCCGTGTGGGAGCTGGCTTGCCTGCGATAGCGGTGGTTCAATTGTAGATTCAGTGACTGACACTCCGCCTTCGCGCGCTTGCCCTAATGCCAGTCAGTTAAGAGCTAGAGCAGACAACCAGTGACTTGTGGCGAGGGAGCTTGCTCCCGCTGGACTGCGTAGCAGTCCCATTTTTGGGGCCGCTTCGCGCCCCAGCGGGAGCAAGCTCCCTCGCCACAGTTACCGATTCTGTATTAACTGACTGGCATTGGGGCAAGCCAGCTCCCACAGTTTTACAGGATCAAGCCGACGTGCGCAGGCGCGCCATGCTCAGGGTGTCGACAAACATACCGTCGCGCAGGGCGTAATCGCGCAGCCGCCCTTCCACTTCGAAGCCGAACTTGCGGTACAGGTTGTGCGCAGGCTCGTTGTCCGCGTAAACAGTCAGCTCCACACGGCGCAGGTTCATCCAGTTGTCGGCTACCTCCAACGCGGCCGCCAACAGCCGCGAACCGACGCCCTTGCCCTGCCACGCGGGCGCCACGCCCATCCCCAATGAGCCAACGTGGCTCTGGCGTACACGCAAGTACTGCTCAAGCCCCAATTGGCCAATCACCTCAGTGCCCTTCACCGCCACCAACTGCAGGCGCCGCTCGTTATCCATCACCAGGCGCTTGCGCCACATCTCAACAGACTGAAAAGGCATTTGCAGCACCTGACGACAAACAGCCGGTTCGTTGTAGAGCGCGGCGACGCCCTCCAGGTGGGCCTCGGTAAAACGCTGGATCACGATAGACGGTTCAGGTGGGTGCATTGCATTTCATCCTTTGAAAGACAAGTGGCGGGCCAGTGTAGAGGCTAAGCGCCTGGCTGACGAGCCGGGAGTTTTCCCACTGGCCGACCAGCACCATCCTGCATCTGAACGATGGCGATCCATATGCGCAGCGCCGATACTCTGCCCAGGCCCTGCCCCGTCAACCCGACGCTTCGGCCTTCACCCTGTGACGAGAACAACAAAAAAAGTCCCACAGAGGAACACCCATGAGCCGTTTTGATCACTCGGGCCTGTTGCAGGCCTTCAGCACCCTGACCCTGGACCTGCAACGCCTGGCCCAACATCAGGACATCGAACACTTCCAGCGCCATGCCCTGGCACGCGTCAGCCAATTGCTGGCCTTCGACAGTGCCTGGTGGGGACGCTCGGCTGTCATCAACGGTCTGCCGCAAGAGCACAACAGCTACCTCTATCAGTTGCCACCCGACTACCTGGCGGACTGGCAGTCGATCCGCCATCTGGACGTTACCGTTGCACGGGTGCATGCCTCGCCTGGCGAGGCAGTAATTATCGATATGCGCGACCCCGCCAACGGCAGCGCCTTGAATTGGCTGGGGCAACGCCACGGCCTGGGTGAATTGCTGTGTGTGATCCATATCGACCCGCAAACCCACCTCAGCCACCACCTGACGCTCTACCGCCAGCCCACTGCGCCCACGTTCAACGCGCAGGATTGCCAGTTACTCAATAACCTGATGCTGCATCTGGTGGCGGCGGTCTCGGCAAACCAGATCCGCACCTTGGTGGCCATGCGTGAAACCCTGGCCAGCCCGCGCAATCTGGCCCTGGCGGTGTGTGACCCACGGGGTGTGTTGCAATGCGCCGAGCGCGGTTTTGTCGACCTGCTGCTCAGCGAATGGCCGCAATGGCGTGGCCCCACCCTGCCGGTGTTGCTGGATGAGCGCGGGCATGACGGCAAGCGCATCCATATCCAGGCGTCACCGGTGGGCGACCAATTGCTGTTGGCCGCGCGCCTCAACCGCGCCCTGCCCCAGCTCAGCCCACGGGAAAACGACGTAGCCCAAGGGTTTGGCGAGGGCAAGACCTACAAGGAAGTGGCCCGCGACCTTGGCCTCTCACCCAACACCGTGCGTCACCATATCCGCGCCATCTACGCCAAGCTCGGCGTCAAGGACAAGGCGCGCATAGCGCACCTGGTGCACGCCCCGCCCGACTGACCCTGCCCGCTTCTCCCACGGTTTTGCCACGGTCGTTTTTTACGGTCACGGGCTGCTGTTGCCCATTTTCCGGCCTCCTCTGACACGAGACGCTTCGCCATGACTTCAACGCGCCTACGTAACCTGACAGTGCTGTGCGCCAGCCTGTTCAGCCTCGACAGCCAGGCTGCCGACCTCAACGCCCGCGATTTTTTCGCCGCCCCACCGGGCACCCGCCTGGGTGTGCTGTACCTGCCCGCCACCCGTGCCAGCGATTTCCATGGCCCCGCCGACAGCACCGGCAAGGCCGACCTCAGGGTCAACGCCGTGGCTTACCGCCAGGTGTATTTCACCGACGCCTGCGGCACGTTGTGCACGCCGCAATTCATCCTGCCCTTTGCCGACATCAGCGCACGCCTTCCCGGCGCCAACCAGCGCAGCCGCGAGCGCGGCCTGGGCGATCCACAGGTGGGCGGCACGCTGTTTTTCGTCAACGATCCGGCTTCGCGCACTTATAGCGGTTTGTTGAGCCTGATCACCGTGCCGGTGGGTGAGTACCACAGTCAAAACCCGGACGTCTCTCCCGGTGCCAATCGCTGGGGCGCCACCTTTGTCTACAACTACACCCACGGCATCGGCGAAAACTGGGTACTGGAAGCCAACCTGGAAGCCCAGCTCTATGGCCGCAATGACGATTACTTTGGCAGCGAACTCAAGCAAGCCCCGCTGTATCGCCTGCAGGCTTTTGCCTCGTATGACTTCAGCGCCGCCACTTACGGTGCACTGCGCCTGATCCAGGCCGACGGTGGCGCCCTGCGCCTCGACAACCGCCGCCTCGACGACACCCACAAGCGCTACACCCAAGTCGGCTTCGAACTCGGGCATTGGCTCGACCGGCAGAACCAACTGATGGTCAGCCTTTCGCAAAGCGTTGCGGCTTCCAATGGCTATGCCGGCACCGAAGCGCTGTTGCGCCTGGTGCATGTGTTCTGACCCCTTTCCCTGGAGCTTGAAAATGCCCATTTCCAACCCTGCGATAACGGCACGGCTGGCAGCGATCGTGCTGTTTGCCGCCATCACCCCGACCATCCTGATGACAGCTCCCGCCGTGGCCGCGCAGTTGGCCAGCCAGTGGCAACTGAGCCCGGCGCGGATTGGCGACTTGTTTTCCGTGGAACTGGGCGCCATGAGCCTGGCGACCTTGCCCGCCTGGTGGTGGCTCAAGCGGGTCGACTGGCGCACCGCCGCCCGGGTCGCCGCGCTGCTGTTCATGGCCGCCAACCTGCTGTCGATGCTGGCCGACACCTACGCCGGACTGCTGGTGTTGCGCGCTGCCAGCGCCCTGGCCGGCGGCTCGCTGATGATCCTCTGCCTGGCCAGTGCGGCCACCACCGCCAACCCCAGCCGGGTCTATGGTTTGTGGGTGATGGGGCAGTTGATCGTCGGTGCCCTTGGCCTGGTGATGTTGCCTGGTTTGTTCGAACGATTTGGCTTGAATGCCTGCTACTTGATCCTGGCGGGGTTGATGGCTCTGCTGCTGCCATTGGCGCGGGCGTTTCCCGCCGGTAGCCCTGCGTTGCCCGCCAACCGCGCCCCGGTCTTGCCCGGTTCACGCTGGAAAGCCGCCCTGGGGGTTGGCGCGGTGCTGGCCTTTTACATCAGCCTGGGGGGCGTATGGACCTTTATCGGTGCCTTGGGCGCCAGTGCCGGGATTTCGGCGCAGCACGGCGGCGAAATCCTCGCCATCGCCACCGTGATGGGCATTGCCGGGGCAGCGAGCGCTTCACTGATCGGGGCCCGCTTGCCGCGTGGAGTGCTGTTGCTGCTGGGCTACCTGTTGATGGCGGCAGCGGTGCTCTTGTTGCTTGGCCAGCCCGCATTGCTGCGATTTGCCTTGGCGGCGCTGCTGTTCAAATTCACCTGGACCTTCATTCTGCCGCTGATCCTGGCCTGCCTGGCCGACCTCGATCACAGCGGCAAGCTGATGAACGCCTCCAACCTGGTCATCGGCGGCGGCCTGGCCATCGGCCCAGCGCTCGCCGGCCGCCTGATCGAGGCCAGCGGCGGGTTCAGCCTGTTGCTGCTCGGTGCAGCCGCTATCACCTTGCTGTCGCTGGTGATGATCATCGCCAGCCGTCCCCACTCCCCCACTGAACTGGAACCGGTATGAACCCAACCACCGCATTTTTCTTCGACGAAATTAGCCTGTGGCACAGCGCCGGCGCCCACGCGCTGACCCTGCCCGTGGGCGGCTGGGTGCAGCCGCCGGCCGGCAGCGGGCATGCCGAGTCACCGGAGACCAAGCGCCGCTTGAAAAGCCTGTTGGATGTCTCCGGACTGAGCCGCCAACTACAACTGCGCAGCGCGCCGCCAGCCAGTGAAGAGGATCTGCTGCGCGTCCACAGCCGTGCCTATCTGCAGCGTTTCAAGGCCCTGAGCGATGCTGGCGGCGGTGAGCTTGGCCCCCAGGCACCGATTGGGCCGGGCAGCTACGAGATTGCGCAACTGTCCGCCGGACTGACCCTGGCCGCCGTGGACGCGGTGCTCAGGGGCCAGGCGCACAATGCCTATTCGCTGTCGCGGCCACCGGGGCATCACTGCCTGGCAGACAGCGCCATGGGCTTTTGCTTTCTCGCCAACATTGCCATTGCCATCGAGGCCGCCAAGGCCCGCAACGGATTGGGCAAAGTTGCCGTGATCGACTGGGATGTGCACCACGGCAACGGCACGCAGTCGATCTTCGAAGAACGGGCCGATGTGTTGACGATTTCGCTGCATCAGGACGGCTGCTACCCGCCTGGCTACAGCGGCGACCAGGATCGAGGCCGCGGGGCCGGCGTGGGGGCCAACATCAATATTCCGTTGCCCCCAGGCAGTGGGCACGCCACCTATCTACACGCCATGGAACGCATCGTAGTGCCCGCGCTGGAGCGCTTCGAGCCGGAGTTGATCATCGTTGCTTGCGGTTATGACGCCAACGCCGTCGACCCGCTAGCGCGCATGTTGTTGCACAGCGAATCGTTCCGTCTGCTGACCCGCGCCCTGCGCCTGGCAGCCGATCGTTTATGTCAGGGCCGCCTGGTGCTGGTGCACGAAGGCGGCTACAGCGAAGCCTATGTACCGTTCTGCGGCCTGGCGACCCTGGAGGAATTGAGCGGCGTGCGCACAGCGGTGCTAGACCCGATGCTTGAGTTTGTGCAGTTGCAGCAACCCGGTGCGGCGCTGCAGGGGTTTCAAGAGCAGTGGGTGGAGCGGCTGGCGCGCGGGGTCAGCGAGTAGCTGCCAGGCGCCATACCCGTGCAATGTCAGAGGCCCGCTCACGCAACAGGCGCGGCGCCTCGTGACAGGCTTGCTCCAGAGACATCGGCCCCGACGGCAAGGCGAACGCTGCATCCACACCGTGGGCGTACATCTGATCGTAGCCGTCGCCCAAGGTACCCGCGATTACGACCACCGGCACGCCGTGTCGCCGGGCAATGCGCGCCACGCCAAACGGAGTTTTTCCCCGCAGCGTCTGGGCGTCGAAGCGACCTTCACCGGTGATTACCAAGTCGGCGCCACGCACCGCTTCATCGAGGCCAACCAGTTCAGCGACTACCTCGACCCCTGGGCGAAACTGGGCGGCGAGGAACGCCTTGGCGGCAAAGCCCAGTCCACCGGCGGCACCACTGCCGGGTTCGTCGCGCACATCCTTGGGCAGCACCTGAGCGCAATGGTCAGCGAAGTGCTCAAGGGCCGCGTCCAGGTGTGCCACTTGCTCGGGACTCGCGCCTTTTTGCGGGCCGAAAATCGACGAGGCACCGTGGGGGCCGCACAGGGGATTGTTGACGTCGGCGGCGATTTCAAAACGCACCTGCGCCAGGCGCGGGTCGAGTTGTTCAAGGCTGATATGGGCCAGGCGTGCCAATGCCAACCCACCCGCCGGCAGTGGCTGACGTTCGCTATCCAATAGCTGCACGCCAAGGGCCTGCATCGCCCCCGCCCCGCCATCGTTGGTGGCACTGCCGCCAATCGCCAGGATGATGCGCTGCGCCCCGGCATCCAGCGCGGCGCGGATCAACTCGCCGGTGCCATAGGTGGTACTGGAACAGGCGTCGCGCTGCCCCGGCGCGACGAGTTGCAGGCCGCTGGCCTCGGCCATCTCGATCATCGCCGTATGGCTGTCGGCCAGCCAGCCCCAGCGCGCTTCGACGCTGTCGCCCAGCGGGCCTCGGACCGTTTGCCGGCGCAATTGCCCCTTACATGCTGCGAGCACCGCATCCACCGTGCCTTCACCGCCATCGGCCATCGGGCATTGAAGCACGTGCGCATCAGGCCAGACCTCGGCCCACCCCGCGGCAATCGCCTGGGCGACACCTGCGGCACTCAGGCTGTCTTTGAACGAGTCGGGGGCGATCACGATTTTCATGGGCTTTCTCCGGTTTTTATAACGCCCATGCTGCCAGTTGGCTGGGGCAATGACGCGGGGCCGATGCACAAGTGTGGGGCGGGTTTGTTGTTCATTTCTACAATGCCCGTTGTAGGCGCGAGCTTGCTCGCGAAAGACCGGAACGCGCCGCGGTGAATCAGGCAACCTGCGTTATCGTTGACGTTTTTCGCGAGTAGGCTCGCTCCTACAGGGGGTGGGGCAGCAGTTGGACGCCCAGGTACAAGGCAAGCATCCCATCTAGCGTCAGCGGGTCTACGCCGCTGAGTTCGGCTATGCGCTCCATGCGGTAGCGCAGGCTGTTGCGGTGAATGCCCAAGGCGTCGGCACACGCCTGGCTTTGCCCATCGTGCTCGCACCAACTGCGCAACGTGGCAAGCAGTTGCCCGTTGCTGTCCTTGGCCAACACTTTGCGCAACGGGTTGAGCAATTCGTCCAGGGCGTCGTCGTTGCGATGACGCCACAGCATCACCGGCAGGCGATAACGGTTGAGCGTCAACAGGCGTGATTGCGGCAGGATATCGCGGCCATAAGCAAGCAGATCACCCACCCGCCGATAGCAGCGGCGCAGTCCCGCCAAGCCCTCCGCTTGCCCGCCGATGGCCACGCGCAGGACGTTCCAACCCAGGCCGTCGAGCTTTTCCAGCAAGCGGGGGTTATCGACCTGCACTCCAGCAGGTCGGCACCACAGCAAGGAAAACTGCGCAGAGCTGACGCACCAACTGTCGGGGTAGCGGCTGGCGAGCCAGGCGCTCAGGGCCTCCGCCGTTTGGCCCGGGCCCAGTTCAAACAGGTATGGCGTGCGCGCCAGTTGTGGCTTGAGCCCCAGTTGCTGGGCTTCGTCCACCAGGCGCGGGGAGTCGCCGCTGTCGGCCAACAGCAGGGCCAGCAGATCATCGCAACGCTGGCGCCGCCATTGTTGTTCGGCTTGCTGGTGGCGTTGGCTGACCAGCATTTCAGCGGTCATGCGCACCAGTTCGGCATAGGTGCGTAACCCATCCGGCTCGCCGGTGATACCCAGTACGCCAATCAGGCGCTGATCATGCAGCAGCGGCAGGTTGATGCCTGGTTGCACACCCTTGAGATGCTTGGCGGTCTGCCCGTCGATTTCCACCACCCGCCCATTGGCCAACACTAGCTGGGCACCTTCATGGCGGGTATTGATACGCTCCGGCTCGCCGCTGCCCAGGATCAAGCCCTGGCTGTCCATGACATTGACGTTATGGGGCAGGATTGCCATGGTGCGATCGACAATCTCCTGCGCCAGGGCATGATCCAGCTCGAACATGGGGCTAATTTCCTGAAAAAGGTTGTTCACCAGCACAGCGCAAAGATGGCTTGACTGTGCGCCGGCACAAAGACAGTTGCCCATCACGTCACCGAGACTGTCAGGGCGGTCAACGTTACCCTCGCACCGCGAAAAATCATAATAAAGAGAGAATCCCATGTCACAGAGCGCCACTGCCGCACTGGCCAGCGATGACGATAAAAACGCCATCTACAAGCGCATTACCCTGCGCCTGATCCCCTTCATTTTTATCTGCTATCTGTTCAATTACCTCGACCGGGTAAACGTTGGCTTTGCCAAGCTGCAGATGCTCGACGCGTTGAAATTCAGTGAAACCGTATACGGCCTGGGAGCCGGGATTTTCTTTATCGGCTACGTGCTATGCGGCGTGCCGAGCAACCTGGCGCTGACCCGTTTTGGCCCGCGGCGCTGGATCGCATTGATGATGATCGTGTGGGGTACGCTCTCCACATGCCTGCTGTTTGTGACCACGCCCACGCATTTCTACACCCTGCGCCTGCTCACCGGTGCCGCTGAAGCGGGCTTCTTCCCCGGCGTGGTGTTGTACCTTTCGCAGTGGTTCCCGACCTTCCGCCGTGGGCGAATCATGGCACTGTTCATGTCGGCGATACCGGTGTCCGGTTTGCTCGGCAGCCCGTTTTCCGGCTGGATTCTCAATCACTTTGCCGCAGGCCAAGGTGGCTTGGCGGGCTGGCAGTGGATGTTCCTGCTGCAAGGCATCCCGACCGTGATCCTCGGCGCCCTCGCCTACTTCCTGCTCAGTGACAGCTTCGCCAACGCCAAGTGGCTCAAACCCCACGAGCGTGCGGTACTGGAAGCGGACCAGGCCACAGACCTGGCAAACAAGCCGAAAACCACCAGCGACTCCCTGGCCGAAGTGTTCAAGAACCCGGCGATCTGGGCATTCGGTCTGATCTACTTCTGCATCCAGAGTGGCGTGTATGCGATCAACTTCTGGCTGCCGTCGATCATCAAGAACATGGGCTTCAGCGACAACCTGGTGATTGGCTGGCTCAGCGCGATTCCGTATCTATTGGCGGCGGTGTTCATGTTGCTGGTGGGCCGCTCCGCCGACCTGCGCAAGGAGCGCCGCTGGCATTTGGTGGTACCGATGTTGATGGGCGCCATTGGCCTGGTGATCGCCGTTAACTTCGCCACTACGCCCGCTATCGCCATTCTCGGCCTGACCATCGCCACCATGGGCGCCCTGACCGGCCTGCCGATGTTCTGGCCGGTGCCCACCGCCATGCTCAGCGCGGGTGCGGCGGCGGGTGGCTTGGCGTTGATCAACTCCATGGGGCAGATGGCGGGTTTTCTCAGCCCGTATATCGTGGGTTTTGTGAAGGATGCCACCGGGTCTACGGATTTGGCGTTGTACCTGCTGGCGGCGGTGATTGTGGGCGGCAGTGTTCTGGCATTGCGGATGACGCGCACGCTCAAGGCCTGACGCCTTCAACGTGGGAGGGATCTGCTCCCTCCCACTTGGGCCATGTATTTACAACAGGCCGCCACCGTCGATATCAACTACCGCACCGGTCATAAAACCATTTTCCATGGCCAGTACATACCCCGCCGCCACTTCTTCAGCCTGCCCCACCCGCCCAACCGGCAACCCTTGGCCCGCCTTGGCAAACATTGCCAAACGTTGCTCTTGGCCAAGCCCTGCATAGGCCGGTGTGTCTATCACCCCTGGGCTGATCACATTGACTCGACGCGGCGCCAGTTCTTTGGCCAGTTGCTTGCCCAAGGCCTCGGTCGCAGCGTTAATGCCCGTCTTGATGAACTGCCCTGTCGCCAACTTGCGCCCCAACTGGCCCGAGGTCAGGGTGATGCTGCCCTGTTCGTGCAAAAAGGGCAGCGCGTGTTGAATGGCGCGTAGTGCGCCCCAGAGCTTCACATCGAAGTTGTCCCGGGCTTCATCCAGGTCTGTTTCGATCAAAGGCTTGGCCCGCACCGAAGGCCCCGAGGTGTAGACCAGATGGTCAAAGCGCCCCACGGTTTCGAACAGTTGCTTTAACGAGGCGCTGTCGGTGACGTCCACCGGCTCGCTACGCAGCCCGTTGTCGGAACCTGGCGCCAAGCGGCGCCCGGCCACGATCACATGCGCGCCTCGCGCCAAGGCTGCCTGGGCCACTGCCGCGCCGATACCGCTGCTGCCGCCGATGACGATGATGGTTTTACCGCTCAAAGAAGAGGTCATGAGAAAACTACCTGGGTCAGAAAGTGAACGTTCATCTTCCCAGCTTGGTAATCGATGAAAAATCCGGGTAAAACGACAAGATCTTTAAAGGATTTTTATCAATGAGTTCGATTCTCGACCTTGAAGTCTTCGTGCGCAGCGCGGACACCGGCAGCCTGACGGCCGCCGCCCGTGGCCTTGGCCTCACGCCGGCGGCGGCCAGCATTGCCCTCAAGCGCCTTGAAACCCGCCTCGGCATCCGCCTGCTCGCCCGCTCCACCCGCAGCATGCGCCTGACCGAAGAAGGCCGGCGTTACCTGGACAGTGTGCGGGTGGCACTGGAGGCGCTGTCGGACGGCGAGCACGCCATCAAGCAACAGGGCCAGAGCCTCAGTGGTTTATTGCAGTTGGCCGCGCCCTCGGACTTTGGTCGCAATGTGCTGCTGGGCTGGCTGGATGAGTTCAAGCTGGAGCACCCCACCATCCGTCTGCAACTGTTGCTCAATGACAGCAATGCCGACTTGTTTCGCGACACGGTCGACATCGCCTTGCGCTTTGGCGTGCCTAGAGACTCCAGCCTGGTGGCCCTGCCGGTGGTACCCGATCACCATCGCATTGCCTGCGCCAGCCCCGACTACCTGGCGCGCCACGGTACTCCGCATACGCCCGAAGATTTGGCCCACCACAGCACGCTGCGCTATATGCGCCGGGGCCAGGCCAATAGCACCTGGTATTTCCGCCAGGGGGCGTTGCTTCAAGAAGTCGAGGTGAGCGGTGACTACCTCAGCGATGACGGCGAGATTGTCCGCCGCTGGGCGTTGGCGGGGCATGGCATTGCCTATAAGGCCAACCTGGATGTGGCCCGTGATATTCAGGCTGGGCGGTTGGTACCCTTGCTACCCGACTGGCAAGGCGAACCCGCGCCGTTCAACCTGATGTGCCCGCACCGCCTGCAAGTGTCGGAACGCGTGAAAGTGCTGCACCGCTTTTTACAGGCCCGCTGCCTGACTTTGCTACGCACATGAAGAAATGCCTCCAGGCCTTGTTCCAGAGCGCTCGGGTCTGGTATTGCATCACTTACATTTGCGTGAGGAGCTTTGCATGAATTACCGCACATTGGGCCAGTCCGGGTTAAAGGTCAGCGCTCTGACCCTCGGCACCATGATGTTTGGCGAACAGACCAGCACCGAAGATTCGCTGCGCATCATCGACAAGGCCTGGGACCAGGGCATCAATTTCATCGACACGGCGGACCTGTATACAGGCGGGCGCTCCGAAGAAATCGTCGGCGAGGCGATTGCACGCAACCGCCAGGACTGGGTGGTGGCCTCCAAGGTCGGCTTCGGCCCTACCGACGGCGTGCCCAACCGCAGCGGTTTGAGTCGCAAGCGTCTGTTCAACGCGCTGGACGCCAGCCTGGCACGCCTGGATACCGACTACCTGGACATCTACTACCTGCACCGCGAAGACCACGACACGCCGTTGGAGGTCACCGTGTCCGCCATGGGTGACCTGATCCGCCAGGGCAAGGTCCGCTATTGGGGCCTGTCCAATTACCGGGGTTGGCGCATCGCTGAAGTGATTCGCGTGGCCGAACGCCTGGGCGTCGATAAACCCATCATCAGCCAGCCGTTGTATAACATCGTCAATCGCCAGGCCGAGGTCGAGCAGATCACCGCTGCAGCGGCCTACGGCCTGGGAGTGGTGCCGTACAGTCCACTGGCCCGAGGGGTCCTCAGCGGCAAGTACGCACCGGATGTCACGCCCGAGCCCGGCAGCCGTGCCGCGCGCCAGGATAAACGCATCCTGGAAACCGAGTGGCGAATTGAATCACTGCGCATTGCCCAGCAGATCCAGCAATACACCCAAGGGCGTGGCGTGGGGATCGTCGAGTTCGCAATCGCCTGGGTGCTGAACAATGCGGCGGTAAGCTCGGCGATTGTCGGGCCACGGACCGAGGCGCAGTGGGACGCCTACACCGGGGCGCTGGCGGTGAAGATCAGCGCTGAAGACGAGGCGTTCATTGATTCGCTGGTCACGCCGGGGCATTCGTCCTCGCCCGGGTTCAACGATGTCGGGCATTTTGTATCCGGTCGATTGGCACGCCTGTAGACTACCCGCGCAATAATTGGCTTTCGCGAGGACAACGTGTCTAAAGGTGTGGTGTTATCGGTCTTGGCTTCGGTGTTGTTTGCCGTGATGTATTACTTCACATCACTGCTAACGCCCTTGAGTGGCCTGGAGATTTTCGGCTGGCGCATGTTGCTCACCGTGCCCTGCATGACGGTGTTCATGCTTGTCAGCGGCGAGTGGCGCCGGGTCTGGGAACTGCTGCGCATGCTCGCGGCCAAGCCACGGCTGATCGGCGGTGTGCTGGTGTCGTCGGCCTTGCTCGGTGTGCAGCTGTGGTTGTTCATGTGGGCGCCACTGAACGGGCGCAGCCTGGATGTGTCGGTCGGTTACTTCCTGCTGCCGCTGACCATGGTGCTCACCGGGCGCCTGGTGTGGGGCGAACAGCTTTCCTACCTGCAAAAGATCGCGGTGTTTTTTGCCGGGCTCGGGGTACTCAACGAGTTATACCAGGCCGGTGGGTTCTCCTGGGCGACGCTGGTGGTGATCATCGGTTACCCGCTGTACTTTATCGTGCGTAAATACCTCAAGACCGACCACCTGGGCGGCCTGTGGCTGGACATGGCGCTGATGCTGCCGGTGGCATGGTGGTTTGTGCAAAGCGGCGAACAGGGCTTTGCAGTGATGGATGCTCACCCCAATTTGTATGCGCTGATCCCGATACTGGGTCTGATCAGCGCTTCGGCGTTGGTGAGCTATATCATCGCCAGCCGGCTGCTTGCGTTCAGCCTGTTCGGGCTGCTCAGTTATGTCGAGCCAGTGCTGTTGCTGGTGGTGGCGCTGCTGCTGGGTGAAGGGATCAAGGCAGGCCAATGGCTGACCTACATCCCGATCTGGATCGCGGTCATGGTGCTGGTGTTCGAAGGGTTCAAGCATCTGGTGCGGCAGCGTAGGGTTTGACCGACGAACAGTCGACAAACTGCAACTGTGCTTGATGATGTTGAGTAGCCCCATCATCATCCAAGGTGGTGAACTGTAATTGCGGGCCGGATAGGTCGCCGCTAGGCAACTCAGGTATCGCAACCCGTGCAGTAGCATAAGGTGCAACCATCGGCGGATCTTCGCTGTGATGCTCCACACCACCGAGTGTCAAAACCACACCAGACAAGGTCACGTGATACGCCGTGGGGTTGAGCACCTCCAACCCCACGTCGTCCCCTCGGCTTAGGCACCATTGAAGCGCATGAACCACGTCCTGCACCTTTCCCGGCAATTGGGCGGGCCGGAGGAAAAGCTTGATCCGCGTACGAAAGGCAAATTGCAGGGCGTTGGTTTCATCGGATGCCTCAACGCTCGGTCTGATTGCCAGTACGTTCAGCCAGTACACCGACTCCCGGTCTGCCACCTGTTTTGGCGTTTGATCATGCATGATCCGCAAGGCGCGCCCGGTACCCGCGTTCATACGGGCGATGGGTGGCGTAATCGTGAACGGCACATCACTGTTCTCGGGTGCCGCCATCGCATCGCCATCATCGATCCACGCTTGCACTAGGCGCGGACCGTCAGCCTCATTGTGCAGATTGACCACCACCGTGCGCGCGGTAACCGGGTAGATGACACGCGTGCGGTCAATCACGATTTCGCCCTGCACGGCGATTGCCTGCAAGCTCATCAGCACGCCCAGGCCCCCGCGCCAAAGCGCGCTGCTCATCGGTAGCTCATTGTGAATGACGCCAACCCGTTCGCGCTGCCGGGACGGATCGAGGAGGCGGTCTGGATATAACGTGCGGTCAAAGGGATCTGGACAGTCGCATTGCCAGTACTGCCGACCAGCCACTGATTAGGGTTCCCAATCGTCGTGGAGTCAGCCCCGTAGCGCACCAGCGTGTTCCCCCGTAGTAATTGCAGAGCAACGCCACTGGCCATAGAGGTACGGGTCAAGGACAGTACATCGCTGCGATTAGCCGGCACGGTCTGGTCTGTCACCGTCACAAATACGTCACGCGTTGCCCCGCCGATGCCACCCGCACATGACAGTGTGATATTGCGGGTCACGCTGCCGGCGAAGCTGCCCACGCCGCGAAAATCACGAGCAGCCACGGCCGGCATAGGCATGGCGACCGAAGGTGTTGAGACCCTGCAGGTGGGTTTTCGTGGCGCATTGATGGTGACGTTGGAGAAGTTCACTGCGTAATAGCCAGCGCCGGTGATGGGCGTGCCGGTGATCGTATACCTTGCAATGTTTCTGGCGGTGATCGTGCCACCCGTTATGGCGCCTGTGGCGACAAAATAAATTCGGGTATCAAGCCCAAGGACGATGGGCCTTGCTCTGGCATCTCCAACAATGAGTGTGACACCTGCCGTGTTGATGGCCATGAACGGCCGGTTCGGGTCCCTCGCCATCAGGGCAAACCCCACCCCAGGCACATTGGTGGCATACACTGGCATTGAAAGCCCGCTAGCGAAAAATGTCCGGCCCGTCGGCGTGCTATTGACCAGTGCCAGCCTGGCCTGTGCCCCTAAAGCAATTCGTGTGGTACACCGAAGCGCGGACGATGGAGGACTGTCGAAGCGATAGCCATTGGCGGACCCGACCACCTGCCCGATTTGCTGCCCGGCCGCAACCGTGATCGGGGGAATGGAAATATTCACCGCCGGGCCGGGGGCACAGGTGATCGCTTGAGCTTCCAGCGCCACCATCCATCCTCCCAGCACCACGCTGGCAAGTGAAAACCTAGTCATGAAAACAACACCTCTGTCATATCGAATAAGTCATGCGCCGCAACAGTCATCCATCGGCACTCACTCATAGCTGCCCCGCAACCTGGCGCCCTTGGCTTGCCACGCACACCCCCTGAAGGTAATCGGTAGTGGCCTGTCGTTGGCCCTCGGTGATTGGCGGCATGTGGTAGTAGATATCGCACTGCTCGGCGATTTTGCTGCCCCACTTGACGGTCAGACGACCTTCCTGCGGGATGTCTCGGACGAAGGCTTTACTGGCCTGCCCCACCACGCCTACCTCACGCCCTTGCGCATCAAATACCTGTGCTGCAAATGGCAGCGGGCTGCCATTCTCGTGGACGCCCTTGACCAGTACCGCCCGACCACTGAGCGTGTCGAACTTGACCAGCGATACTGCGCCCGAGGTCGGTACGACGTTGCGCGTCGACTCCTGGAGCTCTACATCCATCGACATGCCTTCCGGATCGATTTCCACCGTATTATTCTGGACCGCCGTCAGATTGGGCACGACAGCGAACCCGCTGCTGTTGACCCGTGCACCGCTGCTCCCCCCGAGCCTGGCCCCTTCTGCACCTGGCACATGCACCAGCGCCGAGGCTTCGCCTAGGCTTTGCGAGAACGCGATACCTTCGGCATGAACGACCACCCCACCATCGGCGCCAAACGAAAGCTGCGAGCTATCGCGGCTCTGGCTATATCCGGCACGCAGTTGGGTGGCATCCGTGCGATAGCCGGCATAGGTGTTGAACTGGCCGGTGTGCGTGCTTTCACTGGTTGCGCGGCTGGCTGAAACACCGTAGTTGAGCGCGGTGTCCTCGCCCAGGAACCCGTTGATGCCCACCTGCTGCTGGCTGCCCCGTGTATCACCGGTGTCCCGGGAGAACGAAGTATTGATCGTCGGCGCTCGCGATTCGCCCCCCAGCGGCATCGACAGTGTGAGCATGTAGCGGTTATCGATACGCCCGGGTTGGCCGATACGCCCGAAAAACACATCGTCGCTGAGCTCGCTTTGGGTCAGTTGTCGCGTGTCCTGGACCCTGGAACGCTGTGCCGACAGGTTCCAGTTGACCTTGTTCCAGGTCGAGCCATAGCTGGCGGTGAATGAAACCTGGCGCCCTTCCTGTCCTCCCCAATAGTCGACGGAGCTGCCGTACAAGCTCAAGGTGCCGATACCCAACTGCTGGCTGACTGTCATGTCGAGCCGGCTTTTTTGCCGGGCATAGCTGTTGATGTCACCTGCCCGGCTCGCGATTTCGCGCACATTCAGTGCATCCTGCAGGTTCAGGTAACCCTCGGTGGAGAACCGATACGCACCCAGCGCAAAATGCGTACCCGAGGCCGGCAGGCTTTTGTTGTAACCCAGCCCCAGGCTTTGCCCGGACTGGCGCCCATGATCGGGCACCTCGGTATGGGAGGTGGCAGTGTCCAGAGAGAACGCACCGAAGGACGTATTCAACGCGATACCGAGCTTTCCCTGTTCATAGCCTTTGGAAACACTACCGCCACCGTAGACCGTCAGATCATCGGTCAAACCGTGCTGCAAAGTGCCTTGAAAGACGTTGGCGCCCTTCGCGTCAACGCCCTTTTGCTGCACCTTACCCAAGGTGGCGCTGTACTTTGTCGCGTCGGCGCGCAATAACTGCGGGGCCACCGAGTACGGCACGACGAAGGTGTTCCGACGCCCGTCGACTTCGGTCACGCTGACGATCAAATCACCACCGTAGCCGGTGGCATGCAGGTCACTGATAACAAAGGGGCCGGGCGGCACCGTGGTCTCATAAATGGTGTAGCCGTTCTGGCTGACCGTGACCGTTGCATTACTGTCGGCCGTCCCCCGAACCTGCGGTGCGTAACCTTGCTGCGTCTGCGGGCGCATCCGGTCGTCGGTGGCCAGAGTGACGCCCCGCACGCGCACCCCGTCGACAATCTGTCCGTTGCTGAAGGTGTCTCCGAGGGTCAGTTGTGACTGCCAGGGGATGATGCTGCGCTGTACATAAGTGGACGTGTTCTGATAAGTCTCAAAGCCAGTGCGGTTGCCCCAGGCCTGGGCGCCCTGATGTCGCAAGCGCCATGCACCCAGGTTGATACCGGCATTGAGGCCCAGGTAAGTACGACCGTCACCTTCACCTGCGGTGACCGTATTGGTACTGAAGTTGTAATTGAGCAGCCCGGCGGCAATGCCCTCATCCAACAACTCGGGGTCAATGTAGCCGCGCATGGAACGCTTCATGTAGGCCTGCGGCACGCTGGCCGCCAACTCGAGTGCACCCGGATCGAACGTGCTGGATGCCATCGGAATCCACTGCCCCAGGTCGCCGCAGTACTGGCCGGCGGCGGCAGGGTTCGAGAGTTCGCGCCCATGGGCATCAGTATCGACTTTATCCATCGCGATACCGATTTTTTCCAATACTTCACGACTCAAGCACGGCTGCGCCCCGGTCTTTGCATGGGCCGCAACAAACTCCACCTCCCTGCGCCCCAGGGTCTGGCCGTTGACTACGATATCTACGCGGTATATGCCAGGGCTCATCTGGTTGCTGGTATTGAACCGTGACGTGTCAACCGATGACGCCAGGCCACTGGAGAATGCGTTCAGATCAAAGCTCAACTCAGACGCAAGCGCGACATCGCTGGCGATCACGGCCGCACTCATCAAACCGCCCAGCATTATCGTGCGATGCTGGAATGGCAAAATCGGGGCGCAGCGATGCACCCGTACTTGGATGTGACTAGGCATAGTTATGACTTCAGTGGACGCTGAGAAATGTACGTTTGCTTGCCATCAGCAACGTTTAGGGGCCGCGTTCAGCGGTGCAATACAGCAGGCTGCGCGGATGAAAAGCCGCCGAAATCGTTGATGTAAGTGAAATCCACCCGCGCATCGGCGGGTATTACCTTCGCGGCTTTCGGCACCGGCACCTTCAACGTGCCTCCTGGCTCCACCATGCCCTCCGTCAGGGACAGTTTTTCCGCTTCGGGACCAGAGCCCATGAGCAGGACAATGTCGTTGAAGGTGACGTGATACGCCGAGGGGTTATGCACCTGTATCACGCTGCCTTGGGCGCCCCGTTCCACGGACCAGCGCAACAGCCCAGGCGCCTCCTCGGGTGTTCCAGGTAACTGCGCCGGACGAAAAAACACTTTGGTGCGGATACGAAACGCGAACTTGAAGTGATTCCGCTGGCTGTCTTCAAGCGTGGGGTCAAACTCACTGGCAGCGCCAGGCACTTCGAGTACGTTCAACCAGAACAGCGACTCTCTATCCGTCGGCAGCGGTGCCTTGGTGTAGGACAGGCGCATGGACTGACTTTTGCCGGCGTCCAGGCGAAATACCGGAGGAGACAGGACGAAAGGCACATCGCTCAGTGTCGGCGCTTCCTGCGCGTCACCCGCGTCCAGCCACGCCTGGACCAGGCGGGGCGCGTGTTTGTCATCATTGGTTACTCGCACGGTGACCTCACGTCGCGGCTCGGGGTAAATCTGTCGCGTACCGTCGATAACCACTCCCGCGTGCACCGTGTGCGATGCCATCCCCAAGGCCAGGCTCAGCGCGACCCGCACCACACGACGACTCAAGATCATCAGTAAATCCTGCATCAGGTAATCCTTGAAAACGGTTGTCCTGCGCCCGACCACTGGGTCGAGCGAGGATCTCAGGCAACAAACGCAGTGGTCATCAGCCTGGCTGCATCAAGGAAAGGTGACCGAGTACTGCACGCTGCTGGTGACATTGCCCGCGCCTGCCGCTCCGCCGTTGGCGATGTAGCGTGCGTAAAACGGCAAGGTCGCCAGACCACTGGTAACGGTGGCAACGGTCGAGTTATTACCTGTGCGCAAGTCCATTGGCGTGTTGGAAGCCCCATCGAGAATTTGTACCTCTACCCGGGAGGCGGGTGTCGCCGTTGCCGTGTTACGCAGGTTGCCGGTTGCCGGGTTGATGCCAGGGCTGGTCGGTTCATAACGTACGGCGACCTTGGTACCGTCCGGACACCCGCCCGAGCCGCCCACATACACAAAGTAGCGCTTGGCGCCTGCCGTATCGCCTGCTGCCTTGAGAGCCGAGGTTTGTACGCGGTCAAGCACTACCGGAAAGTTGGCGCCTGAGCCTGGCGAGGCCCCGGTACCGCCGCTGATGGTGCAGGTGGTGCCACTGACCGAGCCGGTGATCGTGATGGTACCGTCTGCCGCATGCGCGGAGCTGGCAGCGAAGCCGCACAAAGCGAGCACTGCAGCCGCCAGAGTTTGTTTTGTCATAATCAGTCTTTCCTCACAATTGGGGTTCGCGAAACGCAAGGTTGCGACACAGGAGAAGATCAGCTCTTGCGTCACTCCTGAGTGGAAGCCATGTCGACTCCGTTCCCCTGCCCCGAGGATTTGTCTGTTACAAGATCGGTCAGACCTGTTTGGCAGGCAAAAAAAGGCTCCGTACCTTTCGATACGGAGCCTGTGCGTGAAGCGCCGGAACAGCCTGCCCGGCCTCACATGGATCAGTCGGCGGTCAATACGCCACGACGCACCTGGTCGCGCTCGATCGACTCGAACAGTGCCTTGAAGTTGCCCTCGCCAAACCCATCGTCGCCTTTGCGCTGGATGAACTCGAAGAACACCGGGCCCATCAGGGTTTCCGAGAAGATCTGCAACAGAAGACGCTTGTCACCGGCAATCGACGAGCCGTCCAGCAGGATGCCGCGCGATTGCAACTGGTCCACTGGTTCACCGTGGTTCGGCAGGCGGCCTTCGAGCATTTCGTAATACGTGTCTGGCGGCGCCGTCATGAAGCGCATGCCGATCTTCTTCAGTGCATCCCAGGTCTTGACCAGGTCGTCGGTGAGGAACGCGACGTGCTGGATACCCTCACCGTTGAACTGCATCAGGAACTCTTCGATCTGCCCGGCCCCCTTGGACGACTCCTCGTTCAACGGGATACGGATCTTGCCGTCCGGCGCGCTCATGGCCTTGGAGGTCAGGCCGGTGTACTCGCCCTTGATATCGAAATAACGCGCTTCGCGGAAGTTGAACAGCTTCTCGTAGAAGTTGGCCCAATAGATCATGCGCCCGCGATAGACGTTGTGGGTCAGGTGGTCGATGACCTTCAGGCCAGCGCCTACCGGGTTGCGATCAACACCTTCGAGGTAGACGAAGTCGATGTCGTAGATCGAGTTGCCTTCGCCGAACCGGTCGATCAGGTACAACGGCGAACCGCCAATGCCTTTGATCGCCGGCAGGTTCAGCTCCATCGGGCCGGTGTCGATGTGGATCGGCTGGGCGCCCAGCTCCAGGGCACGTTTGTAGGCCTGTTGCGAGTCCTTGACGCGGAACGCCATGCCGCACACCGACGGGCCATGCTCGGCCGCGAAGTAAGAAGCGAGGCTATCGGGTTCGTTGTTGAGGATCAGGTTGATCTCGCCCTGGCGATACAGGTGCACGTTCTTGGAACGGTGGGTCGCCACTTTGGTGAAACCCATGATCTCGAAGATCGGCTCCAGCGTGCCTGGGGTGGGCGATGCAAATTCGATGAATTCAAAGCCCATCAGGCCCATTGGGTTGTCGAGTTGGTCGGTCATGTTCGGTGCCTCATCATTCTTGTGGGTAGCAATTGTTTAGTTGCAAGCAAGGATGAGGCTGGAGGGTGGCGCACAAGAAAGGCCTCGCACGCTGCGGGCGAGGAAGTCACCAAAGATGAGGGGGGAGCCAAGTAGCTTCATGGTGTCATCAGTCTCTGACGGCCGAGGCTTGCGTGAGCGCAAGTCCATATTCTTGTATGCGTAAACTGATTCTACACAGCGTAACCAGGTTTGTCCGTACTCTTATCAAATCCCCATTGCCCTGCCCCGCGCAAGGGGTTTGTTGCACAGGTAGATGCCCAACAGGATGACCGCGCCACCCGCCAGCATCGGCACCGTCAAGGCTTCGTCCAGCAGCAACGCGCTACATATCACCGCTGTCAGCGGGTTGAGGGCGATGAACACCCCGGAGCGGGTCGCGCCGATTCGCCGGATGCCGTCGTAGTAACCAATATAGGCCAGGGCCGAACCCAGCACGCCCAGGTACAGCAGGCTGTACCACTGCGCCAGCTGCAGCGCGCTGAAACCTTGCAGCGTCAGCCGACCGGTGGCGAGGGTGGCAAGGGTCAACATCAGCGTACCCCACAGCACCGACCAAGTGACGGTTTGCACCGGCCCCAACGTCTGGTTGAGTTCCCGAGACAGCAGCGAATAGGCCCCCCAGGCCATTACGCAGCCCAGGATCAACAGGTCACCGATCCAAGCGTTGCGGGCCCCCTGCATGAGGTTGGGATTGCGGCTCACGATCACCACAGCCGCCCCCAGCAGGCACAGCCCGATACCCAGCCACTTGGCCCGGCCCAGGCGCTCCTTGAACAACAACCAGGACGCCAGGCCGATCACTGCCGGGTTCAATGCCACGATCAACGAGGCCCGCGACGCATTGATGTAGTGAAGGCCATAGAAAAAACACAGGTTGTAGAAAAAGATGCCGCATAGGCCCAGCAGTACCAGCCGCGCCATTTGCCCTGTAGTTGGGCGCGCCAGTGGGATGCGCGCGCAGGCCAGGAACAGCAGCAACGCGAGGCTGGCCAGGATAAACCGCAGGCAGGCCGCGAGCAGCGGGTCCACGTGATCGGCCAGAAAGCGCCCGGCGACGAAGGTCCCGCCCCAGATCATGGTGACAGCCGCCAGCTTCAGGTAAGTGAGGCCTTCGCGGGCATGCATAAGAATGTGCTCAACGTGAGAAAGGATGGGACTATTCTTTTACTAATGATCTGTCATCGTAAAACAAGGCTTTACTCATGACCCTGACTCAGCTGGAAATCTTCTCCCTGGTCGCCGAACTCCGAGGCTTCACCAGTGCGGCGCATCGCCTGGGCATCAGCCAATCGGCGGTGTCCCATGCGATCAAGGCCCTGGAGCAGGAACTGGGGGTAGAGTTGTTTCGCCGGCACCAGACCCTGGTGGAACTGAGCGATATCGGCGCGCAGTTACTTGGGCGCGCACGGGGCATGCTGGGCCTGGCCAACACCTTGCAGCAGGAAGCCGCCGATGCCCGCGGGATGAAGCGCGGTACATTGCGTATAGGGTCGTTCGGCCCCACCGCTTCGAACCGTTTGCTACCAACCATTCTCAGCCACTTTCGAAGGGACTATCCGGGTATCGAGGTGCATGTAGACGAAGGGCCGGACCGGCAGGTCATTCAATGGCTGGATCAGCGCCGGGTGGATGTGGGCTTCGTGGTACTGGAGCAGGAACGCTTCGACACCGTGGCCCTGCTCGAAGACCAACTGGTGGCGCTGATACCGGTCGGCCATGCCTTGGCGGCAAGCATGGCGGTACCTTTGAAAGCGTTGTGCGATGACCCGTTCATCCTGACCGAGGCAGGCTCAGCAGAGCTGGTCACGCGTTTGTTTGGTGAAGCGCAGTTGCAACCTAAAGTGCGTTATCGCTGTACCCAGCTACTCACTACCCTGGAGGCGGTCAGCCGCGGCGACGGCCTGAGTATCGTGGCCCAGGGCTCACTGCCGGCCGATGCCGACCAGCGCTACGTTGCCCGTCCGTTGTCGCCGGGCGTACCGCGCCGCATAGGCCTGGCGGTGCTGGATCGCCGCCAGGCCTCTCCCGCAACCCTGGCGTTTATCGCACTGGCGCAAACGCTCTACCCTGATCCCGGGGCTCACCGGTAACTCAGGGTAAACGAGGCCAGGCCGTTGGCGGTCCCAGGCTTGATGGTCGACGCGGTCTGAACGTAACGGGCGGTCAAGGGAATCGTCAGGGTGCCGTTGCCCGTGTTTGCGACCTGCCATTGGTTCGGGTTGCCCACGCCGGAGGAATCGGGCCCATAGCTTACCAACCGATCGCCACTGAGCAATTGCAGGGCGACGCCGCGGGCGTGCGAGTTGCGGGTCAAGGACAACTGGTTACTGCGGTTGCCGGGTTCCGTCTGGTCAGTCACGGTGATCCATACATCCAGGATGCCGCCGGTGCCGCCGGCACAGTCCAGGGTTATGTCGCGACTAACGCTGCCGGCGCTGCTGCCGACTCCCTTGAAATCACGGCTGGGCACCTGCCCCAGCGGCATTGCAAGCGACGGCGTGGTCACCCGGCAAGTTGGCTTTTTCGGCGGCAATATCACCGTATCGGCAAAGTTGACCGAGGCAGCGCCGGGGCTTTCGATATTGACATTGGTCAGCATATACCTGGCGACTGTGTTCCCAGGGATGGTGCCCGAGGTGATCGGGCCCGTCGCCACCAGATACACGCGCCCTTGCAGGCCCCAGCCATTGGGTTTGTTGTGCTTGGTGTCCAACAGCGTGACGCCGGTGTGGGTGATGACCTTCAAATGCTGGGACGGATCCCCGGCCATCATGACGAACCCGACGCCAGGGTAGCTGGTCGCATAGACGGGCAACGTCAGCCCATTTGCGTTGAACGTCATGCCGGTTGCCTGCGAATTGACCACGCTGAGGTTGGCCGACACCGGCTGCGACAATGGCCAGTCGGTATAGCGGCACCGCATGACAAAGCCATTGCCGGCGAAGTCATAGCCACTTGGGTAGCCAATCGCCTCGCCCACCTGCAGGTTGTCAGGCAGGGTGATGGGCGGGACGAACAGCGTCACCGGGGCTTGGGGGGTACAGACGCCCGCATTGAAATGCGCCTGTGCGTCCATCGCGACTGCGCAAATACTCAAGCACACGCCAATCTGTAAAAACCTGAACATAAATTGCCGGACACCGTTCATATCGCCAAATCCTTCGTGTGCCCCAAAGACACTGTGTGCGTACGCGTCATGCCATGGTCATCCAGGGTGGTAAATCGCAGCGCGACCGTACCCTGCCCCCACGGCGCCGGGCCCTCCAGCACGATGCGGGCAACCGAGCGCGGCAACAGCATCGGCGGGGCCTCACTGTGGTACTCGACGCCATCGACGGTCAGCAACACGCTGGAAAGCGTCACATGAAAGGCACTGGGATTGCGCACCTGCAGGACCGGGCCGTCGCCTGCCAGGCGCCACTGCAACGTATCCACCGCCTGCTGCGCTTGGCCTGGCAACGCGTCCGGGCGCAGGAAGAGCTTGATCCGTGTGCGAAAGGCAAATTGCAGCTGGTTGCCGGTGTCGACAGACGGGCGGATCCCCAGCACATTCAGCCAGTACACCAACTCCTGAGGCACGGCCATGGCCTTGTCTTGGGTCGCGTGATACATCACCCGCAATGCGCGGTGCTTGCCGGCATCCAGGCGCAGGATCGGCGGGGTCACCGTAAAGGGCACATCACTGGACTCGGGCGCGACCTGCGGGTCCCCCGCATCGATCCACACCTGGGCCAATCGCGGGCCGTCGGCCTCATTGTGCAGGTTGACCGTTACCCCAGCGGCGCTGGCCGGGTAAATGATGCGCGTGCGGTCAATGACGATTTCCCCATGGGCCAATACTGTCTGCACCGCCAGGGCCAGGCCAAGCAGCACGCGGAGCAATCGATGAGTCATCAACTGCGCTCCTCGTCCGCATCACCATGGTCGGCACATTGACTGACCAACTGGTCCGCGCTTTCCTGGCGTTGCTCGGGCCTGCGCGGCGGCAGACGGTAATGGATGAAGCACTGGTCAGCCGCCCCTGCATTCCAGCGCACCGTCAAGCGCCCCTGGTCGGCAACCCCGCGCACAAAAGCTTTGCCAGCCTGGCCGATCACGC
Organism: Pseudomonas sp. GW823-FHT02F05; assembly: GCF_058797315.1. Classification (NCBI taxonomy): domain Bacteria; kingdom Pseudomonadati; phylum Pseudomonadota; class Gammaproteobacteria; order Pseudomonadales; family Pseudomonadaceae; genus Pseudomonas; species Pseudomonas sp. GW823-FHT02F05. The sequence continues at coordinate 188,602 of NZ_JBXAJM010000001.1, forward strand.
CGATTTCGACGCCGCGCTCGTCAAACACTTGCGCGGCAAATGGCAACGGCTTGCCACCCAGATGAGTGGCCTTGATCACCACGGCACGGCCACTGACGGTCTCGAACCTGACCAGTGAGACGGCTCCCAGCGTCGGCACCACGGCGTGACTCGATTCCTTGAGTTCGACATCCATGGGCATGCCCTCGGGATCGATATCTACTTCATTGCGCTGATAAGCCCTGAGGGCTGGCAGCACCGCATAACCCTGCTTATCGATACGCGCCCCGCTGCTGCCGAGCCGGGCACCTTGTGCATCCGGCGCATACACCAGTGCCGAGGCTTCACCGAGGTTTTGCGCGAAGGTCACGCCACCCTCGTGGGCTATCAGCCCGCCATCGGCACTCATGGATAGTTGCGAACTGTCGCGGGCCTGGGCGTAGCCGGCCCGCAGGCTCGCAGCCCGGCTGCGATAGCCCGCGTAGGCATTGAAGCTGGAGCCTTGCTGGTGGCCCGTGCCACGGCTGCCAGTCAGCCCGTAGCTGGCTTCACCGGTGTCACCCAGCAAACCATTGATTCCCACCTGATGCTGGCTGCCGCGTGAATCGCCAGCATCGTGCGACAGGCTGCTGCTCAGGGTTGGCGCACGCGTTCCTGCGCCCAATGGCATGGACAGTGTCAGAACCAGGTGATTATCCACGCGCCCGGCTTGCGCCGACCGGCCAAAAAAGATTTCGTCGCTGCGCTCGTGATCGTTCAATTGATGGGTTTCACTGACACGCGAGCGCTGCGCCGAAAGGTTCCAGTTGAGTGACTTCCAATTAGCCGCATAACTGAGGGTGAAGGATGTCTGGCGCCCTTGGCGGCCCGCCCAGTAGTCGATGGAGCTGCCATACAGGCTCAGCGAGCCTGCGCCCAACTGCTGGCTGATTGTCAGGTCGAGGCGGCTTTTCTGCCTCGCGTAACTGTTGATACTCCCGCCTTGGCGGGCCAGTTCCCGCACATTGAGCGCATCAGGCAGGTTCAGGTACCCGTCCGTGGAGAAACGATAGGCGCCCAGCGCAAAGTGCGTTCCCGAGAACGGCAGGTTCTTGTTATAAGCCAGGCCCCAGCTTTGCCCGCCGACTACGCCCAGCCCCCGAACCTGAGTGCGCGAGTAGGTGCTGTCGAGGGAGAACGCGCCAATCGGAGTGCTCATCGCCAGGCCGGCCTTGGCCTGGCCGTAGCCTTGGGAAAGCGTACTGCCACCATAGGCGCTCAGACGATCGCCCAGGCCATGCTGCAGCGTACCCTGCAAGATCAGCGGGCTGGCATCGCTGACGCCGTATTGCTGCAACTGCCCCAAGGTCACACTGTAGTGGCTGGCACCGTCACGCAGCAGGTAAGGCACCACGGCGTAAGGCACCACGAAGCTGCTGCGCCGGCCGTCGACCTCGGTGACACTGACGTGCAGGTCGCCGCCATACCCGGTGGGGTACAGGTCATCGATGACAAACGGCCCCGGGGCCACTGTGGTTTCGTAAAGGGTGTAGCCGTTCTGGCGCACTGTCACCGTTGCATTGCTGTCGGCAATGCCTCGCACCTGAGGCGCATAGCCTTGTTGCGACTGGGCAAGCATGCGGTCATCGGTGGCCAGGGTGATGCCGCGTATACGCACACCGTCGAGGATCTGGCCACTGCTGAAGCTGTCACCGACGGTCAGTTGTGAACGCCAGGCGGCAAGGGACCGTTGCAGGTAGGTGGCGGTGTGTTGATAACGCGCCAGGCCGCTACCGGATGCCCACGCCTGCCCACCCTGATGGCGCAGTCGCCAGTCGCCCAGGTTGAGACCGCCGTTGAGGCCCAGGTAGCCACGATCCTCACCGGCGCCCGCTGTCGCCGTCGCGGCACTGAAGTTGTAGTTGAGCAGCGCGGCGTCAATGCCATTGTCCCATTCAGACGGGTCAATGGAGCCGCGCGCGGAACGGTTGATATAGATCTGCGGGATGCTGACATCCAGGGTCAGGGTCTCGATATCGACGCGGCTGCTGGCCATGGGTATCCACTCGGCAAAATCCCGGCAGGCATGCTCGGTGTTATCCGCCAGCGCCTGCACAGAAACCCCCAGTTGGCCAAGCTCGGCAGCGTTCAGGCAAGGCTGGGCGTCGTCCTGTCCGGCAAGGGGGACGAAGGTGATCTCGCGGCGTCCCATCGATTGCCCGTTGAGCATCACATCTACGCGGTAGACACCTGGCGCCAACACGTTGCTGGTATTGAAGCGTGAGATATCTGCCGAAGAGGACAGCCCGCTGGCGAACGCCTCGATGTCAAACACCAGTGGCGCGGCTTCTGCCGACATCAATAAGGTACTGAGCAGGCCCAGCCACAGCAGTAAGTTGGGGTTGGCAAACAGCCAGGCCGTAAAGCGGTGAACGGGTATTTGCAATAAGGCATACATGATCAGAACTTCAGGGGAGCACGCTGCGGCACGGAGAATGCGCCGTAATCATTGATGTATTTGAAATGCACCTGGGCGTCGGCGGGTATTGCTTGTGCGACATCCTTGACGGGCAGCTTCAGGCTGCCGCCGGGGGGCACCATGCCCTCTCCCGCCGGTAACAGGCGAGCACCCGGGCCCGAGCCCATGGCCAAGGCAACCTCATTGAAGGTCACGTGATAAGCCGATGGGTTGTGCACTTCCAGTAGCGGTCCCTGGGCACTCCGGTGCAGGGTCCAGCGTAAGTGGGTGGGCGCCTCGTCCGCGGAGCCCGGCAATTGGGCCGGGCGGAAAAACACTTTGGTGCGGATACGAAAAGCGAACTGCAGGTGGTTCGAAGGGGCCTCTTGCGGGCTGCCCGGTGCCACGTTGACCTTGGGCGGTATCTCCAGGGCGTTGAGCCAGAACAACGATTCGCGGTCATCCGGCAGTGGGTCCTGGGTATACACCAGTCGCACTACCTGGCTTTTGCCCGCGTCCATGCGAAACACAGGCGGCGACAGGCTGAACGGCACGTCGCTGCCGGTGGGGTCTTGCGCCGGGTCGCCCTGGTCCAGCCACACCTGGACCAGGCGCGGCGCTCGCTGATCGTCATTGGTCAGGCGCAGCGTGATTTCTCGACGCTGCTGCGGATAGATGTGCCGCGTGCCGTCGATCACTACGCCGGCGTGAGCGGCGGACAGCAACCCGACACTGGTCAGCAGTGCGCTCAGCAGGGGGGTCACTAGCAATGTCCGGGCAAGCATTTCGTCTGTCCTTGCCTGGCGCACGGCCAGGCAACGGGGCCTCGATCAGGGGAACGTCACCGAATACAGCACTTGCGTACTGACCGGGCCTGGCGTAGCAGTGCCCGTGGCAATGTATTGGGCAGCAAAGGGCAGCGACACCTCGCCGCTTGCCGGGACTTTCGCGGGGCTGGAGTTCTGGCCCAGGCGCAAATCCATGGGCTGGTGGGTGACGCCATCCACAAGTTGCACCTCAACGAGGGTGGCAGGCGTCGGCTTGGCGGGTGCCTGGTTGACCAGGTTACCGGTCGCCGGATTGATCGCGGGGCTGCTGCTCTCATACATCACGGCGACGGTCGTATCCTTCGGGCAGGAACCGACATGGATGTAATAGGGTTTCGCCCCGGCAGTCTGGCCGGGCGCCTTGAGCGCGCTGGCCTGGACCTTGTTGAGTGGCACCGAAAAGTCCGGGCTGGTGCCGGGCGCAGAGCCCGTGCCACCACTGATGCTGCAAGTGGTGCCGGTGATTTCACCGGTCAAGGTGATCTTGCCGTCTGCGGCAACAGCAGGCAGAGCGGCAACGCCGGTGACCGCCAGAAATACAACGGCCAATGCGATAGTTTTCATTACAGATACTTCCTCGTGAATGTCAGTGAAAGAGTTGCAAGCCATGACTCATCAATCGAAGGGCGAGACGCGGCCCTCCCGCCAAAATTGGGCTGAGCGGCTATGAAAGAGGCTGTAGGGATTAAGGGCTACCGAGTCTCTTACGTTTTGCAATGAAGTTTATGTTGCCAAGTTGAAGTGCCCGCCACAACTGACCGAACGGCTAGGTCAGTAGGCGTTAAACAAGTGAGCAGCCCCGTGCAATGCCATCTATCATCGGCAGAGTCCACTCTCTTTTTCACGATTGACTGCTCCCATGCCCCTGACCGTCAAAGGCCCACGAAGCCGAGCCGCACGCTATTTCATCAGCACCCTGTGCGGGCTGCTGCCCATTCTGTTGGGGGTGGTAATTCTTTACTGGCAAGCCGAACGCACGCTCGAGCAAAGCACAGCGCAAACCGCTCAAGAAGCGGTGCGCCAGTTCGACCTGATGCTGGACAATACCGCCATCGCTGCCCAAGCTTTGCTGCCGCTGGCCGGTAAACCTTGTGACAGCGTCGCCAAGTTGGCGCTACGTGAACAAGTCACGCGCCGGCCGTTTGTGCGGGCCACGACGCTGTCCTGGCAGAAAAACATCTATTGCAGTTCGTTGTTTGGCGGTCGCTACCAATCGCCCGTCAACCCGGACGACTATGTCGATGGGCGCCTGTGGTTGATGAATGGCAACCCCGTTACACCCGATACCGCGCTATTGGTGTATCGCCTGGTGGAAGGCGATCAAGGCGCGTTTGCCTCGGTTGACGGTTACCACCTCACCAACGCCTTGCGCCTGATCAGCCGTTACGCGCACTTGGTACTGCACGTCGGCCCGAACTGGCTGGGTGCCGACGGCAAGGTGCATCAAGGCGCGCTGCCGGTATTTGCCGTGGCGCCACAACGCCTGGCTTCCGAGCGCTATCAATACAGTGTCGAGGCCGGGATGCCCGAGGGTGAAGTCTGGCGCTACATGCAGGCGCGGTATCCGGCGCTGTTCAGCCTGGTGGTGTTCTTCGGGATATTGGCGGGGCTGCTCGCTCACTGGCTGCAAAAACGCTCGTCCGCGCCGACCCACGAGTTACAACGCGCCTTGGGAGCCAATGAGTTCATCCCGTATTTCCAACCGGTGATACGGGGTGACACACGCCAATGGGCCGGCTGTGAGGTCCTGATGCGCTGGAAGCATCCCAAAGAAGGCCTGGTGCGCCCGGACCTGTTTATTCCCCTGGCCGAAGACTCTGGCCTGATCGTGCCGATGACCCGTGCCCTGCTGCGCCAGACCGCCGTGCAATTGGCGCCCCATGCCGCACGCTTCAGCCCTGGCTTTCATATCGGCGTGAACATCACAGCCCGCCATTGCCAGGACATGGCGCTGGTGCAGGACTGCCGGGAATTCCTCGCCGCGTTCCCACCCGGCCAGGTCACCCTGGTGCTGGAGTTGACCGAGCGGGAACTGATCGAACCCACCGAGACCACCCGCCGCCTGTTCGAGGCGCTGCATCAAATGGGGGTCATGATCGCCATTGATGACTTCGGCACCGGCCACTCCAGCTTGGGCTATTTGCGCAATTTCAATGTCGACTACTTGAAGATCGATCAAAGCTTTGTCGCCATGATCGGTGCGGATGCGCTGTCGCGGCATATTCTAGACAGCATCATAGAGTTGTCGGTCAAGCTGGATCTAGGCATTGTTGCCGAAGGCGTAGAAACAGCCCAACAGTGTGAATACCTCGTTGCCCAGGGCGTGGATTTCCTACAGGGTTACCTGTTTGGTCGACCATTACCCTGCGATGAATTCATTAAATCGTTGGGTATCGTTGAATAGCTGCGTACCACCTACCATGAAAGATTGGTCTTTCTTTAAAAGACATGATTTACTCGAGATGAATTAACTACTACAATTTTTTCTGCCTGTGCAGAACTCGCAGAAGGGTCTTTTTCGTTGACGTGGCTTAACGTTCTTGGCTTATAGCTTTGTCTGCAGTTGATATCAGCAACTACATTATTGGAGTATATATTTTGTCCAGACTCGCCGAATTTCGCGCAGCAGAAAAAGCCCTTCAAGAGCAGCTTGCCCAGCTGGAATCCTTGAAGAACGACGCTGGCCTGAAGAAAGAAATCGAATTCGAAGAAAAGCTCAAGACGCTGATGGGCAAATACGACAAAAGCCTGCGCGATGTGATCGCCATCCTCGATCCAGCGCCACGCAAAGGCGGCGCACCGGCCGCCGCGGCGCCAAAACAGCGCCGCGCACGGGTGGTCAAGGTTTACCACAACCCGCACACCGGCGAGCTGATCGAGACCAAAGGTGGCAACCACCGCGGCCTCAAAGCCTGGAAAGAGCAGTACGGCGCCGCCACTGTAGACTCCTGGCTTCGTGGCTGAAACATGTACTAAAAAATAGCCCCGCATACGCGGGGCTTTTTTTGCTCTAACGGTTCGGAATCGAACTTAACTCAGGGTTCGTATTGTTCAAATTCGCTCAGCTTGAACCTGTCAAAGTTTCAGACTGTTGCGCACCAGACTGACTTCCTCCTTGCTCGCCTCGTACGCTTGCGCCTGGCCTGCGTATGAAAAAACATAGGCTTTGTCGACATCCAGCGCACCGACTAATGTTTGCGACAATACGTGTCGACCGTTCTCGGTAATCACACAGGTAGTTTCCAGCGCATCAAGACGACTCAATGTCGTGGGGTGCATTTTGCTGCACACGCTTTGATAACCACCACGGGCAAAGTCTTTCTGGATCGACTTGCGCATCTCCAGCAACACGCCGGGAAGATTAACTTTATGGCCGGCCTCAATCGGCGTTCCGGTCAACTCCATCACCATCAACGTGGCGCCATTTTCATCATTCTTGATCGCTCGCTGCCGGGACACTGCTTGGGGTTTGGCAAGGAGCTCGCCGTCAGGCACTACTTCCTCGACCTGCCAACCGCTGGGCCAATGGACTTCCGGCTCGGCGGCCAGCACAAACGGGCTGCCCAACAACACGCACACAGCACTCAACAGTGGCCTACGAAACTCGATCATTGCAAAAACACCCAAGGTTCCAGCGGCAAAGTGTGCGGCCCGGCACGCGCTGACTGCAAGGGTTGGGCGCGCTTTTACATTTGGCGCACCCGGTGCGGCTTGCGTATCATGGCCCGCCTGCATGGACGCAGGCCGCAAGCCAATGGACCGCTCATCTCACATTTTTTCTGGAGGGCCCATGAGCCTGCACGAATTGAACACCTTCCCGGGCGTCACTGCCCAACCCGACAGCGCCACGGCGAACTTTGTGTTCAACCACACCATGTTGCGGGTCAAGGACATCACCAAGTCGCTGGACTTCTACACGCGCATCCTGGGTTTCTCCCTGGTCGAGAAACGTGACTTCCCGGAAGCCGAATTCAGCCTGTACTTCCTGGCCCTGGTGGACAAGGCCCAGATCCCGGCCGACGCGGCCGAGCGCACTCAGTGGATGAAGTCGATTCCGGGCATTCTCGAACTGACCCACAACCACGGCACCGAAAACGATGCCGACTTTGCCTACCACAACGGCAACACCGACCCGCGTGGTTTTGGTCATATCTGCATCTCGGTGCCGGACATTGTCGCGGCGTGCGAACGTTTCGAAGCCTTGGGTTGCGACTTCCAGAAACGCCTGACGGATGGCCGTATGAAGAGCCTCGCGTTCATCAAAGACCCGGATGCTTATTGGGTGGAGATCATCCAGCCGGCGCCGATGTAATAAGCACTGCGTGACGGGGAGCGTCACCGGATGCATTCCCATGCGGAGCGTGGGAACGAGAATCCCGCGCCGGGCGTGGGAACGAGAAAAACCCCATGATCGCTCATGGGGTTTTTTATTTGCAGCCCAGGATTACGCCGGAGCAGAGGCGCGGATCAAGTGATCGAACGCGCTCAACGAAGCCTTGGCGCCCTCGCCTACTGCTATCACGATCTGCTTGTACGGCACAGTCGTTACGTCTCCGGCGGCGAACACGCCAGGCAGTGAAGTCTCGCCACGGGCATCGACAATGATCTCGCCACGCGGCGACAGCTCTACGCTGCCTTTGAGCCAGTCGGTGTTGGGCAGCAAGCCAATCTGCACAAAGATGCCTTCCAGGTCGATGGTCTTGAACTCACCAGTGTCGCGGTCCTTGTAGGCAAGGCCGGTGACTTTCTGGCCATCGCCTTTGACTTCACTGGTCAGCGCGCTGGTGATCACATCCACGTTCGGCAGGCTGTAGAGCTTGCGTTGCAACACGGCATCGGCGCGCAGCTTGCTGTCGAATTCAAGCAAGGTGACATGGCTGACGATACCGGCAAGGTCAATGGCCGCTTCTACGCCGGAGTTACCGCCGCCGATCACCGCCACACGCTTGCCCTTGAACAGCGGGCCATCGCAATGCGGGCAGAAGCATACGCCCTTGGCCTTGTATTCCTGCTCACCGGGCACACCCATCTCTCTCCAGCGCGCGCCTGTGGCCAGGATCACGGTCTTGGACTTGAGGGTCGCACCGCTTTCGAAGCGAATTTCGTGCAGCTCACCGGCATTTTTTGCCGGAATCAAGCTACTGGCGCGTTGCAGGTTCATGATGTCCACGTCGTACTGACGCACATGGGCTTCCAGTGCGCTGGCCAGTTTCGGCCCTTCGGTTTCCTGTACCGAGATAAAGTTCTCGATGGACATGGTGTCCAGCACCTGGCCACCAAAGCGTTCAGCCGCCACACCGGTACGAATACCTTTACGTGCCGCATAGATGGCAGCCGAAGACCCGGCCGGGCCACCGCCAACTACCAGGACGTCGAAGGCATCCTTGGCGCTGATTTTCTCCGCGGCTTTCTCGATACCGCTGGTGTCGAGCTTGGCGAGGATTTCTTCAAGGCCCATACGGCCTTGGCCAAAGTTGACCCCGTTCAAGTAGACACTCGGGACCGCCATGATCTGGCGCTCATCGACTTCAGCCTGGAACAGCGCGCCATCAATCGCAACGTGGCGGATGTTCGGGTTCAGCACGGCCATCAGGTTCAGCGCCTGAACCACGTCCGGGCAGTTCTGGCACGACAGCGAGAAGTAAGTCTCGAAGCTGAACTCGCCTTTGAGGGCGCGGATCTGTTCAATCACTTCGACACTGGCCTTCGACGGGTGGCCACCGACTTGCAGCAGGGCCAGCACCAGCGAAGTGAATTCATGGCCCATGGGGATACCGGCGAAACGCAGGCTGATCTCGGCACCCGGGCGGTTGATGGAAAACGATGGCTTGCGCGCATCATTGCCATCGGTGTTCAGAGTAATCAGCGTGGATAGGCTGGTTACGTCCTGCAAAAGAGCAAGCATTTCCTGGGATTTCGCACCGTCGTCGAGGGAGGCGACGATCTCGATCGGCTGGGTGACCCGTTCCAGGTATGACTTCAACTGAGCTTTAAGATTGGCGTCCAACATACGGGCGATTTCCTGTTCATTCGGTTTATTGCAGACAAAAAAACGCCCGAGCGAATCTCGCCCGGGCGTTTTGAGGGCGGATGCAGCTTACTTAAGTGCGGATACCCGCCCTTGATACGCGTTCACAGACTTAGATCTTGCCGACCAGATCCAGAGACGGCGCCAGAGTGGCCTCGCCTTCTTTCCACTTGGCTGGGCACACTTCACCCGGGTGGGCGGCAACGTACTGAGCAGCCTTGATCTTGCGCAGCAGCTCGGAAGCGTCACGGCCTACACCACCATCGTTCAGTTCAACGATCTTGATCTGACCTTCTGGGTTGATCACAAAGGTGCCGCGGTCTGCCAGGCCAGCTTCTTCGATCAGTACGTCGAAGTTGCGGGAGATGGTCAGGGTTGGGTCGCCGATCATGGTGTACTGGATTTTGCCGATGGCTGGCGAAGTGTTGTGCCAGGCAGCGTGGGCGAAGTGGGTGTCGGTGGAAACGCTGTAGATTTCGACGCCCAGCTTCTGGAATTCGGCGTAGTTGTCAGCCAGGTCTTCCAGTTCGGTCGGGCAGACGAAGGTGAAATCGGCTGGGTAGAAGAAGACAACCGACCACTTGCCTTTCAGGTCAGCGTCGGTCACATCGACGAAGCTGCCGTTTTTGAAAGCGGTGGCTTTAAACGGTTTTACTTGGCTGTTGATGATAGGCATCGTTGACTCTCCGTCAGGGGTTAAGAAGTTGATGAGGTGAATCCTACCGGCTCTCTCGGTCGATGGCTCATTGGCAAACCTGATGCTGACGATTGGGTTTCTCTATCAGGTGACGCTATTAATAGAAAAAATCTCAAATCAGCGGTTGTGTTGCCAGGGTCATGCCTAGAAACGGCGTCGCTTCAACATAGCGCATCGCAGATTTCATGTCGTTCCAGCCGACGTAACTCATCAGCGACTTCAAATCCCAACCACTTCGATGCGCCCAAGTGGCGAAACCCCGACGCAGGGAGTGGCTGGTGTATTGATCGGCGGGGATGCCTGCGCGCTCAAGGGCCTGGCGCAATAACGGGATCACACTGTTGGGGTGCAAGCCCTCCTCACCCAGGTTGCCCCAGCGATCAATCCCACGGAATACCGGGCCGCGCACCAACGCCGAGGCGCTGAGCCACTCGCTATAAGCCTGCACCGGGCACAGCCGCAGCAACGCTGGGGTCTGGTAGGTTTTGCCGAGGTTGTCACGGTCACTTTTGCTGCGTGGCAAGTACAGGCTGATGCCTGCGCCTGGCACGGCTTGCACGTGCTCAATGCTTAATCGGCACAGCTCATCACTGCGAAAGCCGCGCCAGAAGCCCAGCAGAATCAGCGCAGCGTCGCGCTTGGCCCGCAGCAAGCGCGGCTGGTCGTGACGCTCGCTGGCCTGTTTGGCTTCAATGTCCAAAGCAGCGATTACTTGCTCCAACTGCGTGAGCTGCAAAGGCTCGGCCTGCCGCTCCCGCGCCGGGTGCACGGCGCGGATGCCCTTGAGCACCTTGCGTACCACCGGCGCCTTCGTCGGGTCGGCAAACCCTTGGCTGGTATGCCATTGCGCCAAGGCCGAGAGCCGCAATTTCAAGGTGTTGACTGCCAATACCCCGGCATGCGCCACGAGGTAGCGCGCCACACTCTCGCTGGTGGCCGGCAGGAACCCTCCCCAACTGACTTCGAAATGCTCGATCGCCGCGCGGTAGCTGCGGCGCGTGTTGTCGCGAGTGGCGGCGTTGAGATATCGGTCGAGGTCGCTCATAGGCGTGTTTTCGTACTGCTGAAGGGGTGGATGGCTGATGAAAATGCTTATGACACGGGATAATACGCCAATATCCCATCTGTTAAATCATGAATTTCAACCAGATTTCAATCATGATATAGTATGTATATACATACTATGTACCACAGTACTAAATCGACGGAGACCCCATGGCTCGCGGCGGCATAAACAAAGCAGTAGTGCAAACGGCACGCCTGGCGATCCTCGCCCGTGGCGAAAACCCCAGCATCGATGCGGTGCGTATCGAAATGGGCAATACCGGCTCGAAAACCACCATTCATCGCTATTTGAAAGAGCTGGACGAAAGCGAGACGCGCCAGACCATCACCCAAGCACCGATTGATGATGAGCTGGGCGAGCTAGTTGCACGCCTGTCCCAACGCCTGAAAGAGAAGGCCCAAGAGCCGATCGACCTGGCCCTGGCGCAATTCGAGCAACAAAAAGCCGCCCTGCTCGCCCAGGTAGAAACCCTGGAAGAAGCGCACACCCAGCTCAAACAGCAATTTGATATCCAGGCCGCTGCCCTCGCTGAAGAAAGCGCGGCGCTGCAAACCGCCAGCACCAGCCTGCAGACCGAGCAAACCCGTAACGCCGGGCTGAGCCAGGCGTGCAGCGACTACGAGCTAAGGCTCAACGACAAAGACGAGCAGATTCGCTCACTGGAAGAAAAACACCTGCACGCCCGCGATGCGCTTGAGCATTACCGCACTGCCATCAAGGAGCAGCGTGAACAGGAACAGCGTCGCCATGAGGGCCAGTTGCAACAGGTACAGGCCGAATTGCGTCAGGCACAGCAAAGCGCTCTGGTGCGCCAGGACGAAATCACCCAACTGCATCGCGACAACGAGCGCCTGCTGAGTGAGCAGCGAGTGACAACCAAGGAATTGAATACGCTGCAGGAGCAAGCTCGCCAGGACCAGGGGCTACAGCTGAAACTCAAGGAGCAGCTCAGCCAGATCGACAGCGAGCGCACCCTGCTCCAGGAGCGCCTACGGGTTGCCGTGCTGGACAGCCAATCGCGCCAAGCGTCACTGCTGGAGTATCAGCAGCACAACAAGGCGCTTGAGCTGGACCTGATCAAGGCCCAGGCAAGCATCGAAGCCCTGCGCTTGGCGACCGTCGTTGCAACGGCGCCAGAGGCAGCAGAGCCAACCTGATCAGTCCGCTACAGGCGTGCGCATGGTGACGAATTCTTCCGCCGCCGTAGGATGCACGCCGATAGTTTCATCGAAATGCTGCTTGGTCGCGCCCGCCTTGAGCGCGATCGCCAGCCCTTGCACGATCTCACCCGCATCCGGGCCGACCATGTGGCAACCCAGTACTTTGTCGGTGTCGGCGTCGACCACCAGCTTCATCAAGGTCTTTTCCTGGCAATCGGTCAGGGTCAGCTTCATCGGCCGGAACCGGCTTTCAAAGATCTGCACGTTGTGGCCATTTTTGCGTGCATCCTCTTCTGTCAGGCCGACTGTGCCGATATTCGGCAGGCTGAATACCGCCGTCGCGATATTGGCGTAATCCACCGGGCGGTATTGCTCGGGCTTGAACAACCGCCGCGCCACGGCCATGCCTTCAGCCAGGGCCACCGGCGTCAGCTGCACACGACCAATCACATCGCCAATCGCCAGGATCGACGGCTCGGCGGTCTGATAGAGATCATCCACCGCGACGAAACCGCGCCCGTCCAGTTTGACCCCGGTATTTTCCAGGCCCAGGTTATCCAGCATTGGACGGCGGCCAGTGGCGTAGAACACGCAATCGGCTTCCAGCACGCGGCCATCCTTCAAAGTGGCCTTGAGGCTGCCGTCGGCCTGTTTGTCGATGCGCTCAATGTCGGCATTGAACTGCAAGTCCAGGCCACGCTTGGTCAGCTCTTCTTGCAGGTGTTTGCGCACCGAACCGTCAAAGCCGCGCAAGAACAAGTCACCGCGATACAGCAATGAGGTTTGCGCGCCCAAGCCGTGGAAGATGCCCGCGAACTCAACGGCGATATAACCACCACCCACTACCAGCACGCGCTTGGGCAGCTCTTTAAGGAAGAACGCCTCGTTCGAGCCAATGGCGTGCTCGCGCCCTGGAATCTCAGGGATCTGCGGCCAGCCGCCGGTGGCGATCAGGATGTGCCTGGCAGTGAAACGCTCACCGTTGATCTCCACCTGATGGGCATCGACCAGGCGTGCATGTCCTTCATGCAGGGTCACGCCGCTGTTGACCAACAGGTTGCGATAGATACCGTTGAGGCGGTTGATCTCACGATCCTTATTGGCGATCAGGGTCGCCCAATCAAAGTTCGCCTCGCCCAGGGACCAGCCAAAGCCGCTGGCCTGTTCAAAATCTTCGGCAAAATGCGCGCCGTACACCAACAGCTTCTTTGGCACGCAGCCGACGTTCACACAGGTGCCGCCCAGGTAGCGGCTCTCGGCCACAGCCACCTTGGCGCCAAAGCCCGCGGCAAAGCGCGCCGCGCGAACACCGCCGGAACCGGCGCCAATTACATACAGGTCAAAATCGTAGGCCATTTCACTCTCCTCGGCAGTACACCAGCATACCGACTTACATGGGGCTGAAAAACGAAAAAGCCACCCGAAGGTGGCTTTCGCTTAAAACGTGCCGGCAAGCGTGGATCAGTAAGCCTTGCCCGTCTTGTAGAAATGCTCGTAGCAGAAGTTGGTCGCTTCGATGTAGCCCTCAGCGCCGCCGCAGTCGAAACGCTGGCCCTTGAACTTGTAGGCAATCACGCAGCCGTCTTTGGCTTGCTTGAGCAGAGCGTCGGTGATCTGGATCTCGCCACCCTTGCCTGGCTCGGTTTCTTCGATCAGCTTGAAGATGTCCGGCGTGAGGATGTAACGACCGATGATCGCCAGGTTCGATGGCGCGTCTTCCGGCGCTGGTTTCTCGACCATGTCGCGTACGCGGATCAGGCCATCGCCAATATCGTCACCGGCGATAACACCGTACTTATTGGTTTCGGTTGGGTTGACTTCCATCACCGCAACGATGGTGCAACGGTATTTCTGGTAGAGCTTGACCATCTGGGTCAGCACACCGTCGCCTTCCAGGTTGACGCACAAGTCGTCCGCCAGGACCACGGCGAAGGGTTCGTCACCAATCAGCGGGCGACCGGTAAGGATGGCGTGGCCGAGACCTTTCATCTGAGTCTGACGGGTGTAGGAGAACGAGCACTCGTCGAGCAACTTGCGGATACCGACCAGGTATTTTTCCTTGTCGGTGCCCTTGATCTGGTTTTCCAGCTCATAGCTGATGTCGAAGTGGTCTTCCAGCGCGCGCTTGCCACGACCAGTGACGATGGAGATCTCGTTCAAACCGGCATCCAGAGCCTCTTCCACACCGTACTGAATCAGTGGCTTGTTCACCACTGGCAGCATTTCTTTGGGCATGGCTTTGGTCGCTGGCAAGAAGCGAGTGCCGTAACCGGCTGCTGGGAACAAGCATTTCTTGATCATATGAGTCCTTACAAAGGGCTGTGCGTACGGAATTCGGCGCAGTCTAATCAGGCCGCAGTCACCTTACAATGGGGTCCTGCTGGCGTTGCGATGTCATCATAGAGAAAAAATGTCGGCGTAAGTTCCGCTGATCCTGCAATGGGTGTCACCAACGGTTGGTCAGAACTCGCGTCGACCCCTTGTTTGAAAGGGCTGCAATGGTTTTAGCACGCTTTTGCACCCCTGGCACTGACCCGCAACAACTTGCGCCCTGCCCCGGCATTTGGCGCTATCATGGGCGCCTTGAACCAAGACCACGAGATTGCCAACAGATGTCAGAACCAAAAGGTGTAAACGGCTACCTGATCACTAAGCGAGCAGACGGCTGGCACTTGATCAATTTTCACGGTGACAGCGTTGCCGGCGTATTCGAGTCCGAAAGCATGGCGATCGCCGTCGCCGAAGTGTTTGTGGATGAGGCAGGCCATGCATCGAGCAAGCGGCCGAAAACCAAGTAAGCCTCTTTGCACTGCTTTGAAAGCCCCGTTAAACGGGGCTTTTTTGTTTGTCTGTACCTAGATGGCAGTTCGCTATAATCTTCAACAACGCCACGACAGTGTCAGCGCGCCCTTCCAATACCCTCGATGACGACCCCCTCTATGAAAAAAATCCTGGCACTGACCGCGGTACTGGCACTCGCCGGCTGCACCACCGCCTCCGACACCCTGCTGAAAAATGGCGAGCAAGGCCTGACCATCGACTGCTCGGGCGAGGCCAATTCATGGGCCAGTTGCTACGAGAAGGCGGACGCCTCCTGCGCGGGCACCGGTTACCGCATCGTCGGCACCAATGGCACGCCGGCACTCAAGGAAAGCGACAAGACCCTGGGCCAGGACGTGGGCAACTTCAAAGGCCGCAGCGTGGTGGTGGTCTGCAAGTAACGTTGCTACAAGTGCACTTCAGCGAACTTGATCCCCAGGCCCCGCAGGATTTCGATCAAGTCATCCAGGCGAGCAAATGATTCGACCTCATCCTGTTCGTCCACCAGGAAGTAGCTGCGCCCGCCGCTCTTCTTGAAAAATACGATCCACTCGCCCAGATCGGCGGGGTTCTGGATGACATGGGTGGCCGAGATCTGCCCTTCGGCATGGCGGGCTTTGACGTGTTCTCGTTTCATAACCGGCTTTCCAGAAAAACAAATGCCGCTCAAACCCCGGGTTTGAGCGGCATCTTTATAGTGAATGCCCGACAGTTTAACGGATGCATACCGTCCCTGCAGGGTAAGGGCTTTTTTTATCGGGTGTGAGGGATGAGTCTGGAGCTCAACCGGAAATGCATTCTTCCCCAGCCTTCTTCACGTCGCCCGGGCGGATCGGCACATTGGACATGCTTTCATAAAGCTTGATGCTGCTACCGCTGGAGCGGTCTTCGATTTCAAAGATCGCCGACGGGTCTGCCGAAAACTTCTGCGGCACGATCACCTGAATGCCGTCTTTATGGGGTTCGATCTGCGGCGGCCGACGGGTCGCCTCCAATTTGCGTACCACACACGCCGCATATTCCTGCGGTTTCTTCCCTGAGATGACCACCAATGTTGGCGGGGTCTGCTTGATATCTGCAACCGAAGCACACCCACCTATTGCCAAGGCCAGCACCAACACACTCCACTTCATACAAAAACCTCCGATAAAGACCCTACGACAGCGGGGATGGTAATTTTCTCCCACCAACGTAGGATTTATCTGTGATAACTCGGTAAATAACTGTTTTAAATTGTCGAAGTCGTCGACGACGGCCCGATAATAAACGCGCTGGGGCTGATAAACTCCATCTTAACCTACGTATCGTTCTGATTTTTCAGAAAAAGCCCTTCTGGAGACACCCCCATGAAATTCATCCACCAGCGTGAGCACCTCAACGAGGGAGACATTGTCGTCATCGAATGCTCGCAGACCTGCAATATTCGCCTGATGAGCGATGCGAACTTTCGCAGCTTCAAAAATGGCGGCCGCCATACCTACCACGGCGGCGCATTTGATAAATTCCCGGCCAAGATCACCGCGCCCAGCACCGGGTTCTGGAACATCACCCTGGATGTGGTGACCCGTCGCGCCATCAGCGTGACCCGCAAACCTGCGTTGTCCCACAAGATCCGTATCGTTCGTCGTACCAGCAGCAAGCTGAGCTGACCTGAACACCTGACAGGAAAAAAGCTGTGACCACCACAACCAAATACGTCATCAAGTACAAGCTCAACGGCGAACGCCGCTTTGAATTTGCCCAGTTGCAAAACAACAGCATCGAAGAAGCCAAGCAAGCCTTGGCAAAAATTCATGATGCCAGCGACGAAATCACCGACATCAACGTGAGCAAGGCGCTGTAAGCCATGCCTGGCCCTACCGCCGATTTGTTTGCCGACGAGGCCCTGCAACAGCCTGCCGGGCGCGAGCAAATTGGCGAAGAGTCCTATGTACTAAGGGGCTATGCCCTGCCCTGGATCGAGCGGTTATTGCCTGAACTGCGGCGTGTCCTGGCTCAATCACCGTTTCGGCAGATGGTCACCCCCGGCGGCTTTACCATGTCTGCGGCGCTGAGCAGTTGCGGCGAGCTGGGCTGGACCACCGACGCCCATGGCTATCGCTACAGCCCACTCGACCCGCGCAGCCAGCAACCTTGGCCCGTCATGCCCGACACATTGCGCCAACTGGCGGTGGCTGCGGCTACCGAGGCCGGCTTTGGCGGTTTTCAACCCGATGCCTGCCTGATCAACCGTTACGTACCGGGGGCGAAGATGTCCCTGCACCAGGACAAGAACGAGCGCAACTACAGCGCGCCCGTGGTCTCGGTGTCCCTGGGGCTGCCGGCGATTTTCCTGTTCGGTGGGCATGCGCGCAGCGACAACACCCAAAAGGTCTCGCTGTTTCATGGTGATGTGGTGGTGTGGGGCGGCGTGGATCGCCTGCGCTTTCATGGCGTGATGCCGATCAAGGACGGCGTGCATCCGGTCATGGGCCCGCAGCGCATCAACCTGACCTTTCGCACCGCCGGTTAATTTGACCGCAAGCTTCGGAGTGTCGATTGCGAGCGGCAGGCTTAATCTGCTCCTGAACCGTCAAGAGTGCAGGCCATGAACAACGAACACGATCCGCGCTGGGCTGCCATTATTGCCCGTGATGCCAAGGCCGACGCCTTGTTTGTCTACGGCGTGAAAACCACCGGCGTGTATTGCCGCCCCAGCAGCGCTTCGCGTTTGCCGCGCCCGGAGAATGTCGAGTTTTTCGACACGCCGGCGCAGGCCGAAGCCGCCGGTTATCGTCCCAGTAAACGCGCTGCCGGCGACCAGACCCAGTTGGCCGCTCACCATGGGCAACTGGTGGCCGAGGCCTGCCGGCAAATCGAGCAGGCCGAAACTCCGCCTAGCCTGGATGTGCTGGCCCGATGCGCCGGGCTGAGTCCCTTTCACTTCCACCGCGTATTCAAAGCCAACACCGGGTTGACCCCCAAGGGTTACGCCAGCGCCCTGCGTTCGCGCAGAGTGCGCGACGGCCTCAAGGGCCAGCATTCGGTGACGGACACCCTGTATGACGCGGGCTTTAATTCCAATAGCCGCTTTTATGAAGCCGCCGACCAAGTGCTCGGCATGAGACCTGGAGACTACAAAGGCGGCGGCGCCAATAACACCATCCGCTTTGCCGTTGGCCAGTGCTCGCTGGGGGCGATTCTGGTGGCGCAAAGCCAACGTGGCGTGTGTGCGATTTTATTGGGTGATGATCCGGACAAACTGGTGCGCGACCTGCAAGACCAGTTTCCCAAGGCTGAGTTGATCGGCGCGGATCAGGGTTTCGAACAACTGGTGGCCCACGTCGTCGGCTTTGTCGAGGCCCCTGCCGTGGGCCTGGATTTGCCCTTGGACCTGCGCGGCACGGCCTTTCAGGAGCGGGTGTGGCAGGCGTTGCGCGAAATCCCTGCGGGCAGCACCGCCAGCTATGCGCAGATTGCCGAGCGTATCGGTGCACCTTCCTCCTTTCGCGCCGTGGCCCAGGCTTGCGGTGCCAACCACCTGGCGGTGGCGATTCCCTGTCATCGCGTGGTGCGCAGCAGTGGCGAGCTGTCGGGCTACCGCTGGGGCGTAGAGCGCAAGCGCCAGTTACTCGAGCGCGAAACCCAGCGCCACAAAACGCCGCTTCCGTCCAGTGAATAAAACAGACTGGCCGGGTGCTGATTGCCCTGCTAAAACAGCGAAAAGCCCTACTAACGCTGGAGAAGCACCCCATGAGCACCTGGCCAGACACCCGCATTCTTGACCTGTTGGGCATTGAGGTGCCGATTATCCAGGCGCCGATGGCTGGCGCGACGACCACCGCCATGGTCATCGCCGCCCAGCAGGCCGGCGCCCTGGGCTCGATGCCTGCGGCGGCGCTGAGCCTGGAGCAACTGCGCGATGCCTTGGCTCTCATTCGCCAGGCCAGTCATGCGCCGCTGAACATCAACTTCTTCTGCCATCAACCCCCCGATGCCGATGACGCGCGGGACCAGGCTTGGAAGGCCTTGCTGCAACCTTACTACTATGAGCTGGGCGCCGACTTCGATGCGCCAACCCCGGTGTCCAACCGCGCGCCGTTCAATGACGCAGCCTGCCAGGTAGTGGAAGCGTTTCGGCCAGAAGTGGTGAGCTTTCATTTTGGCCTGCCAGAGAAGTCTTTGCTGGACCGGGTAAAAGCCACCGGTGCCAAGGTGCTGTCATCGGCCACCACTGTCGAGGAAGCCGTGTGGCTGGAACAGCACGGCTGCGACGCGATTATCGCCATGGGCATCGAAGCTGGTGGGCATCGTGGCCTGTTTCTCAGCGATGACCTCAACAGCCAGATCGGCTTGATGGCGCTGCTACCGCAGATTGTCGACGCGGTCAGCGTGCCGGTGATTGCTGCGGGCGGAATCGGCGATGCGCGCGGCATCGTCGCCGCCTTTGCACTCGGCGCTTCGGCCGTGCAGGTCGGCACGGCCTACCTGTTCACTCCCGAAGCCACTGTAAGCGCTTCCCATCACCACGCGCTGCGCCATGCCCAGGCTAGCGAAACCGCGCTGACCAACCTGTTTACCGGCCGCCCGGCGCGGGGCATCGTCAACCGCGTAATGCGTGAACTCGGCGCAATCAACCCGGCGGCGCCGGCATTCCCCAAAGCCGGAGGCGCATTAATGCCGCTCAAGGCCAAGGATGAAGCCGGTTTCAGTAACCTGTGGGCAGGCCAGGCCCTGAGGCTGGGCAAAGACCTGTCCACCTATGACCTGACCCGCGAACTGGCCGAGCACGCGATAACCCGATTCACCCGCGACTGACCTGCGCAGCAACTTGATGCTGTACCGGCAATAGCCTACCGCTATATATTCCCATACATAGCGGTAAGCCTCTTTACCTACAACCTGCCGTACACCTTCAAGGAGTTGCTTCATGATGACCCGCGTTTCGCGCCTGGCCCCCCTGCTTGCCGCCTTTGCCTTGGGTACGGCCCATGCCGATGAAGTGCAGGTGGCCGTGGCCGCCAACTTCACCGCCCCGATCCAGGCGATTGCCGCCGACTTCGAGAAAGACACCGGCCATAAACTGGTCGCGGCTTACGGTGCCACCGGGCAGTTCTACACTCAGATCAAGAACGGCGCGCCATTTGAGGTGTTCCTCAGCGCCGATGACACCACCCCGCAAAAACTCGAAAGCGAAGGCGCTACCGTCAAGGGTTCACGCTTCACCTACGCGGTCGGCACCCTGGCGCTGTGGTCGGCCAAAGAAGGCTATGTGGACGCCAAGGGTGATGTGCTGAAGAAAAACCAATTCAAGCACTTGTCCATCGCCAACCCCAAAACAGCGCCCTACGGCCTGGCCGCCACCCAATTGCTGGCCAGGGAAGGCTTGAGCGACAAGGTCAAGGACAAGCTCGTCGAGGGCCAGAACATCACCCAGGCTTATCAGTTTGTTTCCACCGGCAACGCCGAGCTGGGTTTTGTGGCCTTGTCGCAGATCTACAAGGACGGCAAAGTCACCGGCGGTTCGGCGTGGGTTGTTCCGGCCTCCCTGCATGACCCGATCAAACAGGACGCCGTAATCCTCAATAAGGGCAAGGACAGCGCCGCCGCCAAGGCACTGGTGGACTACCTCAAAGGCCCGAAAGCGGCTGCCGTTATCAAATCCTACGGTTACGAGCTGTAAATGCCCCTGTCGAGTGCTGACTTTTCTGCGATCTGGTTAACCCTCAAACTGGCCTCACTGACCACCCTGATCCTATTGATCATCGGCACACCGATCGCCCTGTGGCTGTCACGCACCCGTTCCAAGTGGCGCGGCCCCATCGGCGCAGTGGTCGCACTGCCGTTGGTGTTGCCGCCAACGGTCATCGGCTTTTACTTGCTGTTGGCCATGGGGCCCAACGGGTACGTCGGCCAGTTCACCCAATGGCTGGGCCTGGGCACCCTCACCTTCAGTTTCGCCGGGCTGGTGATTGGCTCGGTGATCTACTCCATGCCCTTCGTAGTGCAGCCGTTGCAGAACGCGTTTTCTGCCATCGGCACGCGCCCGCTGGAAGTGGCCGCGACCTTGCGCGCCAACCCGTGGGACACGTTTTTCACGGTGATCCTGCCGCTGGCACGCCCTGGGTTTATCACCGCCTCGATCCTCGGCTTTGCCCACACTGTCGGTGAGTTCGGCGTGGTGCTGATGATCGGCGGCAATATCCCGGACAAGACCCGTGTCGTCTCAGTGCAGATCTACGACCACGTCGAAGCCATGGAATATGCCCAGGCCCATTGGCTGGCCGGCGCCATGGTGGTGTTCGCCTTCCTCGTGTTGCTGGCGCTCTATTCCAGCCGTAAAACCAAGATGGGCTGGAGCTGATCGCGATGATGGATATACGCCTGCACCTGAAGTATTGCGCCTTCACACTGGATGTTGACCTGCAATTGCCCGGCCGTGGCGTGAGCGCGCTGTACGGGCATTCTGGCTCCGGCAAGACCACGTGCCTGCGCTGCATCGCCGGATTGGAACGCGCCGAACACGGTTTTGTACAAGTCAACGGCGAGGTCTGGCAAGACAGCAGCAAAGGGCTGTTTGTACCGCCGCATAAACGCGCCCTGGGCTATGTGTTCCAGGAGGCGAGCCTGTTTGCGCACCTGTCGGTGCGCGCCAATCTGGAGTTCGGCCTCAAACGTATTCCGCGCCCGCAACAGCGCGTGGACTTGGCCCAGGCCACCGAACTGTTGGGCATCGGGCACTTGCTTGAGCGTCACCCGCAACACTTGTCCGGCGGCGAGCGCCAACGCATCGGCATCGCCCGCGCCTTGCTCACCAGCCCCAAGTTGTTGTTGATGGATGAACCGCTGGCGGCGCTGGACAGCCAGCGCAAAAGCGAGATATTGCCTTACCTGGAACGCCTGCACGACGAGCTGGATATCCCGGTGCTGTACGTCAGCCATGCCCAGGACGAAGTGGCGCGACTGGCCGACCATATTGTCTTGCTCAGCGACGGCAAGGCCCTGGCCAGCGGCCCGATCGGCGAGACCCTGGCGCGCCTCGACCTGCCCTTGGCGCTGGGCGACGATGCCGGCGTGGTGATCGCCGGCAGCGTCGTTGCCTACGACGCGCACTATCAGTTGCTCACTCTGCAGTTACCCGATTGCCCGTTGCAGATGCGCGTGGCCCATGTCCCGCTGGCGGTGGGCAACCCGCTGCGGGTCAAGGTCCAGGCACGGGATGTAAGCCTGAGCCTGCAGGCCCAGGAACACAGCAGCATCCTCAACCGCTTACCGGTGACCGTCACCCAGACTATTGGCGCGGACAACAGCGCCCACGTGCTGGTGCGCCTCGACGCCGGCGGCACGCCCTTGCTGGCACGCATCACGCGCTTCTCACACGACCAGTTGCAACTGCATCCGGGCCAGACACTGTGGGCGCAAATCAAGGCGGTGGCGGTGCTGGCTTAACCATTTGGCACGACCGCAGGGTGCTGCGGTCAATCAGACATACCGGCCTGATTTGTTGCCAAGGAACCCGCCCCATGCCTGACTCTTCGCTACCCGCCGACCTGCCCCGCGACCTGCATTATGTGGATGACACCCAGCCCGGCATCCGCCGTAAAAAAGTGCGAGGCAAGTTCCAGTATCTGAACGCCAAGGGCGAGCGCATTACCGACGCGGACGAAATAAAACGCCTGAACGCCTTGGCGGTGCCGCCCGCCTACACCGACGTGTGGATCTGTGCCGACCCTCGCGGCCACCTGCAAGCCACCGGCCGCGACGCCCGTGGCCGCAAGCAATACCGTTACCACCCACGCTGGCGCGAGGTGCGCGACAGCGACAAGTACTCGCGCTTGCAGGCTTTTGGCGCCGCGTTGCCCAAATTGCGCAAACAGCTCGAAGCTCAAATCGCCGAGCCGGGGTTTACCCGCGAAAAGGTGTTGGCCACGGTGGTGATGTTGCTGGACGCCACGCTGATCCGCGTCGGCAATACCCAATATGCCCGTGAAAACAAATCCTACGGGCTGACCACCTTGCGCAACCGCCATGTGGACATCAAGGGCAGTGAGATCCAGTTCCAGTTTCGTGGCAAGAGTGGCGTGGAGCACCAAGTCAGCGTCAAGGATCGGCGCCTGGCCCGGGTGGTCAAGCGTTGCATGGAATTGCCAGGGCAAAACCTGTTCCAGTACCTGGACGAAGACGGTGAGCGGCATACCGTCAGCTCCCAGGATGTCAACGACTACCTGCACAGCCTGACCGGCGAAGACTTTACCGCCAAGGACTACCGCACCTGGGCTGGTACAGCAATGGCGCTGGCGGTGTTGCGCGAGTTGGCGTGGCAGCCCGAATCCGACGCCAAGCGGCATGTGGTGGCGATGGTCAAGGATGTCTCCCGGCAGTTGGGCAATACGCCGGCGGTGTGCCGCAAGTGCTATATCCACCCGGCGGTGCTCGAGCATTTCAGCCTCGGCGAATTGTCGAAGTTGCCCAAGCCGCGGGTGCGCAAAGGCTTGAAAGCCGAAGAAGTCGCGCTGGCGATGTTCCTGGAAAAACTGGCCGAAGACTTGCCGCACAAAGTTAAGGTGGGTTAGGCTCTGCCTCCCTTCTGACTCACGGGATGACCGCCGACGTGAACATCTAAGCCTTCCAAAATGTATCTGCAACGAGCCGCTGGCGCGCTTGTTGGCCTGTTCGACATTTTTTTGGAGGTGCTGATGACTGACGTCAAACGGCTGCCCGCTCTTGTTTCCCTGCAACACCTGTCTTTCCAGTTCGCCAATGGCGAAACCTTGCTGGCCGACGTGAACCTGTCCATTGATCAAACGCCTACCGGTATCGTCGGGCGCAATGGACGGGGCAAAAGTATCCTGGCCAAGTTGATGGCCGGCGTGCTGCTGCCCTCCTCCGGCACGTTGAAAAAACCGGCCCACGTTGCCTATGTGCCCCAGGCCATCACGGCTCAACCAGGGCAAACCATCGCCGATATCACCGCAACTGCCGCAGCCTTGGCTGCCCTTGCACGTATGGCCCAGGGCGATGCACGCCTCGGTGACCTGGAACTGATCGACGATCGCTGGGACCTCGCCGAGCGCCTGCGCCAGGCACTGGATGCAGCGGGTTTGCAGACCCTCAGTGCCAGTACCCCGGCCGATCAACTCAGCGGTGGCCAACTCGCCAGGGTCGCGCTGATCGGGGCGTTGTTGGCTGCGCCGCAGTTGCTGATTCTGGATGAGCCCAGTAACCACCTTGATGCTGCCGGGCGCGATTGGCTGTTGCGTGTGTTGCGCGATTGGCGAGGTGGCCTGGTGGTGGTCAGCCATGATCGACAGTTGCTCAACGTCATGGGTCGCATCATTGAGCTTTCGCCCCTTGGCATTCAGGTCTACGGCGGCAACTACGACGCCTATCGCCAGCAACGCGATACTCACCAGCAGGCCGCGATTGCTGCGTGGGAACAGGCGCGTCTGGCCCGCAGCCGTGAGCGTCGGCGTCTGCAAAAAGACCACGACGACCTGCAGCGCCATGCCGCACGCGCACGTAAACAGGCCGAGACCGCCAACGTCGACCGTTTTACCAAGGCGCGCTGGAAAAGCGCAGCAAAGGAGATCGTCAGCAGCGTGCGTAGCGCCCATCATGCGTGCAAAAACCAACTCGACGCCCAGGTGCGCCAGGCTTACGAGCGCGTGGCGGATGAGACGCCCACACTGCTCGCATTATCAGGCTCGACGGTCCCCAATGGCCGCCAGGTACTGGTGCTGGAGCAGGCGCAATTGCCCTGGCTCGATCCCCTGGCGCCCGTCAGCTACCTGACGCTAAACCTGACAGGTCCGGCTCGCGTTGCCGTGCGTGGGCCGAACGGTTGCGGCAAATCGACCTTGCTCAAACTGCTGGCCGGCCACTGGCAGGCGGTCAGTGGCAAGTGCAGCGTAGCGGTGCCCAGTGCGTACATTGATCAGCACCTGGCGCTGCTGGACGACCGGCGCAGCCTTGTCGAGCAACTCAACCTGCTCGACACGCCGCTGGCCGAAGCCGAACTGCGCACACGTCTGGCGTTTTTGCAGCTGGACGCGCTGCGGGTTACGCAGCCGGCAGGGCAACTCAGCGGCGGCGAGCGCTTGAAAGCCGCGATGGCCCTGGCCTTGTGGCGTGATACACCGGCGCAATTACTGTTGTTGGATGAACCCACCAATCACCTGGACCTGGAGTCAGTGCTAGCGTTTGAGCAGGCTTTGAAGGGGTTTACCGGCGCGCTGCTGGCCGTATCACACGACGAGGCATTCTTGCAGGCGATCGAGCCGACTCACCATCTGACGTGGCACGCCACCGGCTGGCAACTGGAGCGTGTCTGAGGTCATTGCGCGGACAGGCAAAGCGCCCTACGGTAGTGGCCGGATAATCTCACCGAGGAAACCAGCCCCATGCTGCCTTCGTCCCGCAAGCCTTACACCAATGCCACGCTCGCCCGTCGTCAGCGCTGGCGCGGGCGCGTGGGCTTGATGCTGGTGGCCTGCCTGTCGGTGCTGGCGGGCATGACCGATGCGATCGGTTTTATGGCCAGCGGCGATTTCGTCTCGTTCATGAGTGGTAACACCACGCGCCTGGCGGTGGCCATCAGTGCGGGCGACCTGGGGCTCACCGGGCGCCTGGTATTGCTGGTCACCACCTTCGTGGTCGGCAATGCCTTGGGCGTGCTGGTCAGCCGTTTCAGCAAGCGCCATGCGTTGCCCTTATTACTGTGCATCGGCGCCTTGCTCTGCGCTGCGGCGTTGTGGCCATCGACCGACACCTTGCCCGCGTTGCTCGCAGCTATCATTGCCATGGGCATGCTCAACGCGGCCGTCGAGGAAGTGAACGGGCTGCCGGTGGGGCTGACCTACGTCACCGGAGCGCTGTCACGCTTTGGTCGCGGGCTCGGCCGTTGGTTATTGGGGGAGCGCCGCAATGGCTGGCGCGTGCAATTGATTCCGTGGGGCGGGATGTTCATTGGCGCTGTGATCGGTGCACTGCTGGAACAGCAGATGGGCCTGCGCGCATTGTGGGTCAGTGGTGCGTTGGCTGCGGCCTTGGGGGTGGCGACACTGTTGATTCCGCGACGCTGGCACTTGGGTTTCATGCCCCGGTGAGGTTGGGGTGGAGGAGCTCGTTCGACGTTTAAGCCTCGACATCCGTGTACCGGTAAAGAGCCATCACGTCGAACGAGCAAGTGAATCATAGGCCAATGCCCAGCGGCTGTCCCGCCAGGCATTTCGGAATATGGCTAAGGCAACCGACTTACAGACAAGTGGCCAGTGCTGCCAGGCGACGTTTGGCCGGCATATTGTCCTGTGCTGCATAGTAGTTGACCGTAGAACCCGCGCCGGTGCTGAGTACATCGACAAAGTAATCGCCACCGGTGGTATACACCGTAAAACCACCCGCCTCGGTCGCTTCCTTGAAGCCGCCAGCATCGACGCCGAACACGCTTTCATCCTGCCAGCCGAACTGGATGCACTGGGCAACGACCAGAGTGGCCTTGTCTGATGCCAGGGTCTTGTAGGGGCTGCCTGCGCGCGCTTCCTTCATCTTCGAACCGGCGCAACCGGTCAGTGCCGCCAGTATCAATGCGCCCATTACCACTTTGTGCATGCCATTGCTTCCTTGGAAAAACCGTGACTCTACCACTGTGCGTCTGCCAACTGACGCGCCCATGAACTTTGTTTCACTGTGAAGGGCAAACACGCCGCCTATAGTGGCCAGGCTCATTTTTTAGAAGTCTCCCTTCTGCCCGCCACCCCGCGGGCTTTTTTTTTGCCCGGGTGTCAAAACCACCAACGGAACAGATAGAACAGCGCCATGCTCAATAGCACCGTGGTCAACACGCTGCGCGTCCAGTACATCAACGCCACGGCGCAGATGCCGGCCAGCAGATAAGGGTTGCTCGGGCTCAGGTTGAGCCGATGGTCAGCCAGGAAAATAATCGGCCCGCAGATCGCGGTGAGCATGCCCGGCACGGCGAAGCCCAGAAATTCACGCGCACCGCGATTGAGCCGTACTGGCAAGCGCGGCTCGATAAACAGGTAACGGTTGAAGAACACCACCAGGCCCATGGCCACAATCATCAGGTAAATCATCGTTGCCCCACTCCCAGCCGTTTACAGGCAAACCCCGCGCTCATCCCCAACACACCCGAGACCACCACCGCCGACTCCCAGTGCAGATAACTCAACCAGACCGAGCTCAGCAGTGCCACGGCAACGCATACCACCGTGGGCACTTCGCGCACCACGGGGGTGATCAAGGCAATAAAGGTCGCGGCAATCGAGAACTCCAGCCCCAATTGATCAAGGCCGGGAATGCTTTTGCCCAGCACAATGCCGGCGAGGGTGAAGAGGTTCCAGATCAGGTAAAACGTCAGGCCGACGCCCAAGGCGTACCAGCGATTGAAGGTCTCGCGGTCGTAGTGGTTGACCAGGGCAAAGAATTCATCGGTCAACAAGAACCCCAGGCTCATGCGCCAACGGGTGTTGAGCGAAGACAGCGTAGGACGCATGTGCATGCCATAGAGCAGATGCTGGGATGTGAGCAGCAAGGTGGTCAGCACGATGGAAATCAGGCTGGCACCGCTCTTGACCATGCCGATGGCCACCAGTTGTGCGGCACCGGCAAACACAATGGCAGACAAGCCTTGGGCTTGCAGCGGGGTAAATTGCGCGTCGATGGCCATGGAGCCGGCCAGCAACCCCCAGGGCGCACAGGCCAGGGATAAGGGAATGACGGCGATGGCGCCGCGGGTGAAGGCGTAATGAGGTAATGCAGTGGGCATGGAAGCGGCTCATCGACAGACAGTCGACAAGCATGCCAGCACGAACGAAATCTTGTCTTGAACGATCTTGCTCAGGCGAGCTTTACCGAAACCTGCTCCACCGAATCCCGGGCTTCGCGCAATTCATACGCATCCTGGTTCAGCCGGTGGATGGTATTGAGCAGGCGCTGGCGCAGCACTTCATCGCCGAGTTTTTCCACGGCGCGCATCAGGTCGAAGGCCGCGGTTTCGTTATTTTCCGCGACGGAATCCAGGGTCTTGCGCAGGTTGCGGGTGGCTCGGGTCACGCGGGGTCTTCCTTCATCAGCAATGGGCAGGCACGTTAGGACATTTGTGTTTCATTTTAATTTCAAACAGTTGTGGCGCTTTCAAAGGGATTTGATCCATATCAATTGAAACAAGATTTGACCTTTATATATGGAAATACGTATATTCGAATATATCCACTTGAAAAGTCCTTGACCATGTCAGACCTCTTCTCTCCTCCCACCCTGTTCAAGTGCCTGGCCGATGCCACCCGTGCACGGGTGACCTTACTGATCCTGCGCGAGGGCGAACTTTGCGTGTGTGAGTTGATCCATGCCTTGGACGACAGCCAGCCAAAAATCTCCCGCCATCTCGCGCAATTGCGCAGTTGCGGGCTACTGGTGGACCGACGTCAAGGGCAATGGATCTACTACCGCATCAATCCGGCACTGCCCGCCTGGGTTACTCAGGTGCTGGACACCACTCTGCAAGCCAACCAGCCATGGTTGCAGGATGACGCACTGCGTCTGAATGCAATGGGCGACAGACCACAACGGGCCAGCACCTGCTGCTGAGCCATCGGAGCGTTTATTCATGCTTGTCGCAATTGCGATTTTCCTCGTCACCATCGTGCTGGTCATCTGGCAACCCAAGGGCCTGGGCGTCGGCTGGAGTGCCACACTGGGCGCGATCCTGGCGCTGGCCTGCGGGGTGATCAGCCTGGCGGACATCCCGGCGGTGTGGCAGATCATCTGGAACGCCACCGGCACCTTCGTCGCGCTGATCATCATCAGCCTGTTGCTGGACGAAGCCGGATTCTTCGCCTGGACGGCGCTGCATGTGGCGCGCTGGGGCCGTGGCCGCGGCCGGCGGTTGTTTGCCTATATGGTGTTGCTGGGTGCGCTGGTATCGGCGCTGTTTGCCAACGACGGTGCGGCGTTGATCCTGACGCCTATCGTGATGTCGATGCTGCTGGCCTTGCGCTTTTCCCCGGCGGCGACGCTGGCCTTCGTCATGGGCGCAGGGTTTATCGCCGACACGGCGAGCCTGCCGCTGGTGGTGTCGAACCTGGTGAATATCGTCTCGGCGGACTATTTCAAGATTGGCTTCAACGAATACGCCGCGGTGATGGTGCCGGTGAACCTGGTCAGTGTCGCCGCCACGCTCGCGGTGCTGCTGTGGTTTTTCCGCCGGGATATTCCGCAGACCTACAACCCGTCCGACCTGGAAGACCCCGCCAGTGCCATCCATGACCGTGCGACCTTTCGTGCCGGCTGGTGGGTACTCGGTATTCTGCTGGTCGGCTGTTTCGCTCTGGAACCATTGGGCATTCCCATCAGTGCGATCTCCGCGTTCTGTGCGGTACTGCTGCTGGTGATTGCAGCCAAAGGTCATCAGATTTCCACGCGTAAAGTCCTCAAGGAAGCCCCGTGGCAGATCGTGATTTTTTCCCTGGGCATGTACCTGGTGGTCTATGGCCTGCGTAACGCCGGCCTGACCGACTACCTGGCCACCTGGCTCGACACCTTCGCCACCTATGGTGTGTGGGGCGCGGCCATGGGCACCGGGGTGCTGACAGCGCTGCTCTCATCAGCCATGAATAACCTGCCGACCGTGCTGATTGGCGCGTTGTCCATCGAGTCCAGCCATGCCGTGGGCGTGGTCAAGGACGCGATGATCTACGCCAATGTGATCGGCAGCGACCTGGGCCCGAAAATCACCCCCATCGGCAGCCTGGCCACCTTGTTGTGGTTGCATATCCTGGCACGCAAAGGCATCACCATCACCTGGGGTTACTACTTCAAGGTCGGGATCGTGCTGACCCTGCCCGTCCTGCTGATCACCCTCGCCGCCCTCGCCTTGCGCCTGAGCGTCTAATGGAGACTGCAATGAAAGTGCTGTTCATGTGTACCGCCAACAGCTGCCGCAGCATCTTGTCCGAAGCGATGTTCAACCACCTGGCGCCGCCGGGCTTTGAAGCGATCAGCGCCGGCAGTTTTCCCAAGGGCCAGGTCTTGCCCCGTAGCCTGAGCACGCTGCAGGCGGCGGGCATCAGCATCGAAGGTTTGTACAGCAAGGGCAATGAGGCCTTTCAAGACAGCCCGCCGGATGTGGTCATCACCGTGTGCGATAAAGCAGCCGGTGAAGCGTGCCCCGTATATTTCGGCCCAGCGGTGAAGACGCATTGGGGCCTGGAGGACCCTTCCGAAGTGCAGGGTGACGAGGCGCAAGTAGAGGCTGCATTCAAGGCCACCCTCGACATTATCACCGCACGCTGCGAGGCGTTTTTTGCGCTGCCCTTTGCACGTCTATCGCCGGATGAATTGAAGGTTGAACTCCATCGCATTGCCTTAACGCCGCAGCCTGTGTAGGAGCGAGCTTGCTCGCGAAAAACTCATAGGCACCGCGGTCATTCAGGAAACGCACGTTATCGTTGACGCTTTTCGCGAGCACGCTCGCTCCTACAGGGGGCGCTGATCCTGTGGGCAATACACGGCCAGTGTGGGAGCTGGCTTGCCTGCGATAGCGGTGGTTCAGTTGAAGATTCAGTCGCTGACGCGCCGCCATCGCGGGCGTTCCTACAGAGGGCGTGGTATCCCTCTCCCGGACTGACGTATGCTCTGGCACTTTCTCGAAAGGAACTGAGCATGCTGTCGATCTTTGTCTATGCGCTGGTATTCGGTTTTGTATTTTGCCTTTCCCCCGGCGCCGTGCTGGCAGAGACTCTGCGCCGCGGCTTGCTCCATGGCTTCACGCCGGCGTTGCTGGTGCAGTTCGGCTCACTGGTGGGCGACGCCGTCTGGGCCGTGATTGGCCTCACCGGTATCGCACTGCTGATCCAGCATGATGCAGTGCGGGTTCCACTTACAATCGTCTGCGCGCTGTACCTGGCCTGGCTGGGCATTCGCAGCCTGATTGATGCCTGGCAGTTACCGGCAATGGACAATGCCCCTGCCAGCTCAGGCAAAAATGCGTTGGCGGTGGGCGCGGCGATTTCCTTGGCTAATCCGAAAAACATCGTCTACTGGGGCGCCTTGGGCAGCGCACTGTCGGGGATTGTCGGCACCACCCCCAGTCACGGACAGACCCTGATGTTTTTTGCCGGCTTCATGCTGGCGTCGGTACTCTCGTGTTTTCTTACCGCCGCCTTGGTGAACCTGCTACGCAAGAACGCATCACCGACTTGGCAGCGTGTGAGTTATGCGGCCTGCGGTTTAGTATTGATCTATCTGGCACTCCTCGCCGCGCAAGGTGTATGAAGTTATTCAACCCACAACTTACGCGCGCCTCTTGTCTGAACAAACTCTGAACACTGGTTAATTTAATTAATCATACGTTGACATTCACTGACGCCCTGAGTAGATTGCCCGTGCCCGCAACTGGGGCCTTTTTTAAACCTCACAAAAGAAGCCAATGGACACAGTATCTAGTCGCTGTCCGAGCACCGCCTTTGCGGGCATCGGGCGCCAAACCCAGAATATGACAGGACTCGCGTTCCAGGTCCGGTAAGCTGCGCTAGAGCTTGATGCTCCACCGTAACTGCCTCACCGGTCGCCCGTCCGGTCCCGAGGTGTGTTATGACCTTCCAACTCCTTGTTTTGCCTGATACGCGCACACTGGTCGCAGCCCTGCGCGCCAAGCTGTGCCGAGCGCCGGCGGGCTTTTCGCCAAGCCGCTCGACCTTTGTCACACCCTCCCCTCAAGTGCGCCCAGCCCCGCCGCTGGCGCACTGGCGTATCTGCCCTGAAAGCGGCCACCTGGTGCAGCACTGGGATCATGCCGACCCTCAAGACCCGCAGAGACCCCAGGTTTCCTGCCTGGCGCAAGCGCGCTTGATGCTCGGTTTCTACCTGAGTACTCGCGCCGCCTGACCTCGCTGGAAACAGCAACTTTCTTATTGATGACCCTGGAGTTCTTTATGAACACGTCCAGTAGTAGCCTGCTGCACGCTAGTTAACTAACTTGCTGTTAGCGGGCCCTTCAGAAGTTATGTGAATACTTTATTTGAACCGATCGCGAAGTCCGCGGCTCGGCATGCTTTCGCTCGCCTGTCTGCAGGTAAGTAGAGGGTATGTTTTGTCGAGAATTGGCGACAGGAGTACAGACAATGAGCGCCGTAAAAAACACGCCTCTGCACAAGAAAAATGGCACCGCCCCCGACACCAGGCTGTCGATGCGTGCCGCCCGCGAAGCCCACAATGGCCTGGCGGCCACCCTCGCCAATGTACGGGCCACCCAGGACGGCCTGACCGAACTGGACGCCTCGGCGCGCCTGCAACGCGAAGGCTATAACGAAGTGGCCCATGACAAGCCGCCACACGCTATCGTCCAGTTCCTGCAGGCACTGAACAACCCCTTCATCTACGTGCTGTTGACCCTGGGCGGTATCAGCTTTGTCACCGACTATTGGTTGCCACTTCAGGCAGGTGAAGAAGTCGACCTGACCAAAGTCATCATCATCATGACCATGGTGTTGCTCAGCAGCCTGCTGCGTTTCTGGCAAGAACACCGCTCGGCCAAATCCGCAGAAGCCCTCAAAGCCATGGTACGCACTACCGCCACCGTGCTGCGCCGCGAGCAGGTTGGCGCCCAGCCGGTCTTGCGCGAAGTGCCGATGCGCGACCTGGTGGCCGGCGACATCGTGCAGCTGTCAGCCGGCGACATGATCCCCGCCGATATCCGCCTGATCGAGTCCCGCGACCTGTTTATCAGCCAGGCCGTGCTGACCGGCGAAGCCTTGCCGGTGGAGAAGTACGACACCCTGGGCGATGTCACGCAAAAGTCCGCCTCTACGCTGGCCGCCGACCAGGGCAACCTGCTGGACTTGCCGAACATCTGCTTCATGGGCACCAACGTGGTCAGCGGCCGCGCTAAAGCAGTGGTGGTGGCAACAGGGCCGCGCACTTACTTTGGCTCCCTGGCCAAGGCGATTGTCGGCTCGCGGGTGCAAACCGCCTTCGACCGGGGCGTGAACAGTGTCAGCTGGCTGCTGATCCGCTTCATGCTGGTGATGGTACCCATCGTGTTTTTCCTCAATGGCTTCTCCAAGGGCGATTGGGGCGATGCCTTCCTGTTTGCCCTGGCGGTAGCCGTCGGCCTTACCCCGGAAATGCTGCCGATGATCGTCAGCGCCAACCTGGCCAAGGGGGCTACGGCCATGGCCAAGCGCAAAGTGGTGGTCAAGCGCCTCAATGCGATCCAGAACTTCGGCTCGATGGATGTGCTGTGCACTGACAAGACCGGCACCCTCACCCAGGACAAGATCATCCTCGAGCATCACGTCAATGCCTTTGGCCAGCGCGATGACGCCGTGCTGTCCCTGGCGTGGCTCAACAGCTTTCACCAGAGCGGCATGAAAAACCTGATGGACCAGGCGGTGGTGCAGTTCTCGGAACAGAACCCCAAGTTCCAGGTGCCGTTTGCCTACAGCAAGGTCGATGAATTGCCGTTCGACTTTGTCCGTCGTCGCCTGTCGATCGTGGTCAAGGATGCCGCCGGTGATCAGTTGCTGGTATGCAAGGGAGCGGTGGAAGAGATGCTGAGCATTTCTACCCATGTCATGGAGGCCGGCGAAGCCTTGCCCCTGGATGACCGCCGTCGTGAGGCGCTACTGGCGCTCGCCAATGATTACAACGAAGACGGTTTCCGCGTGCTGGTGGTAGCGACCCGCAATATCCCTAAAGCGCTGGCACGCCAGCAGTACACCACCAGCGACGAACGCAACCTGGTGATCCAGGGCTTCCTGACGTTCCTGGACCCACCGAAGGAAACCGCAGGCCCGGCCATTGCGGCGCTGCAACAGATTGGCGTGGCGATCAAGGTGTTGACCGGCGACAACGCCGTGGTCACCAGCAAGATCTGCCGCCAGGTTGGCCTGGAACCCGGCCAGCCGCTGCTGGGTGTGGAAATCGAAGCCATGGACGACGCCACCCTGCTGCGCCGCGTAGAAGAGCGCACCGTATTCGCCAAGCTCACGCCGCTGCAAAAATCCCGCGTGCTCAAGGCGCTGCAAACCAACGGGCACACCGTCGGCTTCCTCGGTGACGGTATCAACGATGCACCGGCGCTGCGGGATGCCGATGTGGGTATTTCGGTGGACAGCGGCACCGACATCGCCAAGGAGTCGGCCGACATCATCCTGCTGGAAAAGAGCCTGATGGTGCTGGAAGAAGGCGTGCTCAAGGGCCGCGAAACCTTCGGCAATATCATGAAGTACCTGAACATGACTGCCAGCTCCAACTTCGGCAACGTGTTCTCGGTGCTGGTGGCCAGTGCGTTCATCCCGTTCATGCCGATGCTGGCGATCCATCTGCTGCTGCAGAACCTGATGTACGACATCTCCCAACTGGCCCTGCCTTGGGACAAGATGGACAAGGAATACCTGGCCAAGCCACGCAAGTGGGATGCGAAAAACATCGGCCGCTTCATGATCTGGATCGGGCCGACCTCGTCGATCTTCGACATCACCACCTTTGCGCTGATGTGGTACGTGTTCTCGGCCAACAGTGTGGAAATGCAGACGCTGTTCCAGTCCGGCTGGTTTATCGAAGGGCTGCTCTCGCAAACCCTGGTGGTACATATGCTACGCACCCGCAAGATCCCGTTCTTCCAGAGCACGGCCGCCTGGCCGGTGTTGATGATGACCTGCATCGTGATCGCCCTGGGCATCTACGTGCCGTTCTCACCGCTGGGCACCCTGGTGGGCCTGCAACCGCTGCCGCTGGCGTACTTCCCATGGCTGGTGGGCACCTTGCTGGCTTACTGCTGCGTCGCCCAACTGATGAAGACGATCTACATCCGCCGCTTCAAACAGTGGTACTGACCCTCCCCGCCGTTCAAACGCAGGCGGCCGCCCGGTCGCCTGCGTGCAATACAAGGATTTGCTCATGCGCGTGTTGATCTGTGCAGGTCGTCATTACGCCGACACCAAAAAGTCCCGCCATGTGCTGGACGCTTACCACCGCCTGCGCCCGGTGCAGGTACTGATCCACGGCGGCAACCAGTTCCTGGGCAGTGAGATCGAGGAATGGGCCCGGGAAATCGGTATCGACGTAGTGCGTTATCCACCCAATTGGCAGCGCCATGGCAAACAGGCGGAACGCCAGCGCAATCACTTCATGCTGGCCGACAGCCGCCCCGATCTGATCATTGCCCTGCCGGGCGGTGACGATACCTCGGAGCTGGTTTGCCAGGCCAAAGCCAGCGGCATTTCGGTGCTGACCGTAGAAAGCTGAACTCAAGCGAGGTGCATCATGCACAAAAAACACACGCCGGCACGCCGCGACGGGTTTGCCAAATATCGCGCACGCCACTCTCGCCACACCCTGCTGTTACTGCCGCCAGCAAAGCGCCGCGCATTGCAGCGCAACCTGATCTTTATCGGCGTGATCCTGGGCCTTGTCCTGGTGGCCGCGTTGATTTCAAAAGCCCAAGCCGCAGGCGGCGCTTATGTGGTTGACGACGGCGCGATCAACACGCCGGGTGAATGCAATGTCGACGCCTGGTACAGCGCCCAGCGGCACGCGGGCAGTACCCATAACGGCACCTTGTCGCCCGCCTGCACGTTCAGCGCCATGCCCGCCGTGCAATGGGGCGCCGCGTTGTCACGGGCCGTGGATGCAGGCAAAGGCGAGACGCAGATCAGCCCGCAAGCCAAGGTGCAGGTGCTGTCACGGCAAGACTTGGGCTTGGAACTGGCGATTGCTGTCGGGGCGCATGTCGCGCTGGATCGCCATCACGGGCTTGACGGCGCAGACCTGAACATCCCCCTGACATGGCAACCCCTGGATGCCTTGCGCCTGAACCTGAACGCCGGCTGGAGCCACGCCTACAACGACGGTGATCAACAACATCGCCTGACCTGGGGCACGGGGTTCGAATATCAGTTGGCAGAGAAGCTCACGCTGATTGGCGAGCGTTATGGCCAGGAAGGCGGCGAACAGGCCTGGCAGGCTGGGCCGCGTTTGCACATTGGTGAATGTGTTGACGTGGACCTGCTGGTCGGGCGCAGCCTGATTGGCGATCGCGCCCAGTGGCTGACCACTGGGGCGACGCTGAGGTTCTAGGCTTTGGCCTGCTGCTCCAGATGCAGCTGCAATTGCGGATCGATTTGCAACTGACCGGCCAGGTCGTCGAGGTAATTGCGCTCGGCGTCCTGCTGATCGTTGACCAGCATCACGCTCGCCAGGTAAATCTCCGCAGCGAGTGCGGGGTCATTGGCATACTCGGCAAAATCGGCGGCATCCAGGGGCTTGGCGACTTCGGCGTCGAGCCACTGCTGCAGTTGTGGGTCGTCGGTATGACGGCCGATCTCGGCAGAAATCATCTGCTGCTCTTGCGCATCGATTTTGCCATCGGCCTTGGCCGCCGCGATCAACGCACGCAGTACGCCGTGGCTATGGGCTTCGGCTTCAGGCCCTTCAAGCTGGTCAACGGTCTGGATAGCTTGCTGCGGTGCCGAAGCCTGTTGGCGTTGCCAGGCTTGATACGCCTGGAAGGCCGCCATCCCCAGGGACGCCAGCGCCGCGTAGTTCATCCCACCGCCGCTGCGCGTCTGGGTGGTACCACCTGCCGGAGCGCCGCCCAACAAGCCGCCCAGGCCACCTAATAAACCACCCAAACCGCCACCCGCCGCAGACGCATTGCCGGTGCCGGCGCCCTTCAACAACCCTCCAAGCAACCCGCCCAGGCCGCCGCCCGAAGCCCCGCCGCCTTGCTGCCCTGCACGCAACAGTTGTTCCAGTAGATCGCTGGTATTCATGGTGTCGCCCTCCGGGGCGCAATAGTGGCATTGATCAAACATAGTCCTCCCGCGATGGAACACCATGACCGTCGGGCGGGCAAGCTTTATGATGGCGCCATCACGCCAAGAAGGGAGAACCGCGGTGAACCGCATCGAGCACATTGCGCTGATGGCCACCTATAACCAATGGATGAACCGCAAGGTCTACGACGCCGCCGCCGCCCTGACGCACGCGCAGTTGACCCTGGACCGCCAAGCGTTTTTCGGTTCGATCTTCGGCACCTTGAACCACCTGATGCTGGGTGACACCGTCTGGCTCAAGCGCTTCGCCGAACACCCGGCCAACTTTGCGGCCTTGGCGCCGCTGAACGGGGTTGCCACGCCCGGCGACCTCAAGCAACTGGCCTTCGCCAGTCTTGCCGAACTAGCGGCCCATCGCGCCTGGCTGGATCAACTCATCATCGATTGGGCCCACAGCCTGCAAGAGCCCCACCTCGACCAACGCCTGCGTTATCACAACATGCGCGGCGTGGCCGCCGAGAAACCCTTCTTCGGTTTGCTGGTGCACTTTTTCAACCACCAGACTCATCACCGCGGCCAGGTGACGACACTGCTGAGCCAGGCGGGTGTGGACGTGGGGGTCACCGACTTGCTGGCACTGATTGACTGAAGGCCGACACGGTCAATGTGGGAGCTGGCTTGCCTGCGATGGTGTAACAGGTTCATACCTGTGACTGACACATCGCTATCGCAGGCAAGCCAGCTCCCACAGTTGCCCTATATTGCCCACAGCATCAGTGCTGTCACTTCACCTTGCTGCTCAAGGTCTCCACGCTGCGCTTCAAATCATCCAGGCTGCGCTTGAGACCGTCGATCTCGCTTTTCTGCCGCTCTATCGTGCTCTTCTGCTCATCCACCGTACGCTTGAGACTCGATAGCTGACTGTCACTGCTACTGGCACTCGAACCGTCCTTGCGCTTGAACTCATCAAACGCACGCTCTTGGCCCTCCACTTTGCTTTTCAAGCTTTGCAGTTCGCTTTGACTCTGTTTTTGCCCAGCTTGCAGCGCCTCGACATCCCCCACGGAAACACCCGACGGCTTCAACACATAGGCACCGCCCACGTCCATCGAGCCGGCCGTCAACTTGTCTGAAGACGACGCACTAAATTCGCCCCACTGCACCGCACTCCCCGCCTGCGCCGAGCTGAACGCGCCAGTGCCCAACAACCCCGCTACACCTGCGGCCATGATCCAAGCCTGCTTACGGATACTGAGCATCAAACGACTCCCTGCGAAATGCCGAAATGGCATATCGCTATGACTGTCATTTATGGGGCTTGTTCCTGGGTTGCAAGCGTTCATCAGGACTTGGTACAAAGGCCCTGTAGATCACTGATCTGCCACGTTTTTTTCTGCGCATCTTTATGCGGGAAAACCGGCTGGGAGGTTGCGCTGAAGCGGCTGGATCTATATATTCCCAACCCTGTTACACCGCGCTACCGCCCGAATGGCGAAACTGGTAGACGCATGGGACTTAAAATCCCCCGCTCGTAAGGGCGTCCCGGTTCGATTCCGGGTTCGGGCACCATAGATATCAAGGGCTTGCCAGGGAAACCTGGGCAGGCCCTTATCTTTTCTGCTCCGCAATTCTCATCAGCGGCGTCCTGCCGACCGAACCCAATCCGTTCGGCGCATGAAGCGCCACCCCACTACTGCCGCAATGTGAGGCGGCTGCACGGTCTCCCTAGTTGATTTCAGTGACGAAGTTTTCGCGAGACCGCCGTACTTTTTTCAGGTTTACCAGCCAGTCAGACTCTGCTGCCCGATACCCCAACGGCAGGAGCACCACACTGCGCAGATGCCTGGCCCCCAGTCCCAGAATCTCATCGACAGCCGAGGGATCGAAGCCTTCCATGGGCGTTGCATCGACTTGCTCGGACGCTGCGGCGATTAAAGCCGAGCCCAGTCCAATATAGGCTTGGCGCGCAGCCGCTTGATAATTGGCCTCCTGCCCACGCTCGGCGACTATGCCGAGGAGCATTTGACGGTAATCTTCCCACCCCTGGTTGACAGTAGCTCGTACAGTATTGGTCAGGTCGAACATCATGTTGACGCGCTCAGGCGTTATGTCATCCCAGGCGGCGAACACCAGCAAATGAGAGCAGTCGGTCACCTGGGACTGATTCCAGCTGACCGCCTTGATCTTTTCGCGAATGTGCGGATTAGTCACCACCAGCAATTCAAATGGCTGGAGGCCGCTCGAGGTCGCCGTCAGTCGTACCGCTTCCAGAATTCGCTCCAGCTTTTCAGCCGGCACGGTCTTGGACGGGTCATAACTTTTCGTCGCATAACGCCAATTCAGTAACTCGGTTATTTTGCTCATTCTTCATATTCCACGTAGGTCAACGGTCTTTATCCAGCCCAATCCGAATACCTTCAGGATTGCGCTCCGGCTTATACTGCGGATTAAAGTCAACTTGAAGGTCAAGCAAAAAATGAAGATCGGCGAGATTTCGCGACGCACAGGCCTTGCTGCTTCAGCAATACGCTACTACGAGGAGCAAGGCCTGCTGGACGCTCCCACGCGTGACGTGAACAACTATCGCTATTACAGCGAAACCACCATTAAACGCTTGGAAGTCGTGATTCACGCGCAAAGGCTGGGGTTTTCCCTCGACACCATTCGTGGCCTCTTCCTTCATGACGGTAGCTGCTCCAAATCCCTCACTCTGGAACAGATCAATGTACGCCTGGAGGAGATACAGCACATCGAAGCCACGCTAAAAGTGCAGCGTGAGGAGTTGTTGATGCTGCAAGAAGTCCTCGAAGAAAGCCTTCGTACGGGCATCGCACCTGGATTGGATTGCCCAAGCAGCGTGGAGCGATTACGACCTGATCGAGCCGTAGTCATGCGAAGCAAACACATGATGGCTACCAGCAAGTAAAGAAAGCGCAATACTGCGAGATCTGGATCTCAACCAAATACAAACCTGATGCTGCCTCTCGCACTGACAGATTGCTATAAAGCGATAAGCAAGAAAAAACCCCACAGCATCAACGATCCTGTGAGGTTTTATCACCGGCTTTACCGATCCGGTATCAAACCACGCTGATCATCTCTGCACTCAACTGCGCCGCATTGAACCCCACCAGGGTGACACTGCTGTCCCCCGCCAGAATCACGCTGTCACTGCCGTGCTGGGTAGTCGCACCGAGCACAGCATCGGCGCTGGCAAACAGCGACTTGGCGAACACCAGCAGGTCTTTCCCATTCTGATGAATGTTGAAGTCACTGATCACGTCGTGACCGAACCCGCGCTGGTCGAAAACAAACAGGTCGCTGCCCACGCCACCGCTGAGTTGGTCATTACCCTGCCCGCCGATCAAGACGTCATTGCCGTTGGCGCCATACAGCGCGTCGTTACCGGTGCCGCCCAGCAGTGTGTCGTTGCCCTCACCGCCGTGCAGCAGGTCATTGCCGGCGCCACCGTCGAGCCGGTCATTGCCGTTCTGGCCGAATATCAGGTCGCGAGCGGCGGTGCCTTTGAGGGTGTCGGCCAGCTGGCTGCCTTCGATGGATTTGGCATACGCCTTATCGGCGCCGAACAGGCCTTCGAAGTCGAGTTTGCCACTGGTCACCGTATAGGCCGGCGTGAGGACCTCGCCAATACCACCGAAGAGCCCGCCGAGCACGGGCACATGGCCGAGGCTGTTGGCCAGGCCGGTTTCGAACTCTACATGCTCTACGCCGTGCAATTCCTTCAGGCCATATTGGCCGCTGCCGTCGTTCAGAAACAACGTGCCATCGCTGAGTTTCACCGCTTCGTAGGAAGACGCGGTGCCTTTGAGGAAGACTTTATCGTTGCCTTCGCCGCCGGCGACGATATCGGTACCGGTACTCACCCGGAAACTGTCGTCACCCTTGAACCCGTCGAGGAAGTCATCGCTGCGGCCGTCCTGCAGCTTGTCCGAACTGTCGGTGCCCAGCAGGAAAGCCGGTGTGCCGTAGTGGTTGGAGGTGGCGGTCTGTTTGTCGCTGACCCAGGTAAAGCTGCGGCTGATGGCGTCGAGGTTGCTGATGATGATGGTGCTGTCGCGCTCGATGTAATCGTAGAAGGTCGATTGGGCGATACGCTGGATAGGGTTGATGAAAATGCCTTCCAGGTGCGCGGCCCATCCTGACAGGTTGGCAATCGAGAACGGACCATTGGGCCAGGTTGGCAGCGCGTAGATTGTGTCGAACAGCACGATGTTATCGGTGGTCGAGGTGTAACTGGCGTCACTGCCTTGAAGCGCGTCGATGATTGCGCTACCCACGTCGGTCTCTTGCCCCGTGAGACGGTGGACCACATCGTTTTCAAAACCGAAGTTGAAGATTCCGTCGCTGTTGCTGGACTTGGGCGACTCCATGCCAAAGTAGTCCGAATCCTTGAAAAAACCGTCGGCCAAAGTGTCCTTGCCGATATACATGCTGTTGGTAACGGAGCCACCTTGGCTGTAGCCGGTTACCAGAACATCTTTACCGCTCAGGTTATGGTCGGTGGCGTAATCCTTGATTGAATTGAGCAGGTAGTCATAGCCGTTGATATAAGAGTTATCGATCATCGCCGGCCAACCCAGCAGATCAATTGGCGAGTTGGTGCCGGCAATGGAAAAACCCATTTTGACTAATTGGCCGCTGTCATCGTATTGACCAAACACTCTGGCTTGAGAACCAAAGACGCCGTCGCCGGTAAAACTTCCAGTGATGTCGGTGTGGCTGCTATCAACCTGCAGTTCGCTCGCGCCGATCTCACGCCAGCCCTTGGGCAGCGCGAAGGTGTTGCCCTCGCCCAGCACAAGCCCCGGAATGTTGTAGAGCGCGCCGACGGTCGCTACACCACTGGTGTAAGTGGCGAGGGTCCAGGCATCTGAAATCAGGACGCGGGCATCTTGCCCCTTGTAATCGAATATAGCCATGTCAGTACTCCTTGAGCCCAGCGATCAACACCGAAAGTCAACGGTAATACCTGATGCGCCGGGCTAAACAATATGCATTGAAGTTGTTGTTGTGCATTCTGTTCAGGCTGCTTCGTTGCTTAATATCGAGGTTGACCATTAAGGAAGCTCGTCAACACTAGCCTAGAAGTGCCGCGTTAAAGTGACCGACTATCGGATGACAAGGGTATGTACTTGGGGAGATAGACGACAAAAGCGCCATAAGCGCTGTTTGTCGAACAAGAGGTGAAGTTCTGTGTTGTTCGTGACTGGCGAGTCAAAGAAAATCAAACCCTTATAGCAAGTTGTGAACTGCAATAAGGGCTCAAGAAGTTCAGGTTTCTCTGGAACTCAGGAAGAATAAACCTCAGCACCTTGGCAGACAGGCTGCTTGAACCTGGGTAATTGCTGCCGGGCCAGTTGCGCCTGCACGCCCGCGACGGCTTCAAGCACTCGTTGCGCCCAGTGCTCATCCTGCGGATCGACCACCACCACGCGAAAGCCGTGGTCGTTACCTTCAAGGCGCACACCCTCGGAATCATCCACGTGCAAATCAATGTCGAAGGCCGGCGGAAATTTCGAGGGGGTGTTCGACAGCCCATGCACCGTGAGGGCGTGGTTATGCCGCACGCTGTTTACTACGCCGTCGACACGAATGCCGTACAGCATCAGCCAACGCCTGATGTAGGAAGGCGCCCTGCCCGATGAGGTGTAGACCCAGATACTGCAACCCTGGCGTCGCAGCTCCCGCGTCAGCGAACGGGTACCGATACGCAGCGGCTCTCCCCACCAGCGATGAGCGCAGGCCGGCAGCCAACTGCTCTCGACATCAGCGTGGTCAAGTTGGCAAGCCAGCGTGTCGTCGATATCAAAGGAGATGCGTACACGCGGTCGCTTGGCGGCACGCGTGAGAAACGCCTGCTGGATGGCTTGCACGGCTCGGCTGGCGAGTGTCGGATACCGGCGCATTAATGGCCTCCCTGATAAATAGGCTGTGGTACGTCGCTCAAGAAAAACGCCTTGGGATCCGGGGCCTGTTCCTCCAGGAAGGCGGCGTACTTTTTCTTGATCTTGGGCAATTCATACAACGCCTTGACGCCATGTTTGGCCGAGTTACGGATGACCGAGGAAGGATTGAAGTAACCCTCGGCATTTTCCAGCGTCAGCACGAACGGTGGCAACCCGGCACGCATCAGCAGATAACTGACGATCAGCGAGCCACTGCGGTTGTTGCCTTCGATAAACAACTGGGGCTTGCTGAGAATGCGCACATACACACCGGCCGCACGCTTCCACACCGATTCACTGCGATACGCGCAGTACCAATTGAACAAGTCCTTGATACCGCCTTCAACGTTGTTGAAGAAGTGCTCCTCGGTGGCGGCCAGGTGCTGCGCGTATTCCACGCGGCGCGCCGGGTCGCTACCGCAGAGCACCGTGGCGTTGATCTCCAGCATCAGGTCCAGATGATGAAGGTCAAACAGGTCAACGCCCCGTGCGACATAGTCGTCA
Organism: Pseudomonas sp. GW823-FHT02F05; assembly: GCF_058797315.1. Lineage (NCBI taxonomy): Bacteria > Pseudomonadati > Pseudomonadota > Gammaproteobacteria > Pseudomonadales > Pseudomonadaceae > Pseudomonas > Pseudomonas sp. GW823-FHT02F05. The sequence continues at coordinate 231,859 of NZ_JBXAJM010000001.1, forward strand.
ACCAGCGCATAGCCTTCAAGCACGTTGTGCAGCACTTCGTCGGTCAAGGGGTCGCGCGGCTCGGTAAATTGCGTGCTGAGCTGGGCAAAGCGGCTCTGCACTTTGCGGAGCGCGCGTTCAATCGCTGACAAATCAAGACGATGCGTTGCAGACATTGGCGTTCCTGGGCTGACGGTGGCGCACGTGTGGTTTCTATCGAACATGGAGTTACTCAGCTGAATTTGCCGCTGATGTAATCCTCGGTCATCTGTTCACGCGGGCTGCCAAAAATCTGCGCGGTCGGACCCATTTCCACCAGGTAGCCGGTACGCGTGCCCTGGGAAATATCCACCGAGAAAAACGCCGTGGTGTCCGCCACGCGGATCGCCTGCTGCATGTTGTGGGTGACCAGGGCGATGGTGTAATCCTTCTTCAGTTCCACCATCAGTTCCTCTACCCGGCGAGTCGCAATCGGGTCGAGTGCCGAGCAAGGCTCATCGAGCAACAGCACTTCCGGCTCGGTGGCAATCGCACGGGCAATACACAGCCGTTGCTGCTGGCCACCGGAAAGCGACAGGCCGCTGACCTTGAGCTTGTCCTTGACTTCATCCCACAGCGCAGCGCCTTGCAGGGCGTGCTTGACGCGGTCGCCCAGGTCGCCTTTGTAGCGGTTCAAGCGCAGGCCGAAGGCGACGTTGTCGAAGATGCTCATGGAAAACGGGTTCGGCTGCTGGAACACCATACCGATGTAACGGCGCACCACCACCGGGTCTACACCCTTGCCATATACGTCCTGACCCAGGAAATGCACGTGGCCCTCGAAGCGAAAGCCCTTCACCAGGTCGTTCATGCGGTTGAGGCTGCGCAGTACCGTACTTTTGCCGCAGCCGGACGGGCCGATGAAACCGGTGATCTTGTTTTTCTCGATCGGCACATGGCTGTCACGCACTGCCATGAAGTTGCCGTAGAAAATCCTGTCCAGCTTGCAGTCCATGACCACAGGCGATTGGGTAACAAACGGAGCGGCTATTTGCGCAGTTGAGACGTTCAAGATTCAGATGCTCCCGTTCTTAATACTTAGGCTTGCCGAAGATACGGCTCACAATATTCACGACCAGCACGATCATCACCAACACCAACGAGGCCGCCCAGGCGAGCTCCAGCTGGTTGTCGAAGGGCATGCCGGAAAAGTTGTAGATCAACACTGCAAGGGAGGCCGTGGGGTTCATCACCGCCAAGTCGCCGTCGTGGTAGATCCAGTAGTTGCTGAACAGCGCGGTGAACAACAACGGCGCGGTTTCGCCTGCGGCACGTGCCACTGCAAGCATTACGCCGGTGAGGATCGCTGGCAGGCCGGTCGGCAAGATGATCTTCCAGATCACTTGGGAGCGGGTGCAGCCCATGCCATAGGCGGCGTCCTTCATGATCTTGGGCACCATGCGCATCGACTCTTCAGCCGTCAGCACCACGATGGGCAGCATCAGTACCGCCAGGGCCACGCCGCCGGCCGGTGCCGAGTAGGTGCCGGTGGTCATCACCACCAAGGCATAGGCAAACACGCCGGCCAGGATCGAAGGCAAGCCGGTGAGCATCTTGGCGGCAAAGCGTGCAGCGTTGGCCAATTTGCTGTCCGGCCCCAGTTCGGCCAGGAAGATCGCGGCCATGATGCCGACCGGCACCGCAATCGCCGCAGCGATACCGACCATCACAAAGGTGCCGGCCATGGCGTTGCCGAAACCGCCGCCTGTTTCGAAGCCGGTGGGCGGCAGTTCGGTGAACACCTCCAGGCTCAGGCGTGCGCCGCCACGGGTGATCAGCATGTAGAGCACGGAAATCAGCGGCACACTGGCCAGCAGCGCGCCAAACCATACCAATGTGGTCAACACCAGACTGCGCAAGGCGCGGCCTTCGAACTTGCGCTGCAGGCTCGGCACAGCGGTGATAGGGGATGTGAGATTCGTCATCATCGGTTACCCCGTTGGGCGTAGAGCATGATCATGGAACCGATGACATTCACCAGCAGCGTGATGAACATCAAGACGAGAGCGGCGTACATCAATACCTCCACCTCGTTGGGCCCGGCTTCGGGGAAGTTCAGCGCCAACAAGGCTGCCAAGGTATTGGCCGGCGCGAACAGCGAGAGGGAAATGTTGTTGGCGTTGCCCACCAGCATCGCCAGCGCCATGGTTTCGCCCAGCGCACGGCCGAGGCCAAGTACCAGGGAGCCGAAAATACCGGTGGCGGCGGATGGCACCATCACCTTGAGAATCGCCTCCCAATGGGTGGTGCCCATGCCGTAGGCGGCCTGCTTGGTCTTCATCGGCACGCTGGTGAGCGCGTCCTGGGATACGGCGGCAATCGTCGGCAGAATCATGATCGCCAACACCAGCGCCGCCGGCAGCAACCCCGGCCCGCTCAGGGACGTGCCGAAAAACGGTATCCAACCCAGTTCGCTGTTCAACCAGGTGGTCAGTGGCCGAATGGCCGGGATCACCACGTAGATGCCCCACAAGCCGTACACTACGCTGGGGATGGCCGCGAGCAGTTCAACGATGGTGCGAAACACAGCGGCCAGCTTGGCCGGCAGAAAATCCTGAGTCAGGAAAATCGCCATGCTGACACCGAAAAAGCCTGCAATCATCAGCGCGATGAAAGCGCTGTAGAGCGTGCCCCAAATGGCCGGCAAGATCCCGTACTTGCCCTGGTTAACATCCCAGACACTGCCAAAAAGCACATCGAACCCGTGCTTTTCCATGCCCGGCAAGGCCTTGCGTCCCACCTCGAATACCAAGGCTGCGACCAACGCCAGAATCAGTACCACCCCGATTCGCGCGAGCCCACGGAAGGTGCGATCGACCAGGAAGTCTTTGGCCGAGGGAGGTTGGCAGGCAGAATCCCGGTTAACCGGTACGACGAAAGGTTTGTTCATTGGCTAATTCCGGAACAGGGGGGAAACGCCCCCGGCGCGGCAAACAGCCCACACCGAGAGCGGCCTCACGGGTGTTACTGAATGTTGGCGGAGGCTTTGCGCACCTGCTCCACCACCGATGGCGGCAGCGGGATGTAGCCCATGGAGTCGGCGATTTTCTGCCCCTCGGTCAGGCTGTACTCAACCATTTCGCGCATGGCCTTGGCCTTGGCAGGGTTGCCGTTGTCCTTGCGGAAGATCATCCAGGTGTAAGAGGTGATCGGGTAAGACTTGGCACCGTCCGGGTCCGGCAACCAGGCCACCAGGCTTTCCGGCATCTTCACTGCGGCCAGGGCCTCGGCGCCGCTTTCGGCGTTCGGCACCACGTACTGGCCTGCCTTGTTCTGCAACTGAGCGAAGTCAACCTTGGCCAGTTTGGCGAAGCCGTACTCGATGTAGCCAATCGCGCCTGGGGTCTGGCGTACGGTGGCGGTCACGCCATCGTTCTTGGGCGACTTGATGAATTTGTCGCTGGCCGGCCAGTTGACAGTGTTGCCCTCCCCCAGCGCCGTTTTGAATTCAGGGTTGATGGTGGCCAGGTGCTTGGTAAATACCGCTGTGGTGCCGCTGGAATCTGCGCGTACCACCACGGTGATCGGCGTGTCGGTGAGCTTCAGGTCCGGGTTGGCGGCAACGATCTGTGGGTCGTTCCACTTGGTGATCTTGCCCAGGAAGATATTGGAGTAAACGTCGCGTGGCAGCTTGAGGCCCTTGGGATTGCCCGGCAGGTTATAGGCCAGCACGATTTCACCGGCGGTCATTGGCAGCAACTGCACGCCTTCGGCAACCTTGGCGATGTCTTCGTCTTTCATGGCCGAGTCACTGGCGGCGAAGTCGACGGTTTTATTCAGGAAGTCCTGCACACCTGCGCCGCTGCCCTTGGACTGGTAATCCACGGTGACGCCAGCGGTCTTCTTGCTGAAATCCTTGAACCAGGTCAGGTAGATCGGTGCAGGGAAGCTGGCGCCAGAGCCGGTGAGGCGTACGTTTTCGGCGGCGAAGGCCATGGAGGAGGCACACAGGGATACCGTAACGGCGAGTGCTGCGGACTTCATCAAGCTTTTCATTAAAAGGAACTCGTTGTGGTGACGGGCTCCCGAACTGTGAAGCAGGGTTGTTACATTTTTATGAAAATTGAATGGCGAGGGGGTGTTTTGTCCCGCTTTGCCGCCACAGCGCTGTATTTTTAGGGCATGGGTTAGTAACAAAATACGACTACAGTGTTGTCATCCCTCTAGCGGTACTGATCTTGCTCCCGTGACGGTCGAAGCTGATCCCATTGAAGCTGCGCCATCCAACTGTGGGAGCTGGCTTGCCTGCGATGACGGTCTGACAGCCAACGCCTATTTACCTGACACACACCCCACCGTTGGATCGCGTGTGTGTCAGGTAAATAGGCGTCGGGCGCAATGCCGCCATCGCAGGCAAGCCAGCTCCCACATTTGGACCTAGGGGTGTCAGGGAAATAGGCGTTCTACCGCTCCCCCCACGGCTAGCGGCCGCCTTCCATCAGGCTTACTTGCCTTCAGTCAACGCGTTGTAGCTGGTGAACAGGTTGCGGTAGTCCGGAATGTGATTGGAGAACAACGTCCCCAAGCCCTCGATGTCGTTGCGCCAGTCGCGGTGCAGCTCACAGGCCAGGCCAAACCAGGTCATCAGTTGCGCGCCGTTGGCCGACATGCGGGCCCAGGCGGACTGTTGGGTCAGTTCGTTGAAAGTGCCGGAGGCGTCGGTGACCACAAACACTTCAAAGCCCTCGGCCAGGGCCGACAGCGCCGGGAACGCCACGCACACTTCGGTCACGACGCCGGCAATGATCAATTGCTTCTTGCCGGTGGCCTTGATGGCCTTGACGAAGTCTTCGTTGTCCCAGGCATTGATCTGGCCTGGGCGCGCAATGTACGGCGCATCCGGGAACAGTGCCTTGAGCTCGGGCACCAGCGGGCCATTGGGGCCGGTTTCGAAACTGGTGGTGAGGATGGTCGGCAACTTGAAGTACTTGGCCAGGTCAGCCAGGGCCAGCACGTTGTTCTTGAATTTGTCCGGGTCAATGTCGCGGACCAATGACAGTAAGCCGGCCTGATGGTCGACCAACAGCACAGCGGCGTTGTCTTTGTCCAAGCGAACGTAAGGTGTAGACATCGTGGTACTCCTGATAAAGAAGGTGACGCCCCGAGTGGGCGCCCCGTAAAGAACCCAGCGTGTTTACTAGCGCTGTGAGTCTAGTACTTCGTGGTTGTTTGCCACTTCCTGAGCCTTGACATAGCTCTCGATGAGAAGCTGGTAGTGCGGCATGGCCTGGGTATAGACGTTGGCCCACTCCTGGGCATCCGGGCGGTTCCAGGAGCCTTGCAGCTCCGACAGCGTGCCCATGATGTCGATCGGCACTACGCCGGCCTGGGCCAGGCGCGCAACGGTCAGGTCGGTGGCCAACCTGGAGTGGTTACCCGAGGCATCGACCACCGCGAACACCTTGTAGCCTTCATGCACCGCCGCAATGGACGGGAATGCCAGGCACACGCTGGTCAGGGTGCCGGCGATCACCAACGTCTTTTTGCCGGTGGCTTTGACTGCGGCATGGAACTGCGGGTTGTCCCACGCGTTGATTTCGCCACGGCGGGCCACGTACTGGGCGTGCGGCGCGGCTTCGTGGATTTCCGGGATCAACGGGCCGTTGGGGCCTTGCGGCACCGAGGCGGTGGTGATGACCGGTATTTTAAGCAGGGTCGCGGCCTTGGCCAGCGCGATGGCATTGGCGCGCAATTGAGGAACATCAATGTCCTTGACGATCTGGAACAGACCACTCTGGTGGTCAATCAGCAACATGGCGGTGTCAGCGGGGTCAATCGTCGGCTTTTGCCCATTGAAGTTTGCAGCGTTACCTGATGCAGTCATTTGCATTTCCTCTTGCTTGGCGATACCTCCCTGGCGTGTGCGCCGGAACTGCGCCCGGCCGTGCCTGTACTTCCTGTACAGATACGCTTGGGCAACGACCTGGACGTGTGTCAGCAGGCCCACCCCAAAAAAACAGTGGGACCACCTTAAGCATCGCGTTCAGGGTTAGGTAGTGGCTGAAACGGGCCGCTCCATCTCAAAAATGGAACAATGCAGCCGCACGGTGGCAAGGGCACTTGGACGTGGCGGTCGTTACAATGCGATCATCGGCTCCACCCCGTGGGTTTCAGGCACTTGCGCCAATCATGACCGTTCACTTATTTCCAGGCAGGTGCCTTCATGGACATCAAGCAGCTTAAATTCCTGATCGCGCTGGAGCAGACCCGCCACTTCGGCCAGGCCGCCGCGCGCTGCAACATCACCCAGCCCACCCTGTCGATGCGCCTGCGCAACCTGGAGGAGGAACTGGGCCTGGAGCTGGTAACCCGCGGCCAACGCTTCGAAGGTTTCACCCAGGCCGGCGAACGCGTATTGGCCTGGGCCAGGACTCTGCTCGCCGCCCACGACGGCCTGTTCGCCGAAGCCGCTGCGTGCCGCGGCCAGTTGGTCGGTAACCTGCGCCTGGGCCTGGTGCCCCTGAGCGGCTTCAACCCGATCAGCTTTATCCAGGGCTTGTCCCACAGCTTCCCGGAACTCAAGTTCAGCCTCACCTCCATGAGTTCGGACAAAATCATCGAAGCCTTGGGCACCAACCAACTGGACCTGGGCGTGTGCTACCTGGACCACGTCAGCCCCAATTACCTGGAGTTTTTCGAGCTGGGCGAAACCCGCGTCGGCCTGCTGTACGACACCCGCCACTTCCACTTCGAAGGCACACAGATGAGCTGGGAAGAAGCCGCCGAACTGCCCCTTGGGATGATCAGCAATGGCATGCACTACCGAAAATCCATCGACTTGAGTTTCCGCAGCCGCGGTATCGATCCCCAGCCGATTCTGGAAAGCGACTCCACCTATCAACTGTTCCAGGCCATCCACGAAGGCTTCTGTTGCGCAATCATGCCGTTGGACAGCGGCCTGGAAAACCCCATCGAAAACCTGGCATTTATCCACCTGCCAGACGCCAGTGTCCTTGCGCCCCTGGGCATGGTGATGCGCAAGACCGAACCGCGCTCGGTCATCGCAGAGAAGTGTTTTGCCGAGGCCAGGCGGTTGTTTGCACCCAATACCCAGGCTTAGCCGGCCTGCGTTTGCAGCGCGCACAAAAAGGCGCTCCGTAGAGCGCCTTTTTACCGCCGATTGTTTTACTGCAAGCTGACCTGACGCAGCTCGGGTTTGGTCTCACCACCAATCATGATGCGTTTTGGCTTGGCCTCTTCAGGCACTTCACGCAGCAGGTCGATGTTGAGCAACCCGTTAGTCAGGGATGCGCCACGTACTTCGATATGGTCGGCCAAGCGGAACGACAACCGGAACGCACGTTGGGCAATGCCCTGGTGCAGGTAAGCGACCTTATCGTCGGTTTCGCGTTTTCCGCCGGAAACCGTCAATACACCCCTCTCGACCTGGATATCCAGATCCTCCTCGGTCAGGCCAGCCACGGCGATCACGATGCGGTACGCGTCGTCACCGTGCTTTTCCACGTTGTGAGGTGGATAGGAATTCGGAGCCTCGCTGCGCAGCGCCGACTCGAACAGGTCATTGAAGCGATCAAAGCCCACCGATTGACGGAACAGTGGGGCCAACGACAGGGTAGTAGCCATTTTAAAATCTCCTGAGTTTCTCCAAGTGATTTAGTACGCGACCCGGATTCGGCATCGCGTGATCAAAAATTTATGGACGCGCAAAAGGAATTCAAGAGGGCCGAAAAAATTTTCTTGTGCAAGGGGCTATCACCCAAGCCCAAGTGTTATGGCGTGTGCTCTAATCAAAATGCCAGGCGTGCTTTACCCCGTGAGCGCCTGAGACAGCCCTTGAGGTACAAAAAAATGAAAATGACATTCCCGGCCCTGGCATTGGGCATTCTGATCTCCCAAGGGGCCCTGGCCGCTGGAGATGGTACGGCGGCGCTGGGAGGCGGTGTCGGCGGTGTATTGGGCAACGTGGTGGGCCAGCAGCTTGGTGGCTCGACAGGTGCGGCCATCGGCGCCGGCGTGGGGGGCGCAGCCGGGAGTGCAGTGGGTGCGCAGAAGGGCAACAAGACCGAAGCGGCGATTGGCGGCGGTTTGGGCTCGGCAGGCGGTTCGCTGATTGGCAATCGCCTGGGCGGCACCACCGGTTCAACCATCGGCGCCGGCGTGGGTGGCGCAGCCGGTGGCGCGCTGGGTAACAACCTGGCGGATGACGAGAGCGGTCATCGTTCCGGTGGTGGCAAGCACAAAGGCAACAAACATAAGCACAAGAACAAGCACCACTGATCGCGTGGCACGGCGCTGTTAGCCACCAAACACTAACCTGTGGCGAGGGAGCTTGCTCCCGTTGGGGCGCGAAGCCGCCCCGCTCTTTTGTTCAAAGAGGCTGGGACTGCTACGCAGTCCAACGGGAGCAAGCTCCCTCGCCACAGTTACCGTTTCGTCGCCTTTACATCGGCGTGCTGCTCACCACCCGCAACGCCAACCCTTCATAAGCGTCCAGGGTAATCGTGAACGCGCCCTCCTCGGTCAAATCGCCTTCCACCCGCTCATTGATGATATCCACCACCGGCCCCGGTGCGATGTTGGGCAGGTGCAGGGTTTCGGTGATCGGCGTGGCGCCAAAGTTCAGCGCAGTGATTTGCGTGCCCTTACCCGCCGGTAGTTCGTGCACCATGATCAGCAAGCCTGGATGCTCGACGTCCGGCACCAGGATCTGGCGGCTGGCGGCGATGTCGTAGGCGCGGCGTACGGCGAGGATTTTTTGCAGTTGGGAGGCAAAGGACTCCGGGTCCTGCAGTTGGCTGTTCAGGCTGCCATACAGGCTTTTCGAGCGCGGCATTTGCCCAGCTGACAGTTCGGCGTCGGGGTTCAGGTCTACCAGATCATAGGCGCCACGGTGAATCCAGCGTGTGTCGCCATCGGCCATCAGGTGCGCCACGTCTTCGGCCGCCAACGGCAGCGCGCCCACCAGGTCCCAGCCGGACAAGGCAAACACCCCAGGTTGCATGGCGTTGTACATCACCAGCAGCAAATGGATCTGGCGAATCTGCTGGATATCCGCCGGGGTGATCGCCTCCAGGTCACGAATACCCAGGGCTGCGGTGATGATGCTGGCGGTGGTGCAGGACACGCCGTTGGTGACGAACTTGAGGTTGTACGGCGCATGCTCACCGGTCAGGCGTTCGTACATCTGTTCGCGGATATGCTCGCGCAGGATGTTGCCGGGGAAGGTCTGGCCCTGGAACAGGAAGCTGTCATGGGCGTGTAGCGTCCAGAAGTGCACCAGCTCCAGGGTCAGTTCATCGTGGTTCTGTAGCGCGTGAATCAGCGAGCCGGGGTCGATGCCGAGGCTGTGCATCTGGCGCAGCATCAGACGCAGGAACTCGGTGTCGCCCATCAGCAATGCATGCTGGTAGGCCGGCCGGGTGATGAAGTCATAAGACAGGTCAGCGCCGCCGTGGGACATGGACGCGATGTCGTCCACGGTGAGGTTGAGTTCCTGAAAACTGAACCCGCCCGCCTTGCGAATGGCGCCGCCGAGTAACTGATTGCCGGTGATCGACAGCGGATGGCTTTCGGACCAGGCCGTGCCATCGAGCTTGCGCTCCACGCCGAGAAAGCCATTGGCATCCAGGCGCAGGATTTTCGCGCCCATCACATCAATGGCGTGCAGCGCATCACCGATGATCATCTGCTGCGCAGCAAACGAAGGGTCGAGCCAGTTGAGCGACGGCTGGCCTTCCTTGAAGTAATGCAGGTACACCCAGCGCCGCGGCTTGCCATCTACGCCGAGCACCACCGGGGTGGCGCTCCAGTCGGTTTCTTTGACGCCGGGCTCGAAGAAAATCACCCGCTGCAATTGGCCGACGATGTAGTGCTTGTCGCGCAGTGCGTCTACCTGGGAGGGGCTGAGGTTTTGTGCATCGCGTCCGGCAGCCACGTCGGGCAGCAACGGCCAGTCTTCCTCGCGTATTTCGACCATGTGGTACAGGCCGGGATAGTCCTCATAGGCCATTTCTGCCAGGCGAAAGTCCGCGCCCTTGCCGGTGTGCGACGGGATCACATCGTCGATGATCACCGCATTGTGCGCGGCAGCCATGCGCGTCAAGGCCTGCAATTGTGCCTCGGTGCCCAGTTGCGGGTCGATGTCGAAGCTGATGCGGTCGAAATTGCCGTCGATGGTCGGGGTGTGCTCGGTGCCAGACAAACCACCGGACTTCTTCAGCGGGCCGTTGTGAATGCCCTGAATGCCGATCTTCGACAGGGTATGCCACAGGGTTTCGTCCCCCAACGCTTCCAGCACGGTGCCGCCTTCGCGGGTGACAATCGAGGCGGGGTAGGCCGTGAACCACACCGACGACAAGGCTGAAGCGTCACGCGGCCGGGTCTGTGCATAAGGCTGCTGCCACAGGCGGCCTTGCCCCGAATAGAGCTTGGCCCGCTGCCGCGCTGCGTGGAGCATGGAATGTTGCACCAGCCAGTTCACATGATCGTTGTTCGCCGCGGTCATAAGCTCGGTACCTGTCGTGGTGAAAAGGGTCGGTGTAAGCATATGAGGGGCGTGGGCGGCATTCGTTGCATCGCAATAGAACGCTTACCCTGTAGGAGCGAGCTTGCTCGCGAAAAACGTCAACGATAACGCGTGCTTCCTGAATGAACGCGGCGCCTGTGAGTTTTTCGCGAGCAAGCTCGCTCCTACAGAAGACATTCACCTGCGCTGCTGCCTTGCGTGGCTTGCCGGTACTGCCTAGGGGTGAACCCGGTTGAAGATTTGAACTGCCGGGTAAACGCGCTGTGATCGGTGTACCCGCATTGCAGCGCAACCTCGGTAATCGGCAGCTCGGTATGCAACAACCGCCGGGCATGTTCCAGCCGGACTTTCTGGATCATTTGCCGAGGCGTGAGGTGAAACACGCGCTTGCAGTAGCGCTCCAGTTGCGCCACGGAAATCCCGGCGATTCGGGTCAATTCCCCCAGGGTGACACGTCGGTTGAAATGGCTGCGGATGTGTTCGTCCACCGCCGCCAGACGCTGATAGGCCGGGTGGGTTTCGCTGGCAGACTGCAAGTCCACCGAAATTCCGGCCAGGCCAATGATCGCGCCGAGTTGGTTGTACAGCGGCCACTTGTGGGTCAGGCACCAGCCGGGTTCGCGGGTGCCGTAGAGGTGCAATTCGAGTTGATCTTCCAACACCAGGCCCTGCCTCAGCACACGACGGTCCTGTTCGGTATAGCCGGGGCCCAATTGTGCGGGAAACACTTCGGCGCTGGTCTTGCCCAGCAGCGGTTGCAGGTGCTTGAGGCCGCAGCGTTGCACCAGGGTGCGGTTGGCGAGCACGTAGCGAGCGTCGATGTCCTTGATGAAAATCGCGGCGTTGGGCAGTACATCAAGCATCGGCAGCAACTGCTCTACTCCGCTTAATAGCTGCTCGATGCTGTGGGGTCGGCTGCCTTGGAAAAGGCTCGCGAACGCGCTTTGCAACATGACTTTCTCAGCCCCTTTATTCGTCGACAGCCAGCAGATTGAGGCATGGGGCGAGCGCTGTCGAGCGCGGCAAATTGTGCTGAATTCGTCATCCATCCCTGCGCAAAACATCAATCGTCAGCCTGCCTGATGGGTTCAGGATAGCGCCACTGCATGCCTATCCAATAACTCACAAAAAGGCGCCGCTATGTCAGGCCAAGGCAAGTTCAAGAAACAGCTGTCACTGATGGACCTCACCTTTATCGGGTTGGGAGCCATCTTCGGATCGGGTTGGTTGTTCGCCGCCAGTCACGTGTCTGCCATCGCAGGCCCGGCGGGGATTTTTTCCTGGCTGCTGGGCGGTTTCGCCGTGCTGTTGCTGGGCATTGTCTACTGCGAACTGGGCGCCGCCCTGCCCCGCGCTGGCGGCGTGGTGCGCTACCCGGTGTACTCCCATGGCCCGCTGTTGGGCTACCTGATGGGCTTTATCACGCTGATCGCGTTTTCCAGCCTGGTGGCGATTGAAGTGGTCGCCTCGCGCCAATATGCGGCAGCCTGGTTTCCCCAGTTGACCAAGGCCGGCTCCAGCGACCCCACCACCCTGGGCTGGCTGGTGCAATTTGCCTTGCTGTGCCTGTTCTTTGTGCTCAATTACCGCAGCGTGAAGACCTTTGCCATCGCCAATAATCTGGTGAGCGTATTCAAGTTCATCGTGCCGTTGCTGGTGATCGGCGTGCTGTTTACCTTCTTCAAGCCGGAGAACTTCCAGGTGCATGGCTTTGCACCGTTCGGCTTGTCGGGCATCGAGATGGCCGTGTCGGCAGGCGGGGTGATCTTTGCCTACCTGGGCCTGACGCCGATCATTTCGGTGGCCAGCGAAGTGAAAAACCCACAGCGCACCATCCCCATCGCCCTGATCCTCTCGGTACTGTTGTCTACGGCCATCTATGTGCTGCTACAAACCGCGTTCCTCGGCGGCGTGCCTACCGAAATGCTCGCCAATGGCTGGGCCGGCATCAGTAAGGAACTGGCCCTGCCCTATCGCGACATCGCCCTGGCGCTGGGCGTGGGCTGGCTGGCCTACCTGGTGGTGGCCGATGCAGTGATCTCCCCCAGCGGCTGCGGCAACATCTACATGAACGCCACCCCGCGCGTGGTGTATGGCTGGGCGCAGACTGGCACCTTCTTCAAGATATTCACGCGCATCGATGAAAAGTCCGGCATCCCGCGCCCGGCGCTGTGGCTGACCTTTGGCCTGTCGGTGTTCTGGACCTTGCCGTTCCCGTCCTGGGAAGCGCTGATTAACGTGGTGTCTGCCGCCCTGATCCTCAGTTATGCCGTGGCCCCGGTGACGGTCGCCGCCCTGCGCCGCAATGCACCCGACATGGCGCGCCCGTTTCGGGTCAAGGGCATGGCGGTGCTGGGCCCGCTGTCATTCATCATCGCTGCGTTGATCGTGTACTGGTCGGGCTGGAACACCGTGTCCTGGCTGCTGGGCCTGCAAATTCTGATGTTTGCAGTGTACCTGCTGTGCGCACGCTGGGTGCCGACCGCGCACCTGAACCTCAAGCAACAAGTACGCTCCTCGGCCTGGCTGATCGGCTTCTACGCCGTGACCATCCTGCTCTCAAAACTCGGCAGCTTTGGCGGTATCGGGGTGATCAGCCACCCGTTTGACACCCTGGTGGTGGCGGCCTGCGCCCTGGGCATTTACTACTGGGGCGCCGCCACCGGCGTACCCGCCCACTGGGTACGCCTGGAGCAGGAAGAGGACGAAAGCGAAGCCGTCAGCGGCGCGCACTACAGCGCCCCACTATCCCCGACTACCCACTGATGGAGCGCCTTATGAAACGGCTGCATGTGATTGACTCACACACCGGCGGTGAACCTACACGCTTGGTCATGAGCGGCTTTCCCGAACTGGTCGGTGCCTCGATCGCCGAGCAACTGGAGCACCTGCGCACCCACCACGATCAATGGCGCCGCGCCTGCCTGCTGGAGCCCCGAGGTAATGATGTATTGGTGGGCGCGCTGTACTGCGCGCCGGTTACGCCGGGGGCGACCTGCGGGGTGATCTTCTTCAACAACGCCGGCTACCTCGGCATGTGCGGCCACGGCACCATCGGCCTGGTTGCCTCGCTGCACCACCTGGGGCTGATCCAACCGGGCGTGCACAGCCTTGACACGCCGGTCGGCCCGGTCGCGGCCACCTTGCACGACGACGGCAGCGTGACCCTGCGCAATGTACCCGCTTACCGCTACCGCAAGCAGGTGCCGGTTGAAGTGCCTGGGCATGGCGTGGTGCTGGGCGACATCGCCTGGGGCGGCAACTGGTTCTTCCTGGTGTCGGACCACGGCCATGAGTTGCAGATGGACAACGTGGAGGCCCTGACCGACTACACCTGGGCCATGCTCAACGCCCTCGAAGCCCAAGGCATCCGTGGCGCAGACGGTGCGCTGATCGACCATATCGAACTGTTCGCCGACGACGCCCACGCCGACAGCCGCAACTTCGTGATGTGCCCCGGCAAAGCCTATGACCGCTCCCCCTGCGGCACCGGCACCAGCGCCAAGCTCGCCTGCCTGGCCGCCGACGCAAAACTGGCCGCAGGAGAACCCTGGGTCCAAGCCAGCATCACCGGCAGCCAGTTCCTGGGCCGCTATGAGTGGGACGGCGAACGCGTACGTCCATTCATCACCGGCCGCGCCTACATGACCGCCGACAGCACGTTGCTGATCGACGAACAAGACCCGTTTGCCTGGGGCATCTGAGCCCATTATTCATTCAACTGAAACCGGAGTTAGCACCATGAGCGACAACATCTTCACCGGCTGCATGCCCGCCCTGATGACCCCTTGCACCGCCGAGCGCCAACCGAACTTCGACGCACTGGTGGCCAAGGGCCGCGAGCTGATCGACATCGGCATGAGTGCCGTGGTGTATTGCGGTTCCATGGGCGACTGGCCGCTGCTCACCGAGGCCCAGCGCCAGGAAGGCGTGGCGCGCCTGGTGGCTGCGGGTGTGCCGACCATCGTCGGTACGGGGGCGGTGAACAGCCGTGAAGCCGTATCCCACGCAGCCCATGCCGCCAAAGTCGGCGCCGATGGTTTGATGGTGATTCCCCGCGTGCTGTCCCGAGGGGCTTCGGTCACTGCGCAAAAGGCCCACTTTGCAGCAATCCTCAACGCCGCCCCCAACCTGCCGGCGGTGATCTACAACAGCCCCTACTATGGTTTCGCCACCCGCGCCGACCTGTTCTTCGAACTGCGCCGCGAACACCCGAACCTGATCGGCTTCAAGGAGTTCGGCGGCGCCGCCGACCTGCGCTACGCCGCCGAAAACATCACCTCCCAGGATGATGATGTGACCCTGATGGTCGGCGTCGACACCCAGGTGGTACACGGCTTCGTCAACTGCAACGCCACCGGCGCTATCACCGGCATCGGCAATGCACTGCCCCGCGAGGTGCTGCAACTGGTGGCCCTGAGCAAAAAGGCCGCCAAGGGCGATGCCAAGGCGCGTCGCCAGGCCCGCGAACTGGAAGCTGCACTGGCGGTGTTGTCCTCGTTCGACGAGGGTTGCGATCTGGTGCTGTATTACAAGCATTTGATGGTGCTCAACGGCGACCAGGGTTACGCCCTGCACTTCAACGAAACCGACGGGCTCAGCGCTGCCCAGCGCCGGTATGCCGAGCAGCAGTACGCGCTGTTCCGTCAGTGGTATGCCAACTGGTCGGCCGAACAGAACGTCGTTTGATTTTCTGTAGGCGCGAGCTTGCTGTGGCGAGGGAGCTTGCTCCCGCTGACTGCGCAGCAGTCTCCGGCTTTTATTGGGGGCGCTTCGCACCCCAGCGCAAGCAAGCTTGCTCGCCACATAAGCTCGCGCCTACAACACCTCTTTTTTTTCCAGGATGTCCCCATGACTCTGACAGGCAAGATGCTGATCGGTCAGCAATCGGTTTGCGGCCATCGCGATGCGATCCGGGCCATCAACCCCGCTACCAACACCCCACTGGAACCCGCCTACGCTGGCGGGGATGAGCAGCACGTCGACCAGGCCTGCGCACTGGCGTGGGCCGCGTTCGACGCTTACCGCGAAACCACCTTGGCAGATCGCGCCACGTTGCTTGAAACCATCGCCACCCACATCGAAGCCCTGGGCGATGAGTTGATCGAACGCGCCTGCGCCGAAACCGGCTTGCCTCGCGCACGCATTGAAGGTGAACGCGGCCGTACCTGCGGGCAACTGCGCGCTTTTGCCCGCACCGTGCGCCTGGGCGAATGGCTCGACGTGCGCGTCGATACCGCACAGCCCCAGCGCCAACCCCTGCCCCGTGCCGACCTGCGCCAGCGCCATATCGCCCTGGGTCCGGTAGCCGTGTTCGGTGCCAGCAACTTCCCTCTAGCCTTCTCCGTGGCGGGCGGCGATACCGCATCGGCCCTTGCCGCCGGTTGCCCGGTGATCGTCAAGGCGCATAACGCGCACCCCGGCACCAGCGAGCTGGTGGGGCGCGCCATCGCCCAGGCGGTCAAAGATTGTGGCTTGTCGGAGGGTGTGTTTTCACTGCTCTACGGCGCGGGTAACGAGGTGGGTATCGCATTGGTGCGCGACCCGCGCATCAAGGCCGTAGGCTTCACGGGGTCGCGCAGTGGCGGTATCGCCCTGTGCCAAGCGGCGCAGGCACGCCCGGAGCCGATCCCGGTGTACGCGGAAATGAGCTCGATCAACCCGGTGTACCTGTTTCCTGCTGCGCTTGAAGCTCGGAGCGAAGCCTTGGCCGAAGGATTCGTCGCGTCGCTGACCCAAGGCGCCGGCCAGTTCTGTACCAACCCTGGCCTGATGATTGCCCTGCAAGGCGCCGCTCTGGACCGTTTTATTCAGTCTGCCAGTGAGCGGCTCTCGCGTTGCCCGTCCCAGACCATGCTCACACCGGGCATCTTCAGCGCTTACGAAACCGGCCTGAAGACCCTGGCCCAGCACGCTCACATCGCCGCCAAGGGCTTGCCAGCGACCGGGCCGAACCAGGGCCAGGCCCATCTGTACGTGACCCAGGCCGAGGCGTTCCTGAACAATCAACACCTGCAAGCCGAAGTATTCGGCGCCGCCTCGCTGGTGGTGCAGTGCCGTGATGTCGAGCACATGCGCCAGGTGTCCGAGCACCTGGAAGGTCAACTCACCGCAACCCTGCACATGGATGACCACGACCTGCCACAGGCGCGGGCATTGCTGCCGGTGCTGGAGCGCAAGGCTGGGCGCCTGCTGGTGAACGGCTGGCCGACCGGCGTAGAAGTGTGCGACGCCATGGTGCATGGCGGGCCCTTTCCGGCGACTTCGGATGCGCGCAGTACCTCGGTGGGCACGGCGGCGATCCTGCGATTCCTGCGCCCGGTGTGTTACCAGGACGTCCCGGACGCCTTGCTGCCCACCGCGCTGCAGCACGACAACCCGCTGCGGTTGCGGCGCCTGCTCGACGGCCAGCGAGAAGCATGATCATGGCCGATCCCAAGCAAGCAGACATCGTAGTAGTCGGCGCCGGCATTATCGGCGTCGCCTGCGCCTTGCAGCTGGCACGCCAAGGCCGCCGAGTCGTCGTGCTCGACCCGCAGGCACCCGGCATGGGCGCCTCCTACGGCAACGCCGGCCACCTGGCAACGGAGCAGGTGTTCCCCATCGCCGACCTGTCGATCCTCAAGCGCTTGCCCGCCATGCTCCTGGACCCCATGGGCCCGCTGCGCCTGGACTGGACCTACCTGCCCCGCGCCCTGCCCTGGTTTATTCGCCTGCTGCTGAACCTGCGGCCAGTGCGTTATCAGCGCACCGTAGCCGGCCTTCGCGCGCTGAACGAAGGCAGCCTGGGCGCGTGGCAACGCTTGCTGCAATCGATTGGGCAAGCGCCATTGCTGCGTGAAGACGGTTCGCTGTTGGTGTATGAGCGCGCCGAATCCCGCGCTGCACTGGATGCAGTGCAGCAACGCATGCGGCAGCAAGGCGTCGTCGTGGACTTCTGGAGCGGCGATGCGGTGCGCAAGGCTGCGCCGCAACTGAGCGACGCCATACAAGGCGGTTTGTTCTTTCCCGCTACCGGACATTTTCTGGACCCGTACACGGTGGTTGGCGAACTGGTGAACGCGGCCAAGGCTGAGGGGGTGCAATTTCTTCAGCAGCGCGTTCTGGACGGACGCCTGGAGGGTAGTGGCGTTTCCCTGATGACCGACCAAGGCGTACTGACAGCGCAGCAAGTGCTGATTGCCTGCGGCGCCTACTCGGCCAAACTCACCGCAGCTCTCACCGGCAAACAAGTGCCGCTGGACACCGAACGCGGTTACCACCTGATGCTGCCCCACGAACAACAGCGCCTGCCCTTCGCGGTCACTTCACTGGAGCGCAAATTCATCATGACGCCCATGACCGGTGGCCTGCGCCTGGCCGGCACGGTCGAATTCGCCGGCCTCGACCGCCCGGCCAATATGCAACGGGCCTGGCAGTTGCACCGTTTGAGCAAAGGGTTGTTCCGACACGAACTGAGCGACAGCGAAGCCACGCCCTGGATGGGGTTTCGCCCTTCCCTGCCCGACTCGCTGCCGATCATTGACCGGGTGTGCGACGGCAAAGTGCTGCTTGCATTTGGTCACCAGCACCTGGGGCTGACACAAGCGGCGGTGACGGCCGAGCGGGTTGGGCAGCTTGCTGCGGGTGAGCAGGTGCCAGAACTACAGCCTTATCGGCTGGATCGTTTCTGAACCTTACTGTGGTAGGCGCGAAGTGCTGAATAACGCATCAGCCGTTTCTTGGATTTCATCGCGCATCCATAGCTTGTTCAACCAACCGACAGGGATAGCCTGGACGCCGTAATACGCCCCCGCCAGTTGCCCAACGATTGCGGCAGTAGTGTCTGCGTCATCCCCAAGGTTGGCGGCGGCCAGTATCGCTTCAGCAAAGTTGGAGGTCTGATCGAAACACCAGAATGCGGCCTCCAGCGAAGCCACCGCATAACCTGAGCCAACGATTTGAGCAGAGGTTTTATCGCGATAGTCGCCAGAGGCGATGCCCTTGACCTTAGGAGCCGACAGCGCGGTGTGGGAAAAACTAAGCACCTGTTTCTTTGGCACGCCGCTCAGGGCATTGCTGATAGCCTCGGCCAGCAGCAGGCAGCACTCGATAGCCTCATGCGCGGCATGCGTAGTTCGCGAGCTTTGCTCGGCAAACAGGTGGATGTCCGCCCTATCTGGAAAGTAAAACAACACGACAGGTGCGAGACGCATCATTGAACCATTGCCGGCCGAATACGGATGCGTTGAGCCCGCAAAAGCGTTGCCACTTCGCTGAAATTGCTCCAGCGCTTCGCGAACCGTCATGCCGATATCAAAGCACTCTCCGGTAGAACTCAAGTAACCCCACTTCCACCAATTCAGATAACGTCCCATCTGGTCCATCGCGTCAAAACCGCCTTTGCGCAACAGGCTTTCGGCCAGACACAGTGCCATGGACGTATCGTCAGTCCATTGGCCAGGCTTGAGGCTAAACGGTCCGCCGCCTAGCATATCCGTCACGGGAGAAAAGCTGCCGCGGGGCATGAATTCAACCGTCGTCCCTACAGCATCGCCACACGCCAGCCCAAGTAGGCTGCCGCGATAACGATCCAAAAGCGTGATGTCCATTGCCACTCCTTGTGAAAATCTTTCTACAACCGCCAGGCTACTTGACCAACCGCTTCTCCTTGGAGGGGCGATAGCCGAAATACGCGCTGTAGCATTTGCTGAAATGGCTCGGCGAGACAAACCCGCACGCCACCAGCACATCCACCTGGGATAACTCGGTGTGCTGCAACAGGCGTCGCGCCTCAGTGACGCGCAGTTCCATGTAGTAGCGCTGCGGCGTGGTACCCAGTTGTTCTTTGAACAGGCGCTCCAACTGGCGGCGGGAACGGCCGGCGTAGACGGCGAGTTGATCGAGTTCCAGGGGTTCTTCGAGGTTGGCGTCCATCAACTTCACCACCTCGCGCAGCGGCGCGCTGACACAGATGTTTTCGGTGGGTTTGATGCGGCGGTAGCGCGACTCTTCGAACGCCAGGATATCTTCGATGCCTTCGACCAAGGCTTTGCCATGCAGGCTCTTGATCCAGTCCAAGGCCATATGGAAAGCCCCCGAGGGGCTGGACGCGGTGAGGCGGTCGCGGTCGATCACGTAGGGCTCGCTGGTGACCTGCGCCGCCTTGGACACTTCGGCCAGCGCCGGGCGATGTTCGGGGTGGATGGCACAGCGGTAACCCTGCAGCAGCCCCGCACGCCCGAGGAACCACGAGCCGTTCCACAAACCGGCGAGGCGCACGCCCGCTTCACCCGCACTGCGCAGCCATTGGATAAATGGCTCGCTCGCCTTGAGTTCGGTACGAAAACCACCGCAGATCACCAACAGGTCCAAGTCCTGCAAGCTCGCCAGCATCAGGTTCGCATCCGGGCGAATGACCAGGCCCAGGTCGCTGATCACTTCGCCCTCACCCCAGCCGAAGGTGCGCGTAGCGAACAGATCAGGGCGCAACAGGTTGGCGGTCACCAGCGTGTCGAGGGTCTGGGTGAAGGCCGGCAAGGAGAAGTGTTCGAGCAGCAAAAAACCGACACGGGTGACCGAGGTCGATTGCTGGGGATTATCACTGAGGTAGCGCAGGTTCTTGCCTTGCATGCCACCGCTGAACTGGCGTCTTTCCATCGAGGGTCGGCCCACGCTTATTGTTGTGCAGTGGGCGCTATCTTAGGGGCAAATGCAGTGCCTGTCTCAGGTGACGCTCGAGGCTGGCAGCGGCCATTGCACTGATCTTGATAAAAACTGTTCGCTTGAAAAGCCACGGCCCAGGCGCTGCGCGGTGATCTGATACGGTTTTTTCTTTTCGATCTGCGCCTGTATTGAAAACCGCTTGAGGCGGACAATAGCCCCATCCCGACACTCCTGTCGTCCCCTTCCCCTCGGAGGCCTTATGACCAAGATGGCAATTTTCCTGTTTGGCTTTTTGGTGTTGACTATTGGCATCGGCATGTTGGCGACCATCTCGCCGGTCTAAGCCCGCATTAGTGTGGCGAGGGAGCTTGCTACCGTGACGGCCTGCCAACCGACGGTGATCCACCTGACGCCCCGAGACCTAAATGTGGGAGCTGGCTTGCCTGCGAAGACGGCCTGACGGTCAACTCAGTTGGACCGTGTACATACCCATTCCTGCGGTAGCGGCCACTTAGGGTTCCGCTTTTACAGCGGCTCACTTTTGAAAAGCCGGAATGCCGGCCCAGACAAAAGTAAGCAAAACGCTCTTGCCCCACCACTCGGCACCTCGCTTAGGCTGGGTGTGCCCGTACTCCGCCAGCGTGGTTTGACGGGGCGCCTAAGATCAAAAGCAGATCAAGAGCGACTCGCTTCGCATCGTGGTTACCGTCGGCTGCTACGGGTGCTTTGCAAAGTTGTATAGATACCTATGGTCATCGCAGGCAAGCCAGCTCCCACATTGGATCGCGGCGCATCAGTTATATCTGTGTCGGCTGCCAGGCCGTCGCGGGAGCAAGCTCCCTCGCCACAGATTTAGCGTCGTGCCGAAGTTATGTAGATACCTATGCTGCGATGACGGCCTGACAGTCAACGCGTTACCTACGCCACCTCAGCCCACAAACAGCATCGGATACAGCGACAGCACCAACAGCCCGGCCATGGACCAGTTGAACATCCGCAACCAGCGCGGCTCACGCAGCAAGTTGCGCAAGCCGCTGCCACACCCCACCCACACGCACACACTCGGCAGGTTAACCACCGCAAACACCAAGGCAATCACCAGCACATTGGTGACATAACCCTCGGCCGGCGTGTACGTAGTGATCGCCCCCAGCGCCATGATCCACGCCTTGGGGTTGACCCACTGGAAGGCCGCCGCACCGAGGAAGGTCATCGGCTTGCCATGTTCATCCGGGTTATCAGACATGCCGCCCGCATTGGCAATCTTCCACGCCAGATACAACAAATACGCGGCGCCGACATACCGCAACAGCGTATAGGCCCACGGGAACAGCTTGAACACCTCGCCCAAGCCAAGCCCCACACAGATCACCAACAGCATGAAGCCGATGCTTATCCCCAGTGCATGGGGCATCGAACGGCGAAAGCCGAAATTTACGCCTGAGGCCAGCAACATGGTGTTGTTGGGCCCTGGGGTGATCGAAGAGACAAAAGCGAACAGCACGAAGGCTGATAACAGGCTGGTAGACATGAACATGGCGCGGCATCCAAGCGGTGGTGATGTGCCTGCGACAGTAGTGGGTTATGGCGCGCTGCGCCCCGTACAGCTAGGGGTGGATCGAGGCGTACACTTGCAAAGTCTTCATCGAGAAGTAGCGCTTACCGAGGCGCATCGGAAACCGGTGTGGGAACCTGCCATGCCGGTTTTTTGCCCTCCTGACTGTCGAAAATACGCCGAGCCTTGCGAAAGTCCTCCACGTTTTCCACCACCCAGGTCCAGATAGGCGACATGCGAATCAAAAGCTCCCTGCCCAGCGGCGTCAGCTCGTACTCGACGCGGGGAGGAATTTCACCGAACTCGCGCCGAACCAACAAACCATCGCGCTCCATGGCACGAAGCGTCTTGGTCAACATGCGCTGAGTCACACCCGTCATCTGTCGTTTTATCTCGGCATGACGCATTGCACCGTACACACCCAGGGCATGCAGGATGCCCAATGCCCAGCGGCTACCGGCATGAGCAAGGACTTCACGCCTGACGCCATCGTCCTCCTCCCTGAGCGACTGGCAGATAACTTCTGCCTGGCTGAGCGTTTCCTGATCGGTCATTTCTACCCCTGGTATCACACGTGTGCCTTCTTATGAGCGCTGCCGAATCGTGCCAGCATGGGCTCATCTTATCGCCAACAGGTCTGCGGAGAAATCATGCCTGAAATGACCCCACTTCCCCCTCAATCGATCCTCGTTCTAGGTGCCGGCGAACTCGGCCTGCCGGTTTTGCGCAACCTGGCGCGGGAGGCCAAACGCGCGCCCGGTTCCACCATCAGCGTATTACTCAGGGAATCGACCATCAACACTCAAGCGCCCGAGAAAAAGGCAGACATCGATGAGCTGCGCAGCCTGGGCATCCAGATGGTCGCCGCAGATCTGGTGAACGACTCAATCGATCAACTTGCCAAGGTCTTCGCACGCTTCGATACCGTGATCGGCTGCGCGGGCATGATCGCGGGCCGAGAAACCCCGATGAAGCTGGCAACCGCCGCACTCAAATCCGGCGTGAAGCGCTACTTCCCCTGGCAGTTTGGCGTGGATTTCGAAGTGATTGGCCGGGGCAGCCCCCAGGATCTGTTCGATGCCCAACTGGATGTGCGTGAGTTGCTGCGCGCCCAGGACAACACTGAATGGGTCATCATCTCGACAGGCATGTTCACCAGCTTCCTGTTCGAGCCGGTGTTCGAGGTCGTCGACTTCGACAACAACACAGTGAACGCCCTGGGCAGCCTCGAGAACAGCGTGACGCTCACGACACCGGACGACATCGGTACGCTGACAGCGCAAATCGTGTTCTTCGAACCGCGCATGCGCAATCAGATTGTCTATCTCGCCGGCGACACCGTCACGTATGGGCAGGTTGCGAGCATGCTGGAACGCGTTCTGGATCGCCCGTTCAAACGCAACGTGTGGACGGTTGACTATCTCATGCAGGCACTGGAAAAAGACCCCACGCACCACATCAAGAAGTACCGTGCTGTATTCGCACAAGGCAAAGGTGTGGCCTGGCCTAAGGCGGCCACGTTCAACGAGCAACAATCGATTCCTGTCACCACTGCTGAGCAGTGGGCTCGGGAAAACCTTGCAGTCCATTGAAAACCGGATGCTGAAGCCAGCCGTAAAGGCTGGCACGGGTGAAGGGACAGTCAGCGGCTCTGAGCTTCACGCTGCTGGCCAGAAACATGTTGTTTTTTTACATGCCTACGCGACTTTAGCTCGTATTGATGGTGAATAAACCAGGCGATCAACAATAACCCAGTGACGCCAAAAACCAAGACCAACAGCTCTAGTGCAGTACCTTCATGTGAAAACATTTTTCGTTCCTCGTCCTGAAGCCGTATGACCTAAAAAACAGTCACACCGAAATTGTTTGTAATAATTCAAACATTTTCAGGGTAGTCGGCAAATCCGCACGTGACAACCCCTGATCGACCCAGGACCCTTGATCTAGACGTGTCACTCGTCGAAAACACGCATAAATCACAGGCAATAAAAAACCCCGTAGACGCTGATCTACGGGGTTTGTGTTCGCTTACTTGCTGCCAGAAGCGTCCTGCTCGACCACCATATCCAACACGTAGACCGTCGAAGGCGCATCCGCTGGCGGATTCTTCCATTCGTACTGTTTGACCCGCAGCACAGTGCGCACGCCGTCATGATGCACAAAGCCTTCGATAGGCTGGTACAGCGGATGCCAGGTGTCTTGGGTCGCCAGTTGCAGGCCCGCGTCGTCATAGCGACGCTCGCGCACTTGCAGGCACTGATAACCTGGGATCAAAGGATGGCTGCACTTGACCGTCTTGGCCGCCACTTCCAGAAACTTGACCTCACCCTCGCTACCGTAGCGGGTCTGCGGGGTGGCCTCGCCTTGCAGCTTGAGCACCGAGCCATCCGCTGTCGTCAGTTGCAGCATCGGCGCCACGTTATCGCCGGTGATCACAGCGCGCAGATCACCCTTGAACAGCCGCCCTACTTGGGCATCAAGGTCCATCAGGCTCTTGTCACAGGCCATCAGCGTAGAGGCCAGTGGCTGAACCTTCAGAACTCCGTTCTGATAGTGAAAGCCGCCGAACTGACGATTGCAGCCACCGCTGATGCTCAGGTTCTTGTCACCGAAGGCAACGCGCAACTTGCGCTCGATGCCTTTGTTCATCGCCACAAGAGGCTTGCCCGACGCATCCGTTGCCGAGACCAGGTTCCAGTCGTAAGCGGATAAGGTTGGCTGGGCTACGGCTGCTGAGGTAATAGGCATTGAAGGTGATTCTTCATGGCTTTTGGAAGGGGCGGCACAGCCTTGGATGAGTGCAGCACACACGGCTACAAGAAGAATTTTTTGTTTCATGGGTCACTCTGTCAGCTTTGATGAGTGCGGGCGTTATCCTGCGCAGGCAGGATAAGCGCGCGGCTAAACCGGCATGAGGAGGTCGCTTGAGGCTCTACTGAGCGTAGACCCAATGCGCGCTTGGCGGACCTCTTTCTTGGCCGATAGCAATCGGACATCATTTGCTTCGATCAGTTTCACGGAATCAGGGCGGTGGCGGTATCGCTGCATTTTTGGCATAAAAAACCCCGTAGACGTTAATCTACGGGGTTTCCAAGAGTGGAGGCCGAGGTCGGAATCGAACCGGCGTAGGCGGATTTGCAATCCACAAGTAAAACCTTAAAAATCAATTAGTTAAACAAACTACTTTTCCGCATTTGTGATGTATCAAAACGGCTGGAGACCTTCGTTTGCGCGACGTTGATTTTTCATTGCGGAACTGTTTTCGCTCCAATCTTGGCTGGTCAGCATCGCCGCCATCGCTTCACCCACTCCCTGAATTGGCCCTCGACACAACGGCAAGACGCAACTATCGGCCTAAAGCATTCCTTCAGAAAGAGCTTGAATTGGCTGGTTACTGCTGCCTTTAACCGACACAAGACCGAGCACATGGGGCTATTTTTTGGACGCCATAGCCCGCCCGTATTTCCCTAATAAAATCAGGTCCTTGCGCTTTCATAATTTGGCCGAGGCTTCCGTATGCCAACCGAATGGCGGGCCTATTCGATGGCTACCAGGCATCTAGATTGATAGGGGCGAAAGCGACAGGCAGTTGCATCTTCACAGCGTCCCGTTGTGCCAGAGGGATCAACATGCCCATGCTCTGATCGAATGCGTCCAATATACGCGGCATAGCGGTCAACGGTTGGTCCAAGGGCTCAAAAAAATTATCCCAATGGATCGGGATCACGATTTTAGCGCCAGTCTGGACAACCGCCTCTTGCCAATATTGAGCGACAAACTCCGGGGTTTGTTTACCTAAAGTTCCGATGCCAAGAAATACCACATCTGCCCTGACATCCTTGAACTTGCCTGGACTGTAATTACCACTGGCGATCACCAGAAGGCGACGGCTGCCATGAATGATCAGATATGAGAAGTTTCCGCCAACTTTGAAATCTCCCTGCCGGACAGGGGTGTGTAGCGGATGATCTATGAAGCCTGGTGAGGTGGGATTTGGTGAGTGCGGGGTCTCAAAGGCTTTAATTTGAAATTGACCAAACGAAAAAGATTCTCCGTCTTTGATTATCTTTATACGCTCAGAAGGTAATCCGGCACCTAAAACGGCGTTGGCAGTCGATGCTGTTCCCAATACGGTAGCGCCTGTTTTGAGAGCTACCAAGCCACTGTCCAGGACATGGTCGTAATGCGAGTGCGCGACGAATATCGCTGCAAGTTTGGAAATGCCAGCGCTGCGCAAACTTGCATCGATGCGCTGCTCATTAGGCTGTATAGGCATCAGTAGCACCGAATAAATACTTGGTCGTGAGAAAAAACCGTCCTCCATGATCGCAGTTTCCCCATCATCGAAGCTCAATGTGCCAGCGCCCAGAAAACGCACAGTCAAGTCTGGAGATCCTTGACCGACTTGCGGTCTTAGCGAAGCAAAGGGTTGAACCGAGGGTGATGAAAATTCCCATGCCCCCCAGAGTGCCCCTACCAACACGGCCATAACAAATGCACAACCCAACAATTTTTTGCTACGACTCACGCTTTATCTCCTAGTATTGAAATGGATAGGCATCGCAGCCCTCCATAGCCGAATCTGAGTTTTTACATCTAAACAGCTCGCCTCATATAAGACGAGACGCATTAAGTTACGCCGTAAGCACCTTCTAAGTAAGCGTCTGCTAATCGCATTTTTTGCGATTTAGACTTTAGATGACGCTACTCTTTGGATAAAACATTCGGTAATCATCGCCACTGCTGAACCGGAGACGTCAGGGCTGTGTCTAAATTAAATGGATCGCTTGCCCACGTCTCATATTCGTGATCCAGTACAGATTGCCAGGTCGGCGGAGTCAGCCTAAGAATATCAATTTTTCTGATTTCTACCCGGTGCTGGTGTTCGTTTTTATCAGAGCAGATCACTTGGCTGTCATTAAAGTATCACCAAAGCGTATGGCAATATCACTCGCCGTCTTTCGGTTTTTGATTACTGGGTTAACACAGTCAACTATGACGGTACTGCCAAAACGAAATTACGTCCAATAGCTCATGAGCTGATCTGTTCATCCGCCCAATTACTATCAATGGACACAGCCCCGCCGTTGCGGTAGCCACCAGCGCTGCGCAGTGTTTGAGATTATAATCGAGTGCTCTGCCGATGGCCGAAATTCGGGTACAAGTTCGCACTGGGCACTCATCCATGCATGCAAAATATTCATCACCAATTCACACCAAAACCAGCTGTATATCTAGCACTATCCAAGTTGGTATTGTCGGATTTACCCGCGACTACCGCGCGCTCATATTTCAGATTTAAGGAAGCCCATTCCGTGACGCTGTAGCGCAAGCCTAGTTCAGATTCATAAGCATAGCATGCTATATCGCTGAGTGGCCTTCCCAGCTCACCCGATGCAAAAAAATCAAACTTTCTTCCGACCAGAAATCTCTTGAAGTCCCAGCGGACAGATGTGAAGTAAAATGTATTGCTGCTACCGTTCGAGTAACCGAAATGCATACGATTCAACAGTGTAACAACGGTAAGCTTGCCTAATTGGTCGTCCCAGAATTGGTAGCCGGGACCGGTGCCAATTTTTCGCCTAGTTATTAGGTCTTCAAACTGATCCTTTTTGTAATTGAGGCCTCCTTCCCAAAGCCAGTTATCGGTAAGGAAACGATCAACGGAGTACTCGGCACTCCAGCTTGCCGTACTTGAAACCTCAGCCTCGTCTTCTCGGAAATGAGCATTCGCGTTATGCCGCCAAGCGCCATTGACAAAACTTGTTTTTGTCGCAAGCTCAACATTATCACTCTCTGTCTTAGCCTTTTCGGCATAAAGCGCAAGGTCAATATTTCCCTTCCAAATTGCAGTCGCGAGGTTGGGCTGGGGTTTCATAATTTGGTTGATATTGTTAAGATCGACGAGACTCAAACCAACGCCCACACCAACTCGCACATTGCCTTGCGGGGCGGCTTGAATCGATTCAACAGTTCCTTGCAACTAGCCCACTTGCTTTACCATGAGTGGTTGCTTGCTTTCCAAAGTTTGAATCTGGCTCTTACTAATCGTTATATCGCCTCCGTAACTAGTACTTAGAACAAGATTTGCGCCCTCCATTAAAATGATGTCTCCGCTAACACGGTCACCATTTTTCAGCATTACGTTATCCGCAGATGCGCACAGTGAAAAAATACTCACGTAGACAGAGCAGGATAATATTACCACTGTTAATCGCATAACGAACCTACTGGTTTTGAGACACCTGCCATATATTACAACTACCGTATCTTACGTTACAAAGAAGCGCCCTCCGTTCGCGTTGTAGCATGAAGTCAGCATCGCAATCTCAATGCCGTCGTTAGCCGCGAGATCTAAGTTTCCAAATAGAGCAATTCGCACCATATAGCATTACTCTAAAACACTTATGTACTTGATAGCTGACACTCATACTAACGCTAAAGAAAACAAGCTATTTTATCCATGGCTTGTTTCGCTTCAGGTATCGGGAAGATTGGCCACGCGTGAATCATTCCTCGCCCTATATGCAATTGAATCTCACCTCCAAGAGCCAACATTTTCTCACAGAAATTAATTGTATCGTGGTGAACAATATCGCGGGTGCCAGCGAAAATAAGGATCGGAGGTAGATTTACTGGATCTCCGTTAATCGGACTCACGTAGCTGTGGTCCGTGCCAAGATCTCCCGCATACATCATACCGGCTGCTCTTACCCCCCTCGCGGAGAGCATTGGATCTGACTTTTCGGTTTTTGAAATCAACTCGTTGCTCAAAGTGACATCCATCCACGGACAAATTAATACTAGCTTTGTAGGTTGAATGGATCCGATGTCTGTTAACGCGTAGCAGAGGGCAACTGCAAGGCCGCCGCCAGCTGAGTCGCCCATTACATTCATTGCGTGACGGCGAGCGTTAAAGCAAGCAAGCTTATATATAGATAGCATGCGAGAAATAACGATTTTACATTTGGCTTCTGGTGCAAGTGGGTAGAGCGGCACTATAATAATATAGCCATATCTTTCGACTAAAGTTTGAAGAAAGCGCCAGTGCAAAAAAGTGATAGGTAAAACGTAATCTCCACCATGAAGATAGAAAATATGTTTGGAGCTTGCTTGGTCATCCTTAGGGGCTAACCTGTAAACTTCGACACCATCAACCATTTGGAGTTGTATGGAGATTTTTTTTTGCATTTTAATAGTTGGTCTTGCAGGGCCCTGCTCTCGTAATTTTCGAAAATTTTTGAGCAGCTTATCCAAGGAACCATAAACTGATTTTCGCCTAGCCAGCAAAAGATATGCTATAAGCACGCAATTTCTATAACTAGGTTTTTGAGAATTAGTTAGCGAGCTCACAGCATGCTCCAGTATTAACTTATTAAAAAAACAAGTAATTGTTCAGACCTACGTTGGTCAACCGGTCTAAGCGGTATTCGTTCCAGCGAAACGACTCAACATTGGCGAACGGTACATCGCGGTACACCGCCGCCCATTCGCCAATGTCTGTTATTACCGCTTTTCATCTCACTATAGCGAGTTAGACATCAGGTAATTGGCCACCGCTCGATAGGCGGGCAAGGTAGTCGGATCGAAGTTGGAACTGCTAGGCAGGGGGTGCGATGCATAGCGCACAATGACCATTTTCGCCTTGGGGTCGATATACAAGCATTGTCCATGGAGCCCACGCGCCGAGTAGACGCCATGAGTGTCGTGGGACACCCACCACATGTCGCGATAACTCCAGTTAGGCAGCAGCTCATAGCCTGCCTTGGCGAAGTCTTGCTGGCTCGCTCCTCCGCGAATATCGGCGATCACGCTCTTGGGCACGATTTGCTGGCCATTAAACTTGCCGCCCAGGCGCATCATCTCGCCGAAACGGGCCAAGTCACGCAACGAGGTGTTGAAACCGCCACCGGTAATCGCTGTACCCACCTCATCAACGATCAAGTAGGCGTCCTGCTCGGCGCCCAGCTTGCTCCAGATGCGTTCTTGTAGATTGAACGCGACGGATTTGCCAGTCGCGCGCTGGATCACCCAGGACAAAACTTCGGTATTGACCGTCTTGTATGCAAAGGCCTGACCGTGCTCGCCCTCTTTGCTCAGTTTCATCAGATATTCGGTCACCGAGGTAGCGCCAGCGTATCCCTCCGGCCGCGGTATCATATGGGCGGCTCGGAAGTACTCCCAGATTTCCGCTTTGGGGTCGACGTAGTCTTCCGAATAGCGAACACCGACTGTCATATCCATTACCTGGCGTACCGTGGCATCGCCAAATGCACTGTCCTTCAACTCCTGAACGTAGTGGCTGACCTTAGCCTGTGGGTCGATACTACCCTCCTCGACCAGCATCGCTCCCAAGGTGCCAATAAAAGATTTGGTGACCGACATCGCAATGTGCTGGCCCTGATCAGTCAACGCACCGAAGTAGCGTTCATAGACCACTTGCCCACGGTGCAGTACAAGGATCCCATCTGTGTAGTTGGCTTTCAGTGACTGTTCCCAAGTCATAGTGCGGTCGCTGCCCAGTGGAGTGAATACCAAGGCGTCGATGTCTCCGCGTTCGGCGCGAGGTAACGGGCTGACTGCTCCCTTTCCACGCGCGACCTGCACGCTTGGCAACAACTCGCGCAGATGCGAAAACGACCAGCGCGTCTGCGGGAACTGCAAGATGTCGCTGAACCGCACGACCTTTCCCGGCACCGGCGGTGAACCTTGCATCCAGCCTATGACCTGCGGATTGCTGTCGTCGGCGCTGAGGAACCGCGGCTGGCCGTCAGCCTGGACCAGAACACCTGACGAGGTCGCGCTGTCCAGCAAGGTTTGCAGAGCGTCTATTTTCACTTGCATTTTTGTCTCCTTCGCACGCTTGATTATTCGGACTGCGTCGCAATCGGGTAGCCGGTAGTCCTTTTCCGTTCACGGCAACCAATTAGACCTAAGGCCGCAAGATCACCAGCGAGCTCCGTACTCAATTGCAGGTCGTGAATGCCTTTGAGGATCTTCGAAAAGTTCTGACCCTTTTTAAAGTTGAGCCGGCCGTCATCGTTCCAGGACATCGAAACCAAACGCGCAGGCTGCCACCCAAGCGCAAACTATGGCGAAGTTTCTGGGAGTGAGGTACAACCGTCCAATGCAAATATGAAGAGCGATTGATGCATTGAACGACTTAATTGACTTGAAGCGAATTCGTCACCTGGTCTTGCTTGGAGAGGAACTACACTTCTCTCGGGCTGCGGAGCGAGCCCATCTTTCGCAGACGGCGTTCAGCCGTAGCATCCAATCGCTTGAAAAAGACCTAAGGGTGCGCCTGTTTGATCGGGACACCCGTTCAGTGACGCTGACATGCGCCGGTCACCAGCTCATTGCTCGGGCGCGCGAGATGCTGGCGTGCGCCGACAAGCTGGTCGCGGAGGCCAGCGATATCGCCGGGGGGCAGGGAGGTGAACTTAACTTCGGCGTCGGCATGATGACCGCCAATACCACTCTTCCCAACGTGCTGCTCGCCTTGCGCAAGAACGCACCCAAGCTGGTGGTAACGCCTGAGGTCAATTACTGGCATCACCTGGCCAACCAACTGGCACAGGAAGACATCGAGTTTGTCGTAGCGAGCGTGCGGGTCGAGCAGGGGGTGGACCCACGCTTTGATGTTCGGAGTTTGCCGCCACAACCGGCTTCTATCTTCTGTCGCCCCGAGCACCCACTGGCTCTACAGGTCGAGCCAGTGACGTATCAGCAGTTGCTCGCCTACCCGTGGGCTGCCGTGACCACGGACGACGTGCACGCCCGGGCGCTATTCGGAATGCCCTCGACGACGCTACTGCCGTGGACGTTGGTGTGCAATGAGCTGAACTGCCTGCGTCAGGCCACGCTGACTAGCGACGCCCTACTGCTCACTTGGCAATCTTGGCTAGCGCCTGATTTAGAGAGTGGGGTGCTGATAGATCTAATCCAAAAAATCCAGCCCGCGATCCCCAAACATCTGCGCTACATCCCGGAAACCATCGTGTTTCATGCCGGCCGCACGTTGTCACCCATCGCCAGAAAAACCATCGCACTGATTGTCGAAGAGGCAGAAAGACGCCTGCCTGTCATAACTCAGCCAGCGGTCATCTCAGACTACGGTCGAGTTCCATCTGAGCAAAAGAAGCGCTGACCAGCATGAGAACCGAACTTTCTCACTTTCCCCTCTGTTGTATACAGGGCTGGGGGGGGAGGCCGCTTTCGACTTGGATCAATCTGCTGGAGCAACCGCCTTTCCGGCTGGCGGTGGATGCCATGACTACGCACCACCATTATGCCAACTTCAGGATGTCAGCAGCCGCCATTTTGGTCTGGCTTTGAAGCCCTATTTGGGGGCGCGGCCAGGCGGCGTTTGCCGCCCATCCAAGGAATGACGGGTGTAGACATAAATAGCAAGACCGTTGCTGTATGGACAAACAGTTCTAGGCTCGCTCCGCTTTTTGCACGAAGCAGGAGCCTTGGCTGGACTTGCAGGGGCAATCTGCGGGAAAGGTGGCCGGGCTGGATGTTGACGCATCCTCCCCGGCCGCTCCTTTTACTTCGGTGTGGAAACTTCTTTTGCGTAAGCCTGACAGGCCCGCAGGGCGATCAATCCTTGGTCGCCGGCATCGGTGATTCCGATAATTCGTTGAGCATGCGCTGGGTCAAGTTCGGCTCTTGTGGTGCCATGAACCACGCGGCCGGTGGCGGTGGTGGTTGGCACTGAACAACTGCTGGTGGCATCGGTGGCGGCGAGTACGACTGACAGCCGCAGATCAGCAGTAGCCAGGCGATCACGCAGACGAGCCTGCTTGGTTTGCGCATTGATCAATTCCTTGTGGTGGGTTTCGTCTTTGGTCTGCAGGCGCTGTTCCAAGGCCAGGCGCTTTTCCTGCTCGGTACGCTGCAGGGCAGCAGACGCCTGGGATAACTTATTGAGGGTGTCCGCTTGCAGCCGGGCTTGGCGCTCCAGCACTCGGCCATAACGCCAGTCCTGGGCAGTCCAGGCCAACGCCGCAGATCCGGCGACCACCATCAACAACAGCACGCCGACGGCAGCGATGCGGAACTGCGCAGGGATCAGGTCGAAGAGACGCATAACACCGCCCTCGCCCTCGCCCACAGCTGCAGCCGTTCCTCCAGACCGTTCAGGCCGCCATTGATCCGGCGGGTGATGGTGTTGAACTGCTCCTGATCCGCGAGCGTATTCAGCCCGTTCACCGACCAGAACCACGCTGCCGACTCTGCCGCCCATTGCGGCTGCTCGAGCAGCTCCGGTGTGCGCAACAATCGCTCATCGCCGAACAGCGCCAGGCTGCAACGCAGGTAGTTATCGTGCCCGGTGACCTGGATCAACCCACGGCCACGGTAACGCTGACCGTCCCCATCGGCTTCCGGGGTATTGCCGAGCTTGGCCGCCAGAGAGCCGGTGTCGTATTTGCTGAGGTACTGATCGCTGCCCAGTTCGCGTACGTACTGCAGCTGACCCGATTCGTGTCCGACCTGGGCGAGGAATGCGGCCTGGCGCTTGGGTGTATCGATCTTCCTGTTGGTCATCGCTGCGTTTAAGGCAGATACAAAAACGCCCGCTTGGCGGCGGGCGTTGGGCATGATGCGTTGAAGTTGTTGCTCGGTGATGGGCATGACGCCTCCTGAGTTTATCGTTGCGGATCGGACAAGTGCGTTAAGCGATCACGGCACCGTCAGCACGGTGAGCGGCTTTTTCTCTTTCTTCCCTTTGGCCCTGGCTTTGCCTTTCTTACCGGCATTACACTCGACCGTGGTGGACCAGCCGGCCTGGGTGAATACCTGTTCCACCAAGTCCACGAGAAAGTCCCCATCCAATCCGTCCTTGAAGCCCTGCGCATTGATGTGGCGCTCGGCGAACAGGTCGGCGCGCCCCACCATCTCCAGTCGAACCGCTGCCGTAGAACGGTTGAACGCATTCAGCCGCGCCTTGGCAGCCTGTTCCGCTGCAGACTTGTTGGGATGGATATGTCGGTCGGTATGGACCGGCGGCATGCCTTCCGGCGCGTCATCGTTTCCTAGCTCCAGGGTCACCAGCTCGCCGCTCTTCTTGTTCTGGTAGCGCGTTTTGACGGCCTTTTGCGCGGTTCGGTCAGCGAAACGAAACTGCCAGCGGCTGACGTCGCTTTTCTTGATGGTGACCACACCTAGAGTTTTGCCACTCGCGCTTTGACCCGCCTGACGCTGCATCACCAGCAACTTGCCGTCAGCGACCTTGGCGGTGCAGTCGTATTGTTTGGACAGACGAGTGATGAAGTTGAAGTCGGACTCGCCTATCTGGTCGACCCGGGGCACTACCGTGGTGATGGAACAGACCGGTTGCCAGCAATTGCGAGCCGCCACGTCAGCGACGATCTGCGCGAGGGTGACGTTTTCCCAACTACCTGTGCGGGTAGTTTTGCCGGTTCCACGCATGTCGCTGGCTTTACCGCGAATCACGATGGTGTCCGGCGGGCCGGATGCTTCGACCTCATCCACGACATAGCGGCCGAGGCGCGTCAGACTGTTGCCGGCGTAGCCCAGGTAGATCTCAATGCCGGCACCACGCTTGGGCAGTGAAACCGAACCGTCGCGGTCATCGATACGCAACTCGAAGTCATCCGACTCCAAGCCAGGTTTATCGACGGTACGCAGGGACAGCAGGCGGTCGTTGATCAGGGCCGTTATATCGGTCCCGTCCGCGACAATTCTAAAAGTTGGTTTCATCTCGATACCCCAGAAACGACAAAGCCCCGCATTGCGGGGCTTTGTCATGAATGGGTGCTCAGTTGATGTCGAGCACCACCAGGCTGTCCTCTCGAACAGCAATACAGCTTTGACACACAGGGCAAGCGAACACGTCGGTCTTCGGCTCAATGACCATCGACTTGGTACACACAGGGCAGCTGCCGACCACCTGCGTTTCCCGGAAACCGAAGGTCTTCCACAGCGTGGCGACGACCACGCCCACTGCCAATATCCAGCCGACGATAGGGATGAAGGCCAAGAGGATCGCCCCCACGATGCCGAAGAAAATCCAATTCATCCTATAGCCCAACTCAGCCCAGATGCCCCGCTTAACCGTCCTTAACGCTGTTGATCTTTCCATAAGGCGTCCCGCGCTCAATCCAAAAATGGCGAGTCTATCGGCGACGAATCGTTGGGGCAATCAGCCCTCAATCCCATAGCTGCACCGTCTCATCCGTAATCGGTGGAAGGTCAGGGAAGACAATTAGCAGGCCGGCCTTGAGTGGCTGCGGCTGGTCGGCCAACCCTTGGTTGTTAGCCAGCACTGCCTCCACCGTACCGTTCAAGTGCCCGTAAAACTGATTGCACAAGGTATCCAGTACGTCGCCGTCAGACGTTCTGCAGGTCATCGCCATAACGTACAAACTCCAGAGTGAACACTTGTTTGCGCGGGATACCGCCCTGCAGCAGCGCGCTCTGCTCTTCATCGAGGTTCTTCAGGCACCAGGTGCCCAGCACTTCTCCGTAGCCGGTGGTAAGGGTCAGTGGCAGCAACTGGGCACCGATGCTGCGCAGGGTGTCCAGTTGCTTAAGTCCTCCCTTGAACCCGGGAAAGATTGAGCCTTTGAGTGTCATTTTCTCCTCGCCCATACCGATGGCCTGCTGCGCCGGCCGACGGCTGAGACGCTCTTGCGAGGCCCAGCGAAACTCCGTCTGCCGGCGTAACTCGTCGAAGGCCGCCGTATCCAGGTTGAAGTAATACGGTTGCGTGTTCGGTTTGAGCGGCTGGATGATCAACAGGTGTGGAAACGGTTTAACCGCTTCGGCGAGAGGCGTTTGCGACAGCCCCAGCGCTTCGGTCGGAAAAATGTTCGCCAGTTGCGGACTGACCTTGCCCGCCACCTGATTGATCGCAGCGCCCGCCTTAGCGGCTTGTTCCTTCAAAACACCCAGTCGCTCGTCAATCTGCGACGCCGCACGTGAAGCGCGGCTGTAAGTTTCCACCACGGCGCCGACCTTGGCCTGGGCCGCGCCAACGCCCCGCATCACCCGCTGCAGCTTTTCCCCGACACCGTCGGGAATGAACGGCACGTTTTCGAGTTCAGCCGCGGCACCCGTGATTTCGCTGATGGCACCATTTACCGGCCCAAGCATCCCTTCCAAACTCCGTCGGCCCGCCTCCCCTGCGCTGACCAAGTATTTGAAGCCGGACTGCATCTGCTCCAGGTACTCCATGGTCTCTCCTTATGTATGAGCATCGTCGTAAAGATTGCGCCTGGCTTCCTGCTGCGCGGCGTCACTGAGTGCGCGCTGCATCAAAGGCAGCAACTGCTGAACAAACTGCTGCGGATCCTTGGCATCTCCCTCGACCGTGACCGGCATGCTCAGCGAGTAGCTGAACTTCTGGTCGACCCGTGCCGGGTCTGGCTTGGGTGCAGCAGGCGTTTGAATAACCAGGTTCGCAGGTTTGGTAGCAGCAGGCGCCGCCAACGAGCGAGTCACGTCACCCAGCGCGGGTCCCATTGGCAGCATCATTGGAGCTGCTGACTTCGGTGCTGACGCCGCGATTAGAGGCTGTCGACGGGTTTGAGAGTCGACAATACGGTTTACCGGCGCAGAAGCCGCCTGGATCAACGGCCTGGCAACAGGCGACACCGGAGCGACAG
Organism: Pseudomonas sp. GW823-FHT02F05; assembly: GCF_058797315.1. Taxonomy (NCBI): domain Bacteria; kingdom Pseudomonadati; phylum Pseudomonadota; class Gammaproteobacteria; order Pseudomonadales; family Pseudomonadaceae; genus Pseudomonas; species Pseudomonas sp. GW823-FHT02F05. Next base: position 268,199 of record NZ_JBXAJM010000001.1, read on the forward strand.
CCGTTCCAATATCTGGCACAGCAGGTGCAGCAGGTGCAGCAGGTGCAGCCTCGACCACTATGGCAGCGGGTTGCCGGGCAAAGCTGTTGGCCATAGTCGCCAGACTGGGTACAGCAGGGCCAGGTCGCGGTGCCAACAGCATCGGTGTAATCGGAGCGGCGGGCTCTTTGGGTTTGTCACTGCCAAACATCGACAATCCTGCCCAGCCGCCCAGTTGCTGCCCTCCCATACTGCCTAGGTAAGCACCCACCATGCCGCCGATGGCTGTGCCTATGATCGGCACCACCGAACCAATAGCTGCACCAGCAGCGGCGCCCGCCATAGTCCCAGCGAGGGTTCCAGCGGCTTCACCATAGCCTTGCGCCTTTTCGTCCTGAGTTTCAGCGGTAAGGTAGGTGTTTAGCACCATGCTGCCCGCCTCAACCAGGGAAGCGCCTGGAACTGCTTTGACCGCCTTACCAACCTTACCGACGCCTCCGGCGACCGAGGTCAACATCTGTCTGCCGGGACTCGGTACTACAGGAGGACGAGGCACTGGAACAGGCGGCCTTGACGCCGGCAACGGAACGGTAACCGGCGGTGGCAACGGCCTAACAACCGGGCTGCGCGGCGGAACCGAAGATCGCGGTGCTGCTGGAGACGCCTGCACCGGTCCAGCTGGACGAGGTGGCCGTGGCGGGGCCGCTGGTCTTCGACGCGACGGTCGAGAAGTAGGCGGGTTTCTGTTACGCCGCCGTCCCGGACGTCTATCACCCATACCGCCCATGGATGCCATGTTGACGACGAATACACGTCGAACCCAGCCATCACCACCACCGGCAGATTCAGCTCCGCCCTCTGCCCCCACAGCATCCTGAATCATCGATACGACATCCAAACCCGTAGCGACTGGATCGAACCCACCGGCCTTCGGATCAGCCCCCTCCTCCAAGCTCTCCTTACCTCGGACAGCGGCGACGGCTTTCAGTCCTTTCTCAACCACCGACAACGCGGTACCGGCCTTACCCTTGACGCCCCCCTCACCGCCTCCTGCCTCCGCATTGGTGACAAAAACCTTCTGCACGCCACCCGTTTTTCCACCCAGACCACCACGGGCTAGGTTGAGCAGCCCCTTGCCGATCTTGAATGTCTGAAACGCCGCCACCGCTGCGCCAATCGCCCCAATAGCCACTGTCGTCCCGCTGACGATTTTCGGGAACTCATTGGCAAGGCCCGCCATGCTGTTACCAACCTTGGTCAGACCATCGGCCGCCAAATCGGTGAGAGGCCGCAAAGCATCACCTAGACTTGTCATCGTCGCTTCCATGCTCGATGTCGCCGCGCTCCACTTGGAGTTGGACGTTTCGCGAGCCTTGGCGGCATCGGCCTCGATCTTGGCCTTACCATCGGTCTCCTTGATGGTGGTCATGTTGTCTTTGATCGTATTGCCGTACTTGATCTGGGCGAGCAAGCCGTCACTGGCACTCTGGTCACTGACGATGTTCGCCAAGCCAGCCGCCTGAATCAGCGCGACCATCGCCTGCTCTTCCTCGGCGCTGCCATCCTTGGACGCCTTAATTTTGGCTTTGAGCGCCGCGACCTTCTTGGCCGTGGCTGGATCCTGTTTTTGGATCAGCTGCTCGCTGAGCATGATGAAGGCTTCGACGGGGTTGGACGCCTTGCCGCTTTTGGTAGCCGCCAAGATCGAGCCCGCCAGGTCATAACCCTGCTTCGCGAACCGCTCCTGGCTGGTGCTGCTGATCACCGCGTTGAGCAGGTTATTCATGTTGGTCGCGGCCGCTGCCGCGTCCTGGGTTTGCGAGAACTGCGACTGCAAACTCGCACCGAGGAAACGCACGGCCTCCGGTCCTTCCATGCCCAAACGTTTAATCGTGCCGAGCAGAGCCGGCATGTACTTGGCCATGTCCTTGGGACCGAAGGCGCCAATGTCACCAGCAGCCGCCACCTGGCCGAGCATAGCGCCCATGTCTTCCTTCTTGACCCCGGCCTCCTTGAAGGCGCTGAACAAGGTGGCGATGGTTTCCGCTTCCATGCCTTGCCCGTCGACCAGGTCAGCAATCAGCGGTGCATAGTCCACCGACTCCTCCCAGTCGATACCCTTCTCGATCAAGCCACCGACCGCCCTGGCCAAAGCCTGCTGGCCCATGCCCTTTTTCGCAGCCACTTCACTGATTTTGTCGGCCATCTGCTGTTCGGCGTCCGTGCCGGCGGTGTGTGCCCACAACGCCATTTGCCGAATTTGCGTCTGATAGTTGGCCGAAACCTTGGTGGGAATAGCGATTAGCGCAGTCGCGGCCGCCGCCCTGCCCAGCGTGCCAGTAAGCCCCTCTTTGCCCTCCTTGATTTGAGAGTACCCGGTGGCTTTCAGATCAGCCTTACGGGCGACTTGCTCCATGGTCTGGTAAGCCTTGGCGAGATTGCGTACCTCGACACCCTGCTTCTTCAGGGTGCTGAGGTTGGATTCCAATTTGCGCAGCAACGTGCTGGCACCAGCGGCGCCGCTGTCGTTGGCCTTCTTCCATTCTTCCCGCAGACGGATAGTGTCGCCAATCGTGCGCTGCAGGACCCGAGCCTTGGTGCCTTGGGCTTCGAGCTGCTTGATTCGTCCCTGAACATCCTTGAACGCGGTGCCAACCGTAGAGCTGACGGCGCCGCCAATCACCAGGCCGAGCGCGAGTTTGTTTGCCATGTCGTGGCTCCCTGTAGCGAGTGATTACGGCGGGTGGCTCAATCTGAGAGCCACCAGACCATCTCGGCAAACGGCATGGCCTGGATCTCGGCGGCGGAAAATCCGGTTTCCGCCGCCAAGCGCTTGGCCGCCAGTTTCAGCAGCGCGGGGTTAAACCCCGTCGTCCTGCACCAGGCGAAAATAACCGGCCTGCAGGCGGTGGTAGTCCACCAGCTTCAGGCCCTCCAGATCCTGCTGACCGGCTTCGCAAAGACCGGCGAACAGCATCAGTTCGCGCTGCTCTTCGTCGTCGCCCGAGGCACGATCTGCGGCACGCACTTCGCGCACCGTAGGTGAGCGAATGGTCAAGGTATCGACCTTGACGCCATTGACGTCGGAAGGCCGGGACAGGGTGATTGTTGCGTGTTCGGCGGTCAGCTTCAGCCAGGTGGGAAGCTTTTTCAGTTCAGGGGTAGCCATTCGATTAATTCCTTAGAGGCCCAGGTCGCTGCGCATTGAGGCGAGTTGATCCACACCGTCGATCACGCGGATCGCGGCAACCATGTCGATTTCGTAAATGAGGCGGCCAGCGATTTCTAGCTTGTAATAGCTGACCGCAATCGAGTATTTGAACTCGGCCTTGTCACCGGGCTTCCAGTCGCCCGGATCCAGTTCCTTGAGCATGCCGCGCAAGGTCGCCACCACAGCTGTGGTCTGCCCTTTCTGCCCCTTGAAGGATCCGCGATACACGCCGTTGAAGGCGGTTTGATCTGCCAGTCCGAAGAACTTCATGGATTCGCGGCGCACGCCGTTGGTGGTGAAGGTGGCTTCCATCTTCTCCAGGCCGACATCCATCTCGATGGGGCCAGCCATGCCGCCGCCACGGTATTCGTCGGTCTTAACTGCCAATTTGGGCAAGCCCAGACTGGGCACGTCGCCGGTAAAGTTGATGCCGTCGACGAACAGGTTGGTGTTGTAAAGCACTTGAGGAATCATTGAGCGGCCTCCTTAGGCAGCGGTTTCCAGGACTTCGGTGAGCCACTGATTGGTGACCTCGACCCGGAAAATCGGGTTCTCGGCAGGCGGCACGTCGGTGAAGCGAATGTTCCAGTACACCTTGCCCTGCTCCAGCTGGCTGACGGTGTTCAGCTCGGTGTCGGCGAACACCTCGAAGTTGATCACCGCGCCTTGGTTTTTCAGGTCCTGCATGAACGCCTGCAGGCCGTCGGTCACGTCCTTGATGTAGGTCTTGGTGATGCCACGGTCGACCGCCCACTTGTGCCCGGCGAGGATCGCGTCCATGACGATATCGACGGTGCGAACACGGGTGACAAACGCCCACTTGGGGTCTGACGACAGCGTGCGGTTGCCCCACAAGCGGTAGCCGCCGTCACGGATGATCGTGGTGATATTGGCGTTGTTGAGCAGGTTGGCCCGGCAGGTTTCGTCGCCATCCAGAAACTCGACTGGGCGCGAGGTGCCGGTAATGCCAACGAACTCCTTGTTCGACGGCGATGACCAGAAGCCGTACTCCGCATCCGTCCAGGCGAACAAACCAGCGGCGAAGGCCGAGGCCGGCGCGTTGACGGTTTTGCTCTGCAGCGTGTCCCACAGCTGCACCCCCGGATCGACCAGGAAACAGCGCTTGCTGCCGAACTCCTGGGCGTAGGCCATGGCGGCTTCATCAGTGGTGTTCGGCCCGTCGAGGAGCGCCATGGCCCGCAGCTTGCCGGCCAACGCGTCCAGCGCAGTAGCAACCGCCTGGGTCGAGGTGTGACCCGGGGCAATCAGCAGCCGCGGCTGTGCGTTGAAGCGGCTTTTGCCGTCCAGCAACGCCTGCATGCCGGTACGCTGCCCCGACGCCAGGACACCGCCGATAATTGAGGAGGTCTGCTGGGCAGGGTCTTCAACTTTGGCGACACCGCAACCGATAACCACGGCTTTCGCACGGACGAAAATAGCCTTGCATGCACGCGTGATCGCTGAGTCTTCCCCCCAAGCGGCTACCGCTTCTCGCTCGCTGGTGATCAGCGTCAGCTCGTTGGGTTTTGCGGACGCCGTGGGTAACACAGTAAATGTGTCGCACAGCCCGATAATGGATGACGACGGCAGCGCAATGGTCCGTGCCCCGGTATCCACCAGGGTGACGGTAACGCCGTGAAAACGACCGGAAGAGGCCATAGTGCGAGTTCTCCAGAAATGACAAAGCCCCGCATGTGCGAGGCTTTAGAGGGTTAAACAGTGGGTACAAAAACGCCCCGACGATGCGGGGCGTTATTGAGTCTGCAGTGCGATCCAGTCTGGCTTTTTAGGCCGATGCCTTACTGTCGGAAATTTTGGGGATTGAGGCCAATCACGTAGCGCCTGCACGTAATCCAGCAGCTCCCCCGACTGTTCGACCGTTAGCGTGGTTGGGCGAGCAGAATCGACCTCATCACGGTGGCGCTCGCGTAGCCACTTGACGCCTTCTATCTCAGCGTCACGCCACACTCTTTCGGCGATAGCGGGATCAAGTAGAAATGCCGGTTCAGGCGCTCCGCCAGACTCCAACCACTCTTCATAATCAACCCAAAACCGATGCCCACGCGGAACAGTTGCTCCGTCGGATAGCTGAATAACGGTATCGGGATTATCGGTGAGCCGGTAACTCATTAAGCCTCCTAAAGCTCGGCATCGGCCGTGGCATGAATGTAATAGGTTTGGGGAGTGATGCCGACATCACTGTTATCAACTGACGCTTGACGCGTGCCAACAATCAAGGCGCGTGCATTTGCACTTGAGATGCTATTGCTACCCGAGCGCCATTGCCCGTCAGGCCCATCACCCATCGGTCTGTAAAGCCTGATACTGGGAGTGGTACGTTTTTCCACCCTGAATACCCAATGTCCAACCGGCTGGCTACCTGGGCCATTTTGACCGGCATATACAATTGAGATTAACGAGCCAGAAACATCGACACCATTTTTCGGAGCGATATTTTGGGAGAAGGTCTTTTCGTAGTACCGCTGGCACAACATTAGCTCTTCAGCCAACGGCCTCAATTCAAAGTCAGTGGCAACAAACCCTGCTTCAAGCTGGACAGAAGCGATATCCAGCGTATACGTTCCCTTGCCCAAACTTCCAAACACCAGCTCAAGGTAGTCGCCCTCCGAGCCCCGTTTTTTGCCGGTTATGGGCGGCACGTCTAACGTGACGACATGCTTCTTGAACGCTGTCGTAAGGGTCACCTCTGTACCAGCAGCTGGACCACCATCGGATCCACCCAGACCAAATGCCTGGCGCAAAAGCACCCCGCATTTATGACTTATGGACGAACGCAGATAGAAAGAGACCGTGACGGTTTTACCTGCGAAGGTTTCTACGCCCTCTATGCGCTGACTGAGGTTTACACCGTCACTACTACCTGAGCGCGAGACCCTTAAGGCGTAACGCCCTTCGTTGAATCCCGCACCTGGTTCAAAGGCGATTCTTTCCCAGGTTGCGGCTGAATTTGCTGGCATGTAAACAACCCAACGATCAGGGCCATAGACTGCCTGGGGTGAACCCGACAGGTCGCCAACCAAGCCTGTCGTTCCGCGCTGCCAGATATCGAAGTTGCCATTGATCAATCGATTCTTGCGGTATACGTGCGCTGGAAAACTCTGGTTGGAGCTTTCAATCTGCCGACGAACTGACTCTGTATTTGCCAGCCGCTTAGAACGATCATCGATGGGAGCAGTAGGCGCGTTCTGCCCTGCTGTCCATTGAAATGTCAGGGACGATGAGCCCAGTACGATTGGCGCGTCAGTAACAAGCTGCCAAATAGTGTCAGCATTCACTGCACCCCGCTCTACCGTCACCAGCAGCCCTGGCGAGACCTTTTCGCTATTGTCGGCATCAACTGTGCGTATCCAACTATCAGCGCTCACCAGGTACAGGCCATTATCCTTCGCCTGATCCTGATCTTTAACCAGCACACGGGATCCCGCTGGCACTGCCAGGCCATCAATCTCCTGAATGCCAGCCAGCACCATCGGGGTGGTTGTTGCAACCAGGACCGACTGCTTGGTATCCAGCCGGTTGACCGCGCTCGCTACCGAGTCGTCGACATACTTCCGTGTTGCCAGAACCACTGCCGGGTCAATGGTCAGCACAATGTTATTTGAGCTGCTGACCACAAAGTTCATACGCAGAGTTTGCGTGCGACCTGATCCTTGAGACAGCTTAGGTTTGAAGCTTGGCGCGCAGTTGGCGACTGCCACCAGATCGCCGTCCGAATCAAACAACCCCAGCTCCCGAACCCAGAAGCCGCCCTCATCAGCGGGAATAACCTGCTCAGCAACCAAGATGGCCGAGTTGGCAGGATCGGGGGCCAAGGAGTTCAAGGGAGCCCGGCGGCGTTCGTTGATCAACACTTTCTGCAAGCGGTCTGGCAGTGGGTCGGTGCCGTTGGCATCGCCCACCGCCATGTGGGTGATTTTCCAGGTCAGCAAACCGGCATCGGCCTTTACCTGCTTGGCCTCCCCGACCGCAGTCAGGATGGCGTAGAACTTTGAATTGGCATCAATCATGGGTATACGTCCAAAAAGTCTATGGAATGTTCGCGGGCAGACACCCCGATCACACAGTCAACCGAGATAACACCCGGTGACGGCGGGTAAATATCCAGCGCGTCAATGGAGTGCTCACGCCCTCCGCCACCGATAACGCCAGTGACTTCAATGTCCTGCAGCACGGGCGGATAGACGTCGATCTCATCGCCGTCGTATGCACTGGCGAAGATGTTTATGCCCCCAGTGGTTTCCAGGCTGATCGCCAGGCCAGTCATGTGCCGACTGACTGGCTTAGCGTCGTCAATCAACCAGGTCAGTTCCTGATACATCTCTTCGGTGATACCGGTTTCCAGCACACCCACCTTCAACGCGAAGGTACCCGGCACACCCTTGGGCGTTGTCTGCCACCATTCCAGCACTTCGATCAGATAGCCGAGCGGCTCAACCACCCGGCGTAACGCGCCGATGGTGCCCTTGTGGGCATGCACGTAGAACGCCGAGCGGATGGCCGAGCGCTTGACAGCTTCCGACCACTTGTTGTCCCAGCGGTCGACCGACCAAGCCCAGGCCAATTGATGCAGCAAATGCGCCGGGCAGGTATCGGGGTTATACAGTTTGCGCAACGGAACATCGGTGACTTCGTCGGTGGCCGCTTCAATGGCCCGCTCCAGCTGAGTGCTGTTAATCGGTAGCAGGCTTTTCATGGCGTGCCTCCCTGCTTGACGGTAAAGCCAACGCAGTAAGCCGCCTGGTACTTGGTAGGCTTGATGTCCTGCCAATCGAGCAGGTCCACACGGCCAACACCGCTGATGTGCAACTGCGCATCAATGGCTGAACGTGGCACTTCAACGCCCAGCCGCCGTCGAGGATTGACCCAACCCGCCAAGCGTTGCTCAGCCGCTGCCAGGATCGCCTCGTTTTCAGAGCCGGTTCCGGCCATGTGCAGCACCGCGTCAATGCGGTATTCAATGACCTCAGCGCTTTGCACGGTGAGGCGATCCCCAACAGGCCGAATGTCGTCATCACTGAGGTATCTCATGACCACATCCAGCAGCGGCTGCTCGGCCACGCCATTGCCCTGCAGGTGCAGCACCGTGACCACCACCTCCGCAGGAGACGGGCTTTCAGCCGTGGCATCGGCCACCAACGCCGACGCGTTGCGGGCATGCAAGATGTAGCTGTTACGCGGGCCGGCCGTTGTCAGACCTTCGTACACCAGCTGCACCCGCTCGCGCAGGGCATCGTTGGATTCCATCACCCGGGGAGTCGGGGGGACGGTGTTGAGGTTTTCTTCCTGAATCACCAGGCGTTTCAGACGGACGTTGCCAGCGAGTTGATCGAGATCCCCATCAATGGCGTAAGCCAACAGCAGCGCCTTGGCCCCATCGTTCACCCGTGCCCGGTTCTGAGTGCGGCGGTAGACACCCAGCTCCAACAGTTTGACCACCGGATCGCTTTCCAGCTCGGCGGTCCAGTTATCGCCCATGTACAAACGAAACGCGGCCAGCTCCTCAGCGTAGGCTTGCTCAAAGTCGAGTTCCTCCAGCACAGGCGGCGCCGGCAGCGCTGATAAATCCACGGTGCTCATGCGGTGACCCTCACTAGCGCGTTATCGCCTTTGAACAGGCCCTTGAGTTCAAACTCGATGCGGCCATCCAATACGGCCACCACTCGAACCTGGCTAATGCTCAGCCTAGGCTCCCAACGCCCCAGCGCCCGGGCCACTTCAGCCTGCACCGCGCTTTTCCAGCCCTCGGTGACGGGCAGGTCGACAAAACGCCGCAACTGGCTGCCGTAGTCCGGCCGGTGCCGGCGGCTGCCCAGTGGCGTTGTCAAAATGTCTTCAATCGACTGCTGCAGATGCTCGATGCCGGAGATGGGCTGCCCAGTGTGGCGATCCATTCCGATCATCTGGGCTACTCCGGCACGGGTTCGAGGTCAGGGTGACGTTGGAGGAACTGGTATTGATCTGGGGTGGTGGCTATCACCAGTCCTTTGGCGACGGCGAGGCTCTGGCCTTCAGGCGATATCAAGGTTCGCGAGGTAAACACCTTGTCGCGAAAGGTCCGAGGCAGATCGGGGGATTTCGGTGGCGGCTCTACCTTCGCCACCAATGGCTGGCCCACGGGTGGCTGCTCGTCCGGCTTTGGCTTATTCATAAGGGCACTCCAGAAATGAAAACGCCCGCACACGGCGGGCAGAAATAAACGATGAATCAGTGTTTGTGGTTCGCGGTATTACCCCCCGCGTCAATGATCTTGCCGGCGCCGTTGATATCACCCGACACTGTCAGTGGCCCGGTGATCGTCACATTGCCGGTGAGTCCGATATCCCCGGCCACCACCGTGACGGCGCTTTCAGTGACGGTGGCTACGGTGTCGCCGACCTTGATGGTGACGGTCCCGGAAGGCAGCGTGATGCTGTAGCTACTGGCCTGCCAGTCGTAGACCAGCGAGCCGCCATCGTCAAAGCGCCACACCTCGACGTAATCGCGATTGTCCGGCGGCGGGCCTGCATCCCCGTACAAGCCTGGGATAAACGTGCCCATCGCCGGGTTGCCGCTGGGACTGAACAACTTGCCCTGCTCGCCCAGGCTGGGCACTCGCCAGTGGCGCGCCTTACCGGCGGCTACGCTGTGCCAACGTACCCACGCACTGGTCCACTCCCCCGCCCTGACACGTACAACAGGCGGTGATGCGGTGGTATCGACGGCGGCCACCACGCAATCCATCAACATGGCGGCGATCATGCGGTCGCTCTCACCGCTGGTGTAACTCATTCCAAGCGCTCCGGCGCGACGTACTGATCTCGGCTGCCCGGGCCGATGTCCGGGCTGACACCGATCAGCAGCGTGCCCGGGGGCTCATCCGGCCAAGGCCATTCTTCGGTGCCGAGATAAATCGTCTGATTCCACTCCACAAGCCAGACGGTGTAGCCATCCAGCTCAGGGCGGGTCCAGTCCTGTACCGCTTGGATAAACTCAGCACATTCGACTTCCAGGCCCCAGTTCTGCGCCCGCAATAACACGATCAGTTGGGTCGCTAGCTGCACGACCTGGCGGTGATGATCGGGCCTAATCGGGTCAACAATGATCCGCGCTTCGAACTTACAGACCAGGGTGGTTTCACCCGTTCCGAGATCAGTACCTGGCTCGATCTCAGACATCTCCAGGAACACCGCCGGCAAGGCAATGTGATCCTCAATGTTCGGCCAGGCCGCAACGCTTTGAACACCCGGCAGGTGCTGCTGCAGGTGCTGCTCAATAGCTTGATAAAGTTGGTCGAGGCTCAACGTTTCGTCAGACACGCAGCGTCCCCTTTAAATACTTCTGCAGTTCAAAGTTGAGTTCCTGCGTGAGGATCTCCAGCAGGCGTTCGTCGGCACGTTTTACCCAGGCATCGAAGTGCGGTCGCACTTGTTCCAACGACACCTTGGCTTTAGCCAGGGGGAAACGGTTGTCGTTTTCCTCGACAAAGCCTGAGCGTCTGCCACCCTGAGCGGCATCCGGGTAATCGGTGGTATTGAAGTGTTTGCTGGACGTGCGAATCCAGATATCCGCGTTACTGCCGTAGACCTTCTTGAAGAAAGCCCCCTTGTAACGCCTACCGGCAACCGAAACACCGGCGCCGGTTTGCCGTGCCCGACCAGTGCGGCTAGCTTCAATGGCATTGATGCCGAACCACAACTTGCCGCGCATATCGCCGCCGGTCACCGGATACGCCCGAAGACGTTGCCGGACAGCGCCGATGGCGATCCGCTCCTGCTTGCCGACAGCCCGTGCAATGTGGGTGCGCAGCCAACGGATTGTCTTGTTGATTGCACGCCGCTGGGCCGCCGCCGCTGCCTTCGGCACCAGCTCGCCGAACTCTTTCAGAGCCTGAACATGAACCGCCGACGGTTGGATAGTGATCATCCCACCGTCGCGCCTCTGCTGGGGATAGCTGCCGATACTCATGGTCGCTTCCTCAAAATCAAGGCCACCAGGCCATTACCGTTAGGCTCAAGCTGCAGCAGGTCATAGTCACCGCCGCCATCCAACGCCGGCAGATCAACACTGACCCGTAAGCCCTTCACCAATCCGTCCGAATCCTTGACGCGGATCTCGAAGCGTGGCTCCCGCAAGCCGGTATTGAGCTTGCCGAACTGGGGCTGTTTCCAAGGCGCCGAAAACATCCCCAGTATCGGTTCAGCGCGACCTTCGATCATGGCGCTGTCGCCCAGGGTTTCAAAGACCACGTCGTCGATGTCGTCGATCAGATCGCGGAAGGCCACAATCACATCTCCAGCAGGATCTGCGCCCGAGGCCGCGTGCACAGGTGCAGCGGGTTGGACTGGGCTTCACCGGCCACGCCCTTGCCAAACTGCATCGGCTCGATCTTGCTGTAGTACGGGATGCCCTGGGTGTTGACCGTTTCCATGTAGTCGGCCGGCGCGAAGGACGAGATATACAGATCCGGCACACCCTCTGGGATCAGCAGGGCCTTGTCGTCGTGGACGAACGCAACACCGGCCACCTTGCCGCGATAACGCTCCCAGACGATCCCGCCGAACTCGAAGGCTTCACGGGCATCGCCACGCAGGGACGCGGCCTGCATGGTGTTGAGGTAGGTTTCCTTTACCGACTTATGCACGATGAGCTTGTTCCAGAAGTTCTTGCCACACATCGCGCGGGAGCCGCTACTGGTGACGCTGCCAAGGGCTTCCTCCTGCATGTCCAACGCTTCGCCGCATTTGACCCGCAGCTCGGTGTCTGGACTGTTCAAGCCCATCTGAAGCTTCTGACGATTCACGCCAAAGGATTTATAAATGTCCAACAGGACCGTCTTGCCATCGGCGTCCAGCACCTGGCCGTTCAACGCGCCCATGCGCTGGAATTCGTGGGTGGCATCCAGCTGTCGTCGGGCCTTCGCCAGCCGCTTGTTGACCACATCCTGCACGGCCTGCAATTCGCTGCGGGTACCGAAGGCGCGAATGCCCTGGATCTCGTCAGCCTTGATGGTGAAGCGCTCTGGCAGGTGCACCGTGTTGAATGGGATCAACGTGCGCTTGGTCCCGCCAACCACCAGGCCCGAGGTGCCGCGTTCGCCCGATGGCACCAGGGCCAGGGTGTCGCCGTCTTTCTCGATCTGCACGGTCAACGTGCTGATGCCCTCTTCGCGGAAAAGGCCAAGGCTGCTGATGCGGCCCGGCAAGTATTCCTGTTCATTGATTGCAGCGGTCAGCGAGGAGACGCTAAACGCATCGTCTTCAAAAATGGCGATATCGGCCATGGGGCACTCTCCAGAAACGAAAAATCCCGCACTCGGCGGGATGGATATATGAGGTGAACGCCTTAGCGGACGATCACGAAATGGGCGGCCAGGGCCTTTTCGGCGGCGGGGTCGAGTCCGGTCAAGTGCGCTTCGCTGACCTCGGCCAGCCGTACGATGGCGCGACCACGCCGGGGCACATCGGATTCACCCAGCGGCCCATAGAGGATCGCGATGGCGTTCTCGGTGCCGTCCTCGGCGGTTGGGTGGTACGGGGCAAACTCGCCAGTGAGGGTGACCAAGCCGAGGATCTGGCCTGGCTCCAGGGCTGCACCTGCCGCGACGTTGATCGCTTCGCGGGAAATATTGCCGGCGCCTTCGGACAGCAGGAACTCACCTGCATGCATCGATTCAGTTTTCATGTTCTTGCTCCTTTCGAGTTGCCGTTCTGCGCTGCCTGACGGGAAGCCCAAATTGATTGGGTGTCGACCTGTTTGGCCTTGATAGTGGGTGCTGGGTCGTTTTCCAGCGGCAGGCTGTTGTCGATCTCAAAGCCACCGCCGTTGCCCACCAGCTTGTCAAACAGACGAGCCCTTACAGCGGCTTCGTCCAAGCCCGCAGAGATGAACTCACCGGTCAGTTCCGGCAGTCGTGCCGCGACACAAAGACCGTGAAGCGCTTTCGCCCTGGTCAGCGCAGCCTGGACCACCGCTTCGCTTTCCAGCTTGGTAGTCGCGAGCAGCGGATCCACCAGGTTGCTGATGCCCGCCGCCGCACACCCCTGAGTGACCATCAGCGCCAGCATGGCCACATCCAGCACGGGCACCGGTTCCGGTGGATCACCAGGCTCTGGCGGATCCACCTCGGGCTCTTCATCCATCTGCGCGAGTAGCTCGGCCGGCGCATGCTGGAACCGCTGCAGCACACTGCCCTGGCCGAGACAGGCTTTGACCTTGAGACCATCACCCACCTCATCCGCCAGACCCAACGCCACCGCCTCATTGGCTGTGAGCCAAGTCTCAGCGTTGACCATACGCCGCAGCTCGGCCTCGTCGATATCCGGCGCCTTTGACTTGTAGGCCGCGATAATCGCTTCCAGGGTCTGGTCCAGCACATCAGCGACCCGACGGAAATCTTCGGCATCACCACCGGCATAGGTGTAGGGGTTGTGGATCATCAACATGGCGTTGGCCGCGATCACCACCCGGTGAGCGCCGCAGACGGCAACACTGGCCGCGCTGGCTGCCAGGGCGTCAATACGACCGGTACAGCGCTCTCCCAAGCGCGACAGCGCGTTGTGGATCGCCAGCCCGTCGAACAGGTCACCACCAATACTGTTGAACGCGACGATTACAGGTGAGACGCCGTTATCCATGGCGCGCAAGTCCTGTACGAACTGATTGGCGGTAACGCCCCAGGTACCGATCTCGCCGTATACGAACACTTCGATAGTGTGTTGCTCGGCTTCGCCGCTAGCCCTGAGGGTGTACCAACTTTTATCCGTGACTTTTACCTGCTTGCCAGCCTTGTCATAGATGCGCGGTAGCGCTTTTTTACTCATGGTTGTTCCTTGTCATCGATCACTTCGATGACTTCAAGAGTCGTGTAATTGAGGCCGAGGTCTGTAGCCCTGGCGAGGTCGGCGGCGTTTTCCGCGTCGACCGTTTCCGAGTCATAGCCGGTGCGCAACACCATCTCGCTGCGAGAGGCAAAACCCGCCTGCACTTCCATCCGCCGCGCCTGAACGTCCTGCACCGGCTGAATGTAGGCCCAGCCCTGCGGTACCCAACGCGTGCGCAGGTATTCGCGACGCCGTTGCGCGTAGTCCTCCAGCACAAGGGCGCCAGACAACACCGCCATGTCCATCCATGCTGCCCGCACCGGGCGACAGAGCTGATGCACATAAACGCCAAATTGCAGCTGCTCCAGGCGCCGCCGGAACTCGTTGAGTACAACCCGTAGCGCCCTATCGTTAACCTCCCGCATGTCGCCGGTGAGGATCTCGTAGGGCGTGCCCGAACCTGCCGCCGCTGCCATAAGTTGCTGCCGCATGAAATCCGGGTAGTTGTTGCCGGCGTCCGGTGGCTTGGAGAACTCGACCTCCTCACCAGGTGCCAGCTCCTGCATGGTGCCGGGCTCCAGCGCGACCATCGGCGTGAAGCCGTCGCGGTCGGTGACCAATAATTGCCCGGTGACAGGATCACGGGGTGTTTGCCCTGCATCGGGCGGCGGCCTGCTGATGAAACCTGCGAACAGGTTGGCAACCTCTTGGCGGAACAACACGGCATCGTCGTAGTTGTCCAAACTGCGAAGACGCTTCAGCACCGGCGCCAAGCGCGGAACACCACGCAACTGCCCGGGCTCGACCGGTTCAAAGATGTGCAACACCTGAGAAGCTGGCACTCGCACCAATTGGTTGTAACCGCTGTTCAACGATGAAGAATCGCGTGGGTGCGAGCGATACATCCAATAGGCCACGCGCTTGCCGGCCGGGTTGAACTCAATCCCGGCGCGGATGATGTTGCCGTTTTTTGTGGTCTCAAACTTGTCGTGTGGGACAAATTCCGGGGCCAAGGTCTGCAACTGCAACGGTACCGCCAACCCTTCATCCAGGCTGCGAGGACGTAACCGAACAAAGCACTCGCCTGCGGTTTCAACGGTGCGAGCGACCAGCGCTTGCATCCCGTAGAAGTCTGTCAGCTCGTCGGCATCCGCTTCGTCCACCCAGTCATCCCACAGCTGTTGCTTCACCTTCCGCAGCGCTGCGTCATCGGTTGTCGGCCGGGGTGTGATGCCGGTGCCGATCAGGTTGCTGACACGCTTGTCGATGACATTGAAGGCGTATGGATCATTGCGCACCGCCGCCCGCGAACGGGCGCGCAGGTTTCGCAGCGCGGGAGTGTTGATGCTGTTGATGCCGTTGTCGCTGGCTTCCCAGCTCGCCGAACGGCGGCCCTCCCCGGCGCCTTCGTAGCTGGCCTTGATGTTCGAAGGAAGCAAGAATCCACTACGCGAGAGCGTCGGAAATTGTCGTGCCATCAGATCCCTTTGCCTCCGTGGGTAAGCCGAACCACGCGAGAGCGGGGTCCGGCGGCCTGGATCAGCGACGTGCGAATCTCGTCGCGGGCCTTGAGCAGTTCGTCGATGGAGCGGTACTCCACCGTGCGGTCGCTGTAGCGCACGGTCTTTTCACCGCGTGCGATGGCGCGCTCGATGACTTCGAGGTGCTTCGGGGTAAACGACATATCAATTTCTCTTCAGATAGCCGCTGGTGGAACGACGGCGTTGCGGGGGTGCGGCAGGTCGCGATTGGGCGACAGGTGCAACCGGTGCCGGTGATGGAAGCGACTGACGCGCCGCAACCGGTGCCGGTGTTTCGTCAGCCTCGAAGCGTTCGCCCTGCACCGGCTTTACGCCCACCACATCGTCGAACAAACCGGACTGAGCCAGCGCTTGTCGCACCCGCTCCCAGTCGTGTTCCTGGTACCGGTTGATGCCGAGGTAGTGCGCCATTGCCAGGCAGTACACCATCAGGTCGAGCGCTTCGTTGCGCTCTGCCTTGCCCTTGACCCACTCGATACGCTTATAGCCTTTGATGTATCGGGCGACCTTGCGCTCGGCAACGCACTGGGCGAAAAACTCGTCCGGCAGGTCGTTGGCAAAGTGCAGCGAGCCTGGGCCATCCTCGAAGGCGTAGCGGTTGTAGATCCAGTCCTTCGCGGTGTCGGTGCCGACAAACCACAGCTCGGCGCCACCGCGTTCGGTCTGGCCCTTCCATGTCACGTCGACCATGGACGGTCGCTGAGCAATCACCGGTTTGCCGGGCTTGCTCGCGCCCTTGATGGCGAAGATGTTGCGCCAGCGCCGCACACGGCAGAACTGGTATACCTCGTCAGTGTGATGACCGCCGGAGTCGACGCCCGTCGCCAGGATCGCCAAACCGACACCGCAGGGATGGCGGTATCGAACCTTGAGTTTCTCGTCCAACACCGCCCAGGTGCGCTCATCGGCAGGTTCGCCCCAGATTACCTGGTGGTCGACCACCCAACGCTCCATGCCGACACCGAAACCCATCACCATCAGCTCCAGGCGGTTGGCCTGAACGTCGACGGCGCCGGTCAGCATTAGTACGCCCGACGGCATACTGCCGAGGGTGTAGGTCTCCAGTCGTGCCCGAGCGACCAGCACTTCGGCCTTGGTTTGCTCTTGCGCGCTGTCCCAAACCTTGGCGAGACGGGTGTTGTAGAACACCTGCATCAAGCCCATGTCGCCCTTGGCTTGGGCCTTCTTGGCGTCTTCGAACTCCTCGGCAAGGGAGGCCCAGTCCTTCCAACCAATCGGCGAATAGAGCGCGTTCAGGTGGAAACCCACCGTCTTGCCGTCGCCGTTGCCATGGGCACGCCACTCACCACGGGCGAGCATGTCGGTCTTGTGATGCTCCTCGATCAGCACATCACATTCAGGCGCGGCGCACTGGTAGTGAACCGTGCTGTAGTCCTTGCTGTAGAGCAGCCTCTCCCATTCCAACACCTGCATATGCCCGCATGTAGGGCATGGCACGTAGTAGTAACGCTGGTCACTGGACTCGAACAAGTCCGAGATCCGCGAGGCGCCCTTGATCGTCGGCGAGCTGGAGAAGTAGATCTTGGCGTTGCGCCCGAAGTTGGTAGCACGCGTTTCTGCCAGCACGATGGGGTCACCTTCCTGGCCGACGTCGTTCTCCCAGCGGTCAACCTCGTCGCCGTAGATGTAGCGTGCCGACAATTCGGATAGGTTGGCAGCCGAGCCCGCCGTGGTGACGTACAAGGCGCCGCCCTCGAACTCCTTGGTGTCCATGGTGTTGCGGGCATCCCGTGAGCGGCTGGCTGCCACACGCTTCGCCAACTCTGGGGTTGCCTTGATCGTCTTGCTGATCCGCCCGGAGACCCGCTTGGACAGGCTCAGACTGGGCAACAGCGCCAGGATGTTGGACGGCGCCATGTGGATCAGGCCGCCCATCCAGTTCAAGGCGATCTGGGTTTTCATCAATTGCGAGGCCACCATGGTGACCACTCGCCGGCACGGATGCGCCGGTGACAGGCACCGCATCGGCTCTCGGGCATAGGGCGTCCGGTCGGTGCGGTACTGGCCCGGTTCAGGCGCGCCAGTGTCTCGCGGGATGCGCATGTACTCGTCGGCCCACTCGTCGATCCAGAGGTCTGGGTCGGGTCGTAGCCCACGGAAATACGCCTCACGGTACGCACGGTCACCGTCAGGAAATTCCGTGTTCATAGGTCAGCTCGTCGTCATCGCTCGTTCAAGATCGGATGAGGACATGCGTTCAGCCTCTTCCAGTGATTTACGGAGTGTCGCCGTCAGGTGTTTTTCGATGTCCCAAGGGTCGGTCATGGCTGCCAGCTTGTGGGACAGCTGGGGCAGCAGGCCGAACAACTGGTCACGCAGATGTCGCCCCGCGTTGTAGGCACCAAGCTCTACCGCGTCCCTGGCGACCAGCGAGCCCTGAGCCTTGTGCAACTCGATCTCGGCCAGTTGCGCCAGGTTGTATTCGCGCATGGCGCGAGCTTTCTGGAAGTCGTGGCCCTTCGCACCGCCGGAGATAGGCTGCTGCGGCGCAGCCGTGTTAGTCGGCTCGACCAGGGGGGACAGTTGACTGTAAACGTCACGCTGGATCCGGTCCTGCTGGTGTCGAGCCGCGACGGCAGCCTTGCTGGGGTCGGCGGTTTCGAGGATCAGCGCTTCAGTTGCCAGCACGTCCACCTTCTTGCCATCCGGCGAAAGCACCAGGCGGTTGTTGTCTTTCAGCCAGGTGATGTAGCTCGGCGTCCTGCCGATGCGAACCGCGAAAGCGCTTTTAGACAGGAACAGTGGATCCGTCATAAGCCCTCCTTTTCAACGGCTTTTCAATGGAAACCTTTCAATTTCAATGGATTGAATTTCAGTAAGCTGGCGAGCCTGCCGCTAACGCTTTCCCGCGGGTTTCATGCCCCGTGTCCCTCGAATGCTCCCAGGGTCCCCGGCGACTTTTCGATGCACCATTTTGATGCGCGGCCCTGAAAGCCACGTATTACGTGGCCTCCAGACCATCAAGCCTGACCGCTTCCCGAGGGCGGCACATCGCACACGCCCAACCGTTTAGCGGCCCAGCGTTCGTACAGGCCTATGGCAACATCGGCGCCGGCCATTGCAGTGAGACAGCCAATGCTGCCCGCCGCCAATACCGACATGCCCGATGCATGCAGCAACATCATGGTTGACAGCCCGCAGACCACGCAGGCACCAGACCGAAGGAGCAGCCGGCGAATCAATGACCAGCCGCTTACCCCGGCTTTGTCTGCCCGCCATGCCTCGCCCGATATCCCGCCGACCAGGGACAGCACGATCACCATCCAGATCGGCATATCAATAAGCGCTTGCTGCTCGTTCGTCATCGCCCTACCCCATAAACGCAAAAACCCGGCGCGATGGCCGGGTTTAGTGTGGTGGTGAGTCCCGCTGCTTGCGGTCGCACCTATCGAAGATGGGTACTTTTTACAGGTGGATTTTACTGGCAGCAAGCGGGTTTTAATGCCATGGCGCAATACGGGTGCAATACAGGTATGACGCAGGTGCAACACAGGGACAACGCATTCAATCGGCTATCGCTTCTGGTGCCCTGTCCTGCCTGTCCCACTATTCAGAATCGAAGTAGGACAGCTACAGGCGCCTAAATTCGGGGCTTCGTCCAACTGTCCTACCTTATTTAACTTTCTCTTGTGTACAGAGAGAAAGCTAAAAGCACGCGTGCGCGCCATGGGCGCGATTACGTGCCCGCTATGCTCATGTGTGCGTGGGGCGGGTGAAGGTTGGACGGTCGGACAGCCCAGCAACGGCGTGGCCTGCGCCTGTCCAACTGCGCTAAATGCGAGTCGGACAGTAGGACAGAGGCATGCGAAGTGACGCCCAGGGTCATGCAGCTTTTCCCATCAGCATCCCTTGGATGAACACATGGGCGTCATGGAGGCGCATGTAATAGGTCCTTGAGCTGCAGGCGCAGTGCAACAGCTTCTGCGAGAGGAAGCTTTCATGGTTGCAGTAGTGCTCCCAAACGACCAGGGCAAGACGGGGCGGCAGGTGCTTCTTGACGATCAGCTCGATATCCACCGATTCATCCAGCAGCACCCGACTGCCGCGAGTGCCGCGTATCAGCTCACCCTTGCACTCCATCAGCATAGCGATCATGTTGCCGCCGCTCGGCCCGCCAGTGTTCTCGGGTAAAGGCGAATGCAGATCCTGCGCCCACAGCTTGAGCATCTCGTCGATTCGCTTAATCAAAGCAAGGCTCCTCAATCACCGACTGTTGCAACGCAGGCAAACGCCCCCAGCCCGCAGGTTTTTCATAGGCCCACGGCCGCACGCCGCTTTTCGGCAATGCCGGCATTCGCCGCTTGCGCCAACCCAGCCGGTGCATGATCGCGCCAACCCGCATCTGCTCGGGCTTGCCCCAATGGCCGAAGTCAAGCTTCAGCGCCTGGGTCAGGATCTCGTTGCCGGTAGCGGTTTCCCCGATCTGCGACTCTTCCATCCAGGCCAGGATTGGCCCTTCCCATTCATCCACCACAAAGCGCTCGTCTTGAGCCTCGGCGAACATCTTGGATTCGTCCTTATTCACCCACCAGATATCGCCCGCTTCAAAGCAGAACAGCGCCTCTGCCCAAAGCTGGTCGCGGATCTCGCGCAGTTGCTCCAAATCGACCTTGTTGCAGAACACTGGCCAGTAACGACGGTTGCCCGTGGCGTCCTTGAGGTATTCCTCTTGGTTGGTGGTGCCCACGAAAACACACTGGCGTGGCACGTCATTCGTTCTGCGGCCGTAGCTTTCGCGGTAGGTGTCGGTGGACGCAGAGAAAAACTGTTTCGCCTTGGTGCTTTCAGCCTTGTTAAAACTGTCCAGCTCCCCCAGTTCGACGATCCACTTGCCGCGAATCGCCTGGAAGCTGTCCTTGTCGCCGAGGGCAAAGGGAGTGTCCATGAACCACTCGCCACCTAGCACGCCCATGGCCGTGGACTTACCGGCGCCCTGCCCGCCTTCGAGGATCATCACCGAGTCTGCCTTGCAGCCTGGGCGCATCACACGGGCGACCGCCGAAATGAGCCAACGCTTACCGACCTTGGCCGAATACTCACTGGCTTGGACACCCAGCACGTCGGTTAGCCAGGTTTCAATGCGTGGCACGCGATCCCATTCAAGCTTCTCCAAGTACTCACGCACCGGGTGGAAGGCGTGATCGTGGGCTACCACGCTGACCGCTTCGATCACATGGGACGCCTTGACCCGCAAGTTGTACTGCTGCGCAAGCCACTTCATCACCCGCATGTCGTCGATGTCGGCCCAATCACCGGCACCGCCGCCAAAGGGCGCGGACCGCAGCTTGACGATCTTGGAGCTGAACACGCTGTAGCCGATGACGCCCGCCCAGCGTTCGTCATTGCCCAGGATCAGTTCGACGTTTTGCATGTGCGCGATTAGGGATCCGTTTTCGGTGCGGGCAAGTTGATCCTTCCAACCACCAGCTGCTGGAGGCTTGACCACCGCTAGCACCTGGCGGCGGACGGCCTCCAACCCTTCGGCGATATGCAGGTCGTTGAAGTCGGTCCACTTGATTTCACGCTCGCCGGAGAAGACGGGGGCGACTACCTGACCACCGACGATCAGTGCCGCGTTGCTGGCCTTCTCTTCGCCGGGGTTCCAAGGATCGCCGTTGGGGCGTTTGGTCTTCCAGTCATCATCGCGACAGATGATCAGCGGGCAGCCCGGGAAGCGCTCGCGCATGGCCTTGGATACGGGTAACAGGTTACCGGCATCGAAGGCGATCGCGACCGTCAGCGAAGTCGCCATGTGCAAGCTAGCGCCCGTGGCGTAACCCTCACACACCAGCACTGGCTCACCCGGTTCAGGGTGCGGGCCGATCAAGTGAAAGGCACCCTCTTTCGACATGCCGTAGGGCCAGTAGGCCTTGTCACGCCCGGTGTCTTCCTGCTTTGCCGGGAAGATCACCTGCAGGCCGACGATCTGATCGCGCACGTTGCACATAGGCACCAAAAACGCGCCGGTACGTGGCGCATAGCGAACCTTGAAGCCGACGATTTGCTTTCGATCCAGGTAGGCGCTCTTACCCTTCTCGGGCATGCGCTTGAACAGAGCCGCTGCACGGCTGGCCGCTCGACGTGAGGCATTCGCCGCGACCTCGGCAGCCTTACGTTTGGCCTCTTCCTGGCGAGCGCGCATGACTTCGCGCTCCTCAGGGCTCATACGTCCGGCCTTGACCTTGATCTTCTGAGACTCACCGGACCGCCAATCACCGAAGCTGCCGAAGATCAACGTTCCGTTCTTCTCGGTGACATGCTCGTGGACCACGTACCAGCCGTTTTTTTCTTTGCCCTTGTCCTGGGAGGTTTTGCAACGGGTCAGCTTGCCGAACACCAAGGGTTGATCAGGCTCCAGCCCGTAATCAGAGAATTGATTGAGTACCTCATCGAGCATGGCGGGCCTTCCTGGCTTCGTCGATGGACTGGCAGGTCACACACTGGGTGCAACCAGGGATCGCAACACGGCGTGCCAACGGGATCGGCGTGTCGCAGCTTTCGCAGAACATGAACGAATGTGCAGCGGTGGCCGTTTTATTCGCATTGCGCGCTGCAAGGGCCTGATCCATCCGCTCTTGCACCAGTTCGTTGGCAAAATCGATAACGTCAGCCACGGCCAGTACCCCGCGTAGTCTGGTTTACGTATGTGGCCCGGTTGAGCATCCCCAACAGCCCCTGAATACCGCGAAACACCTGCAGGCGAATCTCGGCCAGTTCCTGATCGCTGACGACACCGTCGCCAATACTTTTGGCCCACGTATCAGCCAAATCAGCCACCTGACGGAAGTACGAGGCGATACCCGTGGTGAGGGTCTCGGGCATGTCACTGGTATAGGTTTCAGCCAGCTCCTGCCATGTGGTATCGCCGACCAGGGCATGCACTGCATCAAGAATGCGGCGGTCCTTGGTCAGTTCGAGGATCTCGCCGAACTCCTGGATCTTCACAGTGTGAGACGGATGGGTGGGAGACAGCTTGTGCTGCAGCGTGGTGGCATTACGGCCGGTGGTGACGGCGATTGCAGCGGCACCGCCGGGATAGTCCCGTGCGGCGTGGTACAGGGCTAATTCGAGCGTAAGGACTTCCCTTTGCGCTCGATCAACACAGCTTAAAGCTATTCGGCTCATGGCATTATTCCTACAAGGTTGCCAGTGCCCCGCGACATGCAGTGGTGTTACATTTGCCGCGTGGCTTGAAAGGGCCCAAAACGCCGGCTAGACCTAGGGATCGAACCGGCACCGTGCCGAGGCGAACAATCCGTTGTTCACCTCTGGCGCAACAGCTGCCCAATCTGTGGTGGAAAAGGCAGCAACCCAAGACATCCGTGTCTTGGTAGCGCGGTAAAGAGAGGTGGTTTGCATGTGGTGTGCCCGCAACTCTTTATCGCGACCCGACAGCACTGTGGTGGTGTGTGCCGGGAGGAACTGGGCGGCCCTTGGGTCGCCTTTTTTCTGTCTACGCTGCAGCTTTTTGCGGGGCCGATGCGTTAAGCAGCCAGGCAGCGTCAAACGCGTTGCCCTTTTGCTTTGCAGCGTTCGCCAAAAGTGCGGCGTATTGGGTTTCACCGGTGTAATCGGTGCGGGGAAGACTGGCAGCCAAGCGCCATTTATTGAGCGCCTGATAGCTCCTTTCACACACCTTGGCGGCGGCACCGATGCCGCCTACTGCTTCAAATGCGAACGCGATGGCGTTCGGAAAGTCGGCGGGGTCCAACATGGCAACCTCCATTTATCAACTCGCGGTTGATATTAACATCAACTGACTATTGCGCAACCCCTGTGAGAGTATCAACTCATGGTTGATAAGAACGAGCTACGGGCAGCTTTCACGGCGCGCCTTCACGAAGCACTCGACGATGCCGGTGTACGCACCCGGGGCCGTGGTGTGGATATTCACAAGCACTTGAAGAGTGTTGGGGTGGACAAAAGCCCCCAGGCGGTCAGCAAGTGGTTGAACGGCGACGCCATTGCAGAGGCTGACAGCATGGTCGCATTGTGTTCCTGGCTAAACGTACGACGGGAATGGTTAGAGTACGGTGTACAGCCGAAAGAGCGCTCCTGGGACGCCAGTATCCAAAGACTTGGTAGTGGACATGAGCCCAATGTCCTTGAACTCACGCGGCGATTTGAAAAAGTACCGCTTATTTCCTGGGTTCAGGCCGGCGCTTGGTGCGAAGCGAACTTCGAACTGCATGATGGTGAATCTTGGCTTTCGTGCCCCGTTCCAATAAGCCATAGTGGCTATGCCCTAAAAGTCCAAGGGGACTCTATGACGAATCCAGGACCTGGGCGTAGCTATCCCGCGGGCTGTATAATTTTTGTAGATCCTGAGGCGGAAACAAAGACTGGTGATCGCGTTATAGCTCGAGTACCACGCACCAATGAAGCCACCTTCAAAATACTCGTTGAAGATGCCGGACGGCAATTCTTAAGACCTATTAATCCACAGTATCCAGTCATTGATATAACGGAAGAGACGCACATTTGCGGAAAGGTTGTGGGTTCTTTTATACCCGAATAACCGAGTAGAAAGAGCATTGACATATTAATCATTAGAACAACCAATACTCTTGCCTCAAATCACATGCGATATATTCTGCTACCTGAAATCAATACTTGCCTAGCCACATACTGCATAAGCTTAATATCGGAACTAAGAAGTTCCGCCTCCTTTGAAAAAGGAAGTAGCAATTCGCCTCCAACATCCCGGCCGTCCGACTTCGTATGAACAATCCTGCACCTTATATCGTAAATCCTTTCTGCTATATCGCCTCTTAAATCTAATGACTCGTTAGCTAGCGGCACCTTATGAAAAGGGAGCAACTTCCCACCATTCAGATATAAATCTTTTAGCGCCGCATCGCTTTTTATAAACTCGCGAATTGAATCAGAGTCCGTACACTCAAGAATTGTAGCCTTCAGCTGAGAGCGCTCATCCCCATACGCACCGCTCCTGCTAACGTAAATTGCTGCCAACAATCGAGCGACGTCGGCATCTCTGTCATTACGAAATGTTGGATCTTTAAGAATAGCTTTAAGTTTTCTTTGAGCTTCAGACTGAGAATAGACAGGAAAATAAAACTCAACCACCTGATAATAAGCTAAAAACTGCAACAATGGCATCTCATCTGCACTCCTCCCGTACCAATACAATGACAAAGGCGCACTATCAAACTCAGAATTCGGAAATTGAAGATCTATTTTTTCGTCTCCGCTCAACTTACGAACGGGCCTACCGATTCTTTTCTTTTGCTTTTTTAAGATAAACGGAACATTTGTCAGCAAATCTAACTGAAACAATAAAGAATCCGCGCTCCGCGTAAGAATTTCGACAGCTTTATCATGCTGATTGATACTAAGACCCGACAGCTTCAGAGTCAGCCCCTGATGACTCGGAGTCTGTGTAATAACTTGATAGTTTCTGGTTCCAGGACTAATTTCAAATGTTACAGGATCTTCACCATCGCCACTAACCACCAGCTTAGGATTCATAGTCTTACGATAGGAACGCGGCCCAAACAACTGCCTATATATAGTAGACATCGACGGAACATGGCCATTGAAGGAGACAGGCCTAATCCCTACCTCTATCACCCCACCCTTATATGAACAGATAGCATCAAGATCGGATAAAAAACAGTAATCCTCAAAAGGCACTTCGAGAAAGTCTAATAGTGAATCCGCATCCCATGTTGAAACTTGCTTAACGCCCCGACCACACTTAAAGCCAAATTTATATGTCTTTTCACCTGCCTCATCAGTTATTTCATCAAAGGTGATTTCAGAAGCTGCACATCGAGCTGCAACTTTCTCCTTCGCATCAGCAAGTACGTGAGGCGGTACCTCCACATTGTCAAATTCGTCGTCTTCCAAGCTAAGGTCTATCACAGCCATAGGGCCGGTTCCTTCCGTGAGATTGATGTTGTTGAGCCACTATAAAGGAACGCACGCGAACAACCAAAAATGGTGAAAAATAATATCAACCACTGGTTGTTGACAAATAGCAACTATCGGTTGATATTTACCTCACTCTTCCACCACAGAGCGAGGTACAACCATGCACACCACAGCCACCCTGCACGTCCACCCGGCCGTTGCTAACCCCTTTCGCATCTTCGAGATTCGCCGCCTAGCGCAAGATTGCGGCTGCACCTTCATCGCGTCCAAACCCAAGCTGAAACAGCGCACTGAGCCCGCACCGCTCGATCCGAATGGCGGGGGGCACGCAGCATGAACAAGTTCAAGCTCGACAACCGTACCCTTGCCCTACTGCATGCCCAGGTCAATCTCAGCGAGACCTTCAGCCACACGTTGCGCACCACACCACGTCGCGATGTGCTGGCTTTCCGTTTGAAAGTCGAACGCAGCAAAGCGGACACGCACTTCACAGTTGAACTGGGCACCGAACGCCACACGCTGACCCTGACCAACAGCAAAAAAATGCACCTCAAACTGGCCGACTTCATCGAAGAAATTGCCAACGGCGCGGTCGACCCCAGCACAGCGCCCGAATCAACGCCGACTCTCCACGCAAACCGCCGCTATGGCGCGTTTGATGTTGAACACAAGCAACAAGTGTTCGAGCTGGTACGCACCGGTGGCGCGATCAGTCTCGATCTGGGCTTCGAGCAGCCTATTTATCTGGCTGTTCACCGCAACAAAACCCGCTCCGGCATTACCACCATCATGGGCATCGGAGTGAAGTCGCCGCGAACTAAGTGCTTCACGGTATACGGGACCGACGTCGAGCTGTACGGCATGGTTGTCGAATCCATCAACCACTTGGCCGCCGCAGCTACACCTGCCGCGCATGCAGCCTAGGAGGCCGTGATGGAACGTAGCCTTGAAAAAGCCGCCAAGTACTTCGGCATCACCCGCCCAAAGCTGATCGCGCTCATGCGTGAAAAGGGCTTGCTCAACGACCGCAACTTGCCGGCCTTCCCCGTCCGTGACCGTGAGTACCTGCGGATCAAGAACGGCAACTGGTACCACGAGACTGCCGGAATGCAGTACAGCCAATCGACCAAGGTCCGGCAAGCCGGAATGCCCTGGCTCGCCGAGCAACTGGGGCTCGAACTGCCAGCCATCCCGGCAGACAACCGTGACGTGGCCTAGGGAGTACGCCCGCCAGATCGTCGCCATGCGCACACGCGAGCAGCGCAACGCCGCGCTCCTCGAAGTGCCGGAGCATCTGCGGGAGCTGACCAAGCGCCATTGCCTGAATGCCTGGGACCATCCATCACGACTCAAACGCAAGGAGGCCGAGCCCCATGAGCAACACCAATCAAACACCGCTGCGGCTGCAACCGGCGCCGGATAGCGCAACCGTCGAGATGCTGCATCAACTCTTCGGCGACGTGCTTATCCCACTGGAAAAGCTGCGCGTGCACTACTTCAAGAACCTCAATGAAAAGACATTCATCGAGGCGATCAACGCCGGTCGCATCCAACTGCCGGTGACCACTCTGGACCACAGCGCCAAGGCATTGAGGTACGCCCACATCAAACACGTAGCCGCCCTGATCGACATCCGCGCTTACCGAGCAGATGAAGACATGCCGCGTCCAGAAACCGACTCAACCGAGCAAGGCCAGTAACCCCCAACGGCTGCCACCACCAGCCAACAACACCAGGAGCACACCACATGACTGCAATTCAAATATACGCACTGATCAGCATCGTTATCGCGCTTGGGATCCTCTACTGGGTCGGCTACAAGGGCGGCTTAACGGATGGTCGAGCTGAGGGCTATGAGGATGGCCACGCTCAAGGCTTCATGGATGGGATGGACCAGGGCGAGTCAGCAAGCGCTACCGAACTTGAGCAAGTCACCGAACGATGCCGGCGCCTGCAACTTATCTTGGATCTTCAACCACAAGATCGACTCACCCTGTTAGCTATCGCCGAAAAGCTGAAGCTTGCGGCTGACACCTTCCGAGCAGTGAGATCCGAGAACCAGGCAACGCAAGCACTAGCCTTACGCGACAAGGCTCTGAGCATGGCTGCCCTGATGGATCCGTTCACGCTGGAGGATGCAGCATGAACTTCATCTTCACCTTCACCGGCAAGCACTTCAACGTCTATGAGCCTGAAGTCGACATGATCGACCCACGGGACATATCGCACTCATTGGCCCACCTGTGTCGCTTCAACGGCCACACCCGCGAGTTTTACAGCGTGGCACAACACAGCTGCATCGTCGCCGAGCTGGTGCCGGAAGAACACAAGTTGGCGGCCCTGCTCCACGATGCGACCGAGGCGTACCTGGGCGATATGACCCGGCCACTCAAACAGTGGATGCCCGACTACCGAGGATTTGAGGACGTCGTGTGGGAACGCATCTGTGAGCGCTTCGACCTGGCCTTCGATCTACCCGCATGCATACACCAGGCTGACCTGATTGCGCTGGCCACCGAGCGCCGCGACCTCATGCCAACCGATCCGGCTATCTGGGATTGTTTGGTCGGCATCGAGCCCATGGTTGAAACCATCCGTCCATGGCCTGCCGCAGAAGCACGCAACACCTACCACCAGCGCCTGATGGACCAACTCGCCATCGAACACCGGAGGAAACCGGCATGAAGACCCAACAAGACAACACCATTGCCCTGCCCGCTTTGCTCCGCACTGCCAGCAGCGTCAGCACGCCAGAAACAAACAGTCTCTGCTGCGAAGCAGCAGGCATTATTGCTCCTTCCAGCGCCACTGCCGAGGTCCTTATACCCCACGAAAAGCTGCGCGGGGCAGCGCTCGCTGATGCAACGCTAAACGCTCAGGAACGCCCGCTCGCGCAGCCTGTCGTGGGGTATACGCCCGTCTCAAGGCATGCGGATTACGTAACAGAAGCAAGCCCAGGCCGGATGTATCTATCTGTCGACATCACCGATACCCAGCTAATTGACTGGCTGGATCAGCGAGGAAGCTTGTGGTGTGAGTTCGAAACCAGCCAAATCAGCTTCCCGCATGAGGAGGCTGATACCGAAGGCTATTCGCATATTCGCGCCGCGCTGCTCGAGGCTTACCCACAGGATCAGGCCAAACTGGCAGGAGGTGTCGCGTGACTGCCTTCCAATCGCAACTCTCGCCAGATTGCGCAGGCACTCCCCATCTGCGCTTGCGTAGATCCAAGCGCACCAGCAAGGCCGAAAGGGAAGTTTTCAAACCAACCCCGATCACCAGCGCGGTCCATACCCAGTTTGGCCTCAACCTGGTAGGCGGGATTCGCGTTGATCTTTTCGCCGGCGGAGGCGGCGCAACAATGGGCCAGGAAATGGCTACCGGTATGCCGGTAGATATCGCCATTAACCATGACCCCAACGCCATCAGCATGCACAAGCGCAACCACCCGAGCGCCGAGCATTACATCACCGATGTGTATGACGTATGCCCACACAAGGCCACCAGGGGTCGGCCGGTGCTGCACTTGCATGCCAGCCCCGAATGCACTCACCACAGCCTCGCAGCCGGCGGCCAGCCGCGCAGTACCACCAGCCGCTCGCTGTCCTGGGTGGTCATCAAATGGGCTGGCCAGGTACGCCCGCAGATGATCACCATGGAAAACGTGACACAGGTGCTCCAGTGGGGGCCGCTGATCGCCAAGCGCTGCCCAACAACAGGCCGGGTCATATGCCGCGACCTGCGTGTTGCCGATGTCGGCGAGCGGGTGCCGGTGCAAGACCAGTACCTGATACCCGATCCGAAACGCAAAGGCCAAACCTGGCGCCGGTTCGAATCAATTCTGCGCGGCATGGGCTATGACCTGCGCCACGGAAAGCTGAAAGCCAGTGACTTCGGCGCCGGAACATTGCGCGAACGTCTTTACCTAGTGGCCCGCTGCGACGGCAAGCCACTTCAATGGCCGGAGCCTACTCACGCGAAGGCACCAGCAAAGGGACAGAAGCCGCAGCTCACCGCCGCCAGTAGCATTGATTGGTCTATCCCCTGCCCCAGCATCTTTCTCGACAAGGAAGAAGGCCGCGCGGCTGGTGTGCGCCGCCCGCTGGTCAACAAGACCATGGAGCGTCTGCGCAAGGGAGCCAAGCGCTATGTGATCGATCACGCAGACCCTTTCATCGTCAGCGTCAACCACTCGGGCAGCGACGACTCGCGCGTTCACTCAGTCGATATCCCTACGAAAACCATCACTGGCTCCCATGGGTTCGCGCTGGTGACCCCAACGCTCGCACCCTTCATCACCGAGCATGCCAACGGCAGTAGCCAGCGCAACATGCCCGGCGACTCGCCGTTGCGCGCCATCTGCGCAAATGTCAAAGGTGGACACTTCGCCCTGACCGTCGCCTACCTGGCTCAACACAACGGCGGCTACAACGTCACCCCCCGGCACCACCCGAGCAAGCCCCTGACTGCGATCACCACAAGCGGCAGCCAGCAGAACGTGGTCACAGCACACCTGTGCACGCTCCGCAAAAACTGCGTTGGTCAGCCCATCGATGGCCTGGTGCCGACCATCACCGCCGGCGCCGAGCACCACGCCTTGGTCGAGTACACCCTGGCGCCGGAATACCAGGAGGGTGCAATGCGCGTAGCCGCGTTCCTGATGGGTTATTACGGCACCGATAACATCTACGACCTGCGCGACCCAGCAGCGACCATCACAACCCGGGATCGCCTGGCGCTTGTAACCGTCACGATCAAGGGCACCCCTTATGTGATCGTCGATATCGGCATGCGAATGCTCACCCCACGCGAGCTGTATCGCGCCCAAGGCTTCCCCGATAACTACGTCATCGATGTGGGGCACGACGGCCGCAAGTTCACCAAGCGCGCCCAGGTGCGGATGGTGGGTAACTCCGTCTCCCCTCAACCCATGGCCGCGCTGATTCGGGCAAACATGAGCGAGACCATCACTGAACAGCTGGAGGCAGCATGATGGAATTCCAAAGCGAAACTCTGGCCGACGAAGAGCTGGCTACCATCACCGGCTATCAGATCCCGTCAAAGCAAATCCAGTGGTTGACCGAGAACCACTGGGAGTTTGTTCTGACTGGTGCCCGCCGCCCGATCGTAGGCCGGGTGTATGCCCGGATGAAACTGGCCGGCGTTAAACCTTCCGCAGTCAATGCAGTGGCTGAAACGTGGTCACTCAACCTTGCGAACGTGAGTTGATCGATGCGCCGGAAAAATTCAGCCAACCTGGATCTACCCCCGCGGATGCTACGTCGCACTACCACGCTTAAGAGCGGTAAAATCTGGACGGGGTACTACTACAACGGCAGGGACGCCGACGGCAAACGCAAGGAGATTCCCCTGGGCGGCGATCTCGATCAGGCAAAAGTCGAATGGGCAAGGCTAGAACGCAAAGCACCACCAAAACCCAGCCACCTGCTAGGTGCGCTGTTCGACAGGTACGTCAAAGAGATCATCCCGAAGAAGGGGCTACGCACCCAGTCAGACAATATGAAGGAACTGAAACAGCTTAGAAAAGCGTTTGAGAAAGCCCCCATTGACTCAATCACACCCCAGGTGATCGCGCAGTACCGGGATGCCAGGACCGCGAAGGTTCGGGCCAATCGGGAAATCGCGCTGCTGTCGCACATGTTCACAATCGCGCGCGAGTGGGGTCTGACCAGCAACGCCAACCCTTGCTTCGGTGTACGGCGCAACAAGGAAAAGCCCCGCGACTATTACGCTGGCGATCTTGTGTGGAATGCGGTGTACGGCGAAGCCGTTCAGGAACTCAAGGACGCCATGGATCTGGCCTACCTAACAGGCCAGCGCCCGGCCGACGTGCTCAAGGTGGCCACCACCGACCTGAACGCTGGATTCTTGATGGTCAAGCAAGGGAAAACCGAAAAGAAACTACGCCTACGCCTGGAGGACGCCGGCGTCCAGTCCGCGCTAAGCGCCTTCATCGATGACCTGCAGGATCGTCGTGCGCTGAACGGCATAAAAACATCGAGGCTGATCACCAACACGTCGGGCCTACGGATGAGCCAGCAGATGCTTCGCAACCGCTGGGATGAGGCCCGCGAAAAAGCCGCCATCAAAGCTGGTGCCGACGGCGACGCAGCCTTGGCCATACTGATCCGCCAGTTCCAGTTCAAGGACATCCGGCCTAAAGCCGCCAGCGAGATCGAGTTAGCACATGCGAGCCGTTTGCTTGGCCACTCCACCGAAGAGATGACCAAGAAGGTTTACCGGCGCGTGGGTGAGATCGTAAAACCTACAAAATAGTGACGTGCTACATTCCCTCCGCAAACACCTTCATAAAGAAAACAGGAATGCCAGATATGGAAATGGTCATGACCACAGGTAATGGGGACGTATATAAATTCGACCTGGCCGTGGAGAAGGTTTTAGATGTCGAAATTATTATTGCTGCGGCCGAGACAGAAGACGAACTGGGGTGCGTGCTGCGCTTCCATCTAATGCTAGAAAGCCTCCTATCATTTTACCTTGATGAAAAATGCCAGGGCGAAGTGGGCAAATACGCTAAGCCTCCGCGCGACTTCGGCCAGAAGTTGGGCATGGCTGCTGCGTTCGGAATTCCGATGCAAATAGCCGCAGTGATCCATCAAGTAAATAATATGCGAAACAAACTCGCCCATGGACATAGTCCGCAGCTAGACAAAGGGGACGTGAAGCAACTCGCGAGACTTGTAAATTTAATGTCCGCCATCGACCCCGAATTCACGCCCTTGGAGAAACGCTACATCGAACTCCCTGTGAAACGTCCCGGCGAAAGGATAACCTTTGGTAAGGAAGGACCACGAATCGACTTCCTAATGGCATGCACTGCATTTTGGGGCACCGCAATAAATGCACTCACTCAAGAAGCGGCGCTGAATAAGCTACAGCTCCTCATCGAAGCTGAAATAGGCTCCGCGAATCAGCCTTAAGATTTACCCAGTCAGCCCATTTTCTGCACGGGATTGCGGAAACGATCCTAAAAGTTGCGGAAATGATCCCAAATCACAGGCAATAAAAAAACCCGTAGACCATTGATCTACGGGGCTTTAAGAGTGGAGGCCGAGGTCGGAATCGAACCGGCGTAGGCGGATTTGCAATCCGCTGCATAACCATTTTGCTACTCGGCCTCAAACGATCAATGCCCTGGTTGCTGACATTCACCGCATACAAACTTGAGTGGGCTACGTGAAGCCTGCCTCTACTCTAACTCATTGAATACATTGAAGTTTTTAATGCTTCGTTGCGTTCGATGGGCGCCATTATGTACTCATTTGCCTAGGCCTGCAACCCCTTGATTTCAAAAAATATTCTGCCTTGGCATCAAGGGGTTGCGCCTCTGCCCTACTCCTTCACCGTGTGGATTTGGTAGTGCGGGTCGGCCTTGATCTGGGCCTCGGTGAAGGGCAATGGGCGCAGTTTTTTCTCGGAGAAGGCTTGGGTCTGGTCCTTTGAATAGGCGGACGCCGGGTTGCTGGACTCGGAGAATGCCAGGACGCCGACTGCGTTGGGGCCTTTGTCGTCGAAGCTGACGATTTGCAGGTAGCTGGTGCCGCTGACGACTTCGCGCTTGCCGTCGGCGCGGGGCACGGTTTGCATGGCGTTGTAGATACCGAGTTCTTGCGGGCCGCCGTGGATGGGGGTTTGGCCGGAGACTTGGATATCGCCCCAGCGGGTCGGCCCCAGTTTGCTGACCTCAGCGCTGGAGGCCAGCATGGCTGCGCGCAGGGCCTTGGCGACCGGGGCGCGGTCGATGGCGAGGCCGCTAGGGGTGGTCAGGGGGTGGGCCGGGTCGAAGGCCACGCGCCAGGCGTCAGGGATTTGCTGCAGGTGCTGCACCAGGTTGATGAAGTGCACCAAGCCGACGCCGCTGTCGAGGTTGGCGCGCTGGTCCCAGTTTTTCAGGCTGGTGCACAGCGGCTGTAGCGTAGCGGCGTCAGTGCCCAGGTGTTTGGCGCAGAACGTCAGCAGGTCGGGCATGACTTGGCCCGCCAGGTACACCTCGTTGTCCATGACCATGTCTTGCAGATCAGTGACGGTGATCGGCTGCTGCTCGAGGGTTTGCAGGCGCTGGAGCGCGAAGCGCGCACGCGGGCCGAGGCCGATGTTGTCCTGGCTGATCACCGGCGAAAAGCCACTTAGCGGCGCCTTGGGGTTGGCCATCCAGGCGGAATCGTTGGAGTGTTGCACGTAGTCGGTGCGTTGCAACTGGGGCAACTGGTCGGCCGGGAAGATACCCGGCTGGGCCGCGCGCGGGTCGATGTCCCACGCGCAGGCGCTGTGGGCGCCGTCGAGTATGATCATTTGCAGGCCGGCCCGTGGGTCGCTGCATTTTGCCAGCTTGGCGGCGCTGACGTTGGGCACTACCGACAGGTTCATGTACAGGCTTTGGCCCTGGTCATCGGCGGCCAGGGTGTTGACCCAGGGGATGCCTTGCAGGGTATGCACTGAGGTTTGCAGCTCCTTGAGGCTACCGGCGCGATTCATGGCGTACCACTGTTGCAGCACCCGGTCGTTGCCAAGGTTGGCGTCGCGCAGGCTGAAGGCGTAGTGGTTGTCCCAGTCGAGCTTGCCCGGCCATTGCACCACGGGGCCGAACTGCGAACTGTAGACGGTGTGGGTCACGGCCTTGAGGCTGCCGTCAGCTTGCTTGACCTGTACCGTTACGGCGGTTTTATCCAGGGGGATGGACTTGCCGTCCAGCAGGTAACGGGTGGCGTCCTTGGGGTCGAGGGTCAGGCGGTACAGGGTGAAGTGTTTGGACGTGTCCACGGTGTGAGTCCACGCCACATGCTGGTTGAAACCGATGTTCACCACGGGCAGCCCCGGCAGTGCAGCGCCCATCACATCCAACTGGCCCGGGATGGTCAGGTGCATCTCGTAAAAACGCATGCCGCCCACCCACGGGAAATGCGGGTTGGCCAGCAGCATGCCACGGCCATTGAATGAGCGGTCACGGCCCACGGCAACGGCATTGCTGCCTCGATCCAGCGTGAAGCGTTGCTGGTTGGCGGCGGCCGTGGCAAAGGCTTTGGCACCGGGCTGCACACTGGCGGTGGCCTGCGGCGGTGCTGCCCCGACCAAGGCTTCGGCGAATTGGCCGATGCCCCCTTCCACCAATAGCCTGCGGGTCAACTTCACCAGGTCTTGCACTACCAAGGGCCGTACCCAGGCGGCCTGGCACTGTGCGGGTGCGCCCTTATCCTTGAGATAACGGTTGTAGCCGGCCACGTACCCTTCGATGCGCTGTTGCATCTCGGGCGTCTGGGCTTTCCAGAATGCCGCAACGGCCTCGGGTGTATTCAGCCAGTTGAAGAATACATCGCTGGCAAGGTTGTTGCGCTCTTCCAGGGTCGCCTGGTCCGGCCCGAAAAACCTCGCCCGCTCGCCAT
Organism: Pseudomonas sp. GW823-FHT02F05; assembly: GCF_058797315.1. Lineage (NCBI taxonomy): Bacteria > Pseudomonadati > Pseudomonadota > Gammaproteobacteria > Pseudomonadales > Pseudomonadaceae > Pseudomonas > Pseudomonas sp. GW823-FHT02F05. Next base: position 303,087 of record NZ_JBXAJM010000001.1, read on the forward strand.
TGACCGTGACTATTTCATTGGCCAGCAGGCACAGGTTGTCCTGGGCATAGGCGTACCCCATACCTACCCCCAGGCCCCGCTCATCAGAGGCGCGAATATGCGGCACGCCATAACTGGTACGCCGTATATCCGCCGACGTTTGCGTCACTTGCTCGCGTGCCGATACGGCCAGGCTCAAGGCGAGTAACAGCCCTGCCGTGCCCACTCTGGACAACCCCTTGGAAATAATCACGCCGACTCCACAGTCAAATTGAACAGCCTCACGAGGGATGGTTACCCCACCGTAAGAACGCACATCGCCCGGCAAAATTTAACCGCACAAGGTTGCCTATCGACGGCGCAGGGGATGTGACAAACCTGATACCGACAAATTTTCTACATCCATCGTTTCATGATTTGCGTCACTCGTTCGTCTTATTACCCAAGAGCACCATCTTTTTCCTGATCAGGCTCTGAAAAGGAGTTTTTGCATGTATAACCCGCAAGTGCCCACGGATGGACATTCAAAGGCCGCAGATACCCACTATGGCAACGACGCACGGGCGTTCGGTAACGCGCCCGAACAGCAGGGCAACCAGCGCATCCGCCATTTGCTCAAGTGTTTCGGTTTGCGCACCAGCCTGATCCGGCTGAAGGTCATCGACGCCCTCCTCACTGCCGCCGACAACCAGCGCACCCTCGGGGTACGCGGCGTGCACAGCCATTTGCTGGAGCTGGGCATACCGTTGTCGTTTCTCAGCGTGCGCGAGGTACTCAAGCGTCTATGCAGCGAGGGCGTGATCACCCTCAACGCTGACAAGAGCTACAGCCTCCATGAAGAGGCTGCCAAGGTACTCGAAGGTCGTGCCTGACTGACGCCCGTCAGAAGTTAGGCTTGACCTTGCGGCGCATGATGCCGTTGATCACGACGACGACCACGGCAATCGCGATGGCCAGGTACTGGAAGGTTTTTTCACTGATCACGCCTGTGTTCTGCAGATAAGACAGGCCGAACATCGCGCCCAGTACAGCCAGGGCAATCAGAAGCGAGTATTTCAAGCGTTGCTTTTGGGTCATGACGAGTTCCTGAACCTGAAGAATGTATCCACTGTGTATCGCCGTGCATGCCAAGCACATACCCAGTCACGGGGATGGCGCGGTTTCGGCAGGGTCTTATGTTACAGGCGATGAAAAGTTTTGGCTTGCCCTCCGCCTGACAGGCCTTGCGAATACCCCTTGGAGAACTGTGAAATGCTGCGACGACTCATCCTGCTGGTTCCACTGATGATCATGCTGAGCCTGGGCGGTTGTTTCTTCTTCCCGCGCGGCGGGGGCTGGCATGATCACCGCTATGAGGGTGGTGGCGGTTACCAGCGCCGCTGATCTGCATCCGGATAACGCTTCGTGCACAACGCGTGCAGCACGCCTGGGGGCTTCACGCGTTACTGCATCGACATTACCTACTCGTCAGGCGGGTTCGGAGCCTCGACGCCGGTTTCAACCACTTAGCCGCCATGCACCCACCGCCGATGCAACCAACGCGCAAACGCATCCAGCGCGAACCCCAGCACCCCGATCACCACTACCATCGCCATCAACTCCGAATACGCGAGCCGATCACGGGTGTCGAGGATGTAATACCCCAGCCCCGCACTGACCCCGAGCATTTCGCAGGGCACCAGCACGATCCACAGGATGCCGATGGCCAGGCGCACGCCGGTCAGCACATGCCCTACCACGCCAGGAATGACCACCCGGCGCAAGGTTTCCCAACGCGTGGCGCTCAAGCTCTTGCTCAACTGTAACCAGCGCGGGTCGAGCTGACGCACGCCCGCTGCGGTGTTGAGCATGATCGGCCAGACAGCGGCAAAGGCCAGCAGGAAATAGATTGGCTGGTCGCCCACACCCATCAGCATCACCACGATCGGCATCCAGGACAGTGGCGAAATCATCCGCAGAAACTGGAACGCCGGCGTGGTCGCCGCCTCCAGGTTACGCGAACTGCCCACCAGCAGCCCGAGGGGTACGCCTACCAACAACGCGATAAACAGCCCGACGAAAATACGCTTCAGGCTCACGGCGATATGCAGGTACAACTCACCCCGCCCGAGCAATTCCCACAAGCTGCTGGCGGTGGCCGCCAGGGAAAAGCGCGCCGACAGGCCATCGGCCTCGCCGAACACTTTCACGCCCAACCACCACAGCACCAACAAACCCGCCAAGCCACTCAGCCCCAGCCACCAGCCGGGGATTCTGCTGTTGTTCAAACGCCGATCTCCTCGTGCCGCTCATAACCATCCGGCAAACCGAAGGTCTGCATGCCACCCACGGCTTCGATCGCGTTGCGCACGAAGCGGTCGTCCACCAGGTCCTTGGCCACGAAGGCTGGGTCCAGGTCCGTGAGAAACTTTTTGTCGCCTTCGATCAAGGTGTCCTTCAAGCGCCGCACCAGTTCTTCGGTGTAGCTGGGGAACGGGTACGGTTGGAAGTCGATGCGATGCTCGTCCCAGTTGGCGTGCTGGATCGCGCCGTCGGCCACGTAGGAGGCGCGGTCGCTGGCCGCCGGCGCCAGGACTTTGCTCAACACCGGTTCGGCATGGGGCGTGTAACGGTTCGGGCCATCCTTGGACAGCAGCTTCACCGCCTCTTCACGGTTGTTGCGGGTCCACACCTGGGCCTTGACGATGGCGTTCACCACCTTCTGCGACCACTCCGGACGGTTGGCCAGGTCGTGCTCGTGCATGAACACCACGCAGCACGCGTGGTTGCGCCACACGTCACCCGTGAAGCGCTGCACGCGACCGACCTTGAGGTTTTCTGCCAGGGCATTGAACGGTTCGGCGACGATGTAGCCGTCGATGCGTTTGCTGGCCAGGGCCGGAGGCATGTCCGAGGGCGGCAACACGATCAGGTTGACCTCATTGGCGGCAATCGAACTGCCGGTGGCACGAGTGACCGGCGTGAGGCCGTTATCGCGGAACAGTTGCTGCACCACCACGTTATGAATCGAGTACCAGAACGGAATCGCCACCGACTTGCCACCCAGTTGCTTCACGTCGGTAATACCTGGGGATACGGTCAAGCCCGAACCGCCCACATGGTTCCACGCCACGACTTTGGCCGGCACTTTACTGCCGTAGCGCGCCCATACGGTCATTGGCGACAGCAGGTGTATCACGTTGACCTGGCCGGAGATAAACGCCTCGATCACTTGGGCCCAACTGCGCAACAACACTGGGCGCTCGGCCTTGATACCTTCGGCTTCGAACAGGCCATTGTTGTGGGCCACCAGCAGTGGCGTGGCGTCAGTGATAGGTAGATAGCCAATACGCACCGGCGCGTCGGGCTCGTTGGCGGCACGCGCCTGCAGGCTGCTCAGCAGAGGCAAGGCGCCGGCGGCACTGAGCACGGCGGAGAGTTTGAGAAAGTCACGGCGCGAGTGGGCCAGGTCATCCAGACACATAAGTAAACTCCTGTCGTTCAAGGGGGTTGGGTTGAGGGCGGCTCGCCTGCCGTAAGGTTTTCAAAATTTCGATACGCAGCGCGCCGATGGCCTCGACCTGTTCTTCCCGTGGATGCGGCAAATCGATAGCCCACTCGCCCAACGTCCGCGCCGGGCGGTTACCCAGTAGCAGGATGCGGTCCGACAGCAGCAGCGCTTCGTCGATGTCATGGGTGATCAATACCGCCGCCGAGCCCTGCTCACGATTGACCTTGAGCAACAGGTGCTGCATGTCGGCGCGGGTCACTTCGTCCAGGGCGCCGAAGGGTTCGTCGAGCAGCAACACTTGCGGCTGACGCGCCAGGCAGCGAGCCAATGCCGTGCGCTGGGCCATGCCACCGGACAATTGCGCCGGGAACTGCTGGCGCGCAGGTTCCAGCCCTACCGCTGCAATGGCGTGGTCAACACGCCGGCGGCGCTCTTCACCACTCAAGTGCGGTTGGCGGGCGAAATCCAGACCAAAGGCGACGTTCTTTTCCAGGGTCAACCAAGGCAGCAGGCTCGGGTCCTGAAAGGCCACCACCACGCGCGGATGCGGGCCGCTCAATGGCTCGCCTAATACCTGCACAAGGCCAGATTGAGGTACCTGCAAGCCAGCCAGCACCCGCAGCAGGCTGGATTTGCCCACGCCGCTGGGGCCCAGGATCGACACCACTTCACCCGGTTGCAAGTGCAAGTCGAAGCCTTGCAACACCGGCCCGCTGCCGTACCCCAGGCAAATGCCCTGGGCCGTCAATACCGCCTGGCTCATAGACTGGCCTGGCGGTGCAGCTCGGTACGCAGTTGCACCAGGCTAGGCGTCACAATCGGCACAAAGGCCGACTCGCGCCAGCGCCGCGCAAAACCGCTGCCGTGGGCGGTAAGGTAGGCCTTTCCGCCACTGGCTTGCAGTTCAAGCTGTACAGCGCTGGCGGCGGTTTCGGCCAAGGCGATACGCAGTTTGAACAGCGGTATGGGCTCGGCGGTAAAGCGCCCGGCCAACAGCCCCTTTTCAAGCTCGCTGACCAGATGATCCAGCGTTGCGCGCAGGGCTTCCAGCTCGTCGCGCAACACGGTACGACTGGCGCCCAAATGGTGGGCTACTTCAGCCAGGGAACGCCGTGCCAAACCAATCGACATACCGCACTGCAAGCCCAGAAACGCCGGGCGTACCGCCGGTAAAAACTTGCGCGCATCCTCGTGCAACAACCACTCGCGACTCAGCTCCACGCCTTCCAGGCCCAGCGCTGCGGTGTTGCTCGATTGCAGCCCGAGCAGCTCCAGGTCGCGGGAGCGCTGCAACCCGGCCACCGAGTCCGGAATCGCCAGGATAAATGGCGCGCCGCCCCCGGCATGCTCGATGGCCGCCGCAGCGACAAAGCCATTCTTGCGCAAGTTGGTCACCCAGTGCAGGCGACCGTTGAGGATCCAACCGTGGTCGTTGGGCTCGGCGCTGATCTGCAACGTCTCGATACCCGACAGGAACTTCATCGCATTCGACAACCCGGTGGCGCCGGCCAACTTGCCGCTGAGCAGGTCTGGCATCAGTTGCTCGCGCAAGCGCTGATTGGGGCTCTGCAGCAGGTACTCGATAAACGAGCGCTGGCCCCAGCACACAAACGCCGCAGCCAGGGAATGGCTGGCCACATTGGCGATGGCCTCGACCGCACCCGCCACATCGCCGCCCAGGCCGCCCAGGTGGGTGGGCACGCCGATTCTCAGAATATTGGCTTCTGCCAGCCGTGGCAGCACTTCCTGTGGATCGCAACTGCCCACGTCCAGGGCCTGCGCTTGAACATCGAGCCAACGGCTCAAGATTGGGTCAAGCATTCATGTCTCTCCTTTTACAGCAGGTGGGCCAACGCCGAATCAGTTGGCCGGTTTTTCCCAACGGTATTGCGCCAGCTCCGGGTTCAGCGGGGTGCGGGCAAACACGTTGGCGAAGTTGCACAGGGTTGCCAGGCTGACACCCAGGATGACTTCCAGCGCGTGGCCGTCGGTGTAGCCAGCGGCGCGGAACGCCTCAAAGCCCGCGTCACTCACATCCCCACGGGTGGCGATCACTTCACGGGTAAACGCGGCAAGTGTCTCATAGCGCGCGTCAGGCAACTCACCCCGGCGGCGCAAGGCCTCGATCACCTCCTCGGGCAACTTGGCTTTGTTGCGGGCAACCGCCGTGTGGCCGGCGACGCAGAAATCACAACCGTGGGTAGTGGCGGCAATCAGTTGCACCACTTCGCGGTCGGCCAGGCTCAGCTCGGCCTTGGCATTCAAACCGGAGACGGTGATGTAGGTTTCCAGCGCAGCCGGTGCGTTGGCCAGTACGCCCAGTAGGTTAGGTATAAAACCCGAGCCTTTCAGCGCGTTTTCCAGGAAGGGCTTGGCGGCTTCCGGTGCGGTTTCAGGCGTGAGCAACGGTACACGGGACATGAAGTGGACTCCTGTTGGGTTTGAATGCCCCAGTCTGTTGGTTCTAAAAAAAGCGCTCAATAGGCTAAAGTAGCGATTACTTGCTCTTGAGTCTTTCCATTAGATGAATTCGTCCGATGTACTTGTCGATTGGTTATTAGATAGCCTCGAACTCAACACCAGCCTGTTTCACGTCGGCCGTTATTGCGGTGACTGGCACGCGAGCACCCATGGCCTGGCGCAGGCGAGCTTCCACTTGATTGTGCAAGGCGATTGCTGGCTGCATATCGACGGTGATCCAACGCCCCAACACCTGAACAATGGTGATGCGGTGTTCCTGCTGCGGGACTTTGCCTTCAGGCTTTCCGGCCAAGCCACGGCGGCCGGCGCCCAGCAGTGCCCACGCCGCTCGATGCTGCCTCTCGATAGCACGGCCACGGACGGCGTAGGACTAGTCTGCGGTTTCTTTCACTTCCAATCCGGATTGTCGACGCTGATCGTCGACACCCTGCCCAGTTGGATCATCCTGCGCGCCGGCGACCCGTCGCTGATGGCTGCACGCAACCTGTTCGAATTGATCCTGCAAGAATGCGCACGCACCCCAGCGCCCTCTTCCGCGCTGCTTGAGCGCCTGTGCCACCTGCTGTTTCTGTATGTGCTGCGCCAGCAAGTGCTCGACAACACCGAGCTTGGCGGCCTTGCGGCGCTGGGCCGGGCACCGGCGTTCGCACATTTGCTGGAGCAATTGATCGCCCGCCCCGCCGAGCCCTGGAGCCTGGAAAGCATGGCGGCCTGTACCGGGTTGTCGCGCTCGGCGTTTTTCAAGCGCTTCAGCGAACTGTGTGGGCAGTCGCCCGGGCAAGTGCTGCTGATGATCCGCATGCGCCACGCCTGTGGGTTGCTCAAGGCGGACCAGACGGTGGCCGAGGTTTCGCTGGCGGCCGGGTATCAATCGGTGGCGGCGTTTACCCGAGCCTTCCATAAAGTCACCGGGCAACAGCCTGGCGCCTATCGCAGGGCGCAAGCCTAGCCTTGCAAGCCGGTGCCGGGCCGACCGCACAACTGCACCAGCCAATCGACGAACACCCTCACCCGCTGCGACAACTGCCGATGAGGCGGGTACAACGCAGTCAGCGCCATCTTCGGCACTGCCACATCAGGGAGCACCTGCACCAGCGTGCCCTCGGCCAGTTGGCGCAGGAAGTGATAACGAGGTGCCTGGATCAGCCCGTAGCCGGCTTCGCACGCAGCGAAGTAACCGGCAGAGCTGTTCACGGCAACCACTTTCGGCAGGTTGATCGGATGCAACTCGCTGCCCAGCAGAAATTCCAGGCCAAAACGTTTACCGCTGGCGCTGGACACGTACTCGACCATTTGGTGACCCGCCAACTGCTCCAGGCAAGTGGGCGTGCCCATGCGTTCAAGGTACGCGGGGCTGGCCAGGGTCAGTTGTTCCATCATCGCCAAGGGGCGTGCCACCAGCGATTCATCCAGGGCCGGACCACCGCGCAACACGCAATCGACGCCTTCGCGAATCAGATCCACTGGCCGGTCATTGAGGCCGATCTCCAACTCGATCTGTGGGTACAGCGCGGTGAACGTTGGCAAGGCCGGAATCACAATCAAGCTCCCAATGCCTGAGGGCATATCGATGCTCAATGTGCCCCGGGGGTTCTGGCGCCGCGTGGAGAACACCGCCTCGGTTTCCTCAAGATCAGTCAGCAATTGCACGCAACGTTGGTAGTACGCCGCGCCATCCAGGGTCGGGCTGACGTGGCGCGTGGTGCGCTGCAGCAGTTGCACGCCGAGATGGGCCTCCAGTTGCTTGATCAGGATCGTCACGGAGGCGCGTGGCAATTGCAGGCTGTCGGCGGCCTTGGCAAACCCGCCCAATTCAACAATCCGAGTGAACACGCGCATGGCGTTAAAACGATCCAAGAGAATGCTCCCGCGGGGAATTGTTTAGATATTACGAACAGTGATAGCACTTTTAGCGGGTTTATCTGCATTTTTTCAAGGGTAACAATGGGCCCCTCATCACAAGGAGCTTCCCTATGCACACTCGACAACTCGGTAAAAACGGCCCGCATGTGTCCGCCATCGGCCTTGGCTGCATGGGCATGACCGATTTCTACACGCCCGGCACCGATACCACCGAAGCCACCGCAACCTTGCACCGCGCCCTGGAGTTGGGCGTCAACTTTCTCGATACCGCGGACATGTACGGCCCGCACACCAATGAGCAACTGATCGGCAAGGCTATTGCCGGCAAGCGCGACCAAGTGTTCCTGGCCAGTAAATTCGGGATTGTGCGCGACCCTGCCAACCCCGTAGTGCGCGGGGTGAATGGCCGGCCCGAGTATATCCGCAACGCCATCGACGGCACCTTGCAACGCCTGGGGGTGGATACGCTGGACCTGTACTACCAGCACCGTATCGACCCCGACGTGGCCATCGAAGAAACGGTCGGCGCCATGGCCGACTTGGTGAAACAGGGCAAAGTGCGCTATCTGGGCCTGAGCGAGGCGTCCGCCGCTACTCTGGAACGGGCGCATAAGGTCCATCCCATCAGTGCCCTGCAAAGCGAATATTCGCTGTGGAGCCGCGACCAGCAAGACAACGGCTGCCTCGCCGCCTGCCAGCGCCTGGGCATCGCGTTTGTGCCGTACAGCCCGCTAGGCCGAGGTTTTCTCACCGGCGCCTTGAAGAGCCCGGATGATTTCGGCGCCGATGATTACCGACGCTTCAGCCCGCGCTTTCAGGGTGAGAACTTTGCGAAAAACCTGCTGCTGGTAGAACAGGTCAAGAGCCTGGCGGCAGACAAAGGTGTCACGGCCGGGCAACTGGCGCTGGCCTGGGTATTGGCCCAAGGCGATTACATCATCCCGACTCCGGGCACCAAGCGGCGCACCTATCTGCAAGAGAATGTGGAGGCGCTGTCGATTTCTCTCAGCGCTGACGAACTGGCTGCGCTGGACGCAATCTTCCCTGCCAATGCAACCGCAGGCCTGCGTTACCCCAAGGAAGTGCTGGCCATGCTGGATATCTAGCGTTTGCTGGAAACCCTTGTGGGGGCCGTTCTCAGCGGGATTGATCAACGGTCTGCCGACTCTCGTGCAAAGCATGGGAGTCAGACTATTCTCACAACTCCTAGTGTAAAAACCGCCACACAGGAGGTGTGTCATGCACGCGACTGAGCATTCGGTCCGCTTGGAGCAGATCAGTCAGGAACGCTTCATCCAGGCGCCGATCGAGGCGGTTTATGACTATGTGACCCAGCCCGACCGCTGGCACGAGTGGCACCCCACCTCCCTCAGCGCCGACACCGGCACCACCGGCTCATTACCGGTCGGCACGCGTTTTACCGAAATCATCGACCTGCTGGGCATACGCGTCCCCATGAGTTACCGCGTACAAATCGCCCGCCGCCCCAGCGAGTTCAAGACCGTGTTCACCTCCCTGGCGGTTGACGGTTGCATCCATTACTGCTTGCGCGCTCATCAGGGAGGCACCCTGTTCAAACGGGTGCTGACTTACGAGACTGAACTGCAACTGGCGTCTTTGCATGAGCGCATGGTCGCGTTGTCGGCGATTGCGTTGGACCGGCTCAAGCAGCGGCTGGACAATCCGGGGTTCGTATAATTTAGAAACATTACCACGACGTCACATTGCAAACATGCCGGCAAAAGCAGGGAGAATGCCCGGCTTATTGCCGCGCCTTCAGTGAGACCCACGATGAAAACCCCATTGCGACTGGCCCTGCTCAGTGCCCTGTTTACCACCACCCTGGCCCAGGCCGCCGAACTGATCCCCATCGATGTACACCGCGACGCCAACTGCGGCTGCTGCAAGAAGTGGATCAGCCACTTGGAGAGCAACGGTTTCAAGGTCAACGACCACGTTGAAGCCGACATGAGCGCGGTGAAACAACGCTTGGGCGTGGCGCCACGCCTTGGCTCCTGCCACACCGCGGTGATCGACGGCAAGTTCGTCGAAGGCCACGTACCCGCCGAGCAGGTCCTGGCTCTGCGCAAGCGCAACGACCTGCTGGGCCTTGCCGCACCGGGCATGCCATTGGGCTCGCCAGGCATGGAAGTAGACGGACGCAGCGAGGCGTATCAAATCATTGGCTTGACCCGCGACGGCGAAGACGTGGTGGTAGCGGACTACCCGGCTCACTGACCGGTGTTGATGGGGTACCTGGGGCTGTTCGGCGCGGCATTTGGCGCCGCGACGTTATTGCCCCTGCAGTCGGAAGCTGTGCTGGTCGGCCTGCTGCTCAGCGGGCATTACAACCTTTGGCTGCTGCTGGGCATCGCCACCCTGGGTAATGTGCTGGGCTCGCTGGTCAATTGGCTGCTGGGGCGCTCGGTCGAGCGCTTCAAAGAGCGACGCTGGTTCCCGGTGAGCGCCAATCAGCTGGACAAGGCTCGCAGCCATTACGCACGCTGGGGGCACTGGACGTTGTTGCTCAGTTGGGTGCCAGTCATTGGTGATCCGCTGACGTTGGTGGCTGGGGTGATGCGTGAGCCGTTGTGGCGTTTTCTACTGCTGGTAACCCTGGCGAAAAGCCTGCGCTATGGCGTAATCGCAGCGCTGACGTTGCAGTGGGCGTTAATCCCCCGTTAATCGCGGGCAAAGAGCATCCGGGCATCTGTCTCGGAGCCAAAACCCATGCCTTTTATCCGTACATTATGCGTAGCCGGTTTGTTTTCGGTCAGCGCGGCGCCCGTGTTAGCTGACACCTACGGCCCTGAGTTGCAGGGCTTTGCATACCCCTACCCTTTGAATCATTTTGCCTTCCAATCCCAGGGCAAATCCCTGCAAATGGGCTACATGGACGTCCCCGCCACCGGCACTCCAAACGGCCGCAGCGTGGTGCTGATGCACGGCAAGAATTTTTGCGGCGCTACCTGGGAGGGTTCGATCAAGGCGCTCAGTGACGCCGGTTACCGCGTCATCGCCCCGGACCAGATTGGTTTTTGCACCTCCAGCAAGCCCGACCACTACCAGTACAGCTTCCAGCAACTGGCGACCAACACCCATCAACTGTTGGAAAAGCTCGGCATTCAAAAGGCCACGGTGATCGGCCATTCCACCGGCGGCATGCTCGCCACACGCTATGCGCTGATGTACCCCCAGCAAACCGAACAGTTGGGGCTTGTGAACCCCATTGGCCTGGAAGACTGGAAAGCCCTCGGCGTGCCCTACCAGAGCGTCGACCAGTGGTACCAGCGCGAGCTGAAACTGAGCGCCGACGGTGTACGCAACTACGAGCGAAACACCTATTACGTTGGGCGCTGGAAACCCGAGTACGAGCGCTGGGTAGACATGCTCGCCGGCCTGAACCAAGGCCCGGGGCATCTTCAGGTTGCCTGGAACTCGGCGCTGATTTACGACATGATCTTCACCCAACCGGTGTACTACGAGTTCAAAGACTTGCAGGTGCCCACCCTGCTGCTGATCGGCACCAGCGACACTACCGCCATCGGCAAAGATGTGGCGCCGGCGGCGGTCAAGGCCAAAATTGGTCATTACGAGGTACTGGGCAAGCAGGTGGCCAAGCTGATTCCCCGCGCCACGTTGGTGGAGTTCCCCGGCCTGGGCCATGCGCCCCAGGTGGAAGAGCCGGAACAGTTTCATAAAGCCCTGTTGCACGGGTTGAACGCCCTTTAATTGCCACTTTTCGAGGCCCGCGTGCATGTCGATACAGATCGCAGTGATGGATGATTGGCAAAACGTGGCCAGCGACGTGGCAGATTGGTCGGCGCTGGACAGCGTGGGCAAGGTGCATTTTCTCCACGACTACCCCGCCGATACCGCCACCATGACTGAGCGCTTGAAAGGGTTCGAGGTGATTTGCCTGATGCGCGAACGCTCAACCTTTGACAAAGCCCTGCTGCAAGGGCTGCCCCAGCTCAAATTGCTGGTGACCGGCGGCATGCGCAATGCCGCCATCGACCTTCCCGCAGCCAAGGCCCTGGGCATCCAGGTGTGCGGCACCGACAGCTATAAACACGCCGCACCGGAACTGACCTGGGCCTTGATCATGGCCTCTACACGTAACCTGCTCGCCGAAGCCAACTCACTGCGTGCGGGCGGATGGCAGGTCGGCCTGGGCGGCGACCTGCACGGCAAGACATTGGGCGTCCTGGGGCTGGGCAGCATTGGCCAGAAAGTCGCAAGGTTCGCCCAGGTCTTTGGTATGCGGGTGATTGCCTGGAGTGAGAACCTCACGCCCGAGCGAGCGGCGGAATCAGGGGTGAGTTGGGTCAGCAAGCGCGAGCTGTTTGAGCAGGCGGATATTCTGACCATCCATCTGGTGCTCAGCGAGCGCAGCCGTGGTCTGGTGGATGCGCAAGCGTTGGGCTGGATGAAGCCCACAGCGCACCTGGTAAATACCGCACGCGGGCCGATTGTGGACGAGCAGGCACTGCTGCAAGCATTGCGCAGCGGACGCCTGGCCGGGGCGGCGCTGGATGTGTTTGCCGAGGAACCGCTGCCGGCTGACCACCCGTTTCGCCGCTTGCCCAATGTGCTCGCAACGCCACACGTGGGGTATGTGAGCGAGCAGAATTACCGGCAGTTCTATCAGCAGATGATCGAAGATATCCAAGCCTGGGCCAAGGGTGTGCCCATTCGCGGGCTCGCCTGACGCACCATTAAAGTGCACCCCCCCCTGTGGCGAGGGAGCTTGCTCCCGCTGGAGTGCGCAGCGCTCCCAAAATTTTGGGGCCGCTACGCGTCCCAGCGGGAGCAAGCTCCCTCGCCACAGGGGCATATCGATAAAAGTTTTTTGTCCTACAAAATCTGCATGAAAACCCAGCAGGCGCTGGGATCTGTCCTAGACTCATGACCGATGGGTCCGTTCCAAAACAAAAACCCCGCAAAAAATCTAAACTTTCGAAACCTGCCGCTGGTCAAGTTTTAGGTAAGGGCGAGCACGCGCGCTTCAGGCCGAATGCCCGCTCATCCAATCTTTTTAAGCCGACGTTGCAACTGGCATACGCCTTGCCAGCTTGTATAGCGCTTGTGTGCCTGGCCGCAGGATGCGGTCACTCGGAGCCGATGGCAGCGGGCCATTAGCCAACCAACAGATGGGAGTGCATTATGATCAGTGCCGCAGTAGATACTCAGGGAGAGCGTTTTAGTCAGCCGGCAGGAGGGCCAAAGTCTTTGGCCGACCTGCCCAACACTGTGCGGCCGGTCGTGAGTCAGAATCCGAATCGAAAGAAAGTCTTGTTTGTCACTTCCGAGTTCGCGGACCTGGTGAAAACCGGCGGCCTGGGCGACGTCTCCGCGGCCCTGCCCCGCGCCATGGCGCACCTGCATGATGTGCGGGTGCTGATTCCGGGTTACCCGCAAGTGATGGAAAGCGATAACCCGATTCATATCGTCGGTGAACTGGGTGGCCATGCCGCGTTGCCACCGTGCAAGATCGGGCGTATGGACCTCAAGGACGGCCTGGTCATCTATGTGCTGATCTGCCCCGAACTGTATGAGCGCGAAGGCACGCCCTACGGCGCCAACAACGGCCGCGACTGGCCGGACAACCATATTCGCTTCGCCCGCCTGGGCTTGGCTGCCGCGGACATTGCCGCCAACCTTGCACAAATCCACTGGTGCCCAGACCTGGTGCACGCCCACGACTGGCCTGCGGGCCTGGCCCCCGCGTATATGCACTGGCGTGGGTCACGTACGCCAACTCTGTTCACCATTCATAACCTGGCCTACCAGGGCGTGGTCAGCCTGGCCTCGACGCCTGAGTTGGGCATTCCGCCCCACGCCCTGCAACAGGAAGGCATGGAGTTCTACGGCAAGATGTCGTTTCTCAAGGCGGGCATGGCGTATTCCAGCCATATCACCACCGTGAGCGCCACTTACGCCCAGGAGATCACCACCCCGGAATTCGGTTGTGGCCTGGATGGCTTCCTCGCCAGCAAGACCCAGCAAGGCCTGCTCAGCGGCATTCCCAACGGCATCGACGAAAGCTGGGAAACCTCCACCGACACGCACCTGACCCACAACTTCAATATCGGCGATTGGGAAGGCAAAGCCATCAACGCCGCCCACGTGCGCGAGCTGTTTGAGCTGCAGCCATCCAGTGGTCCGCTGTTTGCTGTGGTCTCGCGCCTGGTCTACCAGAAAGGCCTGGACCTCACCGAAGCCGTCGCCGGTTTCATCGTCGAAAACGGCGGCCAGATTGCGATCATCGGCCGTGGCGAGCCGGAAGAAGAGCAGGCCATGCGCGAATTGGCACTGCGCTTCCCGGGCCAGGTGGGCGTACGCATTGGCTTCAACGAGACCGATGCGCGCCGCATGTTCGCCGGCAGCGATTTCCTGCTGATGCCGTCACGCTATGAGCCCTGCGGGCTGAGCCAGATGTACGCGCAACGCTTCGGCTCGTTGCCGGTGGCGCGTAACACCGGCGGGCTGGCGGACACCATTGAGGATGGCGTCACCGGGTTCCTGTTCAATGAATCCACGGTGCAAAGCTACGAAGAGGCGCTGCGCCGCGCCTTCAAGGTGTTCGCCTTCCCCGGTCTGCTCAATGCCATGCGCAGCCGTGCCATGACCCAGCCGTTCAACTGGTGCCAGGCCGTGGAACCCTACGCCGAACTCTACGAACAACTGGTGGCCAAGGCCCTGGGGAAATCGAACAAGTAGCGACTGGAACAACTAAGGGAGGTCTTCATAGATGCCGTCAAGGACTCTGGAAACCTGGCCCCACGGCGCAATCATGCTGGACGCGCACCGCACGCGCTTTGCGTTATGGGCGCCAGACGCATTTTATGTCAGCGTTGAATTGGAACAGGGTAAAACCATCGTCATGCTGCCCCAGGCCGGTGGTTGGTTTGAAGTCGAAATCGCGTGCCCTGCCGGCACGCTTTACCGTTTTAACATCGATGGCGAAAACACAGTGCCCGACCCCGCCTCCAGGGCCCAGGCACTGGACGTGCATGGGTGGAGCCGAGTAGTCGACCCCCTCGCCTATGAATGGCGCCACAGCCAGTGGCAGGGTCGCCCGTGGCACACGGCGGTGATCTACGAGCTCCACGTCGGCGCCATGGGCGGCTACGCTGCTGTCGAGAAACACCTGCCCCGCCTGGCCGAACTAGGCGTCACCGCGATTGAATTGATGCCTTTGGCGCAATTTCCCGGCGAACGCAATTGGGGCTATGACGGCGTGCTGCCCTATGCGCCCCACGCTACCTACGGCACTCCCGAGCAACTCAAGCAGCTGATCGACAGTGCCCACGGCCACGGTTTGGCCGTGATCCTCGATGTGGTCTACAACCACTTCGGCCCCGACGGCAATTACCTGGGCCAGTACGCCCAGGGTTTCTTCCAGGAGGACGTGCACACACCCTGGGGCGCCGGCATTGATTTCGAGCGTCGTGAAGTGCGGGATTTCTTCCTCGACAACGCCTTGATGTGGCTGCTCGAATACCGCTTCGACGGCCTGCGCCTGGATGCCGTGCACGCCATCGACAACCCTGGGTTTCTGCAGGAACTGGCACAACGGGTACGCCAGCAGGTGGACGGCGGGCGCCACGTGTGGCTGATGCTGGAAAACGAACTGAACCAGGCCAGCCTGTTGCAGCACGATTTCGACGCCCAATGGAATGACGACTTTCATAACGTGCTGCATGTGCTGCTCACCGGTGAAACCGACGCCTACTACAGCGACTTTGCCGAGCAGCCTACCGCCAAGCTGGCGCGTTGCCTGGCCGAGGGGTTCATCTACCAGGGCGAGACGACACGCCATGGCCATGCGCGCGGCGAACCCAGTGCGGATCTGCCCCCCAGCGCCTTCGTCGCGTTCCTGCAGAACCACGACCAGGTCGGCAACCGCGCCCTCGGCGAACGCCTGCACCAGATGTGTTCGCCCCAGGCACTGAGCGCCGCGACCGCCCTACTGTTGCTGTGCCCCATGATCCCGATGTTGTTCATGGGCGACGAGGTGAATGCCGCCGAGCCGTTCCTGTTTTTCACCGACCATCATGGCGAACTGGCCGAGGCGGTGCGTGAGGGGCGGCGCAATGAATTTGCCGACTTCGCGGCGTTTCACGACCCCAAGCAACGCCAGCGCATCCCCGACCCCAACGCGCTGCAAACCTTTTTACAGTCGGTGCCCTCTTTCGTCGAGAACGACCACACCCAGCTCTACCGCCACCTGCTGAGCCTGCGTCACGTGCACGTGGTGCCACACTTGCCCGGCACCGTCGCCCTGGGCGCGCACGTGCTGGCTGACCATGCCGTCACCGCGCGCTGGCGCCTGGGCAACGGCCGTGTGCTGCAGATCGACCTGAACCTGAGTGAACAGCCCCTGGATCATCCGGCACCCCACCCGATTATTTTCCAAACGCCTGCCCCGCAAGGTGCGCACTTACCGCCCTTGAGCGCACGCGTTTGCTTATCCCCTGTTGGAGACATTCTTTGAGCGAAGCGAACCTGGAAATTCTCGCCAGCCGCGCGGGCCTGGCCGTCGATTGGATCGATGCCAACGGTCGCCCGCAACATGTAAAGCCTGATGCCCTGCGCGCCGTCCTCAAAGGGCTGGGGCACCCGGCCGACAGCGATGCCGAGATCGACGCGAGCCTGCTGCAACTTGAGCAGGCGCAGCAGGACCGGCACCTGCCGCCCTTGATGACCACCGACAGCGGTGCGGGCCTGGACCTGGCACGCTATTTCGCCCCGGACACCCCGTGTCGCGTCAACCTGGAAGGCGGCGAAACCCTGGAGCTGCGCCTGGACGGCGAGGCCGTATTGCCCGGCGTGATTGCCCTCGGCTATCACCAGGTGCATATCGACGGGCAAACCTTCACCCTGGCCGTCGCGCCCAGCCACTGCTATAGCGTGGCCGACGCGGTCGACAGCCAACCCGCTCGCGCCTGGGGCCTGAGCGCCCAACTCTATGCCTTGCGCCGCCTCGGCGATGGCGGTTTTGGCGACACCCTTGCCCTGGAGCACCTGGTGCGTTCCGCCGCCGAACGCGGCGCCGACGCCGTGGCAATCAGCCCGATGCACGCGATGTTCAGCGCCGACACTGAGCGATTCAGCCCCTATTCACCCTCCAGCCGCCTGTTTCTCAACAGCCTGTATGCTTCGCCGGCGTGCATCCTTGGTGAACGTGAAGTGCGCAACGCCATCGAAGCGGCCGGGTTGGCTGACGAGTTGCATGCCCTGGAACAGCTCCCGCTGATCGACTGGCCGGCCGCCGCCAAGGCCAAGCAACGCCTGCTGCGCACACTGTATGAAGACTTTCGCCACGGCGCGCATCCCCAGCATGCCGACTTTCAAAGCTTCCGCCAGGCCGGCGGCGAAGCCTTGGAAAACCACTGCCGCTTCGAAGCCATACAGGCCAAGCGTGCTGCCGCGGGTGAGGACCTGGACTGGCGCCAATGGCCCGAAGCCTGGCGTACGCCACAGAGCCCGGCCCTGGCGCAGTTCGCTGAGGACAACCGCGACGAAATCGGCTATTTCGCCTTCACCCAATGGCTGATTGCCCGCAGCCTTGAGCGCGCACAACAGGCCGCCCGTGGCAGCGGCATGGGCATCGGCCTGATCGCCGACCTGGCGGTGGGCGCCGACGGCGGCGGCAGCCAGGCCTGGAGTCGCCAGGATGAACTGCTGGCCGACCTCACCGTCGGCGCGCCACCGGACATTCTCAACCGCGCAGGCCAAGGCTGGGGCATCTCTGCCTTTTCCCCTGACGGCCTCAAGCGCAATGGCTATCGCGCCTTTATCGAAATGCTGCGGGCCAACTTCGCCCATGCCGGCGGCTTGCGCATCGACCACGTGATGGGCCTGCAACGCCTGTGGGTGATTCCTTTGGGCGCGTCCCCCCGTGAAGGTGCCTACTTGTATTACCCGGTGGACGACCTGCTGCGTTTGCTCGCCCTGGAATCGCACCGCCACCAGGCCATCGTTCTCGGTGAAGACCTGGGCACCGTGCCCGAAGGCCTGCGCGAAAAGCTCAGCGCCCGTTCGATCCTGGGCATGCGTGTGCTGCTGTTCGAACAGAACCATGACGGCCAGTTCAAGCCCATCCTCGATTGGCCCGACAACGCCTTGGCCACCACCAGTACCCACGACTTGCCGACCCTCAATGGCTGGTGGCACAGCCGCGATATCGAATGGAATATCCAGCTGGGCCTGATCGATGCGCCCACCGTAGACCAATGGAGCGAACACCGCCTGCGCGAACGCCAGGCACTGCGCCAAGCCTTGAGCCAGGACCCGCAGAACTTCATCGACGAGATCCGCAACGACACCGACCATATGATCGACGCCAGCGTGCGCTACCTGGGCCATACCCGTGCGCCACTGGTGTTGTTGCCCTTGGAAGATGCATTGGGCATCGAGGAGCAAGCCAACCTGCCGGGCACCCTCGACACCCACCCCAATTGGCGCCGACGCTTGCCCGGCGAAGCCGCCAGCCTGCTCGACAATGGCAGCGCGGCGCGTCGCCTCGAACTGCTGGCCGTGGCGCGCAACCAAGCCTATGAGCGTGACCGATGAACGCACTGCCCCTGCGCGCCACCCAGCGCCTGCAATTTCATAAAGATTTTACCCTCGATGACGCGGTGCCACTGGTGCCGTACTTTGCCCAACTGGGCATCAGCCACCTGTATGCTTCACCACTGTTAAGCGCCCGCGCCGGCTCCATGCACGGCTACGATGTGGTCGACCCGACCCGCGTCAACCCGGAACTGGGGGGCGAAGCGGCGTTGCGTCGCCTGGTCGCCGCGCTGCGTGAGCACGACATGGGTTTGATCCTCGATATCGTCTCCAACCATATGGCCGTGGGCGGCGCGGATAACCCTTGGTGGCTGGACCTGCTGGAATGGGGCCGCCTGAGCCCCTATAGCGAGTTCTTCGACATCCAGTGGCACTCCCCCGACCCGCTGCTCAAGGGCCAGTTGCTGATGCCCTTCCTCGGCAGCGATTACGGCGAAGCCTTGCAAAACGGCACGCTTCCGCTCAAGTTCGATGCCGCCCAGGGGAGTTTCTACGTCGAGCATTACGAACACCGTTTTCCGATTTGCCCCAGGGACTACGGCTTGATTCTGGGTAGCGACGAGTTACTCAAATCGCTGGCCGAACGTTTCGCCGCCCTCGCCTATCAGCACGACGCCTACGCCGGAGCCACCGAGCTCAAACAAGCCCTGGCCGAACGCGCCAGCGAGCTGCGACCCGCTATTGAACAACGCCTGATCGCATTCGACAGTCGCCAGCCCGACGGTTTCGAGCGCCTGCATCACCTGCTCGAACAACAGACCTATCGCCTGGCCAGTTGGCGCACAGCCGCAGACGACATCAACTGGCGGCGTTTTTTCGACGTCAATGAGCTCGGCGGCCTGCGGGTCGAACGCGCGGCGGTGTTCGAAGCCACCCATGGCAAGATTTTCGAGCTGATCAGCGCGGGGCTGGTCGACGGGCTGCGCATCGACCATATCGATGGCCTGGCCGACCCGCGTGGCTATTGCCGCAAATTGCGCCGCCGCGTAGACGCGCTGTCACCCCAACGCCACTTGCCCATCTTTGTTGAAAAGATCCTTGGCGAAGGCGAAACCCTGCGTGAAGACTGGCAGGTGGATGGCACCACCGGCTACGAGTTCATGAACCAGTTGTCATTGCTGCAGCACCATCCCGAAGGTTTTGCAGCGCTGGCTGAGATGTGGACGCGTCACAGCGAGCGGCCCTCAACCTTCGGCGAGGAAGCGCGGCTGGCGCGCCAGCAGATCCTCAATGGTTCGTTGGGCGGCGACTTCGAAAGCGTAGCCCAGGCGCTGCTGCAAGTGGCCCGCGATGACGTGATGACCCGCGATCTGACCCTGGGTGCCATCCGCCGGGCCTTGCAGGAACTGATCGTGCATTTCCCGGTGTACCGCACCTATATCAGCGCCAAGGGCCGCAGTGCGGCCGACGACAAGGTGTTCCAGCACGCCATGGAGGGTGCACGCAGTACCCTCAACGAAGGCGACTGGCCGGTGCTCGACCACCTGGAGCAATGGTTGGGTGGCCAGCCCTGGCGCAATCGCCCGGTAGGCCGCGCGCGCAAGATGCTCAAGCATGCCTGCGTGCGCTTCCAGCAACTGACCTCGCCCGCCGCCGCCAAGGCTGTGGAAGACACCGCGTTCTACCGTTCGGCGGTGTTGTTGTCGCGCAACGATGTGGGCTTCAGCACCGAGCAATTCAGTGCGCCGTTGGCAGATTTCCATGCGGCCAATCAACAGCGCCTGAAGACCTTTCCCGGCAACCTGCTGGCCACCGCCACCCACGACCACAAACGCGGGGAAGACACCCGTGCGCGCCTGGCGGTGCTCAGCGAGTGCGCACCCTGGTATGCCGAACAGGTCGAGCAATGGCGCCGTCTGGCCGAACCCCTGCGCGAGAGCGCCGACAGCCCCTCGGCTGGCGATGAGTTGATTCTCTATCAGGTGCTGCTCGGCAGTTGGCCGCTGGAGCCCAACCCCGATCTGGAGGCGTACCAGCAACGCCTGTGGCAGTGGCAGCAAAAAGCCCTGCGCGAGGCCAAGTTGCAGAGCAGTTGGAGCGCGCCCAACGAGGCTTACGAACAGGCGGCGGAAGCGTTCCTCAAGCGCCTGCTGCTCAGTGAGGCCGGTGCGCCGCTGCGCAGTGCGTTGGACAGCGCTGCGCAGGCCATCGCCCCCGCCGGCGCCCTGAATGGGCTGGCGCAAACCTTGCTTCATCTGACCGTGCCTGGTGTGCCGGATATTTACCAGGGCGATGAGTTCTGGGACTTCAGCCTGGTCGATCCGGACAACCGGCGCCCGGTGGACTTCGCTGCGCGGCAACGTGCCTTGCAGGCACCACCGGACATCGGCGAACTGTTGTTCAACTGGCGCGACGGGCGTATCAAACAGGCAGTGATCGCCCAGGTACTGGGCCTGCGTAAAGCCTGCCCCGAGCTGCTGCGCCATGGCAGCTATACGCCTTTGGAAGTGGTGGGCCAGCACGCTGAGCGCGTGGTTGCGTTCTACCGTGAACATCAAGGCAAGCAGTTACTGGTGGTGGTGCCGCGCTGGTCTTATCCGTTGCTTGAAAACGGGATGTTTCCCCAGATCAATGCGCAGGTTTGGGGCGATACTCGGGTGAAATTACCGTTCGCCGCCCCTGCACAAAACTGGAAGGGACTTTTTCAAACGGGCGTAGTCACACCCAACAAGGAGCTGTTGATCAGCGCTGCCCTGGGGGATCTCCCGGTCAATGTCTTTATCAATCCTGATAATCAAGAAAGCTGAAAATTTTCTGTGAGGAGTTTGTGATGAGTAAAGAAGACAAACGCATTCGCGAACTGGCGCATCAGATCTGGGAGTCTGAAGGCAAGCCCGATGGCGCCCACGATCGCCACTGGGAGATGGCGCGCAAGCTGGCGGAAGCCGAGGCGCTGACGCCGAGCAAGCCTAAACCGGCCGCCAAGCCGAAAACCGCGCCCAAGGCTGCGGCAAAGCCCAAACCTGCTGCGCCTGCCGCCGCCAAACCTGCGGCGAAGAAACCCGCCGCCCCGAAGAAGCCCAAACCGCCCGCCCCATGATTTCTCGGGCCTGCAGCACGCATTGCGCGCTGCAGGCCCTTTTCCGTCCAAGCCATGCGCTGAAGCACCGTCAGTACGGCGGCGTTCGGCCCGAAAAAAGACCTTTTGCAGGAGCAACTCGATGAGCAAACCCGACAACACCACAGCGACGCCGGTTCATGAGCCGTCGCGGATCCGTGAAGGTTTGCCCTTCCCCCTCGGCGCCACCTGGGATGGCCTGGGTGTGAATTTTGCGCTGTTTTCCGCCAACGCCACCAAGGTGGAGCTGTGCCTGTTTGACGATACCGGCGAGGTCGAGCTGGAACGCATCGAACTGCCCGAATACACCGACGAGATTTTTCATGGTTACCTGCCCGATGCCCACCCCGGGCTGATTTACGGCTACCGTGTCTACGGCCCCTATGACCCGGCCAATGGTCATCGCTTCAACCACAACAAGCTGCTGATTGACCCCTACGCCAAGCAACTGGTGGGCGAACTCAAATGGTCCGAAGCGCTGTTTGGCTACACCATCGGCCACCCGGACGACGACCTCAGTTTCGATGAACGCGACAGTGCGCCCTTCGTGCCCAAGTGCAAGGTCATCGACCCGGCGCACACCTGGGGCAACGACCAACCGGTACGAGTGCCGTGGGACCGCACGATCATCTACGAAACCCACCTGCGCGGCATCAGCATGCGCCATCCTTCGGTTGGCGAGTCGGTGCGGGGCACCTGCGCCGGCCTGATGGAAGATGACGTGCTCAAGCATATCCGCCAGTTGGGCATTTCCTCGGTCGAGCTGCTGCCCGTGCACGCCTTCGTCAACGACCAGCATCTGCTGGAAAAAGGCATGACCAACTACTGGGGCTACAACAGCATCGCGTTCTTCGCCCCCGACCCGCGCTACCTGGCCAGCGGCAAGATCGCCGAATTCAAGGAGATGGTCGCGCACCTGCATGAGCAGAAGCTGGAAGTGATTCTGGACGTGGTCTACAACCACACCGCCGAAGGCAACGAGCGCGGCCCGACCCTGTCGATGCGCGGCATCGACAACGCCTCCTACTATCGCCTTATGCCCGACGACAAGCGCTTCTACATCAACGATTCCGGCACCGGCAACACCCTGGATCTGAGCCACCCGTGCGTGCTGCAAATGGTCACCGACTCCCTGCGTTACTGGGCCACCGAGATGCACGTGGACGGCTTCCGCTTCGACCTGGCGACCATCCTCGGGCGCTACCGCGACGGGTTCGATGAGCGCCACAGTTTCCTCGTGGCGTGCCGCCAGGACCCGGTACTGCGCCAGTTGAAACTCATCGCCGAGCCCTGGGACTGTGGCCCCGGCGGCTACCAGGTGGGCAACTTCCCGCCGGGCTGGGTGGAATGGAACGACCGTTTCCGCGACACCGTGCGTGCGTTCTGGAAAGGCGACGACGGCCAACTCGCAGACTTCGCCGGGCGCATGACCGCCTCGGGCGAGATGTTCAATCACCGCGGGCGCAGGCCGTACAGCTCGGTGAACTTCATCACCGCCCACGACGGCTTCACCCTGCACGACCTGGTGTCGTACAACGACAAACACAACGAGGCCAACGACGAGAACAACCAGGACGGCAGCAATAACAACCTGTCCTGGAACCACGGCGTCGAAGGCCCTACCGACGACCCGGAGATCAACGCGCTGCGCCTGCGCCAGAT
Organism: Pseudomonas sp. GW823-FHT02F05; assembly: GCF_058797315.1. Taxonomy (NCBI): domain Bacteria; kingdom Pseudomonadati; phylum Pseudomonadota; class Gammaproteobacteria; order Pseudomonadales; family Pseudomonadaceae; genus Pseudomonas; species Pseudomonas sp. GW823-FHT02F05. Next base: position 326,201 of record NZ_JBXAJM010000001.1, read on the forward strand.
GCGCAACTTCTTCGCCACTTTGCTGCTGGCCCAGGGCACGCCAATGATCGTCGCCGGGGACGAGTTCGCTCGCACTCAGCACGGCAACAACAACGCCTATTGCCAGGACAGCGAGATCGGCTGGGTCAACTGGGATCTGGACGATGACGGCAAGGCCCTGCTCAAGTTCGTCAAGCGCCTGATCAAGCTGCGTCTGGCGTACCCGATCCTGCGGCGTGGGCGCTTCCTGGTGGGCGACTACAACGAAGACATCGGCGTGAAGGACGTCACCTGGCTCGCGCCGGATGGCAACGAAATGACTACCGAGCAATGGGAAGACAGCCAGGGCCGCTGCCTGGGCATGTTGATGGATGGCCGCGCCCAGGAAACCGGGATTCGTCGTGCCGGGGCCGACGCCACGTTGCTGCTGGTGGTCAACGCCCATCACGACCTGGTCAATTTCCGCCTGCCGCCGGTGCCGGAGGGCGAGTTCTGGACGTGCCTGCTCGACACCAACGACCCGGCTGTGCGTGGCCAGGAACGCTTTGATTTCGAGCATGAGTACGCGGTCACCGCTCGCTCGCTGCTGCTGTTTGAACTGCAGCACGAAGGCGAGGTGTGAAATGGCGTTGCACGGTTTCCTTCAGGGCTACCGGGGCTATGCCGACACGCAAGCCCTGGGTAATGCCCTGAGGGCCCTTCAGGAAGAAGGCCTTGATCAACTGCCGTTACCGGGCAGCGGCCAGACTCTGTCCCGCTTGAGCCAATTGGCCCAGGTGGCCGGGCATGACCTGCGCCTGTGCAAGTTGTTCGAAGGCCATACCGATGCCCTGGCGATCATTGCCGAACTCGACAGCCCCTTGCCGCCGCTGGGCAGCACCTGGGGCATGTGGGCGGCCGAGCCGCCGACTGCCAAGGTGCGTGTGCGTCGCGACGGCCAGCGGCTGCTCGTCGAGGGGCGCAAGGCCTGGTGTTCCGGTGCGGCGGTGGTCAGCCATGGTTTGCTGACGGCCTGGGACGAAGAGGACCGCCAGCAATTGGTGGCCGTGGCGATGGATCAACCGGGCATCACGGTGACGGATGAGGGTTGGAAGGCGGTGGGCATGGCGGCGACCGGTAGCGTCGACATCCTGTTCAGCGCCGCCAGGGGAATTGCCGTGGGCGGCCCGGGCGACTATCTGTCCCGTCCGGGCTTCTGGCACGGTGGGATCGGCATTGCCGCGTGCTGGTACGGCGCGGCGCAACGCCTGGGTGAAGTACTGCGCGCCCAGTGCGCCACACGTGCAGAGCCCCATGCGCTGGCCCACCTCGGCGCGGTCGACAGCGCCCTGAACAGCGCCGCCTGCGTGTTGCGCGCCAGCGCCGCGCAGATCGACCGCGAGCCTCGCGCTGATGCGCGGCAACTGGCGCAACAGACGCGTGCGTGTATCGAGGACACAGTCGAGCAGGTGATCCAGCATGTGGGCCGCGCGGTCGGCGCCGGGCCGTATTGCAAGGATCCGCACTTTGCCCAGTTGATGGCCGATTTACCGGTGTATGTGCGGCAAAGTCATGCCGAACGCGACTTGGCCGCCCTCGGTGAACAGGTCGCCGGCGAGCCCACAGGGAGATGGGCGCTATGAGGCCCAATCCGATTGTTGGCCAGGGCACGCCGTTGAGTCACTGGCAAAACAGCGCACGATTGGCCGAATTGCAGCACATCAGTGTGGCGCAGTTGGTGCCGCCAGGGCATCGAGCGGTGATAGTCGCCCCGCATCCGGATGACGAGGTGCTGGGCAGTGGTGGCCTGCTGCAAGGGCTGGCTGCGCTGGATCGCCCTATCCAGTTGATCTCCGTCACCGATGGCAGCGCCAGCCACCCGGGCTCCCGGCGCTGGCCGGTGGAGCGTCTGAGTGTGGTGCGTCCGCAGGAATCGGCCCAGGCCTTGCACCGCCTTGGCTTGCCGCTGCACAGTTTGAAATGGCTGCGCGGCGGGTTTGCCGATAGCCATGTGGCCGAGCGCGAAGCCCAGCTCTGCGAATTTATCCAGCGCCACCTCAAGCCTAACGATGTGGTGTTCGCCACGTGGTGCGAGGATGGGCATTGCGACCATGAGGCCGTGGGCCGCGCCAGCGCCAAGGCAGCCAAGGCCGTCGGTGCAGTGCTGTGTGAACTACCGGTGTGGACTTGGCACTGGGCCACCGCCGAAGACCACAAGGTGCCCTGGCATCGGGCGCGCAAGATTCCGCTGACCGCTGAGCAAGTGGCACGCAAACGCCATGCGATCCACGCCTTCGCCAGCCAGTTGGAGGGCGACCCGCAAATCGGCCTGCCACCGGTGCTGGCGCCCTATGTGGTGGAGCGCTTGCTGCAACCTTTTGAGATGGTGTTCGTATGAGTGTGGCAACCCCCTACTTCGACCAGTTGTTTGCCGGCAATGACGACCCTTGGGCTTTTCGTCAGCGCTGGTACGAACAACGCAAGCGCGCCCTGACCTTGGCCGTGCTGACGCGGCCGCGCTATGCGTCGATATTCGAGCCGGGTTGTGCCAACGGCGAACTGAGTGCCGAGTTGGCCCCGCGTTGTGAACGCCTGCTGTGTTGCGACACTGCAACTGCGGCGGTACGGCTGGCACAAGCGCGGCTGGAGTGTTTTCCTCATGCCCGGGTGGAGCAGCGTCGCCTGCCGGAACAATGGCCCGGCGGGCAATTCGAGCTGATCTTATTGAGTGAGCTTTGTTATTACCTCGATGCAGGTGATTTTAATCGTCTGATCGATTGCGCACTCGCCGCCTTGACCGCTGACGGGCAAATCCTGGCCTGCCATTGGCGAGTGCCCATTGACGGTTGCCCGCAAACCGCCGAACAGGTGCACGCCGTGCTGCAACAGCGTCTGGGTGTAGCACCGTTGGTGCAGTACCAGGACCCGGATTTCCTGCTCGACCTGTGGAGCCTCGATGGCACCTCGGTCGCTCGCCATGAGGGTTTACGATGATCGGTATTCTGATCCCGGCACATAACGAAGAAGCCCTGTTGGATGATTGCCTGCGAGCTGCGAGGATCGCCGCCGACCACCCGGGCTTGCTGGGGGAAGCGGTACAGATTCTGGTAGTACTCGACAGTTGCAGCGACGCCAGTGCAGCGATTGCCCAGGCCCACCAGGTGCATTGCCTTCACGTGCAGGCCCGCAATGTCGGCCACGCCCGCGGCGTGGGTGCAGGGTACTTGCTGGAGCAAGGCGCGCGGTGGATTTCCTGCACCGACGCCGACAGCCGTGTCGCCCCTGACTGGCTGGTGGCCCAACTGGCCCAAGGCTGCGACGCGGTGTGTGGAACAGTCACCGTGGACACCTGGAGCGAAGGCTTCGACCCTGCCGCGCAGATTCGCTATCAGCAGGCCTACCACGCCCGCGATGGGCATCGGCATATCCACGGTGCCAACCTGGGCGTGAGTGCCCGCGCCTACGTAGAGGCCGGTGGGTTTGAACCGCTGGAATGCCATGAGGATGTACAACTCGTACGTGAATTGGAGCGTTGCGGTGCCTCCATTGCCTGGAGCCATGCACCGCAGGTGGTGACCAGTGCGCGGTTGGATTGCCGGGCTGAGGGTGGGTTTGGTGATTACTTGAAGAGCTTGATGCGGGCTGGGTGAAAACAAAATCGCAGGCAAGCCAGCTCCCACAGGGATCCGTGCCAGGCGCAGATATTGTGGGCAACATAGACCCCTGTGGGAGCTGGCTTGCCTGCGATGACGTCAGCCCAGCAAACATCGCATCAAAGTTGTGCAGATACCCATGCCTGTCTATGCTCTTAACGCCTTGCATGGCATTCCTTGATTGGCATGCTGCGCACTCACCCAGCGGAGCCTGCGGTGAAGACAAGAGCGTCGTCTCGTCAACGGAGCACGACCCGGTATCAACCGACAAGGATGTGACACCCCATGAAGCCTGCCTCCTTAAGCGAAGGCCGTCGCGGCCCCGTGCAAATCTGGAACAGTGCGCCGCAGTTGGCGCAAACACCCATCATCTCCCTGAACAGCCTGGTACCACCCGGTGCTCGCGTCGTGGTAATCGCACCTCATCCTGGCGATGAAGTGCTGGCATGCGGCGGTTTGCTGCAACTGCTCAGCACCCGCGAGCATCCGCTGCAATTGATCTCCATCACCGATGGCAGCGCCAGCCATCCCGGCTCTCAGGTATGGCCGGCCAGCCGCTTGAGTGTGGTGCGACCTCAGGAAAGTGCAGAGGCCCTGCGCCGATTGGGTATGCCCTTGCACAGCCTGAAATGGATTCGTGGCGGGTTTTGTGATGATGCATTGGCCGCCCGTGAACAGCCCATGAGCCAATTCATCGCGCGCTACCTGCAACCTGGCGATGTGGTGTTCACCACCTGGCGCAACGACGGCAATGACGACCACGACGCCGTCGGCCGCGCGAGTGCCAGGGCGTGCAGCCTGGTAGGTGCGCAACTGTATGAACTGCCGATCTGGGCCTGGCATTGGCCGGCCCGGGAAAGCGCGGTAATGCCCTGGCAACGTGCACGCAAGGTCCGCCTGGACACCTGGACCGTCGCGCGCAAGTTGCACGCCGCCCATGCCTACGCCAGCCAATTGGTGGGTGACCCACAAATTGGCTTACCACCGATGCTCGCGCAGATATTGCTGGAGCGCATGCGCGAGCCCTACGAAATCCTGTTCACCTGAACACCACCCTGTAGGAGCGAGCTTGCTCGCGAAAAACCTCAACGATAACGTGGGTTTCCGGAATCAACGCGGCGCCTGTGAGTCTTTCGCGAGCAAGCTCGCTCCTACAGAGTTAGGGCTTTTCCCTACAGACTCAATCTGCCAAACTGATGCGAATAATTATCAACAGATTTACTATTCGCCACGGAAGGCACTTGGGGAGCCCTACTTTCATGTCTGTGCAACAACGCGGCGGCAACGTTTTTACACCCAGTCTGATGGCAATCACTATCGCGCTAGCAACCTCCAATGCGGCCATTGCCGCCGACGCCGAAGCACCGGCCACCATCGAGCTGGGCGCTACCCAGGTCTCGGGCCAACAGCTTGGCGCAACCACCGAAGGCAGCGAGTCGTACACCACCGGCTCGATGAAGACCGCGACCAAACTGCCGCTGACCCTGCGCGAAACCCCGCAGGCCGTCACCGTGATCACGCGCCAGCGCATGGATGACCAGGCCATGACCAGCATCAACGACGTGGTCAACGCCACGCCGGGGCTGTTCCTCAATTATTCCAACGGCCCTGGGCGACAAGCCTTCACCGCACGCGGTTTCGATATCGACAACCTCATGTATGACGGTATCCCCAGCGGCTACAACGGTGCGTCGGTAGGCGCCCAGCCGAACCTGGCAATGTTCGACCGCGTCGAAGTGGTGCGCGGCGCTACCGGCCTGGTAACCGGCGCAGGCAACCCTTCGGCCGCCATCAACCTGATCCGCAAGCGGCCACTGGATGAGCAGAAAGTTACCCTCACCGGCGCGGTCGGCAGCTGGGACGACTACCGTGGCGAGCTTGACGCCTCCAGCCCGCTCAATGACAGTGGCACCTGGCGCGGCCGCGTCGTCACCTCTTACCGCGATGCCAACAGTTTTATCGACAAGGCCGAGCAGGATCATGGCCTTTTCTATGCCGTGACCGAAGCCGACCTGAGCGAAGACACCACCCTGACCCTCGGTTACTCGAACCAGAAGGACAAGACCAACTACTTCTGGGGCGCTTCGATGGTCGGCCTGGATGGGCGCCACCTGGGCCTGTCGCGCTCCTATAACCCAGGCACCGATTGGGAGAACAAGGACCAGGAAATCAACACCGTGTTCGCTGAGCTGCGCCAGCGCCTGGCCAACGACTGGAGCCTGCAGGTCAACGCCAACTATGCCGAACAGAACGCCTTGTTCTCCGGCTCCTACCAATCGCGCTGGACCAACGACACCCTCGCCCGCACGGTGTACCAGGCCAGCTACGATGAAAACCAGGCCGGGCTCGACGCCTTTGCCAGCGGCCCGTTCGAGGCGTTCGGCCGTACCCATGAACTGGTGGTGGGCGCCAGCAAGCGCATCTACGACATGACCACCCACAACTACAGCCCCTACGACCTCAACTGGCCGATCAATGCGGGCAAACCGAACTTCACCCGCACCAACAACGTTCGCGAAGTCACCACCCAGGACGGTTTCTACCTGACCAGCCGCCTGAGCCTGGCCGACCCGCTGAAGCTGATCCTCGGCGCTCGCCTGGACTGGTACGACTACGACAACCGTGATGCCGCCGGCGACTACAAGGTCACCCGCAACCTCACCCGCTACGCCGGCCTGATCTACGATCTGGACGACCAGCATTCGGTATACGTGAGCTACAGCGACATCTTCACGCCGCAAAAAGACAAGAGCACAGCCGGCACTCCGCTCAAACCCATCGTCGGTAAAAATTATGAGGTGGGCGTCAAAGGCGAATATTTTGGTGGCGCGCTGAATGCCAGCGTGGCGCTGTTCCGCGTCGACCAGGAAAACCGCGCCGTGGCCGTGGTGGTGCCCAACTGCCCGCAGGCGTCCTGTGCAGAAGCCTCGGGCGAAATCCGCAGCCAGGGTATCGACTTCGAACTGCAAGGCGCCTTGACCGAAAACTGGCAGGTCGGCGGCGGCTATACCTATGCGCGCACCCACACCATCAAGGACGACGCCAACCCGCAGAAGGTCAACAAGCAGTTCGATACCGACATCCCGGAGCACCTGTTCAAAGTGACCACACGCTACAACTTCCAGGGCCCGCTGGAAAAACTCCGCGTCGGCGGCAATATCTCCTGGCAGAGCCGCATGTACAACGACATCAAGCTAGCGGATGGCAGCAACTACCGGCTCCAGCAAGGCGGCTACGCCGTCACCGACTTGATGGCGGGCTACCGGGTCAATCAGCATTTGGACTTGCAGCTCAATGCCAACAACATTTTCGACCGCCACTACTACCAGTCCATCTCCAACGACGTGGACTATGGTGGCGACTCCTATGGCAGCCCCCGCAATATGATGCTGACCGCCAAGTACAGCTTCTGAGCCTGATGCCCACCTCGGCTGCCCGCTCGGGCAGCCGTTCTTCAAGTCCCACGCCCACATGCCGATAACGCGTGGGTAACCGGCGACAATCCTGAATATCTGCTTCACTCCACAGCGATGCGCCTGTGTGGCACACCGCGTGCTTGCTTGACCTCGACGCCCCCCCTCTCATGGAGTAAGAGTGAATGCCCGTCCGTTTTCTAGAGCACTATCGTAAGGCCGACCGCATCATGCTGGCATTGATCTGGCTGATGTTCCTGTTCTCCCTCGGCCTGGCGTTCTGGCACGACACACTCATGCAGGCCGTGATCGTCGGTGGGGGCACCGGCGTGGTGCTCACGGCGCTGTATCGCGTCATCGGCGGCACCCGCGCGATGCGCTGTGCACTGGGCGCCGGCTTGATGGTGATGGCGGCGTTGCACATCAACCAGGCGCACGGGGTGATCGAATCCCACTTCGGCATTTTCGCGCTGTTGGCGGTGCTGACCTTCTACCGTGACTGGCTGCCGATTTTGGTGGCGGCACTGACCATCGCGGTGCATCACGTGGTGTTCCATGCCTTGCAGCACCAGGGTTTTCCTGTGTTTGTGATGGAGCATCACGGCGGCTGGACGATGGTGTTCGTCCACGCCTTCTATGTGGTGATGGAGACCGTCGCCCTGCTCTACCTGGCCGTCCATAGCCAGGCCGAAGCGGTGGAGAGCCAGGAAATGCTGGAGAAGATGCTCGCCGTTACCTCGCAGTTCACGGTGGAAACCGCCCAAGGTGAAGGCAAGGCCCACGTGTCCCTCGCCAAGCGGTTCGACCACTTCCTGCAGCAACTCACCCACCTGATCGACGGCGTCGCCCGCGACTCCCATGGCTTGGGCCAGCTTGGCCAGGAACTGGCCAGCGCGAGCGGCACCCTGGAAAAAGGCGCACGGCATCAACTGGCGCAGATCGGCGAAATGACCGGTTCGATGCAGCGCATGGAAGACGCCATGGGCCACATTACGGTGCAGGTCGAACAGGCAGTGGAACATGCAGGCCAGGCCAGCCAGCAGATTGTGCGCGGCCAGGAAAGCGTCGGCCGCGCCCAACATGAAATCAGCCAATTGGCCTCGCGCATCAACGGCACGGAGTCGACCGTGGAATCCCTGGCGGTGCAGGCAGAGCAAATCGGCTCGGTGCTGGAAGTGATCAGCAGCATCGCCAACCAGACCAACCTGCTGGCCCTCAACGCCGCCATCGAGGCTGCCCGCGCCGGCGAGCAAGGCCGTGGCTTTGCCGTGGTTGCCGATGAAGTGCGCAGCCTGGCCCAGCGCACCGCCCTCTCCACCCAGGAAATCAAGAGCATCATCGAGGGCCTGCAACACGGCAGCCGACAAGCCGTCGAAGCCATGCACGCCAGCCGCGAAGGCGTAGAGCGCTGCGTGGCAGACAGCCAAGTGGCCGTGGACATGCTACGGGCTGTGGGCGAGGACATCGCGCACATCGACCAACTCAACGGCCACATCGTCACCACCACCCGCGAGCAGACCTCGGCAAACCTGGAGATCGTCGAGCGCTTGCAGTCGGTGCAAAGCATCGCCCAGAACACCGCCGACGACGTCGAGACGCTCGCCCGCAGCAGCGAACGCCTGCCACCGATCGCGGTGCGGCTGGATGCGTTGGGGCGCAGGTTTCATCCTTGAGCCCGACCCGGAACATGGCGAGTCAGAGAGAACAGGTGGGCATACCGCTGGAGTGCATCAAGGCTCCAGATGCGGAGCCATCAAGGCGGCAAACCAATCGATGAACGCGCCAAGGCGACGAGAGCGTTGGCGGCGAGTCGGGTACAGGACTGAAACGCACATGGGGGCCGGCCGATAGGCCGCCATCACCTCCACCAATTCGCCGCTGTCCAATAAATGCTGAACATCGAACAACGGCACCTGAATCAAACCGAGCCCTGCACAGCATCCTGCGATATAGCTTTCGGCATTATTGACCACCACACGGCTGGGCATCATGACAGCCTGCGCGGTGCCATCGACGCAATATTCCCAGGCCGTTTCCTGGCCGCCTGCGCTCGTGCTGTAGCCGATACAGACATGCCGGTTTTGCAGATCGCAAGGCTGTGTGGGCACCCCGAATTCCGTCAAGTAGGCGGGGCTCGCGCAATTGACCAGCAACACCTTGCCCAACGGCTTCACCACCAGGCTGCTGTTCTGCGGGGTGCCAAAACGAATGACACAGTCCACGCCTTCCTGTACCAGATCAATGGCGCGATCGGTGGAGCCCAGGCCGAGTTGGAGCCCAGGGTAGCGGCGGAGAAACTCGGCCAACGCAGGCATCACCAGGCGCCGCGCTATGCGGCTGGGCACGTCCACTTCCAGACGGCCCATGACCTGTTCCTGATGGCTGTTAAACAGTTGGTCGATATCATCGATGTCCAGCAAGACCTGGCGCGCCTTCAGCAGTAACTGGGTGCCATCGGCGGTCAGGGAGACCTTGCGGGTTGTCCGGTGCAGCAGTCGAGTGCCAGCATTGGCCTCCAGCTGTTGAATGGCGGCCGACACGCTCGCGCGTGGCAGCCTCATCAGCCGTGCCGCTTGTATGAAACTGCCAAGCTCTGCGACTTGAACGAAGACGCGGTACTGTTCGATTCTATCCATGGGCTCTCAATGCTCGGGGGGCACGGATCGATCGGCGCTCACCACGTCTGCGCCTGCGCGTTGACCGCTTACTTGGTGGTGTAGCCGCCATTGATCAAAATTGTCTGGCCAGTCACCCACCAGCCGTCACTCACCAGGTTACGGATGAACGGGACCACATCCTCGATATCTGTCAGGCCCGTGCTCGAGAACGGCGACAGCGCGGCAGCCGTCTTGTGGTAACTGACCGCATCCTCACCTTCGGCCGGGTAGAAGAACGGCGTGTCCATCGGCCCCGGCCCTACTGCCGTGACCGAAATACCTCGAACGCCCAGCTCCTTCGCCGCCGCTCGCGTAAATTGCTCTACCGGCGCCTTGCTGCCGGCATATGCAGCGTAAAAGGGCGTGAAAGCGCCCAGCAGTGAAGTGACAATAGTGCAGATCTTGCCATTGTCATTGAGGTGCTTGCCGGCTTCCTTGATAAAAAAGAACGCAGTCTTGGAGTTGACGGCCATCATCTCGTCGTACTCCGCCTCCGTGATTTCAGCCATTGGCTTTTTAAGCACCTTGCCCACGGTATTGATCGCGATGTCCGGCCTGCCGACTGCGGCGACGGCATCGTTGAAGAGTTTTTCCATCGCTCCCGCCGTGGTCAAGTCCGCCTGCAATGCCACAGCCTTCGCGCCTAGCGCCTCGATTGCGGCGACGGTTGCGTTCGCGTCAGCCTGGCTGGAAGCGCTGTTGTAGTGCACGACCACAGCCTTGGCGCCATGCTTGGCCAGATCGCGGGCGATCAACCCGCCGAGGTTCTTCGCACCACCCGTGATCAGTGCAACCTTGCCGTTGATTGAATGATTAGGCATGACGACATTCCTTTAATTGGGAGAAGTACGCCGCCATTCTAGAGTGGCCCTCGACAAAGATAAGCACACCTTGGCTGGATGCAGTGTTCAGAGATACTGGCTAATCACAAAGGCCCTATCGATGAATGAAAAGGATGTGAGGTACGCTACACTCCGGCCTTGCACACCGGCCAAGGAAGCCCCCATGAGTACTCGTGGCAGAGACCGACAGATCGACAATATCGAATTCAACGTAAGCGACATTGCCCGCAGCAAAACCTTCTACGGCGCTGCATTCGGCTGGACTTTCGTCGATTACGGCCCCACCTACAGCGAGTTCAGCGATGGCCGGCTCACGGGTGGTTTCACCACCGGCGAGCCTGTGCGACCGGGCGGCCCCTTGGTTATCGTGTACGCAGATGACTTGGACAGTGTGCAGCAGCGGCTTCAACAGCTGGGAGCGGTGATAACCCGCCAGACATTTTCGTTTCCCGGTGGCAGCCGGTTCCACTTTACCGATCCGGATGGGTATGAGTTAGCGGTGTGGAGTGCTGCGTGATGTTGAGCGTAAACTCAACAGGGTCTGTGTCACTCAAGCGGAGTACCCAATATGGAATACGACGAAAAACTGATTGAGGAAGCCGTACTTGCCCTGCTGACCACCTTCAGCTTTGATAACGGCAACTCATGGAAAGGCCACGACTTTCAAATAATGAACCGACTCCACGAGCTTGGTTGACGCAGGAAGGCTTGGAACGGGGCAGGCAAATTGCCGATCGGTTATTTGGCGCAACCCCTGAAGCCAAGCACTCATCCAATCCTGACACCTGATGCGCTCGCGGGGCCATAAGCCCAGCCACGGAGTGTTAACCCACGCTTTATGCCTTACGACCTACCAACCCGGAGCCGCCATGGACCTCGCCACCCTCGCCCTCTTCCTGCCCGCCTGCTTCGCCCTGAACATGGCCCCCGGCCCCAATAACCTGCTATCCGTGAGCAACGCTACCCGCTATGGCTACCGCACCTCCTGCCTCGCCGGTCTCGGCCGTCTGCTGGCCTTCGCCGGCATGATCGCCCTCGCGTCCGCTGGCTTGGCGGTGGTACTGCAAACCTCGGAGTTGTTGTTCTACGGGATCAAGATTCTCGGCGCGGCGTATCTGTTTTACCTGGCATATCAGCTATGGCGCGCAGACCCGCAGCAGCAGGTGGACACCGCAACGGGGAAGGTGGGCCTGTGGGCCTTGGCACGGCAGGAGTTTCTGGTGGCGGCGGGCAACCCCAAAGCGATCCTGATCTTCACCGCCTTCCTCCCGCAATTCGTGGTGCCCGGCCAACCCATCACCGTGCAATTTGCCCTGCTGGGTGTGATGTTCCTGGCCTTGGAATGGGTGGCTATCAGCGCCTACGCCTATATGGGCCTGCATATGCGCCGCTGGTTTGCCGAGCCGAAGAGCAAGCGCCTGTTCAATCGCTGCTGCGCGGGTTTGTTGTCAGCGGCCGCGGCGGTGTTGTTGACTGCGCGTAAGGCATGAGGGAGGTGTGAATGCGCCTGTGAAGATGGCCGCCATCGGTATCCACCTACCTTCAGTACGGCGCTGCACCTGTGGCGAGGGAGCTTGCTCCCGTGACGACCTGGCAGCCGACGCTGACATAACTGATGCCCCGCGATCCAAATGTGGGAGCTGGCTTGCCTGCGATGACGGCCTGGCAGCCGACAAAGATCCCACTGATGCCCAAGTTGCGTAAATACCTAGGCTATCTCAACGGCAAACCATACCTCACCTCCACCAGCGCCACACCGCCCCTCTCAAGATGGCGCTCTGTCCCGGCCTCCTCGACGCACCCCGCCCGGCGATAAAATCGAATCGCCCTTTCATTACCGGCCAAGACCCACAGCGTTAAACGCTCATAGCCTTGCGCCAACAGGTCTTGCAGGCCGGCATTCCACAAGCCCCGCCCGACGCCGGTGTGCCAATGCTCGGCGAGTACGTAGATGGCCATGACCTCACCTGCATTGGCCTGCACGGCGTATTCGTCACGGCTGGCGCCGACGGCTATCCAGCCAACCACCTGCTGGCCCACCTCGGCGACCCATACCGTTGACTCACCCGAGGCAATCGAGCGAACCCAATGGGCTTCGCGTCGAGCCAGCGTTGCTTGCAATCCGCTCAAGAACTGGGCAGGCATCAGGTCACGGTAGGCGTCTTGCCAACTACTGATATGCACCTGGGCAATGGCTCTTGCGTCGGCGGGTAATGCCCTGCGAATCATGGAGATGCTCCTGAAATACGGTTATTCCAGTATGCATGCCCGTCGATGACAGAAAGCCCTGCTGTAGGGCGCGGGTTACGGCTTCGATGAAGAACGCCGGGCCCCGCGTGAAGGCTTCAGCCAATGTCACCCCTTGGTCAGATCCACCAAAGGCGTCTGCCGCACCTCAGTCTCACGCCCACCCTGAATCTCGCTGACCTGCTTCAAGGCCTTTTCAACAGCCGCCTTATCCGCCAACAAGCTGTAGCTGATACGGAACTGCTTGTGTTCCTTCGCCCCGATCGTAGGCACCAGGTTCAGTGGCCGCTGATAACGACGGTTATAGGAAAAACTCGTCCCCGGCTCCAACCCCGTGACATAGCCCTGCCCTTGGGTATCAGTATTCTTCCACAGCGAAAACACCGGCAGTGTCTGCGTATTGAAGCCAACCGAAACCCCCAGGCTGCCGGCCTTGTTATGCAACACCGTCAAGGTATCGCCCTTGGCATCGGCATACGGCACCACGTTGTAAACCGTTTCGTCATAGTCCTTCGTCGGTGCGCGATAGGTTTGCCAATCGGCCAGTTCGCCCTTGGCCTTGTCGTTGAACGGCGACACCTGCTTCACCGGCGCAACGAAACGCGCGCCCTGCTCCAGGAACGGCGTGCTGAAGTTACTGTGATACAGCGCCTGGTATTCCTTCGGATAATCGCCATTGTTAGTCAGCGTGTCGTTGAGGGCGAACACCACACTGCCAGGCTCGGTGACCAGTTCGGTCGCAACGGAGAAATCGACCTTCTTGAACGCCTGCTCTTTCAACTCGCCACGCAGGGTGATGGCGTACGGCGGTTTTTCATCGATATGCAGGGTGACTTTGTTCGCAGGGATATTGGCCGCCCGCCCGTGCAGGGTCAGCAACTCGCCGTTGTCGACGCCAGGGTGCCCGACCCATTCGTAGCCGCAGCGGGTGACCAGCTCATTGAAACCTTCCAACCATCCCAGACCACCGCGGCCATTGAGCTCGATGAAGGAAGGATTGACCACTTCCTTGACCGGCGAATCCCAGCCCATGCGCACATCGCCGACCGACGCCTGCAACACGTTCATTCCACGGGTCGGCACTACCGAGAGCTTCATCGTGCCGTTGTCAATATCGACAATGCTCACACCCTCCTGCCGACCACCGTGCAAGGTGCGCAAAGTGACGCTGAAGGGTTTGTCGGTTTGGATGCCGAGCTCCTGGCTGGTGACCTGCCAGTTCTGGGCGGCTTTGTCGGTATCGAGCAGCACGTAATCCCAGGCTAGGGCTTGGGAGGCGGCAGAGAATGCGCTGAGGGCAACTAGGAGTTTTAGCGGGGTCATGGCGGTGGCCTTTATTGGAGTTGTTTGTGATTTATAAACTCGATGAAACGTTTCAGCAAGCTTAAAAGACGCGACAGTGTGGGGAAAGGCCATGAAGAAGGTGGACCAGATAAGGAGGTCAAGGCGATGCGCTTGCGGGCAGGCTGGAACGAAAACGCGAGTGGGCGGTGTATGAGCTTTGGTCCATCCGTGCCGGTTACAACTTTGCGTTGACTCATTGGCTGCAAACGGCCAAAAGCTGCCGCTCAGCACGAGCAAAAATCGCCAGACTATTCAACCGGCAGAGGCAACAGACTAGATACTGCGCTGGCAGAAAGAATGTCTCAGATGAGGCGAGGCCATAGGTGGCAAGCAAGCTAAAAGGATCTATATATTGGTGAAATCGATCACATCAAAATCCGTTTCTGGCGATGCTTTGGAAATTACGGGTCTCTTCGAAAAGAAAGCTCAGTTCCTCCAGTTTCCCCTGGTTGACCTCCTCGCCCATCTTCCACTCTAAGTTGGTGGCAATACGCTTTGTCTCTGTATGCCATCACAATCCGCATCCCTTTGCGATAGGCTCGACGATAAGTGTTGAAGGCGCTTTCCCTGTCTGAATATCAATTACCTCCAATGCGCAACCGGATTTAGGAGCTGAGTGGGTCACTTGGTAGATCCCCCCCGCATTCGGGACGAAGCTACTGAAACTCATACAACTCCTATGGATTAACGGCTGATCCGTGTTCTCACGCCCCTTGATTCCTGAGCTGAGTGCGCTCAGGTAAATGCGTCGGTCAGGCTGGATTAGAAATCGATTCTTTTCGGGTTCTGACGGTGAAACACCACCTAGCACACCGGTCTCTCTCGTGTCTTGGCAGTGAGCATCGTAGTAGGCCCAATACGCTTGGCTGCCTCCAGACATGAATTCGTTTTTCCCCCAATGAGCATCAAGGGTGGCGTGCGGCGCATTCGGTGCCGGTTGCTGGTAGTGACCAACACAGCCAGTCAGAAAAATCGCACAGCAGATAAGTATGGATTTAGTCAACTTCACAACAACCGAGAAGAATTCAGAAATGGGGACATCTGGTCCGTTATCGGCCAGTCTGGTTTAAACAAGAGAGTTCGTCTCAACCGTTGAAGATGTTATGCGGACGATTCAGATGTCCGCTTTTGGTCGATAGCAGCCAGTCTTGAGCAGCCGGTATCGACCGATTGCCGCCCCTTCAAGCCCCAACTCTAATTCAACGATTCATAGCTTGGCATACGCAGCTTCAAAATCACGGAGCGCTTGGTTTACCTTGTATTGAAGCATCAGCGAAGCGGAAAGCTTTACCATTGCCTCGAACAAGACATGTCCTGATTGAATCTCACACTGACCGACGCAACGCCCGGCATACTCCCCAGGCTCATAAGCGTAGACAGTGTAAAAAACCCTGCCGGACTCGCGATTCAGTCCTGCCGAGACACGAGGGGCAGAACTCTCTGTCACGTTCAAGTCAGGAAGTGAAAACTCTAAGACATCATCGAATGGAATGAACATAGCTGAGGCGGACATAACAAATAGGCTCGCGATATCCAACGCCTCTTCAACTTTTTCAAGCTCAGGAGTCGCATACTCGTGCTCAAGAATATTTCGTATATCGACGACTTTACGCAACAGACTCGGCGTCAATAACCCAAGTGCCCTTAGCCGTTCGATCTTCTTCGGCACGTTCCATCGAAGTGACGGGTAACCAAAAGAGATCAACAATTGATCAAGCTGACAGACAATGGCGCGTTTTGCATTGGTCGTTGCATTGACGAGAGCCGCCAAACCGCCCCGTTCAAAATCGTCTTCCGCTAAGGTCAAGAATTCGACAGGTGAGGTTTTCAACTCTGTCATTCCAAAACCACCACCGCCTAACGCGACTCCACATTTGCTCATATCAAATCCATGAGCAAGGCAAAACTCTTTGATATCCATCTCACGCCCTAGTGTTTTGGCGGCCAACAGGTGTACGGTTAAAAATAGTGTATCAGCGATAACACAGGAAATGTCTGCCGACGCTAGTGATCAGCGTCGAAGCCCTCATCACCCTGATCCCTGAAGCCAATGCACCGCTAAACCGGCCGCTATCGACCCAAAGCGGATCAAGGATTATTGCAGGCGGGGTAGTTTCCTGACGCTTTTGTGCGCCGTATAGTGGCAGTAATTTTTCGGTCAAAGGAATGGCTATGAACCCGTTAAACGGCCTGCCCATCGGTGCAATTGGCGATCTCGAGATCGTAAATACCACTTCGCATTGCACGAAAAGGGGATCGCCATGCGTGCAGGAATGATCCTTGCCGGGATTGGCACCACGCTGGCGCTGCTGTCTGCATCGCCAGCCCAGCCTGCACCTTTGCCGCCAGTCACCGTCAACCCACATGGCATCTCGGTTCTGGTACAAGGCTCGGGAACAGATATCATCTTGATCCCAGGGTTTGCGTCGTCCTACGAAGTATGGGCTGATTTGGCCCCTAGATTACGACAGAGCCACCGCCTCCATCTCGTACAGGTAGCTGGTTTTGCCGGCTCGCCTGCTGTAACCAATCCAGACGGTCGGGTAGTCGCGTCGACGGTCGAGGCTATCTCTGAATACATCCGCAGCCAGCGCATCGAGGCGCCTGTCATCATCGGTCATTCCTTGGGTGGTGAGGTGGCGCTGATGTTAGGTGCTCGTCATCCCGATCAAGTGGGACGCCTTATGATTGTCGATGCAATGCCCTTTTATACGTTGCTGTTTGACCCCTCAGCGACCAGTGAAACAGCGGGGCCGCATGCTGCTGCGATGCGCGATGCAATGTTAGCGGCAACACCTGAGCAGGTGGAAGCTATGCAGCATGCCTCCATCGCCCGTCTTGCCAAAACCGAAGCGGCCAGACCAGGCCTGGTGGCAGCGGGGATAAACTCGGACCGAAAGACTATGGCCGATGCCATGTATGAACTGATGGTTACCGATCTCCGGCCTGAGCTTGGACGCATCAAGGTGCCTGTCGAGGTCGTTTATGCCTACGACTCGCATTACGGCGTAGAGGCGTCCCAGGTTGATGCAATGTTTCGTAACGCCTATGCCTCAACCCCAAACATCAGCTTCAGGCGCATTGACGGCAGTTTTCACTTCATCATGCTTGATCAGCCAGAATTGTTTGCCGGTGCTGTCATCAAGTATCTGAACCCGTGAGCGACAGCGGGTTTGCTAGAGTGATGAATTGCCGTTAAAGGGCACAGGATTCGTTGCAGTGCTTGCAGGTCACCGACCGTCCGTTTTTGGCCGAAATCCGCCGGTCACCCCACGCCAAAAAAACCAAACCCACACCTCCTCATCCCCCACACCTCTCCACCAAAAAATCCACAAACGCTCTAACCCGCGCCGGCATCGCCCCTCCCCCCACAAACACCGCATGAATCGGCTCCACGTCCCCAGGATTAAATTCCTCCAACAACACCACCAACTCCCCCCGTCTCACCTCCTCCACCACACTAAACGCCCCAATCCTCGCCACCCCCGCCCCCAGCTTCGCCAACTGCGCCAATGCCTCACCACTATTCCCCTCAATCGTCCCCGCCACCTTCAACGAAAACTCCCGCCCATCCACCCGAAACGGCCAATCCGGCGCCGCTCGGCGGAAGTTGAAGCGCAGGCAGTTGTGCTCAAGCAGATCCTGCGGCGTCACCGGGGTGCCATGCTTTGCCAGGTACTCCGGTGAAGCAACGATAACCTGCCCGGTAGAGCCGATAAGGCGAGCAGTCAGGGGGCTGTCGGCGAGGGGGCCGAAGCGGATGGCAACGTCGGCTTGGCCGCCGAGGATGTCCACGACTTCGTCGCCGAGCATCAGGTCGACGACGATGGCGGGATAGCGGGCGCTGAAGGCGGCGATCATGGGGACGATGGTCATGCGGCCGTGGGCCAGTGCGGCGCTGACGCGCAGGCGTCCGCGTGGGGCGCCCTGGTCGGTGATCGCGTCTTCGACTTCGGCCATGTCGGCGAGGATGCGTCGGGCGCCGCGCAGGTAGGCTTCGCCTTCGGCGGTGAAGGTGATGGCGCGGGTGGTGCGCAGTAGCAGACGGGTGCCGATGCGCTGTTCGGTGCGGGTGATGATGCGGCTGATGGCCGAAGGCGTCAGTCCCAACGCCCTTGCCGCACCCGACAGGCTGCCGTGCTCGGCGACCATAGTGAAGACTTCCATCTCTCCCGAGCGCCCGCCGATGTCCATTTGTGCCTCCTGCGCAAAGCTGTAGTTCCCAACCAAGGGCTACTGCTGCAAAAGGCAGGATTGTAGCATTTGGCTCACAGATGAGGAGTCACCCATGCGTATCAATCCCCCCCTTGTAGCATTGTCCGTCGGTGCCTTTGGCATCGGGGTCACAGAGTTTGCACCTATGGGCATGTTGCCCGGTATCGCCGCTGATCTTGATGTCTCCATTCCCGCTGCGGGGCTGTTGGTGAGCGCCTACGCCATGGGCGTGTTGATTGGCGCGCCGATCATGACCCTGGCGACGGCCAGGGTGCCCCGCCGTTATCTGCTGATAGGGCTGATGGCGATTTTTACCCTGGGTAATTTGCTGTCGGCGTTGGCCAGCAACTACCAGACGCTGATGATCGCCAGGCTGGTGACGTCGCTCAATCATGGGGCGTTCTTTGGGATTGGCTCGATTGTGGCCGCAAGCCTGGTGGCGCCCGAGAAGCGCGCGGGGGCCGTGGCGGCGATGTTCATGGGGCTGACCCTGGCGACCATTGGCGGCGTACCCCTGGCGACCTGGTTTGGCGAGAACTTTGGTTGGCGTACTGCGTTCTGGGGCATCAGTGGGCTTGGCGCGGTGGTCATGGCGGCGCTGTGGTGGGCCCTGCCCAATACTCCCGCGCCCAAGGGTGGCGGCCTGATGGCGGAAATCCGTGTGCTGGGGCGCGGGCCGGTGCTGGCCGCGCTGGCCCTGACCGTGGTGGGCTCGAGTGCGATGTTTACGGTATTCACCTACATCGCGCCGATTCTGCGCGATGTCACCCATGCCTCGACCAATTTCGTCACCGGGATGCTGGTGTTGTTCGGAATCGGGCTCACCATGGGCAATGTGTGGGGTGGCAAGTCAGCGGACCGCTCAGTGGACCGCACTTTGATCATCTCGCTGGTGGTGTTGATTGCCGTGCTGTTGGCCTTTTCGGTGCTCATGCAATGGCCGTTGCCCGCGGCGTTGTCGATCCTGCTGTGGGGCGCTGCCAGCTTTGCCCTGGTGCCGCCGCTGCAGATGCGGGTGATGGAGGCCGCCAAAGACGCGCCTAACCTGGCTTCGGCGATGAACATCGGTGCGTTCAATTTTGGGAATGCGATTGGTGCGGCATTGGGAGGTGCAGTGATCAATGCCGGGCTCGGCTACCCGGCCATTTCCCTGGCAGGCGCACTGATGGCGGGCCTGGGCTTGCTGATGGTATTGGGGCTGAGCTGGCGTTCGCGGCGGGCCGACTCACGCGCTGGCCGGGAGGCGGTGCAAGCCTGAGTAGTGTTGCAGGTTGTTCGTCTAGACTTCATGCACCTTTCAACCCGAGGAGCCTTGCGATGAACAACAAAAATACGATCTGCCTCTGGTACAACGGCGATGCTCTGGAGGCAGCGACCTTCTACGCCAACACCTTCCCCGACAGCGAAGTAAAGGCCGTACACCGTGCGCCTGGCGACTACCCGGCTGGCAAGCAGGGCGATGAGTTGACCGTGGAATTCACCGTGCTGGGTATCCCCTGCGTGGGCCTCAATGGCGGCCCCCTGTTCAAGCACAGTGAAGCGTTTTCCTTCCAGGTGTCTACCGAGGATCAGGAGGAAACCGACCGCTTGTGGCACGCCATCATCGACAACGGTGGGCAGGCGAGCGCTTGCGGTTGGTGCAAGGACAAGTGGGGGCTGTCGTGGCAGATCTCGCCGAGGGTGTTGGTCGATGCAGTTACCAGTAAAGATCCTGCCGTCGCCAAGCGTGCATTCGAAGCGATGATGACCATGACCAAAATCGACATCGCTGCCATCGAAGCCGCCATTGCCGGAAACTGAACGGTGGGAGCGCTCGAGCCTTGGCGAGGCCGCGATGGCGGTGGGTCAGCCAGCGTAACAGCAGACAGCAACCACGATGCGAAGCGAGTCGCTCTTGATCTTAGGCGCCCCGTTAAACCGCGCTGGCGGATTACGGGCACACCGAGCCTAGGCGAGGTGCCGAGTGGTGGGGCAAGAGCGTTTTGCTTACTTTGGCCTGGGCCGGCATCCCGGCTTTTGCAAAGTGAGCCGCCGTCAGGGCGGAACCATCGGTGGCCGTTACCTTAATAATGGATATGTACTCGGTCAGATCCAATATCCCGGTCGGCTGGCAGACCGCCTTCGCAGGCAAGCCAGCTCCCACATTTGAATCGCGGCGCGTTAGTTAGATCGACGCCGGCTGTCAGGCCGTCACGGGAGCAAGCTCCCTCGCCACAGGTTCAGCGTCGCACCAAATTTGTGTAGATACCTATGACCATCGCAGGCAAGCCAGCTCCTACATCTGGATTGCGCGCCCTCCCCCATGCGGCAAAAAAAGTCATACAACGGACGCCCGGTTGCGACACCGTCAATACCGGCCTATGTTCCAAGCCATGCTGTTTTTTTGCTGTCCCCCGCCCTGCGCCCATCCCGTAACCAGGAGACGACATGCCCACCCCTTCACGCCCTGCTGTACTTGAGCTGATCGGCAACACCCCGCTGGTCAAGGTCAGCCGCTTCGATACCGGCCCCTGCACGCTGTTTCTCAAGCTTGAATCGCAAAATCCCGGCGGTTCCATCAAGGACCGCATCGGCCTGGCGATGATCGACGCCGCTGAACGCGACGGTCGTTTGCGCCCTGGCGGTACCATCATTGAAGCCACCGCCGGCAATACCGGCCTGGGCCTGGCGCTGGTGGGCCGGGCCAAGGGTTACCGGGTGGTGTTGGTGGTGCCCGACAAGATGTCCACGGAAAAGGTGCTGCACCTGAAGGCCATGGGCGCCGAGGTGCATATCACCCGCTCCGATGTGGGCAAGGGCCATCCCGAGTATTACCAGGACGTGGCGGCACGCTTGGCCAAAGATATTCCAGGCTCGTTCTTCGCCGACCAGTTCAATAACCCGGCCAACCCCTTGGCCCACGAGACCAGCACCGCGCCGGAGATCTGGGCGCAGACCCAGCACGACGTAGACGCCATTGTGGTGGGCGTCGGCTCGGCCGGCACGCTCACCGGTTTGACGCGGTTCTTCAAGCGCGTGCAACCCGAACTGGCCATGGTGCTGGCCGACCCGGTCGGTTCGGTGATGGCCGAATACAGCCGCAGCGGCAAGCTGGAAACCCCTGGTTCCTGGGCCGTGGAAGGTATTGGCGAAGACTTCATCCCTTCGATTGCCGACCTGTCCAGCGTGCGCCACGCCTACTCCATCAGTGATGCAGACAGCTTCGACCACGCCCGCCAATTGCTCAAGGCCGAAGGCATCCTCGGCGGCTCATCCACCGGCACACTGCTCGCCGCGGCCTTGCGCTACTGCCGCGAGCAAACCGAGCCAAAGCGCGTGGTGACCTTTGTTTGCGACACCGGTACGCGCTACCTGTCCAAGGTTTACAACGACCAGTGGATGAACGACGCGGGCCTGCTGCAGTACAAGCACTACGGTGACCTGCGCGACCTGATCGCGCGCCGCTTCGAAGACGGCCGCGTGATCAGCGTAAGCCCCGACGACACCCTGCTCACCGCCTTCCAGCGCATGCGCCTGGCGGACGTGTCGCAACTGCCGGTGCTTGTCGATGGCCAGACCCTGGTGGGCGTGATCGACGAGTCCGACATCCTGCTGGGCCTGCACCACGACGCCGCAGATTTTTCCATGACCGTCGCCAGCGCCATGACCAACACCCTGCACACCCTAGCCCCCAACGCCAGCCTGGCCGAACTGCAGGCTGAACTGGATCGCGGCCTGGTCGCCATCATTGCCGACGCCGCAGGCTTTCATGGCCTGATCACCCGCGTCGATCTGCTTAACCACCTACGGAGATCCCTTGCATGAGCCAGCCCGATAAAAGCGCGTTTGCCACCCGTGTGATCCACGCCGGGCAGTCACCCGACCCGACCACGGGCGCGCTGATGCCGCCGATCTACGCCAACTCCACCTACCTGCAAGACAGCCCTGGCGTGCACAAGGGGTTTGACTATGGCCGCTCCCATAACCCCACGCGTTTCGCCCTGGAACGCTGCGTGGCCGACCTTGAAGGCGGCAGCCAGGCATTTGCATTTGCCTCGGGGCTGGCGGCGATCTCCACCGTGCTGGAACTGCTGGATGCCGGCGCGCATATCGTCTCGGGCAACGACCTGTACGGCGGCACTTTCCGCCTGTTCGACAAGGTGCGCCAGCGCAGTGCCGGGCACCGTTTCAGCTATGTCGACCTCAGCGACTTGTCGGCGTTTGAAGCGTCATTGCAGGACGACACGCGCATGGTCTGGGTCGAAACCCCAAGCAACCCGCTGCTGAGCCTGACCGACCTGCGCGCCGTGGCCCGCATCTGCCGTGCCCGCGGGATTATCTGCGTGGCCGACAATACCTTTGCCAGCCCCTGGATCCAGCGCCCGCTGGAGTTGGGCTTCGACATCGTGGTGCACTCCACCACCAAATACCTCAATGGGCATTCTGATGTGATCGGGGGTATCGCTGTTGTCGGTGATAACGCTGAATTGGCCGAACGCCTGGGCTTCCTGCAAAACTCCATCGGCGCCATCGCCGGGCCGTTCGATGCCTTTCTGACCCTGCGCGGGGTAAAAACCCTGGCGCTGCGCATGGAGCGCCATTGCAGCAATGCCCTGGACCTGGCCACCTGGCTGGAGCAACAGCCGCAAGTGTCACGGGTTCACTACCCGGGTCTCAAATCCCACCCACAGCACGACCTGGCGAAACAGCAGATGCGCGGCTTTGGCGGGATGATTTCAGTGGACTTGAACAGCGACTTGGCCGGCGCGACGCGCTTTCTGGAAAACGTGAAGATCTTCGCCCTGGCCGAGAGCCTGGGGGGCGTGGAAAGCCTGATCGAGCACCCGGCGATCATGACCCATGCCAGCATCCCGGCGGCGACGCGAGCGCAATTGGGGATTGGCGATGGGCTGGTGCGCTTGTCGGTGGGGGTTGAAGATGTGGAGGATTTGCGCGCCGATCTGGCGCAAGCCTTGGCCCACATCTAACTCAATTTGATCGTTCTTACGCTCCGCGTGGGAACGCATCCGGTGACGCTCTGCGTCACGCTTGGGGACGCAGAGCGTCCCTGACTGCATTCCCACGCGGAGCGTCGGAACGATCAGTGTGTATCAGCCTTGGGTGATGTTGGCCCGCGCCGCATGCAGCTTCTTGTAGCTGTCGATCAAGCGCAAATGCCGGTCCAGGCCTTCCAGCTTCATGCTGGTCGGCGTCAGCCCATAAAAGCGCACACTGCCGTCAACCGAACCGATCACCGCGTCCATGCGCTCATTACCGAACATGCGCCGGAAGTTGGCCTCGTAGTCAGCCAGTTCCAGGTCATCATCCAGTTCCATCTCCAGCACCGCATTCATCGCCTGGTAAAACAGGCCGCGCTCAACGGTGTTGTCGTTGTACTGCAGGAACATCTCTACGCATTCCTTGGCCTCTTCATACTGCTTCAGCGCCAGGAATATCAGCAGTTTCAGCTCCAGAATGGTCAACTGGCCCCACGCGGTGTTGTCGTCGAACTCAATGCCAATCAACGTAGTGATATCGGTGTAGTCGTCCAGCTCACTTTCTATCAGGCGCTCGACCAACGCCTGCAGCTCCTCCTCGCTGAGGCGGTGCAGGTTGAGGATGTCTTCGCGAAAAAACAGCGCCTTGTTGGTGTTGTCCCAGATCAGGTCATCCACCGGGTAGATTTCCGAGTAGTCCGGCACCAGGATGCGGCAGGCAGTAGCGCCCAGGTGCTCATACACCGCCATGTACGACTCTTTGCCCATGCCTTCGAGGATGCCGAACAGCGTGGCGGCTTCCTGGGCGTTGGAGTCTTCGCCCTGGCCGGAGAAGTCCCACTCGACGAATTCATAATCCGACTGGGCACTGAAGAAGCGCCACGACACTACGCCGCTGGAATCGATAAAGTGCTCGACGAAGTTGTTCGGCTCGGTGACCGCCTGGCCTTCGAAGGTCGGCTGCGGCAGATCGTTCAAGCCTTCGAAGCTACGGCCTTGCAGCAGCTCGGTGAGGCTGCGTTCCAGTGCCACTTCCAGGCTGGGGTGCGCGCCGAACGAAGCGAACACGCCGCCGGTACGCGGGTTCATCAAGGTCACGCACATCACCGGGAATTCACCGCCCAGGGACGCGTCCTTGACCAGCACCGGAAAGCCCTGGGCTTCCAGGCCTTCGATACCCGCCAGGATGCCCGGGTACTTGGCCAGCACTTCGGCGGGTACGTCCGGCAGCGCAAATTCGCCCTCGATGATTTCGCGCTTCACCGCTCGCTCGAAAATCTCCGACAGGCACTGCACCTGGGCTTCGGCCAAGGTGTTGCCAGCGCTCATGCCGTTGCTCAAGTAGAGATTTTCGATCAGGTTGGACGGGAAATACACCACCTCGCCATCGGACTGACGCACGAACGGCAGCGAGACAATGCCACGGGCTTCGTTGCCGGAGTTGGTGTCGAACAGGTGTGAACCACGCAGCTCGCCCTCGCGGTTGTAGACTTTCAGGCAGTAGGCATCGAGGATTTCACTCGGCAGCTCATCGTTGGGGCCCGGCTGGAACCAACGTTCGTCCGGGTAATGCACGAACGGCGCGTTGGCCAGGTCCTCGCCCCAGAACTGGTCGTTGTAGAAGAAGTTGCAGTTCAGACGCTCAATGAACTCACCCAGCGCCGACGCCAGCGCGCCCTCTTTGGTCGCGCCTTTGCCGTTGGTAAAGCACATCGGTGAATGGGCGTCGCGGATATGCAGCGACCACACGTTGGGCACGATATTGCGCCACGAGGCAATCTCGATCTTCATGCCCAGGCCCGCGAGAATCGCCGACATGTTGGCGATGGTCTGCTCCAGCGGCAGGTCCTTGCCGGCAATGTAGGTGCCTGCTGCGGACGTGGAGTTGGGCATCAACAGCGCCTGGGCATCGGCGTCGAGGTTCTCGACTTCCTCAATCACGAATTCCGGCCCGGCCTGCACCACCTTCTTCACGGTGCAGCGGTCGATGGAGCGCAGGATGCCTTGGCGGTCCTTGTAGGAGATATCTGTGGGCAATTCGACCTGGATCTTGAAAATCTGGTTGTAGCGGTTTTCCGGGTCGACGATGTTGTTCTGCGACAGGCGAATATTCTCGGTGGGAATATTGCGCGTCTGGCAGTACAACTTCACAAAGTACGCCGCACACAACGCCGACGAAGCCAGGAAGTAGTCGAATGGCCCCGGTGCCGAACCATCGCCCTTGTAGCGGATGGGCTGGTCGGCAATGACCGTGAAGTCATCGAACTTGGCTTCAAGCCGAAGGTTGTCGAGAAAGTTGACCTTAATTTCCATGCGGGCACACCAGAATAACGAGCTAAACAAATTGGCCGCCATTATGAAGCGTTTCGCCGGGAAGTCTCAGGGTTTTGCGTATGGGCTGCTGATCAGTGCTAACGTCCGCCCTGTGGGAGCGCGTTGCTCCAGTTAGATAATGCTCACCACTGCCAGGACAGACCATGGAACCGATAGCGACGAACGCCGCACTGTTGATCATCGATATGCAAAAAGGCATGGCCGATCCCACACTAGGCCGCCGCAACAACCCAGACGCTGAGCAGCACATGCAGCAATTGCTCAATGCCTGGCGCCAGGCGCAACGCCCGATCATTCATGTGCGGCATATCTCCCGCTCTGGCGCTTCGGTGTTCCGGCCAGGCCAGCCCGGCTGTGAGTTCCAGGATGCGCTGCACCCTGTGGCCCATGAGCATGTGGTGGAAAAAAACGTACCGGATGCATTCAGCGCCACGGGCCTGGAGCGCTGGCTGCACCTGCGCTCGATCCAGCAGTTGGTGATCGTCGGGGTCATCACCAACAACTCAGTGGAATCCACCGCACGCTCGGGCGGCAACCTGGGGTTCGACGTGATCGTCGCAGCGGATGCGTGTTTTACCTTCGATCAAACCGACTTGTCGGGGCGCCTGTGGGTCGCAGAGGATGTGCATGCGTTGTCGCTCAGTAACTTGGCGATGGACTATGCAAGGGTGTTCAATACCGCGGAAATATTAGATCCATGTAACCCGCGATGCGCTTTTTGATGCAATGCTGCACCTGTGGCGAGGGAGCTTGCTCCCGTGACGGCCTTAAAGCCGCCGCGTGCCTAAATGTGGCCCCGATTCGTCTGCCCCCATCGTTCATGGAAAACGGCTAAAACACCCCGGCATCCTCCAGCATTTGCGGCAACGCCTGCGGCCATACCGTATCGCTCGTCGCGAGCAGCGCCTCTGCCGACCACCAATGATGATCCGCCATCACCTGGGTCTCCTCTACTGTCCATTCGGCCCTGGAAAGCGCGTCGCTGGATGCATGCACAACGAAGTACCGCTCTACTGCCAACACGGTTTCACCGCTGGGTAACATCAACGGGAAACTACGCTCTGCCACGGATTCCCCAACGCTGCTGACGGTGATACCAGTCTCTTCGCGCAACTCACGAATCGCAGCGCTGTGGAAGCTCTCCCCTGCCTCCACGCCACCGCCGGGCGTGGCCCAGTAATCCTGGCCGGCCAGGGCGCCGTTTTTATGCACGAAGCGAAACAGCAACACTTGCTGTGCAGGGTTGATGACCAGTAATCGTGCGGCTTTGCGTTCACGCATCTGATTGATTCCTTTCCTACCACTATGGAAGACCATTTTAACCGCACAAATCCCGGTGTTTTCGTCGTGCAGGCACTTCGCGCTAAAGGTTGCTGTAATATCCCCTCGCAAATCAATACAGCCAAGCCAGTAACAGGAGCGACAGTGCCATGAAGGACCATGATTCGATGAAACCCAGGCGTAAGACATTCAAGGCGCTTGTCGACATAGAACGCGACGGGGACGGGGACGGCTGGGTAACGTTGGATTGTTTCAGTACGGGACTATCACGTTCGCGCTTTTATGGCATAAAAAGAATCGGCGGTTTGCTTACCCTGCGTCTTTCTCTCTCTTACCTTTCGCAGCGTTTTCCAATCATTGAAAACTCGGAAAGCCAGTGGGTGCAACTCGGGGTAGCTTCCCATGCGAGCGAAAATTCGGTTGAAGCGTCAGTCGTGATGTTCGGGGATAACGCCGAGCCTGTCGTCCTGCACATTTACGACATCACTCCCCTCAAGTTGAGCAGAGACGAATATGACGCTTTCATGCTGGCGGACGCATCGCGCGCGCCTGAAACGCTCATCACCGGCATACTGGATGTCTCGTTGCAGGGCGCGGGCCAACTCTCGGTCGCTGCATATGATGTAGGTCAGGGTAACTGCAACGCGATCATTGATAAGTTTGAACATCCGCGCGTCTTTTTTGATTTGGGATGGGCGCCCAACTTTCATGCGCGGACGCGACCACCGCGTCAGCCAAATTTTTTCTCATGCGACTACGTTAGAGTTGCGCCCGTCGTTCTCTCTCATTGGGATATGGACCATTGGTCATACGCAATCGCCAGAAGCAAGTACAACCCTAAGAGCTTGACCACTCGGCACGAGTTTAACCGTAAGGCGCTGGCTCGCTTCTGGATTGCCCGCCCGCCCGAACGGCCAGAACACCAAGTTAGCCCACTAGCATTGAGTTTCTATGAAGCGCTGACAAAGACGCAGCTTATGCCCGGTATCTCGGCCATGCTTCTGTGGCCGGATAACTGCACACAGATACCGTTTTCCGAGGGCTGGCTCGAAGCGTGTGAGCCCACACGGCAGACTCCGGCTGACAGAAATAACACCGGAATCGCGCTGTTCGTCCAACCCAAGGGCCAAGGGCCGGCAATTCTCATGACAGGTGACGCCGACTTTCCGTCGATCCCCTCCCTCACAAGCAACCGGCAACTTGAGTTAGCCGGTATGGTGGCACCTCATCATGGGTCGAAGATAACGGTATCCGCTGTTCCCAATCCTAAGCCGGGCACCCCAATGAAGCTGGCTCTGTCCGTAGGCAAAGGAAATGAATACGGACACCCTGCCCAGGCATCGCTCGATGCGTATAAAGCTGCAGGATGGCATGGCACAGCGATGCTCACTCAAGACCGGCAGGTCTGCCAGGGTGACCACATCGACGAGCATGCTCATGGCAACATTCTGCTCAAGTTTTCGGTCGATGCAGAGGACCCAAAATGCGGTTGCTGTAGCGTACTTGGAGGTTGCTTGTGCATGACGCCAAGTACCGCCCCTCACATCCCACCGGTTGCCGGAGTGAAGCCCAGGCGCTTGCTTTAGGTCAAGATCATTGTGCCGCAACCAGCCAACTCAAAAATGCTCGTAATCGCGTGGTAAATTCCTCGCGCTCCGCACTCGGGTTGCGTGCCTCAAACAGGAAGTACGCGATTTGCACACGCATGTTCGGGTAATGCAGAGCAAACAGGCCGACGTACTCTTCCAGGGTTTGCGGCCAGATTTGCGCGTCTTCCGCTCGCAGGGTATGGGTAGCCCGAATCAATGCCCGCGCGGCTTCCCGCTGCAAGCGATAGCGCGTGTGTTCAGTGCTGGCCAGTTCGATACGCACCAGGTACGCCGTGAGCGCCTGTTCAAAATCGCCATTGACCGCCAAGGCGATGGCGCGGGACGGGCGAAACGGTTGAAAGTGCAGTGACAGGTCTTCGCCCCAGAGACAGCGGCAATGATGTTTGAGCCAGAAGCCCCAACTGTTTAGGTTTTCAGGCGCCAACACCTGGGCGCGGTGACCGATATCAAAGTCGATCTTGGTGACATGGGGATGCCGTTGCTCCAAAGCGAGTCGGGCCGACTCCAATTGTTCAAGCACAGGCGCATCCGGTGGTTCGATAAGTATCAGGGAAAGGTCAAGATCAGAAGTGCCGATCTCTCCTTCGCCCCGTGCGATGCTGCCATACAGGTAGATCCCGTGCAGCCCCAGCTCAGGCCGGGACAAGGTAGCGCAAACGTCCGCCAGCAGGGGCTGGAACTCCGGTTGTATAGGCCCATCAGCGACGGTGAGGATATAGCCGTCGCCATCGATGCCAGCAGGTTTTTGGGTAGTCACGGGCGATGCACCTCAATCACCAACCCTTCCTCTTCACTCGGCACACTGAAATGGCGAGTGATCAGGTCAAACTCGGCATCGGTGGCGGCAAAATCATGTTCACCTCGGGCATTGCGCGCATGCAGGCGCGCACGACAGGTGGCATCGTCCAGCGCCAGGTAATGCAGGCAGTGCGGCACCTTGGCTGCCTGGGCCAGGCCGAGTAACCATTGACGACTGGCGAGGGTATTGCCCGGAAAATCCAGCACCACATTGACGCCGCACGCCAACAGATCGATCACCAGCGGCTCAAGTACTCCACGAACCTGCTGGGCACAGCGCAGGTAGTCGGCAATGCTCTGGATCTGACCAGGGTAGAGACTGGCCAGCCACTGGTCTTCGCTGAGCACAATGGCTGCGTGCTCGGTGGCGAGGGTCTTGGCGAGTGTGGACTTGCCGGAGGCGATCTTGCCGCATAACAGGTGCAGGGTTGGCATAAAACGATTCCTTGGAGGAGCCCAACAGGATGAGTCATGCAGGCATTATCGTAAACACATCCAGTTGAATCCTCGTTCCCGAGCGAGGTCACCTATCAGGAGACGACAACGCAATTGGAGGTGGTGATGAACCTTGCAATGACACTCTTCAGTCTGTTTGCCGGTTGGATGGCGATTGTGATTTCGATGCTATGGGGTGTGCTGCGAGTGCTGCGCTGGCACCATGCTTAGCACCCCGGACGGTCGCTACTTTGTGGTCAAGGGGCAGTTGTGGCGCTGTACCAATCCGGCGCTGGATGAAGCGACGCGCCAATACTGGGTCAATCAATTGATGGATGCACGCCGGGCGGTCAAGTCAGCCAAGGGCAGCGCCGCCCCCGAAGCCTTGAACGCCGCCCGGCAACGGGTGCAGCGTGCCAAGGTGGCATTGGGCGAGCGTGGCCCTGTGTGGTGGGGCGATGGCAGCCCGGATTACAACCGCCGCCAGGTCAAAAATACGCCCTATTGGGCATGGTTCGAGAAACACCTCGACACGCCATCCCAGTGAACTTTCTTACAAGTGCCATGCTCCTTTCCTATGCGAAGTCAGCGCGCCCTGAGCCCAGGGTGCAGAACGATAAGGAGCCGCCACCAACATGACTACCCTCCCCACTTACCCCGTCGTCAGGCCTGGGCCGTTGCACGGGACTTTGCTTGCCGGCACCGTGCCGTTGTTTCTCGGGGCCTTGCTCAGTGATATCGCCTACGGCCAGACCTACCAGATCCAATGGGCCAATTTTGCCTCCTGGCTTATCGCAGGAGCCTTGGTGTTCTGTGGTTTTGCCCTGCTGTTTGCGCTGGTCAACCTGGTGCGTGCCGAACACAAGGGCGGGCGCCCGGTGGCGTACTTCCTGCTGTTGCTGGGCACTTGGGTGCTGGGGCTGGTGAACGCCTTTCAACATGCCAAGGATGCCTACGCCATGATGCCTGCTGGCTTGGTGCTGTCGGCGATCGTCACCGTGCTGGCGATTGTCGCCACCTGGATCGGCTTGACCAACCTGCGCTCAGGAGCTGCCCGATGAAACCACTCAACACACTGACCCTGCTCAGCGCCGCCCTGTTGCTGAGTGCCTGTGGCGGCGAAGGTGACAAGACCCAGGCGCGCGGCCCTGACCCCAAGCTGCCCGAACAACAAAGCAGCCTGCTGCCGAGCATGAAGATTGCTGAGCCCACGCCGTGGGGCGATCAAAAGCCCAAGGTGCCCGAAGGCTACAGCGTCACCGCCATCGCCACCGACCTTGCGATCCCGCGCCAGACCCTGGTGCTGCCCAACGGCGATATCCTGGTGGCCGAAGGCCGTGGCGGCAGTGCGGCCAAACTCAAGCCCAAGGACGTGATCGCCAGTGTGATCAAGGCCCAGGGCAACACCAAGGTCAAGGGCGGCAACCGCATTACGCTGCTGCGTGACGCCGACGGTGACGGCACCTATGAACTCAAGACGGTATTCGCCGACAACCTCAACGCTCCCTACGGGCTGGCATTCGCCGACGGCAAACTGTACGTGGCCAACCAGGACGCACTGGTGCGCTTTGACTACGCCGACGGCCAAACCAAGGCCAGCGCCCCGCCCGTCAAAGTCACCGACCTGCCGGCGCAGATCAACCATCACTGGACCAAGTCATTGGCCGTCAGTGACGACGGGCGTCAGCTGTACGTGGGCATCGGTTCCAACAGCAACATCACCGAACGCGGCATGGAAGTGGAGATCGACCGCGCAATGGTCTGGCAGATCGATGCCGCCACCGGCGCGCATAAGCCCTACGCTACGGGCCTGCGCAATCCGACGGCGCTGACCATCCAACCGGGCTCAGGGCAACTGTGGACCGTGGTCAACGAGCGCGATGAACTCGGCCCCGACCTGGTGCCAGACTACCTGACGTCGGTGCGTGAAGGTGCCTTCTACGGCTGGCCCTACAGCTACTGGGGCCAGAACGTCGACCCCCGCGCACAACCGCAGAACCCGGCCAAGGTGGCTGCGGCGATCAAACCCGATTACAGCCTGGGCTCCCATGTGGCCGCGCTGGGCGTGGATTTTTCCATCCCCGCCATGGGTGAAAAATTCGCTGACGGCGCGTTTGTCGGCGAGCACGGCAGTTGGAACCGTGACAACCCAGTGGGCTACAAGGTGATCTTCGTGCCGTTCAGCAACGGCAAACCGGCGGGCGAGCCCATCGACTTTGCCACCGGCTTTCGCGGCGACGATGGCAAGACCCGTGGGCGTCCAGTGGGGGTGACGGTAGACCCCAAAGGCGCGCTGATCATTGCAGACGACCTGGCCAATACGATTTGGCGCGTCACGCGTAACCAATAACCGCAGATGACAGGGGCAGCGACGCCCCTGTCAGCCGTCACTTTGCAATTGTGCGTCAAGCCAGGCCAACAACGCCGTGACCTCCTCCCGACTGCCCGCCCCTTGCTGCCTGTAGACCGAAATAGCCTCGGGCAAAAACACGCTTTCTGCGCAGGGCCGCACCAGCGCCCCACTCTCAATCAGCCGGCTTGCGGTACGACGCCAACCCATGGCGATACCGTGCCCTTCCACGGCGGCTTGCAACATCAGCGGGTAACTGTCGAAGGTGGCACTGCGTGCATCCCTGGCCAGCGTGTGGCCGAACATCTGCAGCCACTCATCCCATTCCATCAAGTGCGGAGGCTCGGAGCTGTGGTGCAGAAAGGTGCAGGGCTTTAATTCAGCCAGTGATAACGGTTGTTCCGGGCAGAGGTAGCTGGGGCTGCACACCGGGAACACCTCGTCGGAGGCGGTGAACATCAGCGTATGGCTGCCACTGGCGCGCCGGGTACTTTGCAGGGCCACATCGAAATGCCCGTCGAACTGGGTGATCGGCCGCGTGCAGGTCACCACCTGGATCTCGATCTGCGGGTATTGCTGGTGGAAGGTCGCCAGGCGCGGCATCAACCAATAGAACGCCTCGCATAGCTGGCATAGCAGTACCACGCGATTTCGCTGGGGCGATGTTCTCAGGCTGACCGCGCCCTCGCTGATGCTGTGCAAGGCCAGGCTGACCACCCGCCCCAGCTCACGCCCTTCTTGCGTCAGGAACACCCCACGGTTGCGCCGACAAAACAGCTTGACCCCCAGGTTGTCCTCCAGCCCGCGGATCTGCCGACTGACCGCTGCCTGGGTGAGGTGCAATTCATCGGCCGCCTTGGAGAAACTCTCCAGGCGCGCCGCCGCTTCAAACGGCAGGAGGCTGGCCAGAGGCGGTAAGGTTTTGCCAAGTGCATTCATAATCTGTGGTTATGCATCCAAGGCTGAAAACTCGTTTGTAGCACAGCCGCAGCGCTGGGCACCATGAATCCCTCACTTCATGGATCAGCCTCATGACCAGCGCCCGCACCTCACTCTTTACCGGTGTGATATTTGCCGTTGTCGCCACCCTTGGCTGGGCGCTGAACTTCATTGCGCCCTACGTCACCGGCGTCTACAGCCTCTACGACTTGATGGCCGTACGGTTTCTGATGGCCGGTGGGCTGGGTCTCGTCTGGATCATGGTGTGCAGGGCGCAATTGAGTGTACTCAGCACCGGCCAGTGCGTACTGGCGGCAGCACTGGGCGCACTGGGTTGCCTCGGTTATGGCGTGTGCATTGCTGCCGGCGTGATGTTCGGCGGCCCGGTGCTGACGCCAGCGTTTGTCGGCATGGTCCCGGTGCTACTGGCGTTGATAGGCAACGCCAGTCACAAGACCCTGCAATGGCGCCAGTTGGTGATGCCGTTGTCCTGCCTCACCATGGGGCTGTTGCTGGCCACGGTCAGCAGCCTCCAACTGCCCGCCTCCGGCACCGGTTCCTGGCTGGCGGCTTTGTGCTTCTCCCTGGGCGCAGTGGCCTTGTGGCTGGGGTTCAGCGTCATCAATCAACAGCAACTGGCGCGCCTGCCAGCCAGCGCAACCGGTCTGTGGACTGCCCTGATGCTGGTAGGCGCAGGCGGCGCGGCGCTGTGCCTGCTGCCATGGCTATACGCGCTGGGCTTGTTCCGGTTGCCGACCCTTGGCGCGGCTTGGAGCCAGGCATGGCCGCTGTATGCCTGGAGCCTGGGCATCGCGGTGATGTCCACGGCGGTCGGCGCCTGGGCCTGGAATGCGGCAACGCGGCGCCTGCCCATGGTACTGAGCGGTCAGTTGATTGCCCTGGAATCACTCTTCGCCAGCCTGCTCGGTCTAGGCTTTCACCGGCGCTGGCCGACGCCAATGGAAGCCGTGGGCCTGGCTGCCGTGCTCGTCGGCGTGGTCATGGCGGTTCGTATCCTCCTGGCGCAGGCAAAACCCGCCACAACCCATCAGACCTTAGGGGAGACTCAACCATGACCCATTCAAACGACGCACTGGCACTGCCCCACACCTTTGACTTCCACAATCAAACCGTGCGCTGGGGCCAGCTGGGTACCCAGGGGCCGGCGCTGGTGATGGTGCATGGCACGCCGTTCTCCTCCCATGTGTGGCGGCGTATCGCGCCCTTGTTTGCCCAGCAGTACCGCGTGTTCTATTACGACCTGCTTGGCTATGGCCAGTCTGAACAGGCGCCGGGCCAGGACGTGTCCCTGGGCGTGCAAAACCTGTTGCTCGCCGCCCTGCTGCACCATTGGGGCCTGGAACGCCCCCATGTGCTGGCCCATGATTTTGGCGGTGCCACGGCACTGCGCTCGCATCTGCTCGATGGCTGCGACTATGCCAGCCTGACTTTGATCGACCCCGTCGCCATGGCGCCCTGGGGTTCGCCACTGGTGCAGCATGTGCGCCGCCATGAACAGGCCTTCAGCGACGCGCCGGTCTATATCCATGAGGCGATTGTGCGTGCCTATCTACAGGGCGCCGCCTTCACGCCGCTACCTGCCGAGGTGCTGCTCGCCTACGTCACGCCCTGGACAGGCGAGATTGGCCAGCCCGCCTTCTATCGCCAGATTGCGCAAATGGACCAGCGCTATACCGACCAGATTGAAGACCGGCTCACCGGGCTGCGTTGCCCGGTGCAATTGCTCTGGGGAGAGGAGGACCAATGGATCAACGTGGCACAGGGCGACGCGCTCGCAGATAGATTAGGTGCACGCTACCTGCGCGTCCCGTGTGCGGGGCATCTGGTGCAAGAGGACGCGCCCGAGGTCATCGTCGCTGCCTTGATGACCTTTCTAGGTGGCGTTACAGGTCAGTGATTTCCTTGTGGCGCGGCACCAGCGCCTTCATCACGCTCCAGGCCACCAGGTAAGCCAGGGCGCAGATGGCAAACATGATCATGTAGCCGGTATGGATGTCGTTGATGGACTTGTAATAGTCGAACACCCAGCCACCGATCTTGGTCATGAGCACGCCACCCAGGCCACCGGCCATGCCGCCAATGCCGACCACCGAGGCCACGGTTTTCTGCGGGAACATATCGGATACGGTGGTGAAAATGTTGCATGACCACGCCTGGTGTGCCGAAGCGCCCACACCGATCAGCAGCACCGGCACCCAGAAGCTGAGGTAACCCAACGGCTGCGCCAGCAACACCACCAGCGGGAACAGCGCAATCACCAGCATGGCTTTCATGCGCCCGTCATAGGGGGCATCGCCGCGCGCCATGAAGTAGCTGGGGAACCAGCCGCCGCCAATACTGCCGACCATGGTCATGCTGTACAGCACCGCCAGCGGCATCACGATATCGGCGCCTTTCATGCCGTATTGGGCAGACAGGTAGGTGGGCAACCAGAACAGGAAAAACCACCACACGCCGTCGGTCATGAACTTGCCGAAGGCAAACGCCCAGGTCTGGCGGTAGGTCAATAGTTTGAACCAGGAGACTTTCTTCCCTGCGGTGCCCGTCGGTGCCGGGGTAAATGGTTGTACGGTCTGGTCGCTACGGATGTAGGCCAGTTCCTCAGGTGACAGGCGTTTTTGCTGTTCCGGTTTTTCATACACGGCGGCCCACACGGCAACCCAGACAAAACCCAGCATACCGATGACCATAAACGCCGCCTCCCAGCCCCACATGCCAGCAATCAAGGGGACACAGATGGGCGCCAGAATCGCGCCGACGTTGGCGCCGGAATTGAAGATGCCGGTGGCCAGGGAGCGTTCTTTCTTGGGGAAATATTCGGCAGTGGCCTTGATCGCGATCGGGAAGTTACCCGCTTCGCCAATCGCCAACACAGCCCTTGAGAGCATGAAACCGGCAATGGACACCGGGATCACCGCCAGGCCAATGGCACCACTGACCGCCGCGATGCCCTCGCCCATCGGCACCGAAAACGCATGCATGATCGCGCCAGTGGACCAGATGCCAATGGCTACCACATAGGCGGCCTTGGTGCCGATCCTGTCGACGAAGCGCCCGGCAAACAGCATGGAAATGGCGTAGACAAACTGGAACACCGCCGCGATGTTGGCGTAATCGGTGTTGCTCCAGCCAAACTGCGTTGACAGTTGCGGTGCCAAGAGGCTGAGCACCTGGCGGTCGAGGTAATTGACCGTGGTCGCGAAAAACAACATCGCGCAGATCGTCCAGCGATAGCTGCCGACCGCCTGGCCGACACGAAGGGCACTGATGGGCTCGTTCAGATTCATGGCATCACTTTTTATTTTTGTTAGGTAGGACATATGTAACGTCATATGTCGTCGTACAACTTCGAGTTTTATAGCGAGACGCCCTCGCAGTGTCAATCGCAAAGATTGCCGCTTATCCAGGATTTACGTGAATTCGAAAAATGTCAGTGCTGTGCAGTTGTAGGACGACAAACCCTGAGCACTAGGCTGGGCGCTTGACCGGGGACATCATCCAGCAGGCCAAAGCGTTGCATGCCGAGCTTCTCCAATACGCGGATCGACGCAGCATGATCGGGCCGCACTAACCCGAAGACTTCCGGTAGCGATAGCGTGTCGAACGCGAGCGCCAGGGCGTCACGACCCAGCTCAGTGGCATACCCCTGCCCCCAGGCCTCCACGGCCAGACGATAGCCAAGGTTGATGCGCCGCTGCGTCAGGTAATTAAGGGGCGCGATGCCGCCAAACCCGATGATGTGGTCGGGGGTCTCTTTGCGGGCAATCGCCCACCAGCCGTAGCCCTGGGAAGCCCATTGCTCCAGCCAGTGATCCAAGAGCCGTTGTGCCGCCCCCAGGTTGGGCAGCGGGCCGGCAGGATTGAACAGGTTGGTCTGTGGATCGCCGAAGATCGCGAACAATCGCTGAACGTCTGCGGGTCGTGGTTGGCGGTAGGTAAGGCGTGAATGACTGCTTGGCATTTAAATGACTTCCCTGTTTTGCCTGACTGACAATGCCTCCCCTTGTGGGAGCGGGCTTGCCCGCGAAAGCGGAGTGCCAGTCACTGAATCTTTAACTGAACCACCGCTTTCGCAGGCAAGCCAGCTCCCACATTTGATCTGTTTTGCCGGTAGCTATGCATCGGCCTTCAGAACCAGGCATTTTTACCCATGCGAGAAAAAATACACAAAGCGGTGAATTATTTCGTGTCCACTTGTATCTGAACTGACAGAGCGGTGCCATCGTAGCGATGGCACCTCCCCTGTTCAGCTTTTGAGTGGCCCGCATGAAACTACGTAAAAAACGCGTCAAACCCATCGGATTGAAAGACATCACCATTGTCGACGACAACAAGATGCGCAAGGCGATCACCGCCGCCGCACTTGGCAATGCCATGGAATGGTTCGACTTTGGCGTCTATGGCTTTGTCGCCTATGTGCTGGGCAGGGTGTTCTTCCCCGACGCTTCCCCCAGCGTGCAGATGATCGCAGCACTGGCCACCTTCTCCGTACCTTTCCTGATTCGCCCGTTGGGCGGCCTGTTCTTCGGCGCACTGGGCGATAAGTACGGGCGGCAAAAAGTCCTGGCCGCCACCATCGTGATCATGTCCCTGAGCACGTTCGCCATCGGCTTGATCCCCGGCTATGCCTCCATTGGCATCTGGGCGCCGATCCTGTTGCTGCTGTGCAAAATGGCCCAGGGTTTCTCGGTGGGCGGTGAGTACACCGGCGCGTCGATTTTCGTGGCTGAATACGCCCCGGATCGCAAGCGCGGCTTCCTTGGCAGTTGGCTGGACTTCGGCTCCATCGCCGGTTTCGTGCTCGGCGCGGGTGTGGTGGTGTTGATCTCCACCGTGCTCGGTGAAGCCGAATTCGAGGCCTGGGGCTGGCGCCTGCCGTTCTTCCTCGCCCTGCCCCTGGGCATCATCGGCCTGTACCTGCGCCACGCGCTGGAAGAAACCCCGGCGTTTCAACAGCATGTCGACAAACTCGAACAGGGTGACCGCGAAGGCCTGAGCCACGGCCCTAAAGTCTCGTTCAAGGAAATCGCCACCAAGCACTGGCGCAGCCTGCTGACCTGCATCGGTATCGTCGCGGCCACCAACGTGACCTACTACATGCTGCTCACCTACATGCCGAGCTACCTGTCCCACAACCTGCACTATGCCGAAAACAGCGGCGTGCTGATCATCATCGCGATTATGGTCGGTATGTTGTTCGTGCAGCCGTTCATTGGTTTCGTCAGCGACAAGATCGGCCGCAAGCCCTTCATCATCGCCGGCAGCATTGGCCTGCTGTTCCTGTCGATCCCGGCCTTCATGCTGATCACCAGTGGCAAGACCGGCCTGATTTTCGGCGGCCTGTTGATTCTGGCGGTGGTGCTGAACTTCTTTATCGGCGTGATGGCGTCGACCTTGCCAGCAATGTTCCCCACCCATCTGCGCTACAGCGCCCTGGCCAGTGCGTTCAACGTCTCGGTACTGATCGCCGGTGTTACGCCGACCGCCGTGGCCTGGCTGGTGGAGAGCACCAACGACCTGTACATGCCCGCCTATTACCTGATGGTGTTTGCAGTGGTTGGACTGATCACGGGCCTGACCATGAAGGAAACCGCCAACAAGCCCCTGCGTGGCGCGGCCCCGGCGGCTTCCGACATGGAAGAAGCCAAGGAGCTGCTGCAGGAGCATCACGACAATATCGAGCAGAAAATCGAAGACATCGATGCCGAGATTGCCGCGCTGCAAACCAAGCGGGAAAACCTGGTACAGCAACACCCGCGCATCAACTAATAACCTGACTGTGCGTGGTCGCGGCCTGCGACCACGCCATTGGAGCGTTCAGCATGGTTTCAAGCGTCACCGCCGCACACAGGTTACTCAGCGCAGACGAGCGCGCCGCCATTGCCGAAATTGAAGCAACCACCAACATCCTCAAGCTGGTCACTCGTCTGACCGGGATGAGATTCGCCGGCATCGCCAAGTTCACCGACCAGGAATGGGTGGTGTGTTCGGCCTACGACCCGCTGCAAATGGGCATCAACGTCGACGACGTACTCGACCTTGAAACCACCCTGTGCAGTGAGTTCTGCATCAACCCACACACCCTGTTCATCCCCCAGATCAGCCAGAACGGCCGTTTCGCGTCACGCCCGGTGGTCAAGCAATACGCCATCGAAAGCTACGCCGGCGCGCCGATCTTCCTGCCCGATGGCCGCCTGTTCGGGGCGCTGTGTGCGCTGGACTCACGGGCCATGCTGTTCGACGACCCGAACCTGCCGGAAACCCTGAGCCTGTTCGCACGGCTGATTGGCTGCATCTTCTACGCTAATCTGACCCCGGCGGATCACTGACACCTGCCCTGCCCCGCAGTGTCGCCATATCACGCTTGGGCGGCACCCCGAACAGCCGGCTGTACTCACGGCTGAATTGCGACGGGCTCTCATACCCGACTTTGAACGCGGCACTGGAGACATCCTGGTGCTCGTTCAACATCAATCGTCGTGCTTCATTCAGACGCAGCCATTTCTGGTATTGCAGCGGGCTCATCGCGGTCAGTTGCCGGAAGTGATGGTGAAAGGTCGCCGCGCTCATTTGCACCCGCGCTGCCAGCTCTTCCACACGCAGGGCTGCGTCGAAATTCAACTTCAGCCAGTCGATCGCCTTGGCAATTCGATAGCCCTGTCCGTCCACCGAGCAGATCTGGCGCAGTCGGCCGGCCTGGTCGCTTTTCAATAGCCGGTAATGAATCTCGCGCTGGATCAATGGCGCGAGTACCGGAATAGCCTCGGGTTCATCCAGCAACGCCACCAGGCGCGCGAATGCGGCCAGCATGCCGTCGGTGACCGTGCCGATCCCCACGCCCTTCATGACCGCACGCTCACGCACCGGTGGCAAGCCACCCTGGGCGATCAGCTCCGCGAGCATGCGCAGGTCCAGCTTGAACGTCAGCCCCAGGCACGGTTGCTCAGGGCTGGCCGCCAGCACCTCGGAATTGGCCGGAATGTCCAGCGACGTCACCAGGAACCGGGAAGTGTCGTAGGGGTAGCCCTCGCCACCGACCCACAACTGCTTCTCGCCCTGGGCCACCAGCACGATGCACGGCTCAACCATGCACACCACCGGCGCAGCGGGTTGCTCACGCCGATAAAAGCCCAGGCCGGGGATCGGCATGGCGTAGTCGCCGGGCGACGGCGTGCGCGAACCAATCGACTGGATCAGCGCGTTCAATGGGGTGGGAGTGGATGTCATGACAGCCCCTTTCAATGCTTCATTGCACTTTACCCGCGCAAGTCACGGGCGTCGTCACCTGGCGCTGAAACTCAGAGGATCAGGCAAGTAATCCACTCAAATGCACTACAGAAGCCCTGCCGTCACCCGGAAAATGTGCTGACACTTCACGAGGAACACCCTATGAAACGCCTCTTGCTCGCCCTGGGTTTGTTGGTGACTTCTCTTTCTTCATTTGGAGCCGATATGTCTAACGGTGCGGATAACTTCTACAGCAGCGACACAGTGACGGCCGAACCTGTCACCTTCAACAATCAATACGGCATGCAGGTCGCAGGCACGCTGTTCATGCCCAGGCACCTTGCCCCAGGCTCAAAGCACGCAGCCCTGGTCGTCGGCCACCCGATGGGCGCCGTCAAAGAGCAAAGCGCCAACCTCTACGCCACCAAAATGGCTGAACAGGGCTTCGTGACCCTGTCCCTGGACCTGTCGTTCTGGGGCCAAAGCGCCGGCACACCACGCAACGCGGTGTTGCCCGACCTCTACGTGGAAGACTTCAGCGCCGCCGTGGACTTTCTCGGCACTCGCCCACAGGTCGACCGGGAACGCATCGGTGCCATCGGCATTTGTGGCAGCGGCAGTTTTGTGATCAGTGCTGCGAAGATCGATCCGCGTCTCAAGGCAATCGCCACCGTCAGCATGTACGACATGGGCGCGGCCAACCGCAATGGCCTCAAGCACGGCATGACCTTGCAACAGCGCCAGCAGATCCTGCGCCAGGCCGCCAACCAGCGCTATGTAGAGTTCCAGGGCGGCGAGACCCTCTACACCGGTGGCACGCCGCAGAGCCTTACCGGCGACCCGGTCGGCGACGAGTTCTACGACTTCTACCGCACCCCGCGCGGCGAAGTCACCCCGGCAGGCGCCTCATCGCAGACCACCACCCGGCCGACGCTGACCAGTAACGTCAAGTTCATGAACTTCTACCCCTTCAACGATATCGAGACGATCTCGCCGCGCCCACTGCTGCTGATTACCGGGGCCAACGCGCACTCCCGTGAATTCAGTGAAGACGCCTATCAACGCGCCGCCGAGCCCAAGCAATTGCTGATCATCCCCAACGCCGGCCATGTAGACCTGTACGACCGCGTCGAACTGATCCCGTTTGACACGCTCACCACCTTCTTCCAGAGCCACTTGCAGTGAGTTCCGTTACCCCTCAACCGCAACGCTGGGGCGCGGTGCTGGCGATGTCGCTCGCGGCGTTTGCCTTGGTCGCCTCCGAGTTCATGCCGGTCAGCCTGCTCACACCGCTGGCCGCTGACTTGCACATCACTGAAGGCCAGGCCGGCCAGGGCATTTCCGTGTCCGGGGTGTTCGCCTTGCTCACCAGCCTGGTGATCGCGGCGGTTGCCGCGCGGATGGATCGCAAGCGCCTGCTGATGGCCCTGACCCTGCTGATGATCGTCTCTGGCAGCGTGGTGGCGTTCGCACCGAATTACGCGGTGTTCATGCTCGGGCGCGCGTTGATTGGAGTGGCGATTGGCGGCTTCTGGTCACTGTCGGCGGCCACGGCAATGCGCCTGGTCGAGCCCGCCCAAGTGCCACGGGCCTTGGCCATCGTCAACGGTGGCAACGCCCTGGCGACGGTGATCGCGGCGCCGCTGGGCAGCTTTCTTGGCGGCCTGATTGGCTGGCGCGGCGCATTCTTTTGCGTGGTGCCAGTGGCCGTGATTGCGCTGGCCTGGCTGTGGCTGAGCTTGCCGGCGCTCAAGCACAGCGGCACGGCGGCCACCGGCAATGCGCTGCGCCTGCTGAAAAACTCCAAGGTGGCCTTGGGCATGTGCGCCGTCAGCCTGTTCTTCATGGGCCAGTTCATGCTGTTCACTTACTTGCGGCCATTCCTGGAAGGCGTGACCCGGGTGGAGGTGTCCACCCTGTCGCTGATGCTGCTGGTGCTCGGCCTGGCCGGCCTGGCGGGTACGGTGTTGATTGAGCATTTGCTCAAGCGTCACCTGTACCCGACGCTGATTGCCATTCCGTTGATCATGGCCGGCATTGCCCTTGCGCTGGTGGGGTTCGGCGGTTCAGCGATTGTCACCACCCTGCTGTTGGGCTGCTGGGGCCTGGTAGCGACAGCTGCTCCGGTTGGCTGGTGGACATGGCTGGCACGCACCTTGCCCGACGACGCTGAGGCCGGCGGGGGGTTGATGGTCGCCATCATCCAGTTGGCGATTGCCGCCGGTGCCACCGTCGGTGGCGTGGCATTCGACTTGAGCGGCTACCGGGCCACCTTCGAGCTGAGCGCCGCCTTGCTGGTAGTCGCCACGCTGCTGGCTTACCTGGCATCCCGCCGCCCTGCTCATGCGCGCATGGCGAGCGACGCTACTTGAAAAAATGACTCGGCGTTTTACCAAACTGTTTCTTGAACATGCTGGTAAAAGCGCTGGGGCTTTCGTAGCCCAATTCAAACGCCACATCAATGATCTTCTCCCCCACCGCAATGCGTTCCAGCGCCAGCAATAGCCGCGCTTGCTGGCGCCATTGGCCGAAGGTCATGCCGGTTTCCTTGCGGAACAGGCGCTGGATGGTGGTCTGGTCCAATCCCAACCGCGCACTCCAGTCGGCGACGGTGGAGGCATCACTCGGCTCATCCTGCAACGCCAGGCAAATCGGTCTCAGACGCGGGTCGGCAGGCTGGGGCAGCGACAGCGGCAAGGCCGGGAGAATGGCCAGCTCGTCAAGAATCAGGTGCATGATCCGCGCGTCGCGTGAATCCTCGGCATATGGCGGTTTCAAACTGACCGAGGCCTTGATCAGTTCGCTCAGCAGCGGCGAGACCGTCACCGTCTTGGGCTCGGCCGGCAGGTTGGGGAAGCTGTCCGGGCGCACGAACACGCTGCGCATCTGCAGCGTACCCACGCAGCGCAGCGAGTGAACTTGACCGCAAGGCATCCAGAAGCCACGATTGGGCGGCACCGTCCATTGCCTCAGGGCCGAGTACACCACCATCACACCGCCAATGGCGTACAGCAGTTGGTGCTTGTTGTGGCTGTGTTCGGGGATCACCCAGTTTTCGGGGTAATCGGTGGCCGAACTGATGACGGCCCAGTCGCCCTCATCGATCTCTCGCAGAAATTTATCCAGTGATTTGATCATTTCGCCCTTTTTGCGATGGTTTCTGCCCGAATTGCGCGAGACAGGCATTGGCGCCGAATCTAGCATAAACGCCGAGTCCAGATGGAGTGGCGGTTCACATCACCGCCGCCCGCCTCCACGCCTGTTAGCTGCCTTGTACGGAATGCCCGCATGTCCACAGTCACAGCGTCACCCGCCGCACCTTCGACCAGCCCGCAAATAAGCCCCTTAGTCATGCGCGTCCTGGGCGCCTGTGCCCTGGCGCACCTGATCAATGACTTGATCCAGGCTGTGCTGCCATCGATCTACCCGATGCTCAAAGCCAACTACGGCCTGAGCTTCACCCAGGTCGGCCTGATCACCCTGACCTTCCAGTTGACCGCCTCCCTGCTACAACCGTGGATCGGCTACCACACCGACCGCCACCCCAAACCCTGGTTATTACCAGCGGGCATGGTGTGCACCTTGATCGGCATCCTGATGTTGGCCTTTGTCGGCAACTTCCCGGCGATATTGCTCGCGGCGGCGCTGGTGGGTGTGGGCTCATCGACCTTCCACCCGGAAACCTCCCGCGTCGCACGCCTGGCTTCCGGTGGGCGCTACGGCCTGGCGCAATCGACCTTCCAGGTCGGCGGCAACACCGGCAGCGCTTTCGGCCCGTTGCTGGCGGCGGCGATCATCATTCCCTACGGCCAAAGCCACATTGCCTGGTTCGGCCTGTTTGCGGTGTTCGCCATCCTGGTGCTGTACGGTTTGAGCCGCTGGTACCGCCACCACCTCAACCTGTTCAAGCTCAAGCAAGGCAGCCAGGCGACCCACGGTTTGTCCAAAGGCCGCGTGACCTTCGCCCTGGTGGTATTGGCTGTGCTGGTGTTCTCCAAATACTGGTACATGACCAGCCTGACCAGTTACTTCACGTTCTACCTGATCGAGAAATTCCAGCTGTCGGTGGCCAGCTCGCAGATGTACCTGTTCCTGTTCCTCGGCGCGGTGGCCGTGGGCACCTTTGCCGGTGGCCCGATCGGCGACAAGATCGGCCGCAAGAAAGTCATCTGGTTCTCGATCCTCGGCGCCGCACCGTTCACCCTGGCCCTGCCCTACGTCGACCTGTTCTGGACCGCCGTACTCAGCGTGGTCATCGGCTTTATCATCGCCTCGGCGTTCTCGGCCATCGTGGTGTTTGCCCAGGAATTGGTGCCGGGCAATGTGGGCATGATCGCCGGGATATTCTTCGGCCTGATGTTCGGCTTCAGCGGGATCGGCGCGGCGCTGCTCGGGATGCTCGCTGACCATCACGGCATCGAATACGTGTACAAGCTGTGCTCGTTCCTGCCGCTGGTGGGTATCCTGACGGTACTGCTGCCTTCTACCAAGGGGGTCTGATTGGTTGGGCTGGACTGCAAGCCAACGGGTACCTGACTGACTCCACGCCCCCCAAATGTGGGAGCGGGCTTGCTCGCGAAGACGGTGGCACAACCTATGAGGTTCTTGACTGTCACACCGCCTTCGCGAGCAAGCCCGCA
The DNA here is from genome assembly GCF_058797315.1 of Pseudomonas sp. GW823-FHT02F05. Lineage (NCBI taxonomy): Bacteria > Pseudomonadati > Pseudomonadota > Gammaproteobacteria > Pseudomonadales > Pseudomonadaceae > Pseudomonas > Pseudomonas sp. GW823-FHT02F05. Next base: position 371,141 of record NZ_JBXAJM010000001.1, read on the forward strand.
CCCACAGCGCATCGCTGGCCACGTAAGCTACCCCCCAGCCGTGCTACAGGTCATGACCGACCCTCACACTGCGCCCGGTCTTCACCGACTCCAACGCACAATCAGCCAGATGCAACGCATACAGGCCATCGCGCATACTGGTGGGCAACTCGCGCCCCTCGTTCAACGCATCGATGAACTGCGTCAGCTCATTGCGATACGCATCCGCGTAACGCTCAAGGAAAAAATGCTGCAACGGCTCCAGCGCTTCGGTGTGCTCAGCGCTCCAATGGCGCACGGTGCTGGGCCGGTGATTGTCGGTCAGCAGCACGCCGCTGGCGCCGGAAACTTCTACGCGCTGGTCATAGCCATACACCGCCTGGCGGCAGCAGTTGATATGGCATTGTTTGCCCGAAGCGGTGCGTAGCAAAACCATGACGCTGTCGTAGTCGTCGATCTGCTCCAGGGTCGGGTCCACCAGGCGACTGGCGAAGGCGCTGACTTCTACCGGTTCCTCGCCGAGCAAATGGCGAGCGGTGTCAAAGTCATGGATGGTCATGTCGCGCAGGATCCCGCCAGAGTGTTCCAGATAGTCACGCGGTGCCAGGCCAGGGTCGCGACTGGTGATGATCACCTGGCGCACGACGCCGATCTGGCCGGCGTCCAGCGCCTGGCGCAGGCGCAGCATGTCTGGGTCGAAGCGCCGGTTGAAACCGAGCATTACCTTGCCGCCCTGGCGCTCCACGGTTTGCGCCGCGCTGCGCGCCTTGGCGATGTCCAGGTCGATGGGTTTTTCGCAGAGCACCGCCTTGCCCTGGGCCACCGCAGCCAGCAACAGGTCGATGTGGGTGTCGGTGGGCGTGCCGATCACCACCGCATCGATGTCCTCGCGGCTCAGCACGGCGGCGCAGTCATACGCGGCTTCACACCCCAACTGGGTGCTCAAGGCATCGACACCTGCGCGCCAGGGATCGGCCACCAGCGCCAGCGTGGCATTGGGATGGGCGGCAACGTTGGCGGCATGGATCTTGGCGATGCGCCCGGCACCTAGAACGGCGATACGTAGCATGGTCGAACTCCTGGATTGTTATTGGATGTGGTATTTCAGCGCTTCAGTCCGGCAGGTTGAACGGCGTGACGATCTGCACCTGTGACGGCGCAATCGGCCCGGCCTTCCAGAGCCGGTGGTAGTGCAGGATGTGCAGGAATACGTGGCGGGCATCGATCTGCAGGTTGTGATCGATGATCGCCGCGACTTTTTCTTCCCTCAGCAGTTGGCGGTTTTCTTCGTCAAGGTCGTGGCCGATGAACACCTCCAATGGACGGTCCTGGGCGGTAAACGCGTCGACAATTGCGCGGTTGCCACCGCCGACGCTGTACACCGCCTTCAGCCCGGGGTGCTGGAGCAAGGCTTGGGTCACTCGCTCAAAGGTGCGCTCATACACGCCGTAGCCGCCGCTGATATCCAGTACTCGCAGGTACTCGGCGCGGCCACGCAGCCAGGTACGAAAACCCATCTCGCGCTCTTCTTCGCCGCGGAACAATTCGCTGCCGATCACCACCGCCACGTCCTGCGCCTCGGTCGGCAGCCAGCGCGACATCAGGTAGGCCGCTGTCTGGCCGGCCGTGCGATTGTCCATGCCCACATAGCCGATGCGCTCGCTTTGGGGCAGGTCGGTGACCAAGGTCACCACCGGAATACCGGCCGCAATCAGCTGCTTGACGGCCAGGTTCACCGCCGGCTCATCCGCAGCCTTGAGCACCACGCCCTGGCTGCCCGTGTCGAGGCAGCGCAGCAGTTGGTCATGCATGGCCTGGGGCTCGATCTCCTCGAACAGGTGAAAACGTGGCGCGATGCGAAACGGTGCCAGGCTGGCCAATTGGCCAACGATCGCCGCCTGCACCGCCGCGCTGAAACGCTGGGGCGTGTGCATGATCACGTCCACATGGAAGGTACGCCCCACGGCCAAGCCATTTTTTTCCTGGGATTCCAACTCCTCCAATGCCTGCTCGATACGCCGCCGTGTCTGGGCGTGCACGCTGCCGCGCTGGTGCAACACGCGGTCCACCGTGGCCTTGCTGACGCCAGCCTGGGTGGCGAGTTGCTTGATGGAAAAGTGTTTTGCGCGTTCGAGCATGGGTTTCGCCTGAGGTGTTTTTGAGGTCTTTTTTGGGCGTTATTGAGGTTTTGCAATGCTAGTCTCAGTTTTGCCCGGCGTCGAGCCGGGCCAGCAAAACAACAAAAATTCCAGGAGAACCCCAATGCCCCACACCGATCTTGCGACCTCGTTCAGCGGCCAATACTTTGTCGTCACCGGCAGCACCCAGGGCCTCGGCGCGGCGGTGGCCCATACCCTGGCTCGCCGTGGTGCGGCCGGGCTGATCATTTGCGGGCGTCGCCGTACCGAGGGCGACGCGCAGGTGCGCCAGCTGGCCCAGTTGGATTGCCAGGCATTTTTTGTCGAGGCCGACCTGGAAAAGGTCGAAGACTGCCGCGCTATCATCGAAGCAGCGCGCGTCCATTTCGGCACCTTGCACGGCTTGGTGAACTGCGCCGGCATGTCTGACCGTGGCACCATTCTTGACACCTCGCCGGAGCTGTTCGAGCGCTTGTTTGCGGTCAATGTACGGGCGCCGTTTTTCCTCATGCAGGAAGCGTTGAAGCTGATGATCAGCAACGGTGTCGCAGGTGCGGTCGTCAATATCCAGAGCGTTACCGGCCATGGTGGGCAATCGTTCTTGAGTGCCTACGCGGCGTCCAAGGGCGCGCTGGCGATCCTGACCAAGAACGTAGCGTTCAGTGCCTTGCGCAACCGCATCCGCGTGAATGGCCTGAACATCGGCTGGATGGACACGCCCCACGAGGATCAGATCCAGCGCCAGTACCACGGCGCCCAGGACGGCTGGCTGGCCGAAGCCGAACGCGCCCAACCGTTTGGGCGCCTGCTCAAGCCCGAAGAGGTGGCGCGCAGCGTGGCATTTTTGCTGTCCGCCGAGTCGGGAATGATGAGCGGCGCGGTCATCGACCTGGAACAGGGCGTGATCGGCTGCACCGACAGCAGCACCCCGCAACCTCACCAGGCCCTGAGCCTTCCAGGAGGTGTGTGATGTCGGCTTTCGTAAACGGCGACGCGGTGCGCCTGGCCGACTTCAGCCGGATCTGTGCGCAGCGCACCAACCCCAGCGACTACCCGCTGTGCCTTGAGGTACAAGGCAGTGTGCCGATCTATCAGGCCCACACCTTGCGCAACAGCGACCGCCTGGTCGTCATGAACGAGCTGCATCACCTGTTCCGTGACGGGCCCGGCGTAATGGTGGTGCGCCAAGCCTATGAAGACCTGGAAGTGGTGGACCGCCACAGCCAGGTCTTCGACGCGATCTTTGCCCATGAAGCCGCCCAAGGCGTGGCTGCCGATCACTTTGCCAAGGCCGGTAGCAATGGCAGGATCTGGAACGCGTTGCAGAAGGCGGCCTTACAGTCCCCCGAGTCTTTTGCCGAGTACTACGCCAACCCTCTGCTGGGGTTGATTGCCGAAGCCTGGTTGGGGCCGGGCTTTCAAGTCACGGCGCAAGTCAATGTGGTGCATCCAGGTGGCCAGGCGCAGCAGCCGCACCGTGACTATCACCTGGGTTTTCAGACCAACGATGTGGTCGAACGTTTTCCGCTGCCGCTGCATGCGCTGTCCCAACATTTGACGTTGCAAGGTGCTATCGCACACTCGGATATGCCGCTGGAAACCGGCCCCACCCAACTGCTGCCCTTTTCCCAGCAGTACGCCTTGGGGTACCTGGCGTGGCGTCGCACGGAGTTTATCGACTACTTCCAGCAACACGCGGTGCAATTGCCGCTGAACAAGGGCGACTTGCTGTTCTTCAACCCGGCGCTGTTCCATGCCGCCGGCACCAACCGCACGGCCGATCGCCAGCGCATGGCTAACCTGCTGCAAATCTCCTCGGCGTTCGGCAAGCCGATGGAAGCCATCGACCGCGACCGCATGATGCTGGCGGTGTACCCGGTGCTGCTCGCCAACCCCAACCTGGATGCCCACGCCGTGGTCGCCTGTACCGCAGACGGGTACTCCTTCCCCACCAACCTCGACACCGACCCACCCTTGAGGGGCCTGGCCCCACAAACCGGGCAACAGCTGATGCTGCAAGCCCTCGACGAACGCTGGCCGTGCTCGGACTTCGCCGCCGCCGTGGTGCAGCTACGGGCCAAACGCCAAGCGTAAACCGCCCTGCTTTGACAACAACAAAAACAACGGAGCAAAACCATGAAGAAGCAACTCCTTGCGGCACTGTTAGTCCTGGCGTTCAGCCCTTGGGCGCTGGCCGACATTCGCATCGGCGTGAGCATCGCCCAGGTGGACGACGTATTCCTCGCACAAATGCGCGACTACATGGCCGCCCACGCCAGGGAACTGCCCGATGTCACCCTGCAGTTTGAAGACGCCCAGGGCGATGTGGTGCGACAACTCAATCAGGTGCAAAACTTCACCGCCCAGGGCATGGACGCGATTATCGTCAACGCGGTGGACACAGCGGCCACCCAGAAGATGACGCTCAATGCCCAGCAGGCCAAGATCCCGCTGGTGTACGTCAACCGCCGCCCGGAGTTCAAGGAGGTACCAGCGGGCGTGGGCTATGTCGGTTCGGACGAGATCAAGGCCGGCGAAATCCAGATGCGCTACCTGGCCGAGAAAATGGGCGGCAAGGGCAACCTGGCGATCATGCTCGGGCTGCTGTCCAACAACGCCACCCATAACCGCACGCTGGGGGTGAAGAGCGTGCTGAAGGACTACCCCGACATCAAGATCGTCGAGGAGCAAAGCGCCGAATGGCAGCGTGGCAAGGCGATTGACCTGATGAACAACTGGATCGTATCAGGGCGCAAAATCGATGCCGTGGCCGCGAATGCCGATGAAATGGCGATTGGCGCGGCCATGGCTATCAGCCAGGCAGGCATGCAGCCGGGTAAGGACATCCTAGTGGCCGGCAGTGACGGCGGCGCAGCGGGATTGGACGCGGTGAAAAAAGGCCAGTTGTTGGTCACGGTGTACCAGGACAACAAGGGCCAGGCAGTGGGTTCCATCGACCTGGCGGTGAAGATGGTCAAGCAGCAGCCGTACACGGCGGAGCTCACGATTCCTTATCAGCAGATCACCAAGGACAACTACCAAGCGTTCCTTAATCCCTGAAGGCCGCGCACTACCCATGGCAAGGGAGCTTGCGCCCTTGCCATACAGGCTTAGTTGAGCGTTCGCCGGGAAAACCCATTAACCACGATATAGAGCAGCGGCCCTACCGACACAAACACTGCCGTCAGTAAAAAATACGGCAGCACTGAGGCCATCGACCGCCCTCGCCCACGCGCATCCCGGTACATCCACACACACGCCAGCACCGCCATCAGATACAGGTCAATCACCACCTGCGCCGTATCGGGCCGGGACATCAGTTCCCATCCAAATGCCAGCAGTGACTGCTCTGCCGTGAGCATGGTCGCCACCGTATAGAGGGTAAACCCGAGCAAGGCAGCCAGGGCGATATAAGGTCTGTGCATGGTCTCTTCCTTGAAGTGCAACGTTAATCAACGCGGCCACCTTAGCGATAAAGGGCGGCCACTCGCAATGTTGCTGACGCCTTGCTTGGTGATGTCGTTCCCGCCGCCTACACGAAGTATGCCGCGCTGGTTTTGTGAAATATCTGTACGTAGACTGCCGCCATACCCCCACTTGAAGGCGGCGAAAAAAACGTGATGCAAGTTACTGAAGTCTCCATTGCCCAATTGCGCGCTGCGCTTGAAGCCGGCCAGACCACGGCAGTTGAACTGGTGCAGGCGTACCTGGCGCGGATCGATGCCTACGATGGCCCGCAGACGGCCACTGCACTGAACGCCGTGGTGGTACGCAACCCCGATGCGCTCATAGAAGCCCAGGCGTCTGATGCACGCCGCGCCAAGGGGCAAACCCTGGGGCCGCTGGATGGCATTCCTTACACCGCCAAGGACAGTTACCTGGTCAAGGGGTTGACGGCTGCATCCGGCAGCCCGGCGTTTGCCAAGCTGGTGGCCCAGCGCGATGCCTTCACCATTGAGCGTCTGCGTGCCGGTGGCGCTATCTGCCTGGGCAAGACCAACATGCCGCCGATGGCCAATGGCGGTATGCAGCGCGGCGTGTACGGTCGCGCCGAAAGCCCCTACAACGCCGACTACCTCACCGCGCCGTTTGCGTCGGGTTCCTCCAACGGCGCTGGTACCGCCACCGCCGCCAGCTTTGCCGCGTTCGGGCTAGCTGAAGAAACCTGGTCCAGCGGTCGCGGCCCGGCCTCCAATAATGGCTTGTGTGCCTACACGCCGTCCCGTGGCGTGATTTCGGTGCGCGGCAACTGGCCACTGACCCCGACCATGGACGTGGTGGTGCCTTATGCTCGCACCATGGCCGACCTGCTGGAAGTGCTCGACGTCGTGGTGGCCGAAGACCCGGACACACGTGGTGACCTGTGGCGCCTGCAACCCTGGGTGCCGATCCCCAGCGTCACCTCGGTGCGCCCGGTGTCCTACGCGGCGCTGGCAGTCGACAGCGAAAACCTGGCCGGCAAGCGCTTTGGCGTGCCGCGCATGTACATCAACGCCGACCCGGATGCTGGCACCAGCGAAAAACCCGGTATCGGCGGCCCGACCGGACAAAAGATCCACACCCGCGCCACGGTGATCGAACTGTGGCAAGCCGCGCGCCAGGCATTGGAAGCGGCGGGTGCCGAAGTGATCGAAGTGGATTTCCCGCTGGTGTCCAACTGCGAAGGCGACCGCCCCGGCGCGCCGACGGTGTTTACCCGTGGCCTGGTCTCTAAAGAGTTCCTCCACGACGAGCTGTGGGAGCTGTCTGCATGGGCCTTCGATGATTTCCTGCGTGCCAACGGCGACCCGCACCTGAACCGCCTGGCCGATGTGGACGGGCCGAACATCTTCCCCCACGACCCCGGCACCCTGCCCAACCGTGAAGACGACCTGGCCGCCGGCATGGACGAATACGTGCGCATGGCCCAACGCGGCATCACGCCATGGGACCAGATCAGCACCGTGCCCGATGGCCTGCGCGGCCTGGAGCAAACCCGGCGCCTGGACCTGGAAGACTGGATGGACACCCTCGGGCTGGACGCCGTGCTGTTCCCCACCGTGGCCGACGTAGGCCCGGCGGATGCCGATGTGAACGAAGCGTCTGCCGACATTGCCTGGAGCAACGGCGTGTGGGTGGCCAACGGCAACCTCGCCATCCGCCACCTGGGCGTGCCCACCGTCACCGTGCCGATGGGCGTGATGGCGGATATTGGCATGCCGGTGGGGCTGACCTTCGCCGGGCGTGCCTATGACGATTCGGCGCTGTTGCACTTTGCCTCGGCGTTCGAAGCTACCGGCAGCAAACGGATGATCCCGCCGCGTACGCCACCGTTGGCGGCTATCTAGCTGGGCTCCTCACTCAAATGCGGGCTTGCTGTGGCGAGCAAGCTTGCTTGCGCTGGGGTGCGTAGCGCCCCCAAAAAGCCGGCTCCAGCTGCGCTGTCGAGCGGGAGCAAGCTCCCTCGCCACAGCAAGCCCGCTCCCACACTTTTTGTTCATATTTCAGTTCAAACACCGTGGTGCGAGGACCGAAGCACCTCGTTGCGACGCTGCCACTCCTCCACCACATCCCCCAAAGTCTTGGGTGCGCCGTTACGAATCCACGCCATGAATGGACGGTTGAACTTGAACGCCGGGCCACACTGTTCAAGCATAAAGCGGCGCACGTTCTGGGTGTTTTTATAGCTAGGGGTGACGGGTGTAGCGCGGGTGATGACGTCGCTGTGCCAGTCAAAATCCATGATGTACCTCGGCTGCGCGGATGGTGATGAACACTCTAGCGCCTACTCACCTCAAGCTCCTGCAAAATTTCACTTTCCTTCCGCCTTGAGAATATTGCATGGTTGTACGACGACGTACCTCGTCGTATTTCTTAACAACAATAAGGAAACACCCATGTCCAACTTCAAAGTGCTGATCGGATTTCTGTGCCTCTTCTCCGGCTACGTCGCCGCCGCGCCCGGCGCCGCCGAGAAGGATGTAGCCCAGGCAGTCGATCAATTGACCCAAGCCATGCTGCATCTGGACCTCAAGCAGCTTCATGCACTGACGTCCGACAAGCTCACCTACGGCCACTCCAGCGGCAAGGTGCAAAACAAGGCGCAATTCATTGCCGACCTGGAAACCCATACCAGCGCATTCAAAACCCTGGAGATGCAAAACCAGACCATCACTCTCAACGGCGATACCGCCCTGGTGCGCAACCACTTCCATGCCCTGGCGGTGAACAGCGGTGTGGACACACCAACCGATATCGACAACTTTCAGGTTTGGCAAAAACAGCACGGCCAATGGCTGCTGATTGGGCGCCAGGCTTACAAGTACTGAGCAAACCTCACCACGCCACCACCTTGCGCACCTTCACCAGCGCCTCACGCAACGCCGCCATGGGCACCGAACCCAGGGCCAGGCGCAGCGCGTGGGGCACCTGGGCCGAGACCGCGAAAGGTTCGGCGGTTGAAACCGAGATGCCCGCGCGCTGCAAGGTCATGGCGACCTGATCGGCGCGGGCGTCTTCCGCCAACGGTAGCCACAGAAAGTAGGAGGACGGGTGACTGATGGTCTTCACCCCTCTCAGCACCTGCGCCGCCAACGCTTGACGGGCCTGGGCATCCGCACGCTTTTGCGCCTCCAGTTGCGCCACCGTGCCGTCCTCGAGCCAGCCCACCGCAATCGCGCTCATCACCCCCGGCACGTTCCAGGTAGTGGCCATGATCGTGCGTTCCAACCCGCTTACCCACGCCATAGGCGCAGCGATAAAGCCCACGCGCAAACCGGTGGCGACACTTTTGGACAACCCGCCGATGTACACCGTGCGCTCCGGTGCAAGAGTTGCCAAAGGCGGCGGCGCTTCTTCGGCGAGAAACGCATAGGCGCCATCCTCGATGATCATCAGGTTGTGCTGCCGGGCGATTGCCACCAAGCGCTCGCGCTGCTCCAGGCTCATCACCCAGCCCAGCGGGTTATGCAGGGTCGGCATGCTGTACACCGCTCGCACCGGGCGCTGGCGACACAGGCTGTGCAGGTGGTCAAGATCAGGGCCGTTGGCTGTGACTGGGATGGCGACCAGTTCCAGGTGCAGGGTTTCGGCCAGTACCTTGAACCCCGAATAGGTCAGCGCATCCACCGCGACCACATCCCCAGGCTTGAGCAAGGTCATCATGCTCACCGCCAGGCCATGCTGGGCGCCGCTGACCACCAGCACCTGCTCGGCTTGCACCGTCAACCCTCGGTTCAACAAGTGCCGGGCCACCGCGGCGCGTTCGTGCACACGTCCGGCATGGGGCTGGTAACGCAGCAACGCCTCCAGGTCGCCAGACAGGGCGAGTTGGCGCAACGCCGTGCGCAGCAGCTCGGCCTGGCCCGGCAATGACGGATAGTTGAAATTCAGGTCAAGCAAACCCGCCGCAACCGTCATCTGCCCACTGCCCTGCCCCGGTGGCAAGGCAATCTCACGCACAAAGGTGCCGCGCCCGGTCTCGCCACTGACCAGCCCCATGGCTTCCAGCTCGCTGTACACCCGGCTGGCAGTGACCAGCGCCAGGCCATGCTCGGCGGCCAATTGCCGATGGGTAGGCAACCGCGTGCCGGGCTGCAATTGGCCGCTGCGGATGGCCTCGGCGAAGGTATCGACCAGCGTCTTGTAGCGAGCACGGGGCATAGGGCTGTATCCATGACAATTTTTTGATTGTCTTAATCTTCAATCCTAGGATGCCCAGCACGCAACTGCCATTTTCGGACAGGTCCCCCATGGAACGCACTTCTCCTCTCGGCACTCTAGACAGCAGCACCCAGGGTTGGATCAACGGTTTTATCGGTGTGGTGATTTTCAGCGGCTCGCTGCCAGCCACGCGCCTGGCGGTCATGGAATTCGATCCGGTGTTCCTGACCATGATCCGCGCCACTCTCGCGGCGCTACTGGGGTTGTGCCTATTGGGGGTATTCAAGGAAAAACGCCCCACGCGCCAGCAATCGGCACCGCTGGTTATCGTCGCGCTTGGCGTGGTGATCGGCTTTCCACTGCTGACGGCCCTGGCCCTGCAGTACGTGACCTCGGCCCACTCCATCGTCTTTATCGGCCTGCTGCCACTGGCTACGGCGGTGTTCGGTGTGCTGCGCGGCGGTGAACGGCCGAGGCCGGTGTTCTGGTTGTTTTCGATCCTGGGCAGCCTGTTGGTGATGGGATATGCCGTTGCCCAAGGCTTGAGCGCCGCACCCGCGGGCGATGTGTTGATGCTGTTGGCCGTGCTCGCATGCGGCCTGGGGTATGCCGAAGGCGCCAAGCTGTCGCGCAGCCTGGGCGGCTGGCAGGTGATCTGCTGGGCGCTGGTGGTGTCGCTGCCGGTGGTGGCGCCCTTGAGCCTGTTGTTGGCGCCGTCTACCCTCAGCGGTATCAGCTTGCCGGCCTGGTTGAGCCTGGGCTACGTGGCGGTGTTCAGCATGTTGATCGGCTTTGTGTTCTGGTACCGCGGCCTGGCCCAGGGCGGGATTGCCGCGGTCGGCCAGTTGCAGTTGCTGCAACCGTTCTTCGGCCTGGCGCTGGCGGCGGGTTTGCTGCATGAACAGGTCAGCCTGGGCATGGTGCTGGTGACGGTGGCGGTGATCGGCTGCGTGGCCGGGGCGAAGAAGTTTGCTCGCTAACCCCTGGCCTGCTAAATAGAAGCGTCGCCCAAACAACAACAAGGACTCTGCATGCACAGCGCTTCTCTCCAGGACACCACGGCGCCGGAAGGCATCTGCTACGGCTGCGGCAGCAGCAACCCTCATGGCCTGCATATCAAGAGCCGCTGGGATGATGATGGCGTGCACGTCATTGCCGAGCATCAGCCCGAGGCCAAATACAGCGGCTGGCCAGACCTGGTCTACGGTGGCCTGATCGCCATGCTGGTGGACTGCCACTCCAACTGGACCGCCATGGCCTACCACTACCGCGCCGAACAGCGTGAACCCGGCAGCCTGCCGCGTATCGACTGTGTCACCGGTAATCTGGGGATCAAATTCATCAAGCCCACGCCCATGGGTGTGCCCCTGGTCCTGCGGGCGCGGGTCGAAGGCGAAATCGGCCGCAAAAGCCGGGTGGTCTGCGAAGTGTATGCAGGCAGCGTGCTCACCGCCGTCGGCGACTCGGTGTTCGTGCGCGTCGACACCGGGCAACTGGCCGCCGCCGCCCATGGCCGCGAGGTTTGATCCTGGTCTACAGTGACGGCAACCGCTAATCGAGGACTGCACCGATGACTCGTCTGACCGCGAAAGACTTTGCTCCCGAACTGCTGGAACTCTACGACGGCTATGCCCACGGCAAGATCAACCGCCGCGAATTTCTCGACCGCGCCGCGCTGTTCACCCTCGGTGGCCTCACCGCTTCGGCATTGCTCGCGGCCCTGAGCCCCAATTACGCCCTGGCCGAGCAGGTGAAATTCACCGACCCGGATATCGTCGCCGACTACATCACCTACCCCTCGCCCAAAGGCAACGGCGCCGTGCGCGGCTATCTGGTGCGCCCAGCCAAGGCGGCAGGCAAGCTGCCAGCCGTGGTGGTGGTGCATGAAAACCGGGGCCTGAACCCCTATATCGAAGACGTCGCCCGACGCCTGGCCAAGGCCGGCTTTATCGCCCTGGCCCCGGACGGCCTGACCTCGGTGGGCGGCTACCCTGGCAATGATGAAAAAGGCGTCGCCCTGCAGCAGACCGTCGACCCGACCAAACTGATGAACGACTTCTTCGCCGCCATCGAGTGGCTGATGCAGCACGACAGCAGCACGGGCAAAGTCGGCATCACCGGGTTCTGTTACGGCGGTGGCGTGACCAATGCAGCGGCGGTGGCCTACCCGGAACTGGGCGCGGCAGTGTCGTTCTACGGGCGCCAACCCGACGCCAAGGACGTGCCGCGCATCAAGGCGCCGATCATGTTGCATTTCGGTGAGCTTGATACACGCATCAATGAAGGCTGGCCGGCGTATGAGCAGGCATTGAAGGCCGCGGGGACGAGGTATGAGGCGTTTATCTACAAGGGCGCCAATCATGGTTTTCATAATGATTCGACACCGCGCTATGACGAAGCAGCGGCGAACCTTGCCTGGGAACGCACCCTGGGATGGTTCCGCCAATACCTGATGTAGGAGCGAGCAAGCTCGCTCCTACATAAATGAGGACCTGCCTCCCCAAATGTTATCCAACACTTGCCTGCAACCACCCTTTGAACGCCAACATCGCGGGTGTCTCAGCCCGCGACTGCAAGCGCGTCAACCAATAGCTGCCGGTGGTGATCCCCACCTTGAACGGCTGGCGGATCACATCGATCTCCAATTGCCGTGAAAACATCAGGGCTGGCGCCAGTGCTACGCCAGTCCCTTGCAGCGCGGCCTCCATCATCGCCAGCGAAGAGTCGAACACCACGCTGCGCGGCACCCGTGTATCGCTGGGCAAACCGGCGGCCTGGAACCACAGGTTCCACTCATCGGCACGGTAGGAACGCAGCAAGGTGTGCTTCAGCACGTCAGCCGGGCTGTGCAGTTGTTCGGCAATCTGCGGCACGCACAACACCGTCAGCGGTGCCTCAAGCAAGGGGCAGGCGTCGGTGCCGTGCCACGCGCCGGCGCCAAAGCGGATGGCATAATCCAGGCCCTCGGCGGCGACATCCACGCGATTGTTGTGGGTGGACAAGCGCAAGTCGATCAACGGGTAGCGGCTGTGAAAATCCGCCAGGCGTGGCAACAACCAGCCCACCGCAAAGGTGCCGACCGCCCCCACCGTCAGGACTTCACGGTAATGCCCGCCTTCAAATTGATCCAAGGTCAGGGCAATACGGTCGAAGGCGTCACGCAGCACGGGCAGCAGGGATTCGCCTTCGCTGGTGAGCATCAAGCCCCGTGGCAGGCGCTTGAACAGCGTGACGTTGAGTTGCGCTTCGAGACTTTTGACCTGATGACTGACCGCCGCCTGGGTCACGCACAGCTCAATGGCCGCACGGGTAAAGCTCAAATGGCGCGCCGACGCTTCGAAAGCGCGCAACGCATTGAGCGGCAGGTGGGAACGCAACATGGCTTGACCCAAATTTTTCTAATGGCAGGTGCGAGATATCATCGTTTGCCGGCGCCCGGAAATCCACCTACATTTGCCACGCCTGCGCAGGTTCCGATCGTCATTGCCTTATTTACATGGAAGCGAACCATGAAACACACCCTGAAAAAATATGCGGTTTCAGCCTTGTTGTTCGGCGCCGGCAGCTGCATGGCAGCCACCGATATGCGCCAGGTCGTGGACAGCCACGTCACCCCTCTGATGAAACAGCAAGGCATCCCGGGCCTGACGGTCGCGGTCGTCCAACACGGCAAGGTGCAATACTTTAACTACGGCGTCGCCGCCAAAGACACCCAGGCACCCGTCACCGAAAACACCCTGTTCGAAATCGGCTCAGTGAGCAAAACCTTCAACGCCACCCTCGGCGGGTATGCCCAGGCCATCGGCAAGCTCAAGCTGTCGGACATGACCAGCCAACATCTGCCCGTCCTGGCTGGCAGCGCGTTCGATCGCATCAGCCTGCTGCAACTGGCCACTTATACCGCCGGCGGCCTGACGCTGCAGTTTCCGGATGCCGCCGACAGTGCAACCACCATGATGGATTACTTCCAGCATTGGAAACCCACTTATGCGCCGGGGGAACAACGCCTTTACTCCAACCCCAGCATTGGCCTGTTCGGTTACGTGACCGCAAAAAGCCTGGGCCAGCCTTTCACCGTCGCCATGGAAAAAACCCTGCTGCCCAAGCTGGGCTTGACCAATACCTATACCCGCGTCCCCGCCGACAAGGCTGGCCAATACGCCCAGGGCTATGACAGCCAGCAGAAACCGGTACGCGTCAACCCTGGCGCCCTGGACTTCGAAGCCTACGGCCTCAAGAGCAGCAGCCAGGACCTGGCCCGCTACGTGATCGCGAACATGCACCCGCAAACCCTGGAACAACCGGTGCAACAGGCCATTGCCACCACTCACGCCGGCTACTACACCGTCAACGGCATGACCCAGGGGCTGGGCTGGGAACGCTACCCCTACCCCATCGGCCTGCAAGCGTTACTGGACGGCAACTCCACACCGATGGCGATGGAGCCGCACAAGGTCACCTGGCTGACACCCGCCCAGGCCGAGCCGGCCAACGTGCTGTACAACAAAACCGGGTCCACTGGCGGCTTTGGTGCTTACGTGGCGTACGTGCCAAGCAAGGACATGGGGGTGGTGATCCTGGCGAACCGGAACTACCCGAATGCCGAAAGGGTGAAAGTAGCGCACGCGATCTTGAGTGCGATGGACCAATAAGGCCGCCATCGCAGGCAAGCCAGCTCCCACATTTGGATCGCGGCGCGTCAGTTAGATCAGCGTCCGCCGTTGGGTAGTCACGGGAGCAAGCTCCCTCGCCACAGGGCCTGCGTCGTCCCTGAGTTGTGTAGATACCTATGCCCCGATGAGGGAGTGTCTGACTCATCGCCATCGGGGCAAGCCCCCTCCCACCCTACATTCCGAGCCACTGCGGCAGCGCCAGGGAAATGAACGGCAAGTACGTCACCATGATCAGGAACACCAACAGGATCATCAGCCACGGCATCGCCGCGCGAATAGTCTGCCCCAATGTCAGCCCGGTCACCGCCGAGGTCACGAACAGGTTCAGCCCCACCGGCGGGTGCACCAGGCCGATTTCCATGTTCACCACCATCACGATCCCCAGGTGAATCGGGTCGATCCCGAGCTTCATCGCAATCGGAAAAAAGATTGGCGCCAGGATCAGCACAATGGCCGAAGGCTCCATAAAGCTGCCGGCAATCAGCAGCACCACGTTGACCATGATCAAAAAGCCAATCGGCGTCAGCCCTTCCGAGATTACCCACGCGGTGATTTGCTGGGGGATCTGTTCGGTGGTCAGCACGTGGGCAAACAGCATGGCGTTGGCGATGATGAACATCAGCATGATCGACAAGCGCCCCGACTCCAGCAGCACCTTGGGGCAGTCGCGCAGCTTCATGTCCTTGTAGACGAACAGCGCGACGAATGCTGAATACACGGCCGCCACTGCCGCCGCTTCGGTCGGGGTGAACATGCCGCTGTAAATGCCGCCGAGGATGATCACCAGTAGCAACAGGCCCCAGAACGCTCGGCGTGCACAGCTCAGCCATTCACGGAATGTCGCCCGGGGTTGCGCCGGCAGCTTCTTGATGCGGGCGACGATGTAGATCGCGACCATCAACATCAGGCCCAGCAGCAAGCCCGGAATCACCCCGGCCATGAACAACTTGCCCACCGAGGTTTCGGTCGCCGCCGAATACACCACCATCACAATCGACGGCGGGATCAGAATGCCCAAGGTCCCGGCATTGCAGATGATGCCAGCACCAAATTCCTTCGGATAACCGGAGCGCACCATGCCCGCCACGGCAATCGAACCCACTGCTGCCACCGTGGCCGGTGACGACCCGGACAGCGCTGCAAACAGCATGCACGCCAGCACTGCGGCAATCGCCAGGCCACCGCGGATATGCCCGACACAGGCGTTGGCAAAGTCGATCAGCCGCTGGGCCACGCCGCCGGTGGTCATGAAGGCACCGGACAACAGGAAAAACGGAATCGCCAGGAAGGTGTAGGCATCGCTGGTTTCAAACAGCTTGATCGCCAGGGAACTCACCGAGTCCTGGCTGAACATCAAAATCGACACCGCACCGGACAGCCCCAGGGCAATCGCAATCGGCACGCCCAGGAACATGAACACGAACAACAGCAAAAACAGACAGAGCACGGCCATCAGTGACGCTCCTCATGGCTGCCGGCCAACTTGCTGGCCTCACCGGCCTCGTCGGCCAACCCCAACCCGACCTGGCGGTGGGTAAAGATGCGGTAGAAAATTTCCAGGTAGCGGATCAATACCAACGCAAAGCCAATGGGCACGATCACCACGATGTCGCCGACATCGATGCCGAACTGGTCGAGGTCTTCGGCGCCGATATGCGCGGTCATCACCGCACTTACCCACTTGTAGCTGGCCACCATGAACAGCCCGGCATAGGCCAGGCAGCACAGGCAGGCGAGCATGCCGAGCAGACGCTGCACCGGGCGCCGGGTCAGCCGCACCAGCGCGTCCACACCCAGGTGGCCAGCAGTGCGCACGCCGTAGGAAATGCCGAAGAAAATCAACCAGCCGAACATGGCCTTGGTCAGCGCCACACTCCAGGTCATCTCTTGGGCCCACGTCATGCTGCCGTCGCCCAGGGCATTGAAGAAGGGGCTGCTCCAGGCCCATTTGTCGGCCAGGGTAAAGAACAGGGTGTAGACGTTGTTGAGCATGACGTAGACGAACGTCACCAGGGTCATGGCGGCCAGCAGGAAAGCGATAAAGCCTTCCTCCAGGTGCTCCCAGACGCGTCTTAGCGTTTGCATGGCAAAACCTCGCGAGGCAGAGATAGGTAAAAAGCCAGGTCAACCTGCTAGATCGTTCTCACGCTCCGCGTGGTAATGCCGCCCCGGACGTTCCACGTTCTGTATCACGCCGTGCGTAAGGCGACGCGGAGCGTCACGGGATGCATTACCACGCGGAGCGTGGGAACGATCAGTCGCGGGCAAGCCCGCTCCCACAGGGGATTACTGATTGGACTGGTCCGCCGCCTTGATCAGGCCGGCCCCAATCTCGCCTTCGAACTTCTGCCACACCGGGCGCATGGCTTCGCGCCACAGCGCACGTTGCTCGGGGGTCAGTTCGATGATTTCGCTGGTCTTGGCGTCGATGATCTTCTGCTTGGCCGACTGGTTCAGCGCTTCGGCCTGCTTGTTCACCTCCACGGTGACCTCGGCCATGATCTGCTCCAGGGTGCTGCGCACATCCGGCGCCAGGCCGTTCCAGAATGTCGCGTTAGTGATCACCATGTAGTCGATCAGGCCGTGGTTGGACTCGGTGAAGTACTTCTGCACTTCGTTGACCTTCTGGCTTTCATAGTTCGACCAAGTGTTCTCGGTGCCATTCACGGTACCGGTCTGCAGGCCCTGGTAAACCTCGGCAAAGCTCATCTTGCGCGGGTTGGCGCGGATCGCCTTGAACTGTTCTTCGAGCACACTGGAAGCCTGCACGCGGAACTTCAGGCCACGGGCGTCCTTGGGTTCATGCAGGGCCTTGTTGGCAGAGAGTTGTTTGAGGCCGTTGTGCCAATAGGCCAGGCCGAGGATGTTTTTATCCTGCATCGAGGTCAGCAGTTGCTTGCCCTGGGCCGCCTGGAAACGGTCGACGGCGGCCAGGTCGTTGAACAGGAACGGCAAGTCGTAGATCTGCACTTGCTTGGTGTAGTGCTCGAATTTGGCCAGGGACGGGGCCAGCATCTGCACATCACCCAGCAGCAATGCTTCCATTTCCTTGCCATCGCCAAACAGCGACGAGTTCGGGTACACCTCGACCTTGACCTTGCCGGGCAGGCGCTCTTCAGCAAGTTTTTTGAACAGCAGCGCGCCTTGGCCTTTAGGGGTGTTTTCAGCAACCACGTGGGCGAACTTGATCACAATCGGGTCTGCCGCCTGGGCCAGGCCAGCGGTAAACAAGGTGGCGGCGCACAGCAGCGCCCGGGAAAGCTTGAGCATGGGAATCACCTTCTTATTGTTGTGTTTAAGGCAAGGTGCCTGATGTTACGCGTGTCGTGAATTTCGAATTTTAGATACCTGCGTTCGGCCTGGCCGAACGCGTCCAGTGTGGGAGCTGGCTCTAGGTTCCATCAGTCAGAGCTGGCAGTGAGCAGCCGTTGCGCGCGCAGCAAGACCGGCGCATCCACCATCTGCCCATCAATCTGATAAGCCCCTGCCCCATGGGCGCCCGCCTCCACCACCCGCCTGGCCCAGGCCAGCTCTTGGGCGCTCGGCGCTAGCGCGGCATGGATCACCGCCACTTGCTTGGGATGAATGCACAACGCCCCGGCAAAACCCATCTCATAGGCGTGCCGGATCGAACGGTGCAGGCCTTCGGGGTCGTCGATGGCCGGGTGCACGCCGTCCAGCGGCGCCGCCAGGCCCGCGGCGCGCGAATGCACGATCAACGCCAGGCGCGCCTGGTCGAGGGCCAATTCGGCGGCACGGGAGTGACTGCTCAGGTTCAGGTCCAGCGCCAGGTCCAAGCCACCGAACGACAGGCGCTCCACCTGGGGCGCCTGGGCAATCTGCGCCAGTGCCAGCAAACCGCGTGCGCTTTCGATAATCGGCCAGATAGCCTTGCCGGTCGCGGCCACCACAGCCACCTGGGCCGCGCTTTCGACCTTGGGCAGCAATACCCCGGCGACATTTGCATGGGCCTTGCAGAACGCCACGTCCTCAAAATGCTCGGCATGTTGCGGCGCGTTGATGCGCACCCACACCTGGGCCTCAGGATGGGCGTGCAGGAACGCGCCCAGATTATCCCGGGCCTGACGTTTGAGCGGCTCTTCCACCGCGTCTTCAAAATCCACAATCACTGCGTCGGCGCCGCTGGCCAGGGCCTTGGCAAACCGCTCCGGGCGGCTGCCCGGCACAAACAGCGCAGAACGTACTAAAGGCTTTGGCATCACGTGATTCCTGATTAGATAACGCCGCGCTCACGCAGACTGTTAATGGCCTCAACGGAGTAACCCAACTGGTCGAGGATGCCTTGGCTGTGTTGCCCCAGCGCTGGAACGCCGTCCATGCGCGGGGTAAACGCGGCGTTACGGGCCGGTGGCAGCAGCGAGGGCAACGGCCCCGCCGGGCTGTCGACGTCACGCCAGCTGTCGCGGGCCTTGAGTTGCGGGTGGTCCCACACGCCTTGCATGTCGTTGACCCGGGCACTGGCAATTTGCGCGTGCTCCAGGCGCTGGATCACCGCCTCGACGTCCAGTTGGGCAAAGCGCTCCACAATGATCTGGCGCAGCACCTCGCGGTTGGCCGAGCGCTTGAAATTGGCGCTGAAGCGCTCGTCCGTCGCCAATGCCGGGGTGAGCAGCACTTTGTCGCAGAACGCCGCCCATTCGCGCTCGTTCTGCAAGCCGAGCATCACCGTGCCGCCGCCCCCGGTGGGAAACGGCCCGTAGGGGTAAATCGTCGAATGCGCGGCACCCGCACGCGGTGGCGGCGGCGCGCCGTCGAAGGCGTAATACATCGGGTAGCCCATCCACTCCACCAGGCTTTCGAGCATGCTCACATCGATGCGACTGCCCTGGCCGGTTTTGCCGCGCAGCAGCAGCGCCGACAGAATGCCGCTGTAGGCGTACATCCCGGCGGAGATATCCGCGATGGAGCAACCGGCCTTGGCCATCTGCTCTTCACCTGGGCCACCGGTCACCGAGAGAAAGCCGCCCTCGCTCTGGATCAGCAGGTCGTAGGCTTTCTTTTTCTCGTAGGGCCCGCCTTCGCCGTAGCCGGAAATATCGCAGACGATCAGGCGTGGAAAGCGCACGTGCAGCGCCTCGAACGATAAGCCCATGCGCGCTGCCGCGCCGGGGGCAAGGTTCTGCACCAACACATCGGCATCGGCCAAAAGCGCATCCAGAATAGCGCCCGCCTCGTCCTGCTTGAGGTCCAGGGTCAGGCTTTCCTTGGAGCGGTTGGTCCAGACGAAATGCGACGCCAGGCCACGCACCCGCTCGTCATAGCCACGGGCGAAGTCGCCGGTGCCGGGTCGCTCTACCTTGATGACCCGGGCACCGAGGTCGGCCAGCTGGCGCGTGCAAAATGGCGCGGCAATCGCGTGTTCCAGGCTGACGACGGTGATGCCGTCCAGCGGTCGTTGTTCAGTCATGACAAATCCCTCAAAGCCAATGGGCCATGGACGCGGTAGTACGCAGGTTCCACACCTGCTCGATCAGGCCTCTGGCCTGGGTCGGGGTGCGGGCGCCGCTGAAGTGGGCCAGGCGCTGGAACTTATCCGCCAGTTCGGCCCGACTCAGGGTGTTGCCCGGGTCGCCCTTGGGTTCATCAATGGCACCGCGCAGCGTGCGGCCATCGGTGGTGGTGACCGTGACGCGGCCCAGCCAACGTTGCGGGTAGGCGCTGTCGACTTCCGCGTCCAGGGTCATGCTGACCTTGTCGCGAAACGCCGCGACCGCAGGATCGGTCAACGCCAGCTCATGGAATTCAGGCAACCCGGCCTTGCCATGCACAGCGATCAGCCCAAGCACGGTGCCCATGGAAAACTTCGCCTGGTGCACGGTGGCCGGTACCGTCACTCGGCCGAGTACGTCAATGGCGCCTTGGTGCACGTGGGTTCGCACCTGGAAGATCTGCGCAGCGCTCAAGCCTTCACGCTGCATCACGGCCAGCAGCGCGTCGGCAGCAGGATGGGTGTGGCGACAGGAGGCGTGGAACTTGAACGAGGTTTCCACCAGCGCCCAACGGCTGCCCAGCTCGGCAGACAATTTGCCCGGCTGGGCATCACTGGACATACCTGCCGCCAAACCTTGCTCACCTTCAAGGATATTGCGCGCGCCGGTCAGCCCATCGGCCGTAAGGTAAGCCGCCAGCAAGCCGTCCGCCGCCGCCTTGGCCGTGTGCAGTTGTTTGGAGTCGGCGGCATCGCGCAGAAACTCCCACAGCCCGGCAGCCTGGGTGCCGGCGCTGCCGAGCAGGTTGATGAATTGTTCTTCGTTGAAATCGAGCAACTTGCCCACCGCGACCGCCGCCGCCAGGGTGCCGACCGTGGCCGTGGTGTGGAAGATGCGGTAGTGCGAGCGGCCCATGAACTCACCGATGCGAATCCCCGCCTCGTAGCCGGCCACCGAGGCCAGCAAGAGTTCACGGCCAGCCTTGCCGAGGTCCTGGGCAGCCGCCAACGCGGCGGGAAACACCACGGTGGCCGGGTGCAGCACGGAGCTGTTGTGCAGGTCATCCTGCTCCACCAGGTGTGAGGAGGCGGCGTTGACCAGTGCGGCGAAATACGCGCTGGTGCCGGTGCCGTTGACGATCACCTGGGCCGGGCCGCTGCTCGGGCCCATCTTCTGCGCGTAGCGTTCAAACAAGGGAATCGGGTGCGCGCCTTGGCTGGCCAAGGCGCACGCGAGCCAATCCAGGTACAGCTCTTCGGTACGCGCCAGCACGGGCTCGGGCAATTGTGAGTACGTCAGCTCGGCCAGGAACCGGCACAGGGCTTGGGTATGATGCATGCTCAAGGCCCTCAGAAGCTGCGTGGCAATTCGAGCAAATGCTCGGCCACGTAGGACAGGATCAGGTTGGTGGAGATCGGCGCCACCTGGTACAGGCGGGTTTCGCGGAACTTGCGCTCCACGTCGTACTCGCAGGCAAAGCCGAAGCCGCCGTGGGTTTGCAGGCAGGCGTTGGCCGCTTCCCAGGACGCCTTGGCCGCCAGGTACTTGGCCATGTTGGCACTGGCCCCGGCGTTCTTGCCGCTGTCGTATTCCTCGCAGGCACGCCAGCGCATCAGGTCGGCCGCTTCGATCTCGATATGCGCCTCGGCAATCGGGAACTGCACGCCCTGGTTCTGCCCGATTGGCCGGCCAAACACCACACGGTCGCGGGCATAGGCGCTGGCCTTTTCGATGAACCAGCGGCCGTCACCGATGCACTCGGCGGCAATCAGCGTACGCTCGGCATTCAGGCCATCGAGGATGTATTTGAAGCCCTTGCCCTCCTCGCCAATCAGGCTGTCCAGGGGCAGCTCCAGGTTGTCGAAGAACAGCTCGTTGGTCTCGTGGTTGACCATATTGGCGATGGGCTGCACGGTGAGGCCGTTGCCGATGGCCTGGCGCAGGTCCACTAGGAAGATCGACATGCCTTCGGACTTTTTCTTTACGTCGGCCAAAGGCGTGGTGCGCGCCAGCAGGATCATCAGGTCGGAATGCTGTACCCGAGAGATCCAGACTTTCTGGCCGTTGATCACGTACTTGTCGCCGCGCTTGATCGCCGTGGTCTTGATCTTGGTGGTGTCGGTGCCGGTAGTGGGCTCGGTGACGGCCATCGACTGCAGGCGCAATTCACCGCTGGCCAGCTTGGGCAGGTAGTAGCGTTTTTGCGCCTCGCTGCCGTGACGCAGCAGGGTGAACATGTTGTACATCTGGCCGTGTACGGTGCCCGAGTTGCCGCCGCAGCGGTTGACTTCCTCAAGGATCACCGAGGCTTCGGCCAGGCCCAGGCCGGAACCGCCGTATTCCTCGGGGATCATGGCCGACAGCCAACCGGCGTCGGTCAGGGCCTTGACGAAGGCTTCAGGGAAGCCTTTTTTTTCATCGATCTTGCGCCAGTAAGCGGCATCGAACTCGGCGCACAAGGCGCGCACGCCTTCGCGGATGGCCTTGAGTTCTTCGTTGTCATGGGCATTCATTAACGGCTCTCCGCCTGTTGTTATCGGGTTATTCGAAATGCACTTGGGCGGTCTGCGCCAGGCCTTCAGTGTTGCCCGCCCAGAGTTCTGCGACGCCGGTTGCGGTGATACGCCCGCCCACCTCAAAAGGCTGTGGCGCAATCAGTGGGCGCACGCCGCGATAGGCAAAGCGGCGCAGGGTCGCCTCAGGGTGCGCCCGGCAGAACGCACGCAGGTTCAAAGTGGCGATCAGCGGGCCATGCACCACCAGGCCGGCATAGCCTTCGGTGCCGGTGACGTAGGGGTAGTCGTAGTGGATGCGGTGGCCGTTGAACGTGACGGCGCTGTAGCGGAACAACAGGGTCGGCGTCGGCTCGACGGCCTCTGTCCATTCGCCCCGGGCCAGCGCGTCGCCGCTGCCAGGCTTGGGTGGCGTGGGTTCGCGGTAGACGATGTCCTGTTCCTCGCGGATGGCCAGCCGCCCTTCCTGGGAGTAGTCATGGCGCACAGTGACAAATAGCAGTGAGCCGGTGCGCCCGGTCTTTTCTTCGACCTGGGTGATGGTCGACACGCGCGTAGCCGCCTCGCCAGCCCGCAGTGGCTGCAGAAATTCAAGACGCCCACCGGCCCACATGCGATTGCGGTTATCGGCCGGCGGCAGGAACCCGCCGCGTGCCGGGTGGCCGTCGCTGCCCAACGCCACCTCCGGCAGCGGGTCCTGGAAAAAGCACCATTGCCACAACGCAGGCACAGCGTCGCCGTCGGCAGGCACCTCTTCACCTAACGTCGCGGCGATGCGCTTGAGCAGGTTATGACTCAGGTGGTCGTGGGCGGTCTCACTTCGGCCGATCCAATCAGTGGCGCTCATCGGGTGCAGGTCCTCAGGCAGTGGGTGTCTGCCGTGGATCATGCAAGGGCCTGCCCGTTCTGAGAATTTGCATTTCAATAAACCAGCGTTCGGTTAAGCTGAACGCACCATTCCTATGCGTACCTCTTGTGGCGAGGGAGCTTGCTCCCGTGGGGGCGCGAAGCGGCCCCAAAAAACAGGCCTGCTTCGCAGTCCAGCCGGAGCAAGCTCCCTCGCCACGGGTGATCACAAGCCTGGAGTTTTGCATGCACTTCGATCTCGCCGACCTGCGCCTGTTTATCCACATCGCCGAATCCCCCAGCCTCACCCAGGGTGCCAAGCGCGCCTTCCTGTCGCCGGCTGCCGCCAGTGCGCGGATCAAGGCCCTGGAAGGTCAGCTCGACACGCGCCTGTTGTACCGCGATAGCCGGGGCGTGGAGATCACCCCGGCAGGCGAGCGCCTGTTACACCATGCGCGGTTGATCATGCGCCAGGTGGATTACCTCAAAAGCGAGTTCACCCAATACGGCGTGGATTCGGCCGGGCATATCCGTATCTTCGCCAACACCACGGCGGTCACCGAGTTTTTGCCGGAGGTCTTGGCAGGCTTTCTGTCACAGCGCCCGGGCGTCACCGTCGACCTGCAGGAGCGCCTGTCGCGGGACATCGTGCGTGGGGTGCTCGATGGCACCAGTGACATGGGCATCATCGCCGGCCCCGTGGAAGCCTCCGGCCTGCAAGTGTTGCATTTCAGCACCGACGAACTGGTGCTGATGGTACCCGTCGGGCATCCGTTGGCCGACCAGCCTTCGGTGACCCTTGAGCAGACCCTGGCGTATCAGCATATCGGCCTGCATGAAGGCAGCACGCTGTTGAGTTTCCTGCGCGAACACGTCGAGCGTCTGGGCAAGCAATTGTCGCTGCGTATCCAGGTCTCGAGCTTCGAGGCGATCTGCCGGATGGTCGAGGCCGGCGTGGGCATCGGTATCATTCCCGAGTCCGCCGCCCTGCGTCACAGCCGCACCATGCAGCTGGTGACGGTAAAACTGGACGAGCCCTGGGCGATTCGCGAGCGCAGCATCCTGGTACGCGAGCTGGAAGCGCTGCCGGGGACCATTCGCGCCCTGATCGCCACGTTGATGCCCGCACCCCTGGGCAAATCCTGATGTTTTTATAAGCGGCCGTTAACAGTCTTTGACAGTTTCCCGACAAAGCACTCAAAGATTCTCGGCCCCCGCCGCCCTAGCATTCCAGCATCCAAATCATCATTCGGGTGCTCTTGATGTTTCGCAGATTGCGCGGTATTCCGCTCTTGGGTTGCCTGTTGGGCAGTATCGGTTGCCACTCGCAACCGCCTGTCCCGCCGCCGATTCAAAAAGGCGATTACGGCGCAATCATCCGCTACCTGCAAACCCGCATTCCCCGGGAGATGGCTCGGGACAATGTGGCGGGATTGTCGATTGCCCTGGTCAATGGCCAGGAGCTGATCTGGGCCCGCGGCTTTGGCCTGGCTGACAAAGACCTGGGGGTGCCGGTCACGCCCAATACCGCGTTTCGCGCAGGTGGCATCTCCAAGCTGCTGACCGCCACGGCGGCGCTGCAACTGGTGGAGCAGCAACACCTGGCGCTGGATGCGCCGATCCAGCAGACCCTGCGTGAGTTCTACGTGCGCTCCCGCTTTCACAGCGACCAGGCCGAGGCGGATCGAGCGATCACCTTGCGGCGCTTGCTCAGCCATCAATCCGGCTTGCCCAGCGAGCACCTGCGCGACCTGCGCAGCACCTATGCCATGGGGCAGATGCCGATGCGTGTGTCGGGTGTGTGGCTGAGCAGTCTGCCGGGTTCCCAGGTGGCGTATTCCAACCTTGGCTATGCCTTGGTGGGCGCCGCCATTGAGCGCAGCAGCGGCAAAAGCTTCGAAGCCCAGTTACAAAGCAGCCTGCTCACACCCTTGAGAATGAACCAGTCCAGTTTCCTGGGCACCGGTGCGCAAATGAGCTATCGCGCCCACGGCTACGAGGATGGCAAGGCCAGCACCGACCCACAGGTGCGTGACCTCGCCGCCGGCGGCCTGTGGACCAGCCCCAAAGACCTCAGCCGCTACGTACGCATGCTGTTTGCCAAGGGCACCTACAAGGGCAGCCAGATCCTCGGCAGCACGTCTATCGACGCCATGTTTACCCAGCAAAACACCGGCAATGCCTTGGATTTCGACTGCCAGATGGGCTTGGGCTGGTTCTTGGCGCCCTGTGGTGACGAGCCCATCGGCCCCGGTGTGCGCACCTACCAGCACAGCGGTGGCGGCGACGACTTCGTGGCCCAGTTGACCCTGCTGCCGGATCAGCAACTGGCCGTGGTCATCATGGCCAACGACAGCAACGCCGAAGACATGGTGGTGTCGCTGACCACCGACAGCCTGCGCCTGATGCTCCAGGCTCAGACCGGCAAGCCCGCATGCGCCGATGACTGCCAGGCCCCCAGCCACGGCCTCAAGCTGCGCCATGTACCGGCGGCGGTGGATCGCAAGCGCCTGGCAGGCTTCTACGCGACCGCCTGGGGCGTGTTCCGCATCAGGGATGAGCATGCGCGCTTGAGCGGTGAACTGGCCGGCTACGATTTCCAGCTATTGCGTGATGAGCAAGGCTGGCTGCGGGCGCAGAAAAAGATACTGGGTTTCTGGCGCAAGGACCTCGGCGAGTTGGGCCGCGTGCAGTTGGATGTGCTCACAGTACAAGGCCGCCAAATGCTCACCGCCCGCAGCCACGGCCAACGCATTGCCATCGGCGAGCGCATCGAGCCGCCGCCCTTGTCCGCCGCGTGGGCCAACACGGTCGGCACCTACCAGGTGCTCAGCAGCCATGAACCCGACGCGCCATTGAGTGGCATCAGCGTGCGCCAGGAGGACGGTTTCCTGGTGATTCGCGGCCAATTGCACGGCGAGCCGCTGACCGACTACATCCTGCTGCCCATCGACAACGCCCATGCGGTGCTGGCCGGCAACGGCTACGGCCTGGGCGATACCGTCAGCCGCCAGGTCAACGGCCTGAGTGCTTCGGGCTACTCGTTCAAACGCACCCATTCACCCCACACACCCTTGAACCT
Organism: Pseudomonas sp. GW823-FHT02F05; assembly: GCF_058797315.1. Lineage (NCBI taxonomy): Bacteria > Pseudomonadati > Pseudomonadota > Gammaproteobacteria > Pseudomonadales > Pseudomonadaceae > Pseudomonas > Pseudomonas sp. GW823-FHT02F05. The sequence goes on from NZ_JBXAJM010000001.1 coordinate 397,463, forward strand.
CTAACCAGGAAAACACCCTGATGCACTCAAAAAACCTGTGCCTGTCATTGACCTCACTGTGCCTGCTCGCCGCCGCCGATACGGCGCTTGCCGAAGACTGGCAATACAGCCTCAAGGCCGGCATGGCCAACGCACCCCGCTACAGTGGCAGCGACGAACGTATGACGGCGCCTGTGCTCGGCGGCAAAATCATCAGCCCCTGGGGCGTCTTCCTCGACACTGATACGGGCTTGGGCTGGGGTTACGAAGGTAATGCCCTGAGCTTCAGCGCATACGTTGGCGCAAGCGATTCGCGCAAGGATAAAAATGAAAGCATGCATGCCGGCTCCAAACGCCTCAAAGGCATGGGCGAGATCAAGTCACGTCCGCAATTGGGGGTGAGTGCCGCCTACAACCTCGGAGGTGTGATCATCGGCGCCACCCTGGAACATGCGCTTGAAGAAGATAAACACAAGGAAACCGGCAAGGCTTTTACCCACCTGGAGTTGAGCCTGGGTACCAATCTCTATGAAGGCCGCTACGGCTCCGTCGATGCCGCCATCAACAGCCACTTCGGTGACCGCAACTACCTGCAAACCTGGTACGGCGTGACTGCCGACCAGGCCACCCGCAGCCGCTTCAAGGAATACAAGGCAAGTGCCGGCAATATCAGCAATGGCATGAACCTCTCATGGAGCGTGCCGATCAACGAACACACGCAGTTCTCGACCTTGCTGGATGTGCAATACCTGGCGGATGAAGCAGGCAAGAGCCCGATCGTGGAGCAGCGGCTGCAGGCATCGGTGTTGGGGGAGCTGCAGTACACCTTCTGATCTGACTTGCCCTCTGTAGGAGCGAGCTTGCTCGCGAAAAACTCGCAGGCGCCGCGTTTATCCAGAGAACACGCGTTATCGTTGAGGCTTTTCGCGAGCAAGCTCGCTCCTGCAGGATGGCATTGGGGCAAGCCCCCTTACTCTGCATAGGCCCACGTCATTCGAAACGACGCCCCGCCCCACTCCGAATCCTGCACTTCCACCTGCCCGCCATGCCACTGGCTGACACGCTTGACCAGCGCCAGGCCCAGACCAAATCCGCCTGTGCGGCGGTCGCGGCTGGCGTCAAGGCGCAGGAAGGGTTCGAATATCTTGGTGCGACCCTCCAGCGGTACTCCCGGCCCATCGTCGTTGACCCGCACTTCGTAACCGCTGCCATACTTGACCAGCGACACTTCCACGCGACGATCGGCATAACGAATCGCGTTGCGCAGCAGGTTGATCACGGCCCGCGCCATAAAGCGTGGTTCGATCTGGATAACGTCCACCTCGCAGATGCGCAACGACAACTGCACCCCTTCCGCTTCGGCCTCCAGGGCCACGCTGCCGATCACACTGTCGAGCCAACTGTGGGCCTCGATATGCTCGCGAGTGACCTGGGTAGCGCCTGGCTCAAGGCTGGCATAGGTCAACAGCTCGGAGACCATTTCTTCCAGCTCACCGAGGTCGGCGTACATGTCGTTGATCAACGCTCGGCTTTGCCGTGGGTCGCTCTGCTGCCTGAGCTGGTCCAGCTCGAATGACAGCCGCGCAATCGGCGTACGCAATTCGTGGGAGACGGCGTTGGTGAGTTCGCGCTGGTTGGCGATCAAACCTTCGATGCGCTCGGCCATCTGGTTGAAGTGCCCGGCCAGTGAACGCACGGTGGAGCGAGTCGGCAGCAAGATGCGCGAGCCCAGGTCATTGTCACCGAAACGTTGCGCTGCCAGGCGGATGTGCTCCAGGTCGCGCCAGTGTGGACGCACCCAGAAATACAGGACGATGGCCAGGCTCACGCCCAGGAAAGCGTAGGCCCAGAGGTACAACCACTTGGGTTCCTCCGGCAATCTGATTTCGAGCAGTTGCGGGCCGTCGTCGATAGGCGCAAGAAATTTCATGAAGTCTTCGCGCACCACCACCTGGCCAGCCGCCAGGAGTTTCTGTTCCCGTTCGCTCAAATCCTGGGAGTCGCGCTGCACCAGTTCGAGCCGCAAGCCGTAATGCGGTTGCAGTTCGTCCAGGCGTGCCTGGCGCGCCTCTGCCTGCACGGGGCGCAACTGTTCCACCAGGGCCCAGGCCGGGCCGCGCAGGGCTTCACGGTTATAGGTCTCGTTGGACTCGGGCATGTAAGCGTCCAGGCCGAAGTTGACCAGCCAGATCGACCCGGCCAGGCCGAGCGCGAGAATCAAATAGAGGCGCAGGTACAAGCGCAGCATCTACACCTCCCACGCGAACGGATTGAACAGGTAGCCCTTGCCCCAGATGGTCTTGATGCACACCGGCTCGCGGGGGTTGTCATTGAGCTTGCCGCGCAGTTTGCTGATGTACACGTCTACGCTGCGGTTCAGCCCGTCAAAGGCAATGCCGCGCATGCGGTTCAGGATGTCGTCGCGAGAGAGAATCTTGCCCGCGCTGCTGGCCAGCAACCACAGCAACTCGAATTCCATGGTGGTGAGGTCAATGGTCTCGCCGCCCAGGCGGACAACCCGGCAACTGCGATCAATCGACAAGCGGCCAAATTCCAGGGCACCGCGCACGGTGGGCTCGGGTACCTGGCGGCGCTGCAGCGCACGCAGGCGCGCCAACAACACCGGCGGTTTGATCGGCTTGATCACGTAGTCGTCAGCACCGGACTCAAGGCCAAGGATATGGTCCAGGTCATCTTCCTTGGCGGTGAGGATCACGATGGGCGTGTCCGACACGTTGCGAATCTCGCGGCAGACATGCAGCCCGCTCTGACCCGGCAGCATCAGATCGAGCACGACGATCTTCGGCTTGAAATCCAGGAACGCCACCAGCGCTTCATCGCCCCGGTACACCACCCGTACCTCGAAACCATGCTGCGACAGAAAATGCGAGACCAGCCCTGCCAGCTTTTCATCGTCCTCAACGAGCAGGACCTTGCCCAGACCCAGGTTTTCCATAAGTTCTCAGTGTGGATGCGCGGATTGAAATGGGGCCATTATAGGTGGCAAGCTGGCCGACAGAGGTGGCTGACCAGTCCACAGCGAAGAAGCTTCATGCTTTTAAGAGTTTTTAACAAATAGCCTGCAGTTTTTAACGCCATTGACAGGGAGCTCCATGCGCAAGGATTACCTGGCGTTCTTCATTTCGCTGTTCCTTTCACGGCTGGCCGACCAGGTTCTGCTGTTTATCGTGCCACTGATCGTGTTCCAGACCACGCAAAGCGTGTCGTGGGCGGGGTTGGCGTTTTTTATCGAGTCACTGCCGCGCTACCTGGCGTTTCCGGTGTGCGGCGCGTTGTGCGACAGGTTTTCACCGGTGCGTATCCTGCATATCAGCCAGGTGTATCGGGCCCTGGCCTGCGTGGTGGCGATGGCGCTGTATGGGCTGTTCGACGGTATCCATTGGCTGGTGATGCTGTCCGCGTTGTGCGGCGTGCTGACCACCCAGGGCATCATGGCGCGGGAAGTGGTGATGCCGCATATCTTCGGGCAGTACACCTACGCCAAGACCTTGTCCTATTCGCAGATCGCCGACCAGGGCGGACTGGTGCTCGGGCCATTGGTGGCGGCGCTGATGCTGGAAGTCTGGGCGTGGCCATGGGTAGTGCTGGGCGTCGCCGCGCTGTTTGTGCTGGCAGACCTGGCGATGCTGATCTGGCAGCGCAACACCACGGTGGACCTGCACATCCATGAACAACAGCCGGGTAACTGGCTGCAACCCCTGCGCACCGCTTTTGGCCACATCCTCAACCGGGTGGAGTTGAAACGCATCATCGTCCTGGCGGTCGGTGTGAACCTGATGGTCGGCGTGACGCTGGCTACCTCGGCTGCCATGGTCACCGGCCACTACGCAGCGGGCAAAGACGCCTATGCCCTGCTGCAAGCCGCCGGGGCGCTGGTGACAATCGCGATTCTGTTCTACCTGGCGCATTCATCACTGAAGCTGAAGGTACTGGGCGGGTTGTCGTACTCGATGATCACCGTCGGCGCGCTGATCACCGCGCTCAGCCCCGGCGTGTGGGCCTACACGGTGGGGTTCCTGCTGCTGACCGGCTTCGACAAGATGTTCAACGTGTACCTGCGCAGCACCCGCCAACGGGTGATTCCGGTGCAGGACTTCGGCAAGACCGTTGGCGTGATGACCTTGCTCAACAACCTGGCCCAGCCCTTGGCGGGCTTGATGATTGCCGTGTTGGCAGCGCCTTTGGGCACGCCAACGGTGATCCTGCTGCTGACCGGGATCACCGCCTTGATCGGTGTGGCCGTGGCCTCAGGCTGGCACGCCACTGTGAAAGCGGAACTCGACGTCGGGTGATTCGATCAGGTCCTGCTCGGTGGCCCGTACCCGCTCGATCACCTGGGCGATATCCTTGGCGTCGCCGTACTGGTATGCCAGCTTCAAGTAGCCCTGGAAGTGCCGCGCCTCGCTTTTGAGCAAGCCGAAATAGAACTTGCCGAGTTCTTCGTCCAAATGCGGCACCAGCGCTTCGAACCGCTCGCAACTGCGCGCTTCGATAAAGGCCCCCACCACCAGGGTATCCACCAGCTTGACCGGCTCATGGCTGCGCACCACCTTGCGCAAACCCGAGGCGTAACGGCCGGCGTGCAGTTGACGCAGTTCGACCTTGCGCTTTTTCATCAGGCGCATGACCTGCTCGTGGTGCACCAACTCTTCGCGGGCCAGGCGCGACATCATGTTGATCAGGTCAACGTGGCCGTAGTACTTGGCCATCAGGCTCAAGGCGGTGCTGGCGGCTTTGAATTCGCAGTTCTTGTGGTCGATCAGCAGGGTTTCCTGATCGGCCAACGCGGCCTGGACCCAGGCATCGGGGGTGCGGCAGCCGAGGAATTCATGGATTTCGGGCAGGTTCATCGGGCTCACGGGCAAAGGATCACAAAAGGGCGCCGATTATACCGACCCCGTCGCAGACCACCAGCCACCGGCCTTGATGTGTATCAACATGACGGCTGCGTAGCAGCAACTATAGTTATCCAACGCCTGCCCTTTTGGAGATCCCGACCATGCAAGCCATCCGCAGCATCCTGGTGGTCATCGAGCCCGAGCATTCGGAAAGCCTGGCCCTCAAGCGTGCCAAGCTGATTGCCAAAGTCACCGACGCGCACCTGCACTTGCTGGTCTGTGACAAGAAGCACGAGCATTCGGCGCTGCTGAGCCTGCTCAAGGAAGGCTTGAAAGAAGACGGCTACAGCGTCACCACCGAGCAGGCCTGGAACGACAGCCTGCATGAAACCATCATCGATGTGCAGCAAGCCGAAGGCTGTGGCCTGGTGATCAAACAGCACTTCCCCGACAACCCTCTGAAAAAAGCCCTGCTGACCCCGGCGGACTGGAAGTTGCTGCGCTACTGCCCAACGCCGGTGTTGCTGGTCAAGACCGCCACCCCCTGGGCGGGCGGCGTGATCCTGGCGGCCATCGACGTGGGCAACGCCGACGGCGAACACCGCTCGCTGCACAATTCGATCATCGACCATGGCTTTGATATCGCCAGCCTCGCCAAAGCGCAGTTGCATGTGATCAGCGCTCACCCCTCGCCCATGCTGTCGGCGGCAGACCCGACCTTTCAGCTCAAGGGAACCATTGAGGCGCGCTACCGCGAGCAATGCAAGGCCTTCCAGGCCGAGTTCGACGTGGACGACAGGCATCTGCATATCGAGGAAGGCCCGGCCGATGTGCTGATCCCACATATCGCCCATCGGTTGCAGGCGGCGGTGACCATTATCGGCACGGTGGCGCGCACGGGGATTTCCGGCGCGTTGATCGGCAATACCGCAGAAGTGGTGCTGGATGCGGTGCAAAGCGATGTGCTGGTGCTCAAACCGCAGACGCTCATGGACCATCTGGAAGAGCTGGCGACCAAGCCCTGACACCGACCTTCAGGCAATGTGGATCAAATGTGGGAGCTGGCTTGCCTGCGATTGCGGTGTATCAGGAGTAAATGCGCCCGATGACCCACCGCAATCGCAGGCAAGCCAGCTCCCACATTGACCTCGCCAGTCAGTTACCCAGCGCATCTTTCAAGAACCCCGGCGCGATATAGCGCTGGTAATGCGCCTCGGACAAGATAAAGAACTCGCGATCAATGGCATCGCGCAGTTCAGGCAGCGCCCAGTCGCGAAACTCCGGCAACAGCACCATGCCATAGGCTTCCAGGTTATTGATCACCCGGGCCCCACGGGCGATCAACTGGTAGGCCCAGCAATACTCGGACTGGTGTGGCACAAAGCGAATCTTGCGTTGCTCCAACTGCCCGCGCAGGGTCTTGGGGTCGAAAACCTCCACTTTACCGGCCATGACCTGCACTAACAGCTGCTCAAGCCTGAGCCAGACCGCGCGTTTTTCTTCTTCGTTATAGCCGTTCCACTGGATTACTTCATGGTGGAAGCGCTTGCATCCACGGCACACGAGATCGCCGTAGACCGTGGAGCACAGGCCGACGCAGGGGGTCTTGATGGTTTGGTTGGGCATGGGCAGCAACACGCAAATCAGCGAAACAGTGCGCCATGTTAGCCCTTTGTCTAAGGTTGATCACCCAGCAAACTTGAGCAGGCAACTTACCTTTAGATTTTTTTTGCCGTAGAATCACCCGGCCTTGTAAGGCGCCAATAATCCGCTGGAAGCTGTTTTCAAAGCGTCACGAGCACAGTCGTTCCTTCAGAACGGTGTTGGCGCAGGTTTGACCCGGTAGGTCAGAGCCCGCGCCAACCCTCATCAGCTCCGTTCTGCAGGCGTAAAACTTTGAAAGCAGCTTCTGTAAGGAATGCCGGCAGCGCTGGCTTTGCGGCCCAAAAAGCCCCCGAGCGCATGCGTGCCGTTCATTTCTGGATGAGCGTCCCGTGGGACCACTGATGAGGGTAATAACTGTGCTTGAAGCCTACCGCAAACATATCGAAGAGCGTGCAGCACTGGGTATCGTTCCCCAGCCGCTTAACGCCGAACAAACCGCAGGCCTGGTCGAGCTGCTGAAAAATCCTCCGGCTGGCGAAGAAGAATTCCTCGTTGACCTGATCACCAACCGTATTCCACCAGGCGTTGACGAAGCCGCTTACGTCAAGGCCGGTTTCCTGTCTGCCCTGGCCAAGGGCGAAGCCACTTCCCCCCTGATCGACAAGAAACGCGCTGTTGAACTGCTCGGCACCATGCAGGGCGGCTACAACATCGTGACGTTGGTCGAGCTGCTGGACGACGCCGAACTGGCGCCCGTCGCGGCCGCCCAACTCAAGCACACCCTGCTGATGTTCGATGCGTTCCACGACGTCGCCGAAAAAGCCCGCAACGGCAACGAGCACGCCAAAGGCGTGATCCAGTCCTGGGCTGACGGCGAGTGGTTCCGCAACCGCCCTACCCTGGCCGACAAAATCAGCCTGCGCGTCTTCAAGGTCACCGGCGAAACCAACACCGACGACCTGTCGCCGGCGCCTGACGCCTGGTCCCGCCCTGACATCCCGCTGCACGCCCTGGCCATGCTGAAAATGGCTCGCGAAGGCATCGTGCCGGACGAGCAAGGCAAGACCGGCCCGATGAAGCAGATCGAAGAAATGCGCGGCCAAGGCTTCCCGATCGCCTACGTGGGTGACGTGGTCGGTACCGGCTCGTCGCGTAAGTCAGCGACCAACTCGGTACTGTGGTTCTTCGGTGACGACGTACCTTACGTGCCGAACAAGCGTGCCGGCGGTTTCTGCTTCGGCAGCAAGATCGCTCCGATCTTCTACAACACCATGGAAGATGCCGGCGCACTGCCAATCGAATTCGACGTCACCAACATGAACATGGGCGACGTGATCGACCTGTACCCGCATGCTGGCAAAGTCTGCAAGCACGGCACCGACGAAGTCCTGACCACCTTCGAAATGAAGACCCCAGTGCTGTTGGACGAAGTCCGTGCTGGCGGCCGTATCCCGCTGATCATCGGCCGTGGCCTGACCGACAAGGCACGCGCTGAGCTGGGCCTGGGCCCGACCGACCTGTTCAAGCTGCCTGAAGCGCCTGTCGACACCGGCAAAGGCTTCACCCTGGCGCAGAAAATGGTCGGCAAGGCCTGTGGCCTGCCAGAAGGCAAAGGCGTTCGTCCAGGCACCTACTGCGAGCCGAAGATGACCACCGTGGGGTCCCAGGACACCACCGGCCCAATGACCCGTGATGAACTCAAAGACTTGGCGTGCCTGGGCTTCTCGACCGACCTGGTGATGCAGTCCTTCTGCCACACCGCGGCTTACCCGAAGCCGATCGACGTGACCACCCACCACACCCTGCCTGACTTCATCATGACCCGTGGCGGTGTATCGCTGCGTCCAGGCGACGGCATCATCCACAGCTGGCTGAACCGCATGCTGCTGCCGGACACCGTCGGTACCGGTGGCGACTCCCACACCCGTTTCCCGATGGGCATCTCGTTCCCGGCCGGTTCTGGCCTGGTCGCGTTCGCCGCAGCCACTGGCGTAATGCCACTGGACATGCCGGAATCGATTCTGGTGCGCTTCAAAGGCAAGATGAAGCCTGGCATCACCCTGCGTGACCTGGTGCATGCCATTCCTTACTACGCGATCCAGGCTGGCCTGCTGACCGTAGAAAAGAAAGGCAAGAAGAACGCCTTCTCTGGCCGCATCCTGGAAATCGAAGGCCTGAACGACCTGACGCTGGAACAGGCTTTCGAGCTGTCCGACGCCTCGGCTGAACGTTCGGCTGCCGGTTGCACCATCAAGCTGTCCAAAGAGTCCGTCACCGAGTACCTGAACTCCAACATCACCCTGCTGCGCTGGATGATCGGCGAAGGCTACGGCGATGCACGCACCCTGGAACGTCGCGCCCAAGCGATGGAAGCCTGGGTTGCCAACCCGGAGCTGATGGAAGCCGATGCCGACGCCGAATACGCCGAAATCATCGAGATCGACCTGTCGGAAATCAACGAGCCGATCCTCTGCGCGCCAAACGACCCGGACGACGCCCGTCTGCTGTCCAGCGTCGCTGGCGAGAAGATCGACGAAGTGTTCATCGGTTCGTGCATGACCAACATCGGTCACTTCCGCGCTGCCGGCAAGCTGCTGGAGCAGGTCAAGGGCCAGCTGCCTACCCGTCTGTGGCTGTCGCCGCCGACCAAGATGGACGCTCACCAACTGACCGAAGAAGGCTACTACGGCATCTACGGCAAGGCTGGCGCACGCATGGAAATGCCAGGCTGCTCGCTGTGCATGGGTAACCAGGCACGCGTTGAGCCGAACTCCACCGTCGTGTCTACCTCGACCCGTAACTTCCCGAACCGCCTGGGTGATGGTGCAAACGTCTACCTGGCATCGGCTGAGCTGGCGGCCGTCGCCTCCACTCTGGGTCGCCTGCCGACAGTCGAAGAGTACATGGGCTACGCAGCGAAACTGGACACCATGGCCAGTGACGTCTACCGCTACCTGAACTTCGACCAGATCGCCGAGTTCCGCAAGATCGCAGCAAGCGCCAACATCCCGGTGATTCAAGCTTAACGGTGTGTTGATGTGAAGAACGCCGCGTATCGCAAGGTACGCGGCGTTTTTTTATGCCTGGAATTAACCTTTACTGCCAACACAAAACAAATGTGGGAGCTGGCTGCCCTAATCCAGTGTAGGAGCGAGCTTGCTCGCGAAAAACTCACCGGCGCCGCGTTCATCCAGGAAGCACGCGTTATCGTTGACGTTCTTCGCGAGCAAGCTCGCTCCTACGCAACCAGCGAATACACCAACGCCGTAATGGCAACCAAGCCAACTGCAGTCACAAACACATTCGACGCCTGCCCACGGTACTTGGCCATGGCCGGCACCTTGCGGATGGCGTACATCGGCATCAGGAACAGAATCGACGCAATCACCGGCCCCCCCAGGGTCTCGATCATGCCAAGGATGCTCGGGTTAAGCGTGGCGACGATCCAGCACACCACCAACATGAAAGCGGCGGTCATGCGGTCCAGGGTCTTGGGTGCCGGACGGCGGCCAGTCTTGACCACCAGGCCCTTGAGGCCCTCGCTTGCACCGATGTAGTGGCCCAGGAACGACTTGGCAATCGCCACGAACGCAATCAACGGTGCGGCAAAGGCAATCGTCGGGTTATCGAAGTGGTTGGCCAGGTACGACAGGATCGACAGGTTTTGCGCTTTCGCTTCCGCCAACTGCGCGGGCGACAGGGTCAGCACGCAACTGAACACGAAGAACAGCACCATCGCCACCATCAGCAAGTGCGCGCGGGACAGGATCTGCGAACTGCGCTCCTCGGCGTGAGCGCCATACTGGCGCTTCTGGTCCACCGCAAAAGCCGAGATGATCGGCGAATGGTTGAACGAAAACACCATCACCGGAATCGCCAGCCACAGCGTGTTGAGCAAGGCTGAAGGCGCGGGGACTTCGCTGGCGGTACTGAGAATGCCGCCGGTCCAGTGCGGCACCAGGTACACCGCCAGGAACAGCAAGGCCACAATAAACGGGTACACCATCAGGCTCATGGCCTTGACGATCACCTGTTCACCGCAGCGCACAACGGCGAGCAGGCCGAGGATCAATACAAACGCCAGGATCGCCCGGGGCGGCGGCAGGATGTGCAGTTGGTGCTCCATGAAGCTGCTGACAGTATTGGTCAGCGCCACGCTGTAGATCAGCAGGATCGGGAAGATCGCGAAGAAGTACAGCAAGGTGATCAGTGCACCGGCCTTAATACCGAAATGCTCTTCCACCACGTCGGTGATGTCGGAACCTTCGCGGCCGGACAGCACGAAACGGGTCAGCCCACGGTGGGCAAAGAACGTCATCGGGAAGGCCAGCAGCGCCAGGATCACCAGCGGCCAGAAGCCCCCCAGGCCCGCGTTGATCGGCAAGAACAAAGTACCGGCGCCAATGGCGGTACCGAACAGCCCGAGCATCCAGGTGGTGTCCTGGCGGCTCCAGCTTGTGAGCGTTGCAGGTGTCGTTGCATAGCGTTCGTCGACGCTATTGGCCTGATCATTCATCCGGTCGGATCTCCGCATTCACACGGCCAGGACGAGTCAGAAAAACCTGACAGGCAGCGCCCTGACCTTAACAGGGGCGCGATTGTCCGGGATTCTTGTGAATAAGCAAAGACTTAGCTGAGGAACGGCACTGCAGTGCAAAGCCTGGAAGGCGGTCCATGGGCAGCTCAGTTGATTCAACGCCAGATGCGCACCGCCTTTACCCACCTCACGAGCCTCCCTGCCGGCGTGGCATTGGGAGGGTCGATCACGCAAGGCCGGCGAAGCTGTGTTTAAACAAATCCAGTCATTCAAAGTTCTCCAGTGGGAAGCCGCTGACAGAAACCCAACATCAATTAAAGTTACGCACCCTCACATATAAGAAAGTTCTTACAGACAGTTAATCAGCGCATCTGGACTGAAACTTTAATTATTGCGGGTTTTGTTGCAAGGGTTTTCCCAAGCATTGAGAGCCCCTCCTATCACGTCTATATTCCAGCTCAGCTCAAAAAACAAAGTCCTCTAAACCCACGACAGCAGAATTAAAAACCTCACTCGCCAGGAGCGACTTGATGAAAAAACACAACCTTATTTTCTCGCTGATACTTACCACCGGAATGCTCAGCCCATTGGCCAGCCAAGCACAACCGGCAGTAGAAAACTCCGACGCAAGTGCCCTGGGCACATCCCCCCGCTGGCTGACGACAAAAGTTTATATAGAGGGCGCCCCAGAGATCGATGTAAAGGACAAGTACCCAGGTGTCGTTGGAATATCAGCGTGGGACCCTGAGCGTAATCGCTACGAATTTTTCTACACCGATACCGGGCTATCAAAATATGACAACGGCGGCGGCGGTTACTTCATGGTAACAGGGGACAGGAAAAACCATATCCTGATACCCGATAAAGGTGCAACGAGAACCATCGTCAGAAAACTTGAGACGTTGAACAATCAGGAATTCACTTACTCTCGTGAAGTGCCGCGCGACATGATCGACGCCAACCCTCTTGTTCGAATACATGTGGTTCATGCGCCCTATACCGGATCAGTAAAAACCACCCCCACCCACTAACCCTCAACACTCACCCCACGAGTAGCGACAATACTCATAAAAGGCCTCACTCAATGAAAACGCTATTAAAGCCTTTATTGGCGTCTGTTTTATTGTTCTCTACCCTTGTTTCAGGCGGCCTTCATGCGCAGGCTTCCACATCAGGAAAACCTGTCGCCATCAGCGCTGACAATGCGGTGCTGCTGACCGTTTTCCTCAAACATGACCAATCTCGCAACTTGAACGAAATAAGAACAAAACTCACCGAACAGGAACTCTTTAAAGTATTCCCTCCTGAAGGGGTAGAGATCGTCAGTTGGACCATCGCCATGGGGATCGGCCACGTCATCGTTCTACGCTTCCCCGCCTCGCGCCTGCGGGAGGTCAATCTCGCCATCGAACGCTCTGCATGGGGGCCCTTCAGGACAGAGTTCTTTCCTACCTACGATTACATGGACATCGTAGCGGCCGAACAGAGCAAGGTGCGCAAGGCTGCACCCGCTAAATAATTCGCCCGCGTGCAAACAGCGTCTCCCGCTCGCCGAGACGCTGGCACCTTTCGCAAAATCAGTCGCGCTTTCTCGGGCCCTCGGCATTTCGCGCAACAAAAATGCAGCATACTCAGAGCATCGAACTCACCGGAGAGCTGCCCCATGCCCACCACCGTTCTGGTCCTGGTTGAAACCATCAACGAGTACCTGCAAATCATCGAGAGCAATGACTTTCATGTGATTCTGGCGCCGACGCCCGTCGAACGCGCTCAGGCGATCAAGTTGCACGGTGGGCAGATCAAGGCCGTGCTGACCCGTGGCCCGCTGGGGTTGTACGCCGATGAAATCGCGGCACTGCCGTTGTTGGAAATCATCTGCGTGATCGGTGCCGGCTACGAACACGTGGACCTGCAGGCCGCGAGCAATCGTGGGATCGTGGTGACCAACGGTGCAGGGGTAAATGCGCCGTCGGTGGCCGACCATGCCATGGCGCTGCTGCTGTCGCTGGTGCGTGGCGTTCCCCAGACGGATGCAGCGGTGCGGCGTGGCGAATGGCCGAAAGTGATGCGCCCTTCCCTGAGCGGTAAACACCTGGGGATTCTCGGGCTGGGTGCGGTGGGGATGGAGATTGCCCGGCGCGCCGCCCTGGGGTTCGGCATGGAGGTGAGTTATCACAACCGCCAACCCCGCGATGACGTGGATTACACCTACTGTGCGACGGCTGTCGAGCTGGCGCGTACCTCGGATTTCCTGGTGCTGGCTACGCCCGGCGGTGCCAGCACCCGTCACCTGATCGACCGTCACGCCCTGGACGCCCTGGGGCCGCACGGCTTTCTGGTCAACATCGGGCGCGGCAGCGTAGTGGTGACCGCCGACCTGGTCGCCGCGCTGGAGCAGCGCCGCATCGGCGGCGCCGCGCTGGACGTGTTTGACGATGAGCCTGCAGTGCCCGACGCCCTCAAGCGCCTGAGCAATACCGTGCTGACGTCCCACGTGGCCGGCCTGTCCCCGGAAGCGGCCCATGACACGGTGCAGCGCGTCGCTGATAACCTGGTGGAATACTTTGCCGGCCGCCCCGTGCTTACACCGGTGGCCTTGCCAGCGCCCGCAAAATGACCAATCAGGCACGCTGATCACCCTTCAACACGCTAACCTATTAAACCGCCCCGACCTTGTCGCTGGGCGGCTATGCGCATTAGATTAGGAAATAGTCCAAGGCCTTTAGAATAAGCAGAAGGGATAAGCATGGCGCTGAACGACCAATCGACCCAGATTCGCCCAGGCGAAGAACTTGATGCCAGCCTGATCGATCCCTACCTCAAAGCTCATATTTCGGGCCTGAGCGGTACCGTCAAAATCAGCCAGTTCCCTGGTGGCGCGTCGAACCTGACTTACCTGCTGGAATACCCCGACCAGGAATTCGTGCTGCGTCGCCCGCCGTTTGGTCACAAGGCCAAGTCTGCCCACGACATGGGCCGCGAATACCGCATTCTCAACCAGCTCAAAGATGGCTTCCCGTACTGCCCCAAGGCGTATGTGCACTGCACCGATGAATCGGTGATCGGCGCCGAGTTCTATGTGATGGAGCGCGTCAACGGCATCATCCTGCGTTCCGACCTGCCGGCTGAGCTGGGCCTGGACGCTACCCGCACCGAAGCCTTGTGCAAGAGCTTTATCGACAAGTTCGTCGAACTGCACCAGGTCGACTACCACGCCTGCGGCCTGGCCGACTTGGGCAAGCCTGAAGGCTACGTGGCGCGGCAGATTCGCGGCTGGGGCGAGCGCTATGAAAAAGCCCTGACGCCCGACGCGCCAAAATGGGAGGCGGTACGCGCCTGGCTCAACGACAAGATGCCTGCCGACCACCCCACCTCCAGCATCGTGCACAACGACTACCGCTTCGACAACGTGATCCTCGACCCGCACAACCCGATGCAGATCATCGGCGTGCTGGACTGGGAGCTGACCACCCTGGGCGACCCGCTGATGGACCTGGGCAACACCCTCGCCTACTGGATCGAGGCCGCAGACCCGGCGCCGGTGCAATTGATGCGCCGCCAGCCGAGCAACGCCCCCGGCATGCTCACCCGCCGCCAGTTTGTCGACTACTACGCCGAGCGTTCCGGCATCCAGATCGACAATTTCGATTTCTATTACACCTACGGCCTGTTCCGTCTGGCCGGGATTGTGCAGCAGATCTACTACCGCTTCTTCCATGGCCAGACCCAGGACAAACGCTTCGCGCAGTTCATCCACATGAACAAACTGCTGGAGCAGATGAGCCTGAATGTCATCGGCAAATCAGCGCTCTGAGTGCAACTACAAGGAACCCTCATGTCCAAGACCAACCTGTTCGACCTCGATGGCAAGATTGCGTTTGTTTCCGGCGCCAGCCGTGGCATCGGTGAAGCCATCGCCAAGTTGCTGGCCCAGCAAGGCGCCCATGTGATCGTCTCCAGCCGCAAGCTGGAGGGTTGCCAGCACGTGGCCGATGCGATCATCGCCGAGGGCGGCAAAGCCACGGCCATTGCCTGCCATATTGGTGAAATGGAGCAGATCACCCAGGTGTTCGCCGGCATTCGTGAACAGTTCGGCCGCCTGGATATCCTGGTCAACAACGCCGCTACCAACCCGCAGTTCTGCAACGTACTGGACACCGACCTGGGCGCATTCCAGAAGACCGTTGACGTCAATATCCGTGGTTACTTCTTCATGTCGGTGGAAGCCGGCAAGCTGATGCGCGAGAACGGCGGCGGCAGCATCATCAACGTAGCCTCGATCAACGGCATCTCGCCGGGCGTATTCCAGGGCATCTACTCGGTGACCAAGGCCGCCGTGATCAACATGACCAAGGTATTCGCCAAGGAGTGCGCGGCGTTCGGTATCCGTTGCAACGCGTTGCTGCCGGGCCTGACCGATACCAAGTTCGCCTCGGCACTGGTCAAGAACGATTCGATCCTGAAAGTTGCCCTGGCGCAGATCCCGCTCAAGCGCGTGGCCGACCCCAGCGAAATGGCTGGCGCGGTGTTGTACCTGGCCAGTGACGCATCGAGCTACACCACGGGCGTTTCTCTCAACGTGGACGGTGGCTTCTTGTCCTGAAGCCGCCTGCACTGTCGGTGGCGAACGGGCTCGCCTGTTTGTCACCGCGCACGTACAGCGCTCATGTCGATCTTAAATAGCACCAGTTTGCCATCTGGCAGGGTCGCACCAATGACCTTGAAAAGCCGTTGACGTGCCAGTGCATCCGCAACCTGCTGCCCGGCACCTGGATCGTGACTGTCCAGTTTGCTCAGGACCCGTGTGACCCAGCCATCCTCCATCTGGAAGTGCTGATTGACCCTAGCCATGCTGACGTGGCCGGATTTGGCATGTTTGACTTCAAGCACATAGACATCGCCCGCCGGCCCCATGAATACCAGGTCGAAGCCATTCTGGCTGCCGCCGTAGGTCCCACCGGGAATGATTCGATAGCCATCATTTTTAAGTAACTCACGGTACATTTGCTCATTGGCCGCCCCACGCTGCCTGGTCTGCTTAATGTCCAACGCCCTCCATTGATTAAAAAAATCCTGTTCATCCCCGCGCCTGCCGCGATAGGGATAATGAAGCTGATCATTGACGGCAACGGCCTCTAGATTGAACGTTCCCTCACGACGGGCCGCCACGGTGGCCATGCCTTGAAACGCATCAAACTGCACAACACCCGGTGGTAGTGCGACGCCCTCAGCCCTGGCGTGCATCCCGAGCAACAGGCGGTCATACGGGTAGCCATGGGTCCAGATGTGTGCATCAATCATGCGATCTCGCTGCTGCACGGGCGCGTTGCGGATACGCGGGTTATCGAATGCAATCATCTGCCGCGCATATTGGCGCATATAGCAGTACGTCTGCTTGTCCACCGTCGACATCAAGCCCTGGCTCATATCACTGGTAACACCGGTGTAGCCCAGCGATTTGCGGGCGGCGTTAATGATTGCGCCGATGCTGTCCAAGCGCATTTCGGGCACCCACGATGCCCGGCTGCCGCCAGTATCCAGGTAAATACCCGGCGCGCTGTTGGAACCATTCGGGATCAGTTGGTATTTATTTCTCGTGCTATCAAGCTCGACGCGAACCAGCACGCTCCCCACCTCCAAATAGGCGACGGCCGGGTCACCAGAGAGCTGAATCATCCCGTCTTCGCTGATGGAGCCGCGAGGCTGCAACACACCATTCGCATTCTGCATGTAGAGCCTGTTATCGCCTGCCTTGTAGTGGTCCAACGAAAACAGTTCATCACCGTAGTAGTTTTGCCCGCCAATGACGTACTGTTTTTTCCCCGGGATAGGAGTCCCCGTCGCTGCACCAGCACCTCGCGCATCGTAGAGCTGCAGATCCCACTGCGGATCTCGCGGCCCGGGTGCTGGCATCGTCACTGGCGTGGCTATCGGAACACTGGAATGCGCTGCGGTCGTCACGTTTGTCCAGGTTGAAGTATTCCCAACCCTCTGTACCACAGCGGAGCCGGCAGCCAGTTGATGCGCCAAGCGCGGGTGATAAGTACCACTGGCCGGCTGATGGACCACTTGCACCGTTTGCCCGGTATCCAGATTGACGTAACTGCGGCCGTTCACATCATGCATACCCTCGGCATTGACGGCTCCAAGCGTATCGCCTGTCACCCATACAGCCGTTGGCGGTGGCGGCCCAGGCAGATCCAAAGCACTTATTTGCGGGACCCCAAGCAAACCACCATTGCGGTATCGCGTGCGCTGCGCGCCTTGATACGCCGGTTGAGTGGTACTGGTCGGGCGGCCATAGTCCCTGACCATGACACTGTCGGCACCGTCACCGGCACGCCCAGAGGGTCGGCCGGCAGTTCTGGGCGATTGCGGTTTTTGCTGCATAAATAAAAAATCCCTTTTAATGATCAATCAGACTGAGTCAACACCGCTGAACCGCAAGTCCGCAGACGTTACGGTACGCAGCGGATCAACATCCGCCCCCCAGCAATCGCGGCCTGAATCGTAATGAACGCCTGACACCGTGCCGTCGCTCAGCTCCAAGCCGATAACGCGCAGCTGACGCGCCATCAAGGTTGACCACTGGCGAGAACGCCGCAACGCTTCCCAGACCTCGGCTACAGTCTGATAAGGGGAGGCATCCAGTTGCGCGAGATAGATGCCCCCCAGGTCCTGGCGGATGTCGTATTGCTCGCCCTGCTTGGTGAGTACGCTGACTTGTTCCAGCGGCACCGAAGGGTCTGTCACGGGTGGCAGCAGCACCTTCACGCTGCCGAGGGTCAGCGTGTTTTCGTTCAAGACGATGTGCGCCCGCTCAATCAGCTCACCAAGCTTGGCCGTGTTGATCCGCCAGAACGATGCGTCCGACTTTTTGGCCAGCGCGTCCGGCGTGGACAGGTAGATCGTTGAGCCGGTACTGGGCACCACTTCATAGGTCGACGCCCGCCCCATCAACGAGTAAGACTTTTGATAATGCGGTGGGGCAGGAATAACGACTTTCTGCGGCGACGATTGCAACCAGACCCCCTTGGCGCTATGCGGTCGAAAAAAACCGTGTATCCCGGGCCTTTTTACCAATGCCGAGCTGCCATCGAAGGTATTGAAACCTGGTGAGGCGCGGTCCTGGCTATAGGTTTGCTGGGCCGCCTGTATCCGGTATGAGACGCCATCATTCATGACCAGTACAAACTGGCAGTCCAGTTTGAGGCTGACCGCGATGATGTTTGACGTCACGTTGGTGCGTATCGAGGATCGATCACTGGCATATTCGCAGAGGACCAACTGACTGCCGTCGGTGAAACTGATGGTTAATTTCACGTCGCTATAGGTCAGCGAATCGAAGTGAACCAACCTGCGTAGGGTCACACGGTAACCGGCCAATACCTGGAGAATCTCCTGCGACGAATAATCCACGTACAACACGCAAGCAGTCGCGTCGCTTTTAAGACGAACTTCGACCACCTTTCTGTGTGGCCCACGTTCGATGAAACAGCGGGTCGAACGCCCATGGGGCACCACGAACGTTCCGGCGTTCAACACCCTGTCCAGGCTGACGTCCTGGCCACCTGCTCTCACGGCGACGGTCACGTCGGCGTCCTCGTTGCCAACCAATGTCGGTTCGAGAATCGGCTCAAGCATGTAGCCGTCCTCCGTGAGAAACAGCAGGCTGTGCTTGTTCAACCAGCGCCGGTCATCACCTTGCGTATAGAGCTGCTCAAGCTTGATCACGTGCTGCGGCAGTTCGCCATTAACGCCCCGCCAGACCACAATGACCAACGCACACCCCTGGACGCCCCAATGGGCGATAGCCGAGAGAGGCCAGCGCATCTCGATCACGGCACCCTCGGCCCAGTCCTGCTCGTATAGCGAGACCGTGCCGCGGTTGGTGGCCAGAACATAACGGTCCTTGCCCGCTCCGCCGTCCACCCAGGCGTTGGAACCCAGCACGATCACCGTATCATTGCCCTGCGCGGCCTCGATCCGATCGCCATCGCCGTTTGCGATTATCGTATTGGCCTGTTCCGAACCCTTGACTTGGCTGGCAACCCCGGCTGGCGTGGCGATATTTTCTATCGAGTCGAGGCTGATCGAGTGATGAGGCAACGGTTTGTCGATATCTTTGCGCCGCACGACGGTGCCCGCCTGCAGGTCGATGGCATAGCCCTGCGTGTTGTGCTCATAGATTGCCGAGTTGGACAGGTAGAGCGTATCGCTGCCTGCCTCGCCACGCAGTTGACTGGCCGGGCGATGTGCGTCGGCCTCGTCCAGTGTGCCCGTCGGCATGTCATAGCTGAATACGTCGTCCCTGGCGCCACCGGTCAGCTGCTTCTGGCCTTCACCGAACTGAAAAATATTGGGGATCTCAGCGAAGCCTTTGACATCGTCATTGCCGCCCCCCAGCCGCCAAAGCACCGCGGAATTCGCATCACCCTGACCAAGCACCACACCAGGCAGACGGCCAACCGAGGCGCTGGAAGCATCTATTTGATCATTCTGGTCGACGAGCATCGGCTCGGTGGTGTCGATGTAGGGATCCTCACCCTCGGCTTCGTTCCATCGATGCTTCCAATGCCGGACCGGGCTCAGCCGCACCTCAAACCCACCATTGACTACCGCCTGTACGGTGCCTCTGAGCGCCCCCCTGAGCCAGGTCTGGGCCTGATTGGTCAGGTGCTGCGCATACCAATTTTCCATCCTGGCCAGGGCGAACCGCTCACGTATTTCTTTCTCCGGTTCCTTGCCCTGAAATGCCAACCAGCCCGTGTGCAGCCGCTCGAAAACACTCAGCTCGATATAGTCATCAATTTCATCCACCTGACGAACCGCCGCATAGAGTTGCGCGCCAAACATCAATACGGCGGCGGCGGCAATACCCAGCGGGCCGGCCACGCCGAATCCAGCCAACGCTGCAACCCCCAGGGCCACACTGACGCTGGCGCTCACGATACTGAAGCCGGCGTTGACGTAATGATCAAGCGCTTCCTTGCCAGTGCTGTTCGCCGCCTTATGCAGCGATTGCTTGGCATTGTGATAGTCAAACGGCAACGTCAGCACCAGAGCGAACAGGCCGGCGCCCCGTCGCAGGGCCTGGCCAAGAGAACTGGCGCTGAAACCTGCTAACACCTTATGCCCGTTTTCCAGCAGTCGTCTGCCCAAGTGCTCCAGCGCCAACTCCAGTGCCGTGCCCGTGAGGTTGGCAAACAACTCTGCGCCTGTGACTACCGCCTCATTGATATCGCCGGTCTTGATCGCTTCGGCCAACGCGTTGATCGCACTGTAGTACCCGTAAACCTCCAGCCCCGCGCCCATTACCGCCAAGCTTCGGCTTTTCTTCGGCTCGACCCAACCAGGCATTCCCTCCAACTGCGCCGCTTGGTTGAGATTGGTTTTCTGCACTGAACGTAACAGCCTATCGAGCTTGCCCACTGCACCGGGATTTTCGTCTCCCGGCTTGACCACCAGTAAAGGCGCAGCTTGTGTAGAGCGCAACGCCGCGAACTCAAATAGCACAGCGGCGCTGCTGTCGCTGACAGAACTACTCCCACGAAGATAACGCTGCAGTCTGGATGCCGAGAACCGGATTGAATCCAGCAGCGTCTGATCTGCCTCGCGTACCGCCAGACGATGGGTCTTGACCGGTTTTCCCGCCACCTGGGCACCCATGGCGGCCAGGTCTATACGCGAGACAGTCAACTCGCCAACCACCAGCGGTCCCAGGCTCTGGTCCAGGGCGAGCAAGGTCTCAAGCCTCTTTTTAGTATGTGTTTTCGATGTCGTCATGAGTCCGGCTCCCTATGCCATCACGTTGAATAACGCGGGCGGCAGGCAATCGGTGCCTGCGATAGGGGAAATCATGGCGGTCGGTAATAGCCAGGCGACGGTAGATGCTTATACGCAGGGGCGACTGACTCATAGATATTTTGAGCCCGCACCGCAAGCGAGTAGTCTTGGCGCGGAGTGAAGCCTTGGGATGAAACATGGAACTGCACGTGGTAATCAATGGCCGCAAGGACCTGGCCGAACAGCTCTACCAGCAGTTGCGCGAAGCCATCGCCACCGGGCGGCTGTCGGCAGGCGCACAACTGCCCCCCAGCCGACTGCTCGCCGAACAACTGGGCATCTCGCGCAAGACGGTGTCGGACACCTACGCCACCTTGACCTACGAGGGCCTGCTGGTTGGCAAGATCGGCCGCGGCACTTTCGTCAATGCGTGGGCGCCACAGCCCGACCGCGTGCAAACCGCCACCGACCTGGCGTGTGCCGCCAACCTGGGCAAATGGGCCGCACTGCCCTCACCCATGGGCCACCCCGCCCGCGAGGAGCTCCTGCGCTACGAATTTATCGGCGGCGCGACGACACGCCACCAATTCCCCCAGGATGAATGGCGGCGTTGCACCCAGGATGCGTTGCGTCGCATCGCCCAGAACAGTGGCTTTTACAGCCAGCCAGAAGGCGTGCCCGCCCTGCGCGAAGCCATCGCCGGGCATATCGCATTTTCCCGTGGGGTGAAATGCGGCGCCCGCGATATCGTAGTCACCAACGGGGCACAGCAGGCGCTGGACCTGCTTGCCCGCGTGGTGCTTGAACCCGGCAGCCTGGTCGCGATGGAAGACCCCGGCTACAGCCCCGCACGCCAATTGTTCGTCGCGATGGGCGCCCGCGTCGCCAGTGTTACCGTCGACGAACAGGGCCTGCAGGTCGACCAGATTCCGGATGGCACGCGCCTGATCTATGTGACGCCGTCCCACCAGTTCCCCCTCGGCATGCCCATGAGTCAGGCGCGGCGCGAAGCCCTGCTGGACCGCGCCATTGCGCTCGGCGCGATCATCATCGAAGACGATTACGACAGCGAATTCCGCTACGAAGGCCGCCCCACCGACTCCCTGCAAAGCATGGATACCCGAGGCGTGGTCACCTACGTCGGCACCTTTTCCAAAACCCTGTCGCCGGAGTTACGCCTGGGCTATGCGGTGCTGCCGCCGGCCATTTATGGTGCGGTGCTCAAGGCCAAGCAATTGACCGACCAGCACAGCGCTACCTTGCCGCAGTGGGCACTGGCCAAGTTCATCAGCGAAGGCTACCTGCTCAAACATATTCGCCGCTGTCACGGGGTCTACGCGGGGCGTCGCGAACGCATCCTGCAGCGTCTGGCGGGCGATCTGTCGCCGTGGTTCGAGGCAGTACCGACGGTGGCGGGCTTTCACCTGGCGGCCCTGTGCAAGGTGCCGGTGAATATTCCATTGCTGATGGAACGGGCGCGTCAGGTCGAGGTGGGTTTATATCCCTTGGACGTGTTTTTTCACGACCGCCCGGTGCGCTCGGGGCTGATTCTGGGGTTCGGCGCCATCGAGACTCTGGATATCGACCCGGCGCTGGACAAGGTGCGGGATATCCTCCTGCAGATTGGCTAGGCGGTTTTCCGCCGCATTGGTCATTGGTGGCAAGCCCTCAGCGGCGTAGGGTGAAGCGGTCTTTCACCCGATGGAACCCTCATCATGAAACGCTTGTTCGCTGCTACCCTGATGCTCGCCTCCCTCAGTGCATTTGCCCACGACCCGGTCTACAACAAGGAAACGCTCAAGGTGCTGCAAGAACACGCCTTGACCAACGTGCCGGGCAAGAAAACCATCATGCTCACCGTGGACTACGCCCCCGGCCAGGCCACCGTGCCCCACAGCCACACCGGCACCGCCGTGGCTTATGTGCTCGAAGGCGAGATCACCTCGCGGGTCAATGATGAAAAGGCGATCACCTACAAAGCCGGGCAATCGTTCTACGAACCGGCCGGCTCGCGGCATTTTGAGTCAAGCAATGCCAGCCAGACCCAACCGGCCAAGCTGCTGGTGGTGATGGTGCTGGATGACAAGGCTGAGGTACTTACCCCACTTCCCAAGTAATCAGCAACACCACAAAACCCATGTGGGAGCTGGCTTGCCTGCAATAGCGGTGGACCAGCCAGCTCATCTTTTACTGGCCCACCGTTATCGCAGGCAAGCCAGCTCCCACAGTTTTAACCGTATCTGGTCAGGGACGTTTGAACAGGTTGCGCTGGTGTTCAATGCGCGGGCGGCACTCACAACCCTCCAGATGATCATTGACCATCCCCATCGCCTGCATCAACGCATACATCGTGGTCGGGCCGACAAAGGTCCAGCCGCGTTTCTTCAGGGCCTTGGACAAGCGCACCGAAGCCGCTGAGGTCGGATTGGCCGTCCAGTAAGCCATGTCCACCACTGCCGGCCGCTCTTGCGCGTCGGGTTCGAACGCCCACAGCCAGCGCGCCAGCGAACCGGTCTCCTCCACCAGTTCACAGGCCCGGCGCGCGTTGTTGATGGCCGAGACGATCTTCGCGCGATTGCGCACGATGCCCGGGTCGCTCATCAACCGCTCGATGTCCGCCTCGCCGTAGTGCGCCACCCGGCGAAAATCAAAACCCTCGAACGCCTGCCGAAAGTTTTCGCGCTTGCGCAGGATGGTGATCCACGCCATCCCCGCCTGAAAGCCCTCCAGGCAGATCTTCTCGTACAACGCGATGTCATCCGCCACCGGCACGCCCCATTCGTGGTCGTGGTAATGCAGGTAAGCAGGCGCTGCAGTGCGCCAGGCGCAGTACATGCGCCCTGCTTCGTCGGTTGTCAGCCCTGATTGGTCCATCCATCACCTCGTATGCCGAGGAAGATGATACGCAAAAAAAATTAATCTCCGCCAACCGCTCAAGCATCGTACTTACCGACCAACTGGTCAGACCGGGACCTGCCAACCGCCAAATATTTACTTGTGATTTGAAAAAAACCGGGCGTAGACTGGCCCCGCACTGGACTTACCGGTAAGACCACAACAATTAAGCCCTGGAACCACCAGGGCACCGAATAGAGATCCCTCCCATGCTCAGATGGTGCTCGCGTTCGATTTTCCTGCAAGTCGTGATTGGCCTGATGCTCGGCATCGCCTGCGGCCTGGCCCTTCCCGAATTCTCCTCGCAACTCAAACCCCTGGGTGACGGCTTTATCAAGCTGATCAAAATGCTGATCGGCCTGATCGTGTTCTGCGTGGTGGTCAGCGGTATTTCCGGCGCGGGCGACTTGAAGAAGGTCGGACGCATCGGCCTCAAGTCGGTGATCTATTTTGAGATGCTGACCACCGTCGCCCTGGTGCTCGGCCTGATCATGGCCTTCAGCACCGGCATCGGCAGCGGCGCCAATATTCACCTGGAGCAACTCTCTTCCGCCGGTTTGAATGAACTGGCCGACAAGGGCCAGCACATCCGCGGCACCAGCCAGTTTCTGATGGAGTTGATCCCCAACTCGGTAGTTGGCGCCTTTGCCGATAATAACGTGCTGCAAGTGCTGTTGTTTTCGGTGCTGTTCGGCAGCGCGCTGAACCTGGTGGGCGAAGCGGCCAGCGGGATTTCGCGACTGATCAACGAATTGAGCCATGTGATCTTCCGCATCATGGGCATGATCGTGCGCCTGGCGCCGATTGGCGTATTCGGTGCCATCGCCTTCACCACCAGCACCTATGGCCTGGACTCACTGCAACACCTGGGCAGCCTGGTGGGGCTTTTCTACCTGACCTGCTTTGCCTTCGTGGCGGTGATCCTCGGGCTGGTGATGCGCCTGTCGGGCCTGCGCATGTTGCCGCTGCTCAAGTACCTGCGCGAAGAACTGCTGATCGTGATGGGCACCGCTTCGTCCGACGCTGTACTGCCGCAGATCATGCGCAAGCTGGAACATTTGGGCATTGGCAGCTCCACCGTGGGTTTGGTAATCCCCACCGGATACTCGTTCAACCTCGACGGTTTCTCGATCTACCTGACGCTGGCCATCGTCTTTATCGCCAACGCCACCGGCACGCCGCTGTCGATGACCGACTTGCTGACCATCCTCCTGGTATCGTTGATCACCTCCAAGGGCGCCCATGGCATTCCAGGCTCGGCGCTGGTGATCCTGGCGGCAACGCTCACGGCAATCCCGGCGATTCCGGTGGTCGGCCTGGTGTTGGTGCTGGCGGTGGACTGGTTCATGGGCATCGGCCGTGCGCTGACCAACCTGATCGGCAACTGCGTCGCGACTGTGGCGATTGCCCGTTGGGAAAAAGACATTGATATCCAGCGCGCCAACAAAGTGCTCGACGGCCAGCAAGGCTATGCCTTCCAGGCCAAGAAGCCGGTGCTGCCGGCGCATCAGGAGTTCTAGGACAACACCCACCCAATGTGGGAGCTGGCTTGCCTGCGATAGCGGTGGGTCAGCGTCAACTGTAGTGCCTGACACTCAGTCATCGCAGGCCTGCCAGCTCCCACACTGGACCTTCGCCAGACTGAATACTGTATGAGCAACATCAAGGAGCCTTCGACGTGATCAGCACTTCAACCGTCGTCAATTCAGTGGTAGAAAAACTGCGCGCCGCCTTGGCGCGAGGCCAGTGGCGCCGCGGTGAAATGCTGCCCGGTCAACGCGAACTGGCCGAACAGCTGGGCATCAGCCGCCCGAGCCTGCGTGAAGCGGTGATCGTGCTGGAGACCCTCGGCCTAGTGCGCTCCATGCCGGGCAAAGGCGTGGTCGTGCTGGAAACCAGCGTCAGCGAGCCGCAATCGAGCGACGCCGTGGCCGATGCCAGCCTCGAGGACATCCTGCAACTGCGCTACACCCTCGAACCCTTCATCGTCGGCCTGGTGGCGCAGTCGATCAGCAGCAAGGAAATCGGCCAACTGCGCCTGACCCTGATGGACATGCGCGAAGCCTTGGATGCCGGCGATGCCGAAGCCGGCATGAACGCCTATATCGACTTCCATGAAGAACTCTTCGCCCTGACCTCCAACCCGATCTTCCAGAACGTGGTGCAGCAAACCAGCACCGCGCTCAAACAAAGCGCCCAGGTACTGCGCAACTCCCCTGAACACCTGGCCGAACGCTTGCAAGAGAACGAAGCCGTGGTCCGCGCCATCCGCAACAAGAACAGCGCCCTGGCCAGTGCCGAAATGCGTCGGCACATCCTGCAGGAAGGCCTGCGCATGGGCATTCGCTTGAATATCCCGGACGACCATCTGGGCAGTTGATTTTCGGAGACCGGCCATGAACGCTCACGCCCTGCAACGCGACTCCACCCTCACGTCCCTACGCTGGACGCCCGAAAAAAAGCCCTCGGTGGACGATATCTACCCACGCTTGTTCGACGCCATTCTTGAGCAACGCATTGCGCCCGCCAGCCGCTTCACCGAAGAAGGCCTGGGCGAACTCTTTGGCGTGAGCCGCAGCGTGATTCGCCGGGTGCTCGCCAAGCTGTCCCATCAGCAAGTGGTCATCCTGCGCCCCAACCAGCGCGCCCAGGTCGCCGCGCCGGATGCCCAGCACACACGGCAGATTCTGGAAGCACGGCGCCTCACCGAAATGACCGTGGTGCAACTGGCCTGCGCCCAGGCCACAGCGATGCAGATTCGCCAACTGCGCGAGCTGATTGCACAGGAGCGCAACGCCATTGAGCGTGACCAGCGGGGGCCGGCGATCCGGTTTTCGGGAGAGTTTCATCTGCAACTGGCGCACATGGCAGGCAATGCGCCGCTGGCACAGTTTCTCAACAGCCTGGTGCCGTTGACGTCGTTGATCATTGCGCAATTTGAAACAAAGGCCTGCACCTATTGCGCATGGCAGGAGCATGTGGCGATTGTGGATGCCGTGGAACAGCGCGACGCCCACACGGCTGTCGCCCTGATGACCCAGCACCTGGATCACCTGGAAACCCGACTACTGAAACATCACTGACTCCAAGTGAATGACGTTAAAACTGTGGGAGCTGGCTTGCCTGCGATAGCGGTGTACCAGTGACCAAATGATTGACTGACCCGCCGCTATCGCAGGCAAGCCAGCTCCCACATTGATCGCATTCCAGATCAAATAAAAAGCCCCCGCATCTCACGATGCGGGGGCTTTTTGTTCAGCGAGGCATCAAGCCGGTTGCAACACCGACTGGCCACTCAGCGCCAGGTCCAGCAACTCACGGTTGGCCACCGCGTACATGGCGTAGTCCGTGCCCACTGCGGCACGAATTTCCACCATCATGGCGCGCCAGCGATCCGCCATGTCCTGATGCTGCTCAAGCCACAGGGCCACGCGGGCTTCCATGTCTTGTGGCGCATCGGCCATTTGCAGGACCGAAATGGTGATCGCCCGTTGCTGCCAGTCCACGTCATCGCGGAAGGCTTCGCGGGCCTGGGCCTGCCAGTTGTTGGCAACCGGCAGATCACTGATCTGCTGCAGGTACCATGGCAAGTCCAGGGCGCTGCCCACGGCGAAGTAAGCCTTGGCCACTTCGGCGGCGTCATGCCCGGTCACGTCGGCGGCTTCGATGATCGGCAGCAAGGTGTACAGGTGGGTAGTACCCGCAACCATGCGTGCCAACAACTCCGGTACGCCGGCCTGGGTGTAGGCCTGGTAGCGGTTCTGCCAGCCTTCGCGGGTCGGGCCTTCCAGCAGTTCGTCGAGCTTGAGGCCCAGCGCCGCCAGGTGCGGACCGAAGTGCGCGGTGTCGCGCCCGGCGTCTTGCTCGTTGCGACGGCTGCGCAGGAACCAGCGCGTAGCGCGACGGCCCAGGCGCATCAACTCGTCCATCAGCTCCAGTTGCACGTCAGCGGAAACCTGGTGGTCCAGGGCTTCAATCTGACGGAACCAGTGCGGGAGATGGAAGATGTCCCGCACGATCACATAAGCGCCCGCCACGTTCGCCGGGCTCATGCCGGTCGACTCTTTGAGTCGCTGTACGAAGGTGATGCCCATGTGGTTGACCAGATCGTTGGCGATCTGGGTGCTGACGATCTCGCGCTTCAGACGATGGCGACGCATGGCTTCGCCGAACTTGGCCACCAGGCTCGGAGGGAACGCGGTCTCCATGTCACGGGTCAGGTACTCGTCATCCGGTACCAGCGACTTGAGCAATGCTTCCTTGAGGTCGATCTTGCTGTACGAGATCAGCACCGACAGCTCCGGACGGGTCAGGCCCTTGCCGCTGGAGGCGCGCTCGGTGAGCTGCTCCTCGGTCGGCAGGTACTCGATGGCGCGGTCCAGCTTGCCACGGCCTTCCAGGTCGCTCATCAGGCGCTTGTACTCGGCAGCGCGCTCGTAAGCCTTGCGCGCAGCCAGGGACAGGGCCTGGGTCTGCTTGTAGTTGTTGCCCAACACCAGGTTGCCGACTTCGTCGGTCATGCTCGCCAGCAGTTGGTTGCGCTGCTTGTCGGTCATGTCACCGGCCTGCACCACTTCGTTGAGCAGGATCTTGATGTTCACTTCGTGGTCGGAGCAATCCACGCCACCGGCGTTGTCGATGAAGTCGGTGTTGGAACCGCCGCCATTGAGGCCGAACTCCACCCGGCCCAGCTGGGTCATGCCGAGGTTACCGCCCTCGCCCACTACCTTGCAGCGCAGCTCGTTGCCGTTGACGCGCAGTGCGTCGTTGGCCTTGTCGCCCACATCGGCATGGCTCTCGGTGCTGGCCTTGACGTAGGTACCGATACCGCCGTTCCACAACAGGTCCACCGGCGCCTTGAGCAAGGCGTTGAGCAGTTCGGTCGGGGTCAGCTTGTCGGCCTGGATGTCGAAGCGTTCTTTCATCTGTGGCGAGATGGCAATGCTTTTCGCGCTGCGCGAGAAGATACCGCCACCTTCAGACATGATGCTGGTGTCGTAGTCGGTCCAGGCCGAACGCGGCAGTTCGAACAAACGCTTGCGCTCGACGAAGCTGGTGGCCGGGTTCGGGTTCGGGTCAACGAAGATATGCAGGTGGTTGAACGCTGCGACCAGTTGCAGTTTGTCCGACATCAACAAGCCGTTACCGAACACGTCACCGGCCATATCGCCGACACCTACCACAGTAATGCTGTCTTCCTGCACGTTGATGCCGCGCTCACGGAAGTGACGCTGTACACCGACCCATGCGCCCTTGGCGGTGATGCCCATTTTCTTGTGGTCGTAACCGGCCGAACCACCGGAAGCGAACGCATCGCCCAGCCAGAAGCCGTAGTCGATGGCAATGCCATTGGCGATGTCGGAGAAGGTCGCAGTGCCCTTGTCCGCCGCTACCACCAGGTACGGGTCATCGTCGTCATGACGCACGACGTTGGCCGGCGGCACCAGCGCGCCGTCTTTCAGGTTGTCGGTGATGTCCAGCAGGCCGGAAATGAAGATGCGGTAGCAGGCGATGCCTTCGGCCGCGATCTCGTCCCGGCTGCCGCCCAATGGCAGGCGACGCGGCAGGAAGCCGCCCTTGGCGCCCACCGGCACGATCACCGAGTTCTTCACTTGCTGGGCTTTTACCAGGCCAAGCACTTCGGTGCGGAAGTCTTCTTCACGGTCCGACCAGCGCAGGCCGCCACGGGCCACGTTGCCAAAGCGCAGGTGCACGCCTTCGACCCGTGGCGAGTACACGAAGATTTCAAACTTCGGCACTGGCTTGGGCAGCTCGGGGATAGCACGCGGGTCGAACTTGAAGCTGAAGTACGACTTGTTCTGGCCGTTGGCATCGGTCTGGTAGAAGTTGGTACGCAGGGTGGCCTTGATCAGGTCCAGGTAGCGACGCAGGATGCGGTCTTCGTTGAGCACCTGAACGTCGTCCAGGGCGCTGAGGATCGCTTGCTCCAGGCGTTGCTGCTTGTCTTCCAGATCGTCGGCAGTGAGCTTGCGCGCCAGGTAGAAGCGGGTCTTGAACAACCGGGTCAACTCGCGGGCGATGTCGGTGTGGTTGTTCAGGGTGCTGGCGATGTAACCCAGGTCGAAGCCCAGGCGAATCTGCTTCAGGTAACGGGCATAGGCACGCAGCAGCGCCACGTCGCGCCATGGCAGGCCGGCGGTGAGGACCAGGCGGTTGAACGCATCGTTCTCGGCGTCGCCATGCACGATATGCACGAACGCATCCTGCAGGGTGTCGTTGAGCTGCTGGATATCCAGGTTCACGCCTTCGGCGGCGATGAACGCAAAGTCATGGATCCAGAACTCACGGCCATTGGCATGGCGCAGGCGATACGGGAACTCGCCCAGCACACGCAGGCCGAGGTTTTCCAGGATCGGCAGTACGTCGGACAGCGCCAGCGGGGTGTCAGCGTGGTAGAGCTTGCAATGCAGCTCACGCTGACCGGAGACCTGGCCCAGCGGCTGATAGAAGCTCATCACCAGCGGGTTGGCTTCGGTCAGGCTGTTGAGGTGCTGCATGTCGACCACAGCCGAATGCGCAGCGAAACGCTCGCGGTAGCCGGCCGGGAAGCCCTTAGGGAAATCCGCCAGCACGTTGGTGCCCTGGGCTTCGCCGAAGCTTTCCACGACCAGACTGGCGTAGTCGTCCTGCCAGCTGCGGCAGGCCTGCACCACTTCTTTTTCCAGTTGCAGCGGGTCGATGTCCAGGCGGTTCTTCGGGTCAACTCGCAGAATCAGTTGCACACGGGCAAGGACGGACTCGGAGAAGAAGGTCCAGAACTCGCAGTCCGAGGCCTTCAG
Source organism: Pseudomonas sp. GW823-FHT02F05 (assembly GCF_058797315.1). NCBI lineage: Bacteria > Pseudomonadati > Pseudomonadota > Gammaproteobacteria > Pseudomonadales > Pseudomonadaceae > Pseudomonas > Pseudomonas sp. GW823-FHT02F05. Next base: position 427,924 of record NZ_JBXAJM010000001.1, read on the forward strand.
ACGGTCCATCAGCACTTGCTGGATCTTCTGGCGTACTTCGGTGGAGTAGATGTCGCGTGGCACGTACGCCAGGCAGTAGCAGAAACGACCATAGGGGTCTTTGCGCAGGAACACGCGGATCTTGTTGCGTTCCTGGATCTGCACAATCGACATCACGGTGCTGAACAGCTCGTCGACCGGAGTCTGGAACAGGTCGTCACGGGGCAGTACTTCCACCACCTGGGCAAGCTCTTTACCCAGGTGCGCCTTGGCCTGGAAACCCGAACGACGTTCGATTTCCGCGACCTTGCGACGGATGTAAGGGATCACCCGCACGCTTTCGCCGTACACCGAGGAGGTGTACAGGCCCATGAAACGGTGTTCCTTGATGACCTTGCCGTCGGCGCTGATCTCGCGGATCGACACGTAGTCCGGGTAAGCCGGACGGTGCACGCGGCTTGGGTGGGCGGCCTTGGCGAACGACAGTACGGTCGGCTCGCGCAGGTAGGCCACGGCGTAGTCTTCGATGCGCAGGTCTTCGGCGGTAAGGCCGGCGCGCAGCAGCTTGGTCAGACCGAGGAAGGAGCTGGCGTCATATTCGATATGACCGCCGTCCGCCTCGTCACGTACCACGAACTCCTCGTAGCCCAGGAAGGTGAAATGGTTGCCCACCAGCCATTCGAGGAAGTTCTTGATTTCGGCTTTTTCTTCGCCGTCGATGGCGAACGCGCTGGCGTCGATACCGGCCAGCAGGTCCTGGACCTTGGCTTTCATCGGTTCGAAATCGGCCACAGCCACGCGTACTTCACCCAGCACCTGCTCAAGCTCTTTGCTCAGCACGTTCAGTTCGGCGGCGTTGGCGCAGCGGTCGATCTCCAGGTACATCAGCGATTCTTGCAGGATGCCTTCGCCCTGGGTGCCCTTGGGCAGGATTTCCAGCAGCTCGCCCTTGCTGCCACGACGCACGCTGAGCACGGTGGTTTGCAGGGTATGGATGCTGTAGCCCCGGCGGTTCAGCTCGGTGCGTACCGAGTCGACCAGAAACGGCAGGTCATGGTGCAGCACTTCGACCGCGGTGTGGGTCGATTGCCAGCCATGACGTTCGTAATCGGGGTTGTAGACCCGCACTTGCGGTTGGGTGTGATCAAAGCGCTCAAGCAGGCGCCAGGCAGACAGGGTGCAACCGGCCAGGTCGGAAAGGCGACGCTGGGTCAGTTCGTCCAGGGAAATGATGCCGAAGAATTGTTCAGCGAACAGCGCCACTTGTGGCAGTGCCTGTTCACTGAGGTGCTGCGCCAGTGCCGCTTGCAGTTGATGCTGGAAGTCGGCCTTGCTGGCTGCGGTGAAGAACGCCATCTGTGGTACTCCGCTTGGGCTTGTTATTGATGAAAGCGTCGCGTGTTATCCCCTTGCGGGGAGACCGTCAGCTCTGTTCGCTGGTGTGCTGACAAGCACCATAAACGAATCAGGGTGACAGGTGGGTGAAGCTGGACAGGACAGTCAGGTCACATACAACTTCCATACGGCATGCCGTTGGCCAGATGACGATACGACGGGCAGGTCAGGCGCCTGGCACAGGGCACATCCGTTGCGCAGCTTAACGAGTGTAGGAAGAACGCTGCTTGCGACGCTGCGACATATTCGGTCATCGGTAAGCAGGGTGTCGGTTGCAACTTGGGCAACCCCGGATTTTCGGTAGAAAATCTTGCTACTTTGCACACCATCAGTACCAGAAATGACCGATCCGGCCCGTGAGGTCATGCCTGACTTCCGACACAGGATGAAGCACAAAATTCGCCGCAGTGGCACAATTGCCCTCCCCTACACAGGATTGCCCCATGCTGCAGCTGAAAACCGACGCCCTGATGGCCACCCCGTGCGACGACGAAGAAGACAACATGGCCATGCTTTGCTGTCACGGCAAGAACGGCGAAATGTTCATGCTCACCCGTTACCCGGATGAAGACGAAGTGGAGCTGACCTGGGACTACGAACCTTCGACCCTGGATGGGCTGAAAGTGACGTTGGGCGAGACCACCTTATTGATCGAACTGGCGGCCGGCGATGCCGATGCCCTGGGCGGCAAGGACCAGTTGGAGATCACCCACGGCACCGCCGCGTCAGACATGGCCGAAGTGCAGGAAACCCTGCAGAACATCCTCACAGGCACCGGCACGTTCGTTCGGACTTGAAACCGGTCTTTTGAATGCACCGAAGACCCCATGTGGGAGCTGGCTTGCCTGCGATGCAGGCGGTGGGGTCTTTCAGCCAGACCGAGTTGAGGCCATCGCAGGCAAGCCAGCTCCCACAGTGACCGTGCTTTACCTGCCCAGACGCTTACTATCCCATGGGTTTTGCTAAAAATACCCATCAAGCCGTTAGTCGCCACACCCCGCGATGCATTAAAGTAAACGCCCCAGGCCCGGTGTTCTGTCACGACACCCAGGCTCATCTTTCCAGGAACCGTCATCGATGGAACATCGTGAAGCGCTGCTTGCGCTGCGAACCTTTCTTTCTACGCAGATTCTCGGCCAGGAAAAACTCATCGATCGCCTGTTGATCGCCCTGCTCGCTGACGGCCACATGCTGGTCGAAGGCGCGCCGGGGCTGGCCAAGACCAAGGCGATCAAGGAGTTGGCCGAAGGGATCGAAGCGCAGTTCCATCGTATCCAGTTCACCCCCGACCTGTTGCCCGCCGATATCACCGGCACCGAGATCTATCGTCCGGAAACCGGCAGCTTCGTATTCCAGCAGGGGCCGATCTTCCATAACCTGGTGCTCGCAGACGAAATCAACCGTGCCCCGGCCAAGGTGCAGTCGGCCTTGCTCGAAGCCATGGCCGAGCGCCAGGTCAGCGTGGGCCGCAGCACTTACGAGTTGTCGCCGCTGTTTTTAGTGATGGCCACGCAAAACCCCATCGAGCAGGAAGGCACCTACCCGCTGCCCGAAGCGCAGCTCGACCGGTTCCTGATGCACGTCAAGATCGGCTTCCCGGACGCCGCCGTCGAGCGCCGCATCCTGCAGCAAGCTCGTGGCGAAGCATTGAATGGCGAAACCAAGCCCGAGCGGCGCGTCAGCCAACAGGCGATCTTTGCCGCCCGCAAGGAAATCCTCGGCCTGTACATGGCCGATGCCGTGGAGGAATACCTGGTGCAACTGGTGATGGCCACGCGCACCCCTGCGAAGTTCGACCCGGAAATGGCCGAGTGGATCGCCTATGGCGCCAGCCCGCGTGGTTCCATCGCCCTGGACCGCTGCGCCCGCGCCCATGCCTGGCTGGCCGGTCGCGATTTTGTCAGCCCGGAAGATATCCAGGCGGTCTTGTTCGACGTGCTGCGTCACCGCATCATCCTGTCGTTCGAGGCCGAGGCCGCCGGTGTCGATCAGGACCGCGTGGTGCAACGCATTCTCGACGTCGTTGCCGTCGCTTGAAGTCGATGAACGCAAGCGATGGCATCCGCGTAACCCTCAGTGAATTGATTGAGATGCGCCACCGCGTGCGTGAGGTGCAGTTGTTCTCCACGCCCGGCCAGCGTAGCCCGCTGGTGGGCCTGCATCACTCCAAGCTGCGCGGGCGTGGCGTCGATTTCGACCAGGTGCGCGTGTACCAGGCCGGCGACGACGTGCGCACCATCGACTGGCGCGTGACGGCGCGTACCCAGGAACCGCACACCAAGCTGTTCCACGAAGAGCGCGAGCGACCGATTTTCATCATGGTCGAGCAAAGTTGCCGGCTGTTTTTCGGCTCGGGGCAAATGTTCAAGTCGGTGCTTGCCGCCCAGGCCGCCAGCCTGATCGGTTGGGCCGCCCTGGGCCATAACGACCGGGTGGGCGGGCTGGTGTTCGGCGACAGCGAGCACTACGAGATCAAGCCACGGCGCAGCAAGCAGAGCCTGTTGCAACTGCTCAACCGGCTGGTGCGGGTCAACCAGAGCCTGAACACCGAGCGTCAACCGGAAGCGGATGCCCTGGGCATGGCCTTGCGCCGTGGTCGCGAGGTGCTGCGCCCGGGCAGCCTGGTGGTGGTGATCTGTGATGAGCGCGCCCTCACCGAAGGCGCCGAGCAACAGCTGAGTCTGTTGGCGCGCCATTGCGACCTGCTGTTGTTGCCAATCTCTGACCCGTTGGACCACGCCCTGCCCGCCGCCGGGCTGCTGCGTTTCGCGCAAAGGGGCGCGCAACTGGAATTGGACACGCTGAATATCGACCTGCGCCAGGCCTACAAGGCTCAAGCCGAAGCGCGTATCGCCCGCTGGGAACTGCTCGCGCAGAAACTGCGGCTGTTGTTGATGCCCTTGAGCACCCAGAGTGAAATGGTCGAGCAACTGCGCGAATATCTCAACCCGCAACGCCCGGTTAAAAAACCATGAGCAGCCTGGACCAACTGCAACCGCTGATCGCCCCGCCCGCCATTGGCTTCTGGCCACCGGCACCGGGCTGGTGGCTGTTGCTGCTGGTGATCCCACTGCTCGGTTGGGGCTTGTGGTGGCTGCGCCGTTTCCTGCCGGCCCGCCGCCCTGTGGCCCGCGCCGAACAACCACTGGACCCGTTGCGTATCGCCGCCCTGGCCGAGTTGGCGTTGATGCCCAAGCCCTACGACGGAGCGCCTGCGGGCGCCTGGCTGCAGCAACTCAACGGCCTGCTCAAGCGCCTGTGCCGTAACGACTACCCTTATAGCCAGAGCCATACCCTCAACGGGCGCAAATGGCTGGCCTTCCTGGACAACCGCTGCCCTGCCGCCGGCCTGACGCGCTGGATGGTGTTGGTGGAAGGCGCCTACAAACCCGAATGCAAGCTCGACGACAAAGCCATCGCCGGCCTCACCCAAGCCGTCGACACCTGGATTCGCAAACATGTTTGAGTTCGCCTGGCCGTGGATCTTCGCCCTGTTGCCACTGCCCTGGGTCATGCGCCTGGTGCTGCCCGTGGCCGACAGCGGCGAACCGGCGCTGAAAGTCAGCTACCTCAGCGACCTCGAAGGCCTGGCCCGCCGCCGTGCCCGCGTCAACCTGCCCGGCTGGCGCCAGCAAGCCCCATTCGTGGTGCTGTGGTTGCTGCTGTTGACCGCCGCCGCCCGCCCGCAATGGCTGGGCGAACCCTTGCCGATTGCTGCCAGCGGTCGGGATTTGCTGGTGGCGGTGGATGTGTCCGGCTCCATGGATTTTCCCGATATGCATTGGCAGGACGAGGACGTCAGCCGCCTGGCCCTGGTCAAGCACCTGCTGGGAGACTTTCTGGAGGAGCGTGAAGGTGATCGCGTGGGCCTGATCCTGTTCGGTAGCCAAGCCTACCTGCAAGCGCCCCTGACCTTTGACCGCCGCACCGTGCGCACCTGGCTGGATGAAGCGCGCATCGGCATTGCTGGCAAGAACACCGCCATCGGCGACGCCATCGGCCTGGCCATAAAACGCCTGCGCCAGCGCCCGGCGCAAAGCCGTGTGCTGATCCTGGTCACCGACGGCGCCAACAACGCCGGGCAGATCGACCCGTTGACCGCCGCGCGCCTGGCGGCCGAGGAAGGCGTGAAAATCTACCCCATCGGCATCGGCGCCGACCCCGAGCAAACCGGCTCCCTGGGCATCCTAGGCGTAAACCCGAGCCTGGACCTCGACGAACCGGCGCTCAAGGCACTGGCCGAGACCACCGGCGGCCAGTATTTCCGCGCCCGAGACGGCGAGGAACTGCTGAAGATCAAGGACACCCTCGACACCCTCGAGCCCGTGGAACAACAACCCACCCAGGCCCGCCCGGCCCAGGCGCTGTACAGCGGCCCATTGGCCTTGGCGTTGGTGTTGAGCCTGTTGCTGGTGATCCAGGAACGCTGGCCGAACAACGCTTTGCAACGCGGCTTCAATAGGCTATCGAGCAGGAGCATTTTTTTGCAGCAACACCCTGAATGGCGCCAGCGTCTGCAGCGCCTGCGTTTGCGGAGGCGTCGATGATCGCGCTGTGGCCGCACTGGTTGCACCCCTGGTGGCTGTTGTTGCTGCCCCTGCTTGGCTGGTTGCTGTGGCAGTTGTGGCATCGGCAAAAGCGCGCCGGGCGCTGGCAGATGATCCTGCCGCCGGCGTTCCATGCCGAGTTGCTCAGCGGTGGCAATGGCCGCGAGAGTAAATCGCCGTGGGTGGTGCTCGGCATCGCCTGGCTGTTGGCCGTGCTCGCGTTATTGGGCCCCAGTTGGCAACGGGTTGAACAGGCCAGCCAGAAACCTTCCGACCCCTTGGTGGTGCTGCTGGAACTGACCCCGGAAATGCTCGCCACCGACAGCCCGCCCAACCGCCTGGAACAGGCACGGCGCAAGCTGTATGACTTACTGCAAGCGCGCACCGATGCGCAAACAGCCATCATCGTGTATGCCGGCAGCGCCCATACCCTGGTGCCGCTGTCCGATGACCTGGCCACCAGCCGCAACCTGTTGGAAGCCCTGCGCCCGTCGATCATGCCCGAGCCCGGCCATCGTGCCGATCTTGCCGTGGAAAAAGCCCTGGGCCTGCTCAAGCAAGGCGGTCTCGGCCAGGGGCGCCTGCTGCTGATCGGTTCCTCATTGTCCAAACAAGAGCGCCAAGGCATCCGCCTGCAACTGCAAAGTGCCCAGGCTCCAACGTTGTCGATCCTCGGCATCGGCAGTCGCGAAGGTACGCCGGTGACTCAGGAGAGCGGCGAGTTCCTCAAGGACGACCAGGGCGCGATCCTGGTGCCGCGCCTCGACAGCCCGACCCTCAAGGCGTTCGCCAGCGAAATGGGTGGCCGCTACCGTGCGGCGCGCCTGGATGACAAGGACCTGCGCCAACTCGGCATGCTCGACAGCGCCCAAGCCCTGCGCGACGACGGCCAACGGCTGCGCCTGGACAGCTGGGCCGATCAGGGTTACTGGCTGCTCTTGCCGTTGTTGCTGCTGGCCGCGTGCGCCGGGCGTCGCGGCTGGCTGTTCTGCCTGCCCTTGCTGCTGATGGGCGCGCCGCAACCCAGCTACGCCTTTGGGCTGCAGGACCTGTGGCTGCGCCCCGACCAACAAGGCCAGTACCTGCTCAAGCACAAACGCCCGGCCGAAGCCGCAGAACACTTCCAGGACCCGCAATGGCAAGGCGTGGCGCTGTATGAAGCCGGCAATTACGCCGAGGCCATCAAGCGGTTTGCCCAAGGCAGCGACGCCTATTCCCACTACAACCGCGGCAATGCCCTGGCCAAGGCCGGTGAACTTGAAGCGGCCCTTGATGCGTATGAACAAGCCCTGGAAGCCCAGCCCGATTTGCAGCCGGCGTTAAAAAACAAAGCCCTGGTTGAAGCGCTGATGCAGGAGCAAACGCAGCCCGAGCCGGACCCGCCTGCAAAAAACGCAGATGACGAAACCGCCCAACCCGGCCAAACTGCGCAACCGGGCACCAACGCACAAACGGCCCAGGGCGGCGAGCAATCGTCCCACGGCCAGGGCGAAGCCGGCACGGGTGAGACTCAGCCCAACGCCCCGCCACAGGCCGGCGGCAATGAAGTGCCAGGCAGCGAACTGGGTGACGAGCAAACCACCACGCCGCCACTGCGTCCTGCCGACACGCGCCTGGAAGGCGAGCGCCGCCAAGCACTGGAGCAATGGTTGCAGGAGATCCCGGACAACCCCGGCGAGCTGTTGCGCCGCAAATTCTGGTACGAACAGCAACAACATCAGGACACCACTCGATGAGCCGCCGCACCACCCTTTTGCTCCTGCTCGCGTTGTCGGCAGGCCACGCCCAGGCGGCGGACCTGGTCGCCAGCGTAGACCGCAGCCGCCTCAACTCCGGGGAAACGGTGGAGCTGACGGTGCAATCCAGTGATGTGACCCAGTTTGGCAAACCGGACCTGTCGCCCCTGGACGCGCAGTTCGAAGTCAGCGGCACCCGCCAGATCAACCAACTCACCACGCTGGACGGCGACAACCACGCCACCACCCGTTGGATCATCACCCTGCTGCCCAAGGTGAACGGCAACGTGGTGATCCCGCCACTGCAGGTGGGCGCGCTCAAGACCCAGCCGATCACCCTGCAAGTGGTGGAAAGCGCCAGCCAGAACACCAGCGCCGAACTGGCCCCGGTGTTCATCGAAGCCAGCCTCGACCAGACCAGCGTGTACGTCCAGGCCCAGGCCCTGTTGACCGTACGCGTGTACCACTCGGTGTCGCTGTATGACGACAGCAGCCTCACGCCCTTGCAGATACCGGATGCACGTGTCGAACAACTGGGCGAATCACGCACCTATGAAAAGGTCATCAACAGCATCCGCCATGGCGTGATCGAAACCCGCTACGCCCTCTACCCGCAACACAGTGGCGCGGTGGTGATTCCGGCGCAGACCTTCAGCGCCACCCTGGTGGAATCGCGCCCACCCCAGGAAAACACCCTGCAGGGCACCAAGCCGGGCAAGATGATTCACGTCAGCTCCGCGCCCCTGCCCTTGACGGTCAAACCCAAACCGGACGCCTACCCCGCCGACGCCCCCTGGCTGCCCGCGCGCAGCCTGACCTTGAGCGAAGGCTGGAACCCCACGCCGGACCACGTGCAAGTCGGCGATTCCCTGACCCGCAGCCTTACCGTGGAGGCCGAAGGCCTGTCCAGCGCACAGCTGCCGGCGCTGCCCGGCACCGAGGTCAACGGCCTGCGCCGCTACCCCGACCAACCAGTGATGGCTAACCGTACCAGCGACCGCGGCCTGACCGGCAGCCGTGAAGGCCGCGAAGCCCTGGTGCCGACCCGCGCCGGCGAGCTGGAACTGCCCGCCGTGGAAGTGGTGTGGTGGAACACCCACGAAGATCATCTGGAACGCACCAGCCTGCCGGCGCGCACCGTGCAAGTGGCGGTGAACCCCAGCCTGGTGGTGGACACCCCGGCGACACCGACCATCATCACCGCCCCCGACGATGACCGCCTGTGGCTGTGGCAACTGAGCACACTGATACTGGCCTGCACCACCCTGCTGGGCTTTGGCCTGTGGTGGCGCGCACGCCGGCAACCGGCGGTACAACGCGCCGCGCAAACCGGCCCCAGCCCACGCACGCTGCTCGACGACCTCAAGCGCGCCACCCAGGCCAACGACCCTCATGCTACCCGCCAGGCCCTCGACGCCTGGGCACGGCAACAGCCGGAAACGCTGGCCGACATGGCCGCGCGGTTTGTGCCGCTGTCCGATGCCCTGGATGGGTTGAATGGCGCGTTGTATAGCGAAAGCGGCCAATACTGGTTGGGTGATGACCTGTGGCGAGCGATCAAGGCCATTCCTGCGGCCGAACGCGAGCAAGACCCGGCCACCGACACCACCAGCTTGCCGCCGCTCTACCCCAAGTAACCCCCGAGCCTGCTCGTTCCCACGCTCTGCGTGGGAATGCCGCCCCGGACGCTCCGCGTCCAGGTTTCACGCCCTGTGCAATGGTGACGCAGAGCGTCACGGGATGCATTACCACGCAGAGCGTGGGAACGATCAATCGAGGTAAACGAGAACGAGAGAGTCAGCGGCAAGCCAAACTTTGGAGAGGGATTTACTTAGGGTAAAGTCGGACGATTCCGGGTATTTCGTCGTATAAGTCTGATAGGCCTGCGACGTCCGGCACAGTGCTTCGGGCGGCTACTTCTAGCTGCGTGCTTGGCGGGCCGCTGCACGGACGCCTGCCTGCACTTAGTGATTACGACGCGGCACCTTCCATTCCCGATGGGGGAACTTGTACAGATAGTTCAGGTTATCCATATCGAACCGGCCATCCTCCTTGCCGGGGCCACCGAAGAAGCTGATGCCGATATCCAGCTTGCGCAGCAGTTTGGGGCGTGAGAGTAGCTCCCTGGCCGCGTGATGGGCCTCGGGTGAGAACGTCCTGTCGGTGGCGATCAGGCCGGCGGCCTCTTTCAACTCATTGAAGTTCACATAGCTGTCTGTCGCCCCTGCGGCGAATTCGCGGAAGTGATCGCGGATCACCCCTATTAGTTGCCGGTCACTCACGCTTGCGTACGGGCGCAGGTCCGGGGCGCTGGCCTGGGTTTGAGCGCTTCGTGCCTGACGATGGTTAGCTTGGGTTGAGCGACTGTCAGCATCCAGCTGATCTGGTAGAGCGGTGAAAGCGCTAGTCGAAGGTGGTTTTACTGAAAATGACATGGTGGGCCTCTGATTCATTCAGGGATTGATTGAAAAATCCACCTTATGGGTGGTCGTCACTCAACCTGCCGTTCCATTCATCACCGCCCGTTCGACATGCATTGTTAAAGGCCAGCAATCCATATCCCTTTAATTTGCAGGACGTTTCCTAGACAATCCTTTGGCCTTGCGCCTGCTCAACCCACTGGCTAGCCTTCGCTTCGTCGCTGCCTATCAGCGATCGGGTGTGAGATCCCGTTATTAGCAGGCGCAATGCGCTACAACCGTCAATGGCGGCTGTGTGCGGGCAGACTTCGGTCTGGCCGGGTCCTGTTTTCCGGTATCTCACCCCGCACATAGCTGCCACCTTTTGACGTGTGAGATCGGCAAAAGAATGGCTCCCAAACCAAGCAGGAGCTTCACCCATGAGCAAAATCGTCCCCGACCCACCCTTCCCCATTTTCGTCGCCCACGAAGACCTGAGCTTCGAAGACGCCATCGCCAGCATCTCCTCGCTACTGCGCTGCGCCGCCACCACCGCCACCGAAACCGCCGAAGGCCTTAAAGGCACCCGACGCGACATGGCCTGTTCCACCGCTCACCTGATCGACATGGCCCGCACCCTCGCCGACCGTGCGCTGGATTGCCTGCAACCCAACCCCACTAACACCCCATGACCCCTGTGTAGGAGCGAGCTTGCTCGCGAAGAACTCACAGGCGCCGCGTTTATCCAGGAAACACGCGTCATCGCTGACGTTTTTCGCGAGCAAGCTCGCTCCTACAATCAGCCATCAGGGCTGGCCCACACTCCGTTGATCGCGTCAGCCATGAGTCCACGCGCACTTTTACAGGTAAACTCCCCTCCTTTTCATCTTCTCCACGGAGTTCGCCTTGCGTCTGTTTCATACCTCCGACTGGCACTTGGGCCAAAACCTCCACGGCCAGGAACGCGACTTCGAACACGCCTGTTTCCTTGAATGGCTGCTGGGCCAACTCAACGCCCAGCGCCCGGATGTGCTGTTGATCGCCGGCGATATCTTCGACACGGTCAACCCGCCGCTCAAGGCCCAGGAGCGCTTGTATGACTTCATCATCAGCGCCCACGAACAACAGCCGACACTGACCATTGTGATGATTGCCGGCAACCATGACTCCGGTTCGCGCATTGAGCTGCCTGCGCCTCTGATGCGCCGCCTGCGCACCCATGCCCTGGGCCGGGTGCTGTGGCTGGATGACGGGCAACTGGATGCCGACCGGCTGCTGATCCCGCTGCCCAATGCCAAAGGCAAGATCGCCGCCTGGTGCCTGGCGCTGCCCTTCCTGCGCCCGGCGGAAGTCACCGGCGCACAGCTGGGCGATGATTACCTGCGCGGCATCGGCCAAGTGCATGAATGGCTGATCGCGGCCGCCAATGCCAAGCGCAACAAAGGCCAGGCGCTGATAGCCATCAGCCATGCGCATATGGCCGGTGGATCGGTATCCGAAGACTCCGAACGCAGCCTGATCATCGGCAATGCCGAGGCGCTGCCTGCCACACTGTTCGACCGAAGCGTGGCGTATGTGGCCCTCGGCCATTTGCACAAACCGCAAAAGGTCAATGGCGAGGAGCGCATTCGCTACAGCGGCTCGCCAATCCCCCTGTCGTTCTCCGAAATCGGCTACAAGCACCAGATTCTCGACGTGACGTTCCAGGGCGAAAGGCTGGTGGGCTGCGAACCGATCCTGATTCCCCGCTCCGTCAACCTGCAACGCCTGGATGCCGCGCCCCTGGCCGATATCCTCAAGCAACTCGGTGAGCTGCCCGACATCGACCTGCTCGCCGAAACCCAGCGCCACCCCTGGCTGGAAGTGCGCGTACGCCTCGACGAGCCGCAACCGGACCTGCGCCAACAGATCGAAACCGCCCTGCAAGGCAAGGCCGTGCGCCTGGTGCGTATCGCCGCCGAGTATGCCGGCACACGCGGCAGCGCAGAGGTAGACGATGCGCAACTGATCGAACTCGACCAGCTCACGCCCCAGGAACTGTTCAGCCGCGCCTGGCAGGACAGCTACGGCAGTGAAGTGGATGAACAGACCTTGAAGGACTTCGCCGTGCTGCTCCAGGAAGTGCAACAGGAGGGCGAACAGCCATGAAGATCCTCGCCATCCGCCTGAAAAACCTCGCCTCCCTGGCGGGCCCGTTCGAAATCGACTTTACCGCCGAGCCCCTGGCCAGTGCGGGTCTGTTCGCCATCACCGGGCCGACCGGCGCGGGTAAAAGTACCCTGCTCGATGCGCTGTGCCTGGCGCTGTTTGGCGCGGTGCCGCGCCTGGGTGACACCGGCCAGGCCAAGATGCCGGACGCCGACACGGATATCTCCATCGGCGACCCGCGCACCCTGATTCGACGCGGCACCGGTGGTGGCTATGCCGAGGTGGATTTTGTCGGTGTCAGTGGCCGTCGCTACCGTGCGCGCTGGGAAGCCAACCGCGCCCGTGACAAGGCCAGCGGCAAGTTGCAGAACAGCCGGCAAAGCCTGATCGACCTGGACAGCGACCAACTGTTGGCCAGCCAGAAAACCGAATACAAGACCCAGCTCGAATTGGCCCTGGGCCTGAACTTCGAACAGTTCACCCGTGCGGTGCTGCTGGCGCAAAGCGAGTTCAGCGCCTTCCTCAAGGCCAATGACAATGAGCGCAGCGAACTGCTGGAAAAGCTCACCGATACCGCGCTCTACACCCAGCTCGGCCGCCGTGCGTTCGATAAGGCCAAAGAGGCCAAGGACGCCCACAAACAGCTGCAGGACCAAGCCATCGGCGTGGTGCCCCTGGCCCCCGAAGCCCGCGCCGAGCTGGATCAACAGTTGGCCCACGCCCAGCAGCAACTCAAGACCCAACAAGCCCAGTTCAAGCAGCTGGAGTTGCAGCACACCTGGCTCAAGGAACTGCGTGAATGGCAGGAGCGCCATCAACACGCAGTGGAGCAACTGCAACGCGACGAAGCAACCTGGGCCAGCCAAGGCCAGCAACGCCAAGACCTCAGCCTGCTGGAGCAGTTGGCACCGCAACGCCATCACTTCCTGCGCCAGGCAGAATTCGGCACCTTGCTGACGCCCCTGGCGGCACAGATTGCCCAGCACCTCGAGCAACAAGCTACCCTGCACGCCCGCCAGGAACAGGCGCAACACCAGCAAGTGGCCGCCCAGGCAGCACTGGCCGAGGCCCTGAAACACCAGGCCGACGCCGCGCCCCTGCTGCGCCAGGCCATCGAAGAGCAAAACACCCTCGCCCATGTGAGCCGCGAACTGGCCAAGCGCAACGAGGAAAAACACCAGCACGAAAGCGCCTGCACCGAAGGCCAGGCCCTGCTCGACGGCTTGCAACACACCCAGGCCCAAGGCACCGAGCGCCTGCAGCGCCTGGCCACCGAACTTGAGCATAGCGCCGCCCTCGCGCCGCTGAGCGATGCCTGGAACGCCTACCGTGACCGCCTGCAACAACTGGTGCTGATCGGCAATCGCCTCAACCAAGGCCAGGCCGAGCTGGGGCAACTCGAACAGCGCGCCAGCGCCGCCGCCGAACAGTTCACCCAACAGCGCGAAGCCCTGGACCTGCTCTACCACGAGGCCGGTGCCGAACCGCACGCGGTGGCCGAACAAATCCAATTGCTGGCCAGCCTGCTGCAAGACAATCGCAAGCAACAGCGCGCCTTCGAAGACCTGGCCCGCTTGTGGGACAGCCAGCAACAGTTGGATCAACAGGCCGCTGCGCTCACGCAAAGGCTTGCCGAGGCCGCGCAAAAACGCGAACAACTGAACCAGACCGGCCTGCAAACCAAGGCCGAACTCACCGTTGCCGAACAAACCCTGGCGGTGACCAAGCAACTGCTTGAGCGCCAACGCCTGGCCCGCAGTGCCAGCGTCGAGGAATTACGCGAGCAGTTGCAGGATGACCAACCCTGCCCGGTGTGCGGTAGCCACGAACACCCCTATCACCAGCCTGAAGCCCTGCTGCAAAGCCTGGGCCGCCATGATGAAAGTGAAGAGGCGGCGGCGCAGAAAGCCGTCGATAGCCTCAAGGAAAAACTCACTGAATTGCGCGGTGAAGTGGGCGGCCTGATCGCTCAGCAAAAAGAGTTCCTGCAACAGCAGGAACAGTTGGCCACCCAGCAGCAGGGTTTGGCGCCGAGCCTGCAAGCCCACCCACTGTCTGCCTCGCTGTTCAATCAGGACGCCGCCAAGCGCAGCCCTTGGCTGGCCCAGCAACTGGCCCAATTGACCCAAAGCATCAGCCAGGACGAACAACGCCAAGGCGCCCTGCTCAACCTGCAACAGAACGCCGGGCGCTTGCAGCAACAATTACAAGCCGCCCAGGATGCCAGCCAGCAAGCCCGGCAATTGCTGGTGGACCAACAGCGGCAACTGGCCGGCGACCGCGAACGCCTGGAGGCGGAACTCAGCGCCTTCGCCAGCCTGTTGCCCAGCGAAACGCTGGAAGGCTTGCGCAGCGCGCCTGCGGCGACCTTCATGCAGCTCGACCAGCAGGTCAGCCAGCGCCTTGAGCAGTTGGGCCATCAACGCGATGAGCAGGCCGAGCAGCAGGAGCGCCAACAGGCCATCGAGAAACAACACACCCACCAACAGCATCGTCAGCAGCAACTCGACGCCTCGAATCTGCAAGTCGCCGAGCTGGCCGACCAGCAACACGCCGTCCAGGAAAAACTCCGCGCCTTGCTAGGGGACCACCCCAGCGCCGAGCAGTGGCAACAGCAGCTGGAGCAAGCCGTCACGCAGTCGCGCCAAAGCGAGACCGACGCCAACCACGAACTGCACGCCGTGCACACGGCCCAGGTACAGCTGGCCGCCGACCTCAAGGCCCAACAGCACCACCAGCAGGCATTGGAGGCGGAGCAGCAAGCCCTTGCGACACGCATCGGCGAATGGCGCACCCTGCACCCAGACCTGGATGATCAGGGCCTGGCACGCCTGTTGGCCCTTGATGAAGCCCAGGTCGCGCAGTTGCGTCAGCACCTGCACAGCAGCGAAAAGGCCGTCGAGCAAGCCAAGGTTCTGCTGCACGAGCGCGAACAGCGCCTGGCCGAACACCAGGCCCTGCACAACGGCAACCTGGAGGCTGAGCAGTTGGACGCCACCCTGGCAACGCTTGAGCAGCAACTGCTCGAGGGTGAGAAACACTGCGCCGAGCTGCGCGCACGCCAGGCCGAAGACCAGCGCCGCCAGAATGCCAACCAGGCCCTGGCCGAACAGATCGCCAAGGCTTACGAGCAGTGGCAGCGCTGGGCACGCCTGAATGCGCTGATCGGCTCGGCCACCGGCGACACCTTCCGCAAGATCGCCCAGGCCTACAACCTCGACTTGCTGGTGCACCATGCCAACGTGCAACTGCGCCAACTGGTGCGCCGCTACCGGCTTAAACGCGGCGGCAGCATGCTCGGGCTGCTGGTGATGGACACAGAGATGGGCGATGAACTGCGTTCGGTGCATTCGCTGTCCGGTGGCGAAACCTTCCTGGTGTCGTTGGCGTTGGCCTTGGGCCTGGCGTCCATGGCGTCGAGCACCTTGAAGATCGAGTCGCTGTTTATCGACGAAGGCTTTGGCAGCCTTGATCCGGAGTCATTGCAATTGGCGATGGACGCCCTGGACGGCTTGCAGGCCCAGGGCCGCAAGGTGGCGGTGATCTCCCACGTACAGGAAATGCACGAGCGCATCCCGGTACAGATCCAGGTCCAGCGCCAGGGCAATGGCTTGAGTACCCTGGAGGTCAAGTGAACGCAGCGCTGCTGTACTCGTTCCGGCGCTGCCCCTATGCAATGCGGGCGCGGCTGGCCTTGCGTTACTCAGGCGTTCCTGTGCGAATCATCGAGGTGAGCCTCAAGGCCAAGCCAGCCGAGATGCTGGCGCTGTCGCCCAAGGGTACGGTGCCGGTGTTGAGTGTCGAAGGTCGAGTGATCGAGGAGAGCCTGGAGATCATGCAATGGGCGCTGACGCAGCACGATCCAGATGATTGGCTGCTGCAAGGTGACCCTGCGGTGCTAGCGTTGATTGCCGAGAATGATCAAGTGTTCAAGCATCATTTGAATCGATACAAGTACGCCGAGCGCTATCCGGAAAAGCCGATGGAGCATTATCGGGCCGAGGGTGAGGTGTTCTTACAGAAATTGGAAGGCTTGCTGGCGGAGCGTGAGTACTTGCTCGCCGAACACCTGAGCCTGGCGGATGCGGCACTGGCGCCGTTTGTGCGCCAGTTTGCTCATGTGGATCGGGAGTGGTTTGCAGGTACAGCGTATGGCCGGTTACAGACGTGGCTACAGCGGTTCCTGGAGTCCCCACTGTTTACCGCCGTGATGGCAAAGCCCTGAGGCCAATACAATCAAGTGTGGGAGCTGGCTTGCCTGCAATGCGGGGATGTCCGAAATTATGTGAACGGTCCTCGTTTTAATCCTGCGAAAGCCGCTCCTCGGACTGAATACTGAAGCGGCTCAAGACAGCAGTCCAACCCCCAGAGGCATCGTCCATTTCTTGCTTATGTTTTTCAGTGTCAGATAAAAGAGCTTCATGACCGCCTCATCGGTCGGGATGAAGTTCAACTATTGGTCACTTCACGCAGACTCATGCTGATCGATTCAATAACGTTTCACGTCCGTGTCACGCACTACACAACACCATCAATGTCACGCGCAACATATATCATATAAATAGAAAAATCATTACCGCCCTGCGAACCTGAACCCCCACCCAAATCTTGGTAATTGTGAAGCACAACTTGAGCTGGTCCACTCATCCAAATCGCCCCAGTGCTCCGCGAGTGGAAGCCACCACGTGGAACTGTAAATCGCGGTATTACCTCTCTCCCCCCTACGAAAAGGGCTAAGATAGGTGCGACATTTTCCGGGTGGGGACTGCTATTCATTACTGTATATTCAATATTATAAGAATGAGCCGGATTGAAATTGAAGTTCCTTATAATTAACGAACCAGCATTAGACGCATAAGGCGTACTCATGTACAAACCCTGGCTCATAAAAACCGCACTGACGGCTCCTGCACCTACACTCCACCCACCTAAGCTACTAGTAAATATATGATGAGACCCTTCCCATGAGTCACTCTTAAAATACCAGCCTGTTTGGAAAACTATCCCCTCGGCTCTGTTAGTGCTGCCGTCGAACGTGACTTCACATTTAATCGTTAACATCTGCCCATTAGACAAACTATTTAGCCAATATCGAGATACCTCCTTATTAGAAAGTCCGTTAACAGCCTCCGACTCCGTAATTGCCACCCCACTCATCAATTCAAAGGAACCTATGCCTTGGTTAATGCACGTTAACCACACCCGTTGCCCTACGGTACTAAACGGCCATGAGACCACAGAGATCAGAGCTTTGATAAATGTGTTGAGGTCCAGTGTGCTGCCAGGAAGGATGTTGTTGATACGCGGCTGAGGCAGGTCGGCAGCTGGAATCGGCGTTACCGTCACCGTTAACACTTTGGACGAAATCACCTTGCCGTTGCGGGTCACGTCGTACTTAAGCGTGAACGTCTTGTCGGCATTACCGACGTTGGCGGCAATCGCGGCCTTGGTAATGTCGAACGTGGCTTTGCCCGTCGCTACCCCATTCTTGGCCGGGATCACCGGAGAACCCGCACCGGCTGTCCCCACCATCGTCACCTTGATGCTGTCTGTGGTGTACATCGGTGTGTACTCCACCGACACCGTGGCGCCGTTTTGCGCATCCAACGGCGCGAGCGTTACCGAGGTGCCAGTGCCACTTGCCTGGATCAACTTGGGAACAGGGAATTCTGCCGGGAGTGTGTTGACGGTGTACTCCACCACCGGAAAGCTGATCGCCTCGGCTTCAACCTTGCTAAGACTGACGGCGGCTTTGAATTCCATCCTCAATTTTGTGCCGTGGCCCAACCCATCGATGTAAGTGCGCAACAGGCGATATTCATAGCGGCCTTGGGCAACCCAGTTCGGATTGACATACGAGCTGTTGAAACTGAACAGCGTCAGGTCATGAGCAACATTAGCGGCTGTTCTACCAAAAAACTTCAACGAGACCGGATAAGGGGCGGTGATAAACGGCCAGGTGCCGACATGCGCCATCGCGTTGCCGACGAAGCTATCCAGGTCCAGCACCTTTGTCGCGCTATTGGCCTCGTTGAGCCTGATGACCGTCTTGGCCAGCTCCGATTGCGGTATCGGCCTCACGGTCACCGTCAAGGTTGCCGACGTGACCGAGACACCCGCACGGGTTACCACGTATTGGTATTTCACCGTGGTGGCCTGGTCACGAATATTCGCCGCTATCGCCGCCCTGGAAATATCGAACGCCACTTTCTGCAAGGTCTCATTGCCTGGCTTGGCCGGGATATCCGGCGAACCACCATTGCCAGCTCCGAGCATGCTGACTTTGATCGAGTCACCGTTGCGCATGCCCACATAGCTCACCACCAATTGGGTGCCCTGTTGCACCTTAAGGGGTTCGAGGTCGGCGGTGTCGGGGCCGGTGGTTTGCGCTTCAAGCAAGGTCGGCGACGGCAGTTCGCCCACGCCACGGCTGATCAGCACCTCGGTGATCTGTGAGTAACGCGGCATCGCCTCATCAGCGCGTGTCAGCGTATAGAACACCGTCACCGACTCATCCAGGTTGTTCTCCACGTAGTATTTTTCGATGTCGTGGGTGGTGGTGGCGCCATTCACGGCCACCTGCACCGGCACTTCGGTGCGGGCGCCCTGGCCAAGCCAGTACATGCGGATCCAGTCGCCGCGCAGTGTTTCGCCAAACGGTGCAAACACGGTGGCGTAGGCACCTACATCATCCGGATTCAACTGGCCGCTGACCGCCTTGTCGACAATCGGCTTGGGCATCGTACGCTTGATCTGACCCACCACGATCTGCAACCGCAGGGACTCCTGCGGGCGGCCGCCGGGCCGGGTGTGGGCGTAAAACACGTCGGTCAGGTGGCCGTCGAAACGCCGCAGTTCGTCGGGGTATACCGTAAACAACAAATCCCCACCGGCCGTAGGCGGAATATCGTCGACCTCGCGGCCGATGCGATGTTCGATGGTGTTATCGGCGCTGCTGACCCGGAAGATGACTTCGATATAACCGTCCTTCGGCCAGCTCCCTTGTAGGGGGAAGCGTACGGTCGCGTCGACATCCGGCTCGATATGGCCACCCTGGTCCTCGTCTATCGTCGGCGCCGGCCACCTGACGACTTGCCCCACGACCTCCAGATAGAGTTTTTCGGAAGGCTGTTGCACCGAGCCATTCTGATACAGGGCATGCACGCTCGCGCTGCCTTCGGCAATCGCGCTCACCAGCGCGTTGGGAACCTCAAAGGTATAAAGGCCTGCTCTACTGAGTTCTTCGGTGTGCGTATAAGGGATCGAATTGCCTTCACTGTCCAAACCGGCCCAGATCAGCGTCACGTGGGAATACGCGCTAGCCTCTTGGGAGAGGACCCAAATGGCCACTTCCACATCCCAACTGCCCAGTTCCGCGAGGTCGATTTTCGTACCGGTGTCTGGAAACTGCAGCCACGGCGCTTCGGGGCGCACCTCATTGAGGTGCACATCAATCAACGACACCGCCGACCAGCGCGCCCGCTCCTCCGGCAGATTGCCGCCCGCGTCCCGCACCTGGTAAGCCACGCGCGTAAGCCGGTTATTGCCCGCGGCGCTGATAGTGGCGTAGTCGACGGTCAAGGTGATGTCACGGCCCACTTCGCCGGGCTGGACCCGGTGCTGAACCACTTGCGAGCCCCAGGCCAGAGTGATCAGGTCATAAGCGCGCATGTTTAGCCAGTAGCGAATGATGATCTTGACACCCGCCAGTGCCTGCTGCTGGTTGACGCCATGCAGCAAAACCTCCGGTGGGACCTCATACGCCAGCCCCTGGTGGCCGGGCAGACAGTCTCTGTCTTCGCCACCGGGGCGAGTCAGGCTGACCCGTAACTTGATTTCTTCGGTGAATGACTCATTGCCGCTTCTGCGCCTTAGCATGGCACATACCGGGTAGACCAAGAACGGGACGATATGGTGCGCGGGAACGGTCAGCGGGATCAGGTCAAGGTTTTGCTCGCCTTCGCGAATCGGCGTAGAGGCCACGGGAATATTACGGTTGCCCCAGAACAGTGAGGCAACACTGCCCGGAGTGACGCCATCTTTGGGGTTGATCAGGTAGACCACCAACGGCACCTCGGTATGCCGCAGGCCGATACCGCCATGCGCCCCTTCGATATCACCATCAATGGCCGGTTCCATCAGCGGAACAACGATGGGCGGCAAGAGGGGGTCAAGTGTTTTGATCTTGGGCATGGCGAGAATCCTCACGGTCGTGCGCTGTTGGCTTACCACTATCAAACGCCTGAAATCGCGGCGTGCCTACTGTCAGAATTAACAGGTAGTGCAGGATGCACCTGGATCGGTACCTGTTAATTCTGACAGTAGCCAATGCCGGGATTCAGGCGTTTGATAGCGCCAACAGCACACTTCGCAGGAACAGGAGAACAGCCATGCCAGCCAAAAAAAACCAGACATCCGCGCCTGCGACCAAGCCAGCAGCGGCAGAGGGAAAGACCAAAACCAAAGCCTCTGCCAAACAGAAGGTTCCGGCCCCATCACACACCATCATGACGCTGGAGGAAAAGAAGGCGCCCAAGTACCTCGACCGGCTTTACATTCCCGGCATGAGTGAGAACGTCAAAGGCTACGACGCTGGCGTCCCGAAGTGGTTGTTTGAGTCGGACATGACGATTCAGGTAGACAAAGGCTGGGCCGCGGCCCCCGGCGATGTCATCACGGTCGGTAAACTACTCGACGACGGCACCGTGTCGGTACTCGCCACCAAGCAGCTCAAACCTGGCGAGGAGCTGAACAACGCCTACTTTTTCGCCGCCGAACAGAAGGACCTGCCCGACGGCCCGTATGCCCTGGTGTATGTGGTCCACTATGCCGGCGGCACGGACTACGACAGGTCTTACCCGCTGCTGACGCTGGTCAAGACCGACCTTCCCGCCGGTGACGACAACGATGGCCCTACAGTACCCGGGCATTCAGGACTGAAATTCAGCGTATCCGAGACGGTCATCGTCCCAGGCAACGCCAGCAAAGGCGTCACTATCACGCTCCAGCCGCCCCCAAACACCAACCCAACCGATGAAGTCGATCTTCACTGGGGATCGGTGATCAAGACGCAAAACATTGCGGGGGCTCTCAAGCCCACAGTGATCCTGGTGACTTATGCGGATTTGCTTGAAGCCGGCGACAGTGATCGCCTGTACGTCTGGCTGGAGGTGCGGGACCTGGTGGGGAATGTCTCGACGCCCGGCTCGGCCAGCGTGGAGGTCTCGGTGAACCTGGGCCAGCAACTGACGGATGGCCCCGTCATCGTCAATGGCGGGCCACCTGGCTATATCGACCTTGAAGTCGTGGGGGAAAACCCCCTGGAGATGCAGGTTCGCACGCCGTCAAGCGTGGGCCAGGTGGGTGATATTTATGATGTGATGTTCCGCATCTACCCGCCTAAAGGTGGCGTCAAAATCATTCACAAATTTGTCGAGATCAGGCGAGGTGGCCAGGTCTATTCAGTGTTCATCGATTACCTTGATATACGGATGGCCGCTGAGGGCCGGGTGGAGACCAGCTTCGTATTGAGAAAGTCCGGCCCGCCCTACGAGGTGTACTCCAAGAAAACCAGCGCCGAGGTCAGAGGCTCAGTGGTTCGCCTGGAGCCACCGGACCTTGAGGGCTACCCAGACGATCACATCGGTAACGACCCGGCGCATGTCATCGCACGCTGCCCCTACTATGCCTGGCGGCAACCCACCGACGAGATTCTGTGGATCTTTCGACTTGTAAAAGGGTTGAACGAGGTGATCCTCCATACCGAGACACAAGTCGTTGGCCAATCCTGGCCCGTCGGTGCGCCGGTCAAGCAGGTGTTTTACTGGGAACAATTGCGCCAGTTCAAAGGCTACAGCTTCGAGTTCTATTACGTGATCTCAAGCAGCTTCACCCGCGCGCGCGCAATAGACCTGAATGAATCCTTGCGTCGGATATTGACCATCAGCTAGATACGTCAAACCCCAAGGCACTCTCGCGAGTGGCTTGGGGTTTGAATCCCTCGACAATCAGTTTTGAATCTTGTGATCCAGCGCCGCATAAAAGTTGGCACTCTGTTGCAGGTACTTCTGAGTATAAGCCGTGACATTGGATTTTTTGCCGGTGACTTCCACGCTGGCGGCGGCAGGCAAGGCCACGGTGGCGGAAACAGCAGAAGCAGCGATGATCGAGAAGAGATTGAAATTCATGGCGGTAACCCTTGTGTTCGTTTGGTTGGGTGGCCTGGGAAGGCCTTGGAACCCAACTTACGCCCGAGGGTTGAACCTTAGAAATGCTTTGAAACAGTAGCCGTTATCACTGCGATTAATACAACGGCTCAGGCCCCGCAGTGCGGGGCCTGTGGCTTATTGACGCACCAGGAACTTGAGGTCACTGGGGGCATCGATCGGCAATTTCTGCACGGTTTTACCCAGCAGGCCGGTCTTGGGGTCGCGCTCGACGACGACAATTTCATTGCTTTTCTGGTTGGCGATCAGCAGGAATTTTCCGCTAGGGTCGAGGCTGAACTCACGCGGATGGTCGCCTTCGACAGAACGCCGCTGGATTTCCTTGAGGTGCGCGGTGGCTGGATCGATGCTGAACACCAGCATCTGATTGGCCGTGCCACGGTTGCTCACGTACAGGAATTTGCCGTCGTTTGACGCATGCAACGCCGCACCGGCCTTGTCGGACACCGGTTGGCCGGCGGCATAGTCGAGCAACTGGGTTTGCGTCAGCTTGCCGTCGTTGTAATCGAACACGGCTACCTGGGCGCTCATCTCAGTGGTCAGCCAGGCGTGTTTGCCGTCCGCGCTGAACAGCAAGTGACGCGGCCCGCTGCCGGGTGGCAACTGCACCGACGCCGGGTCGGCCGCTGTCAGTGGCAGCTCGTGATTGGCCTTGGGGTCGTAGCGGTAGGCAAACACCTTGTCCGCGCCCAGGTCCTGCACGAATACATACTTGCCGTCCGGCGACGACACGACCGAATGCACATGGTTGGACGCCTGGCGCTCCGGGTTCACACGGCTGGCCGGGTGCCCGCTCAATTGCACCGGTGCCGACAGCTTGCCGCTGGCATCCACCGGCAGGATCGCCAGGCTGCCACCCGGGTCTTCCACCACCGAATAGTTGGCGACGAACAGGTAGCGCCCATCGGCGGCCACACTGGAATGGGTCGGCTCATTGCCCAGGCTCTGCACCTGGTTGATCAGGGTCAGCTGGTGGTTCTGGGGGTCGATGCTATAGCTGCTGACACGCCCCACCGGGTCTGCCTGGCCGGGGCCGTTCTCATTGACCACAAACAACTGCTTCTGGTCTTTGGAGATCGTCAGCCAGGAAGGGTTGGCGGTTTTCGCCGCCAGCACTGGCTTGCCGCTGAACTGCCCGGTGCTACTGTCGAATTGCAGGCGGTAGATCCCTTCACTGGTGCCGGCTGTATAGCTGCCGACCAACAGTTCATGGATATCGGCCGGCGCGGCCTGCACCGACATCGCACCGACACTGCCTGCCATCAGCAGGGGCCAGAATTTACGCATCATCTGCTTCGTCCTCGTCGTTATTGTTGTCGCCCTGGATGGCGCTCAAGCAGACCAGACGGTGTTCACCGTCGTCGTTGATCAGCAACCAGCTTTGCAAGCTCTCGTCAAAGGTAGCCGCCTCTAACTGTTCTGGACTAAAGGTCCAGCGCTTGAGTTCCCGGCCATCCATGCTTTGGATCTGCAGTTGCTGATCAAGCTTGAAGTCAAAAGCGTGCAGCCCATTGATGATCAGCATATCGCTGGTGGCAAGGACGCAGGTCAGGGTGTCAGCAGTCATGGCAGTCAATCATTTTGGGGAAAGCCGCAATGATAGCCCAGGCTGTAACCTAGAGGTTGAACACTGCGGTGATGCTATCGCAGCATAGGTATCTACAACTTCGGTACGACGCTAAACCTGTGGCGAGGGAGCTTGCTCCCGTGACGGCCTGACAGCCAACGCCCGCCTACCTGACACCCCCACGATCAAACTGTGGGAACTGGCTTGCCTGCGATGGCGGCCTGACGGCCGACGCAGTTATACCGGGTAAATATCCATTCCTGCGGTATCAGACATGTAGGCGCTCTGATCCAACATCCCAGTTGGCTGCCAGGCCGTCTTCGCAGGCAAGCCAGCTCCCACACAAGCCCGCTCCCGCCTTTTGGGAGCAGGATCAGTGTGCGAACAACGAGTTGCCCTTCTGCCCTGCCAGCTTTTCAGGCTTGATCAGGAATCGCGCCAGCGCCGGCAACAGCCACAGCGCGCCGAACATGTTCCACAGCAGCATGAAAGTCAGCATCAGGCCCATGTCGGCCTGGAACTTGATGGCCGAGAAGATCCAGGTGCACACGCCGATGGCCAGGCACAGGCCGGTAAACAGCACGGCCTTGCCGGTGGATTTCAGCGTCTGGTAGTACGCCTCTTGTAGCGGCAGGCCGGCGCGCAGGAAGCTTTCCAGGCGGCTGTAGATGTAAATGCCGTAGTCCACGCCAATCCCCACACCCAGGGCCACCACCGGCAAGGTCGCGACCTTGACGCCAATGCCCATGAACGCCATCAGTGCGTTGCCCAGTACCGAGGTCAGCACCAGCGGCAACACGATGCACAGGGTCGCCGCCCAGGAGCGGAAGGTGATCATGCACATGGTCGCCACGCACAGGTACACCAGGATCAGGATGATCAGTTCCGACTCCTTGATCACCTCGTTGGTGGCCGCTTCGATCCCGGCATTACCCGCTGCGAGAATGAACTCCAGGCCGTCCTTGTTGTTTTCCTTGGCGAAGTCCTGCACCGCATGCACCGCGCGGTCGAGGGTTTCGGCCTTGTGGTCGTTGAGGAACACCAGCACCGGCGCCAGGGAGCAATTGTTGTTGTACAAGCCATCGGCACGGGCGATGGAGTTGTTCAGCACATCCGGGTTGCGCGACAGGGTTTCCCATTTCAGGTTGCCCTCGTTCATGCCCTTGATCATTTGCTTGGACACGGTCACCAACGAGATCGCCGACTGCACGCCCTCGGTGTTCTGCATCTTCCACATCAACTGGTCGATGGGCGCCATGGCTTCATAGCGCGAGCAGCCTTCGGCCTTGGTCTTGACCATCACCACCAACACGTCGGAGCTGGTGGAGTAATTGCTGATGATGAAGTTGTTGTCCTTGTTGTAGCGCGAATCCGGGCGCAGTTCCGGTGCGCCTTGGTCCAGGTCGCCAATCTTCAGGTTCTGGCTGTACCAGAGGCCGCCACCAAAGGCGATCAACGCCAGGAATACCGAAACCGGCGCGACTTTCGGGCTGGCAAATTTGGACAGCAGGCGCCAGAAGCTATGTTCGCGGTTCGCGTCTTTCTTGCTCTTGGCGATGGCGCGCTTGCTGATGCCCACGTAGGAAATCGCGACCGGCAGCAGGATCAGGTTAGTGAACACGATCACCGCCACGCCGATGGACGCGCCGATAGCCAGTTCGCGGATCACGCCGATGTCGATGATCAGCAGCGTGATGAAGCCCACCGCATCCGCCAGAATGGCGATCATCCCCGGCAGGAACAGTTGCCGGAAGGTGCGCCGCGCGGCGGTGAGGGCGTTGTCTGCCTCGCTGGATTGCAGGGCAATGCCGTTGATCTTCTGCACACCATGGGAAATGCCGATGGCGAAGATCAGGAACGGCACCAGCATCGAATACGGGTCCAGTCCGAAACCGAAGAAGTGCATCAACCCCAGTTGCCAGACCACCGCCACCAATGTCGTGCTCAACACCGCAATGGTGCTGCGCAGGCAGTTGGTGAACCACAGCAGCAGAATCAGGGTGATGACGAACGCAACGCCGAAGAACAGCACCACCATCACCAGGCCATCGATCAGGTCGCCGACCTTTTTGGCAAAGCCGACAATATGAATCTTGACGTTGGGGTTCTGGGTTTCGAACTTGTCGCGGATCTTGTCTTCGAGTTCATGGGAGAACTTGCGGTAGTCCAGGGCCAGCAACTTGCCCTGGTCTTGCGGGTCCGGGTAGGACTCCAACAGCGGGATATCAACGATGCTCGACTTGAAGTCATTGGCGACCAGCCGCCCGACCTGGCCGGACTTGAGCACGTTATTGCGCAACTGGTCGAGGCTCTGCGGCGAACCGTTGTAGCTCTGCGGGATGACCTCCCCGCCGGCAAAACCTTCTTCGGTCACTTCGGTCCAGCGCACGCTGGGGCTCCACAGCGACTTGAGGCCCGAGCGGTCCACCCCGGAGATGTAGAACACCTCGTCGTGGATCTGGCGCAGGGTCTCCATGTACTCCTTGGTGAAAATGTCCCCGTCCTTGGCTTCCACCGAAATACGCACGGTGTTGCCCAGGTTGGCCAAATCGTTGCGGTGCTCCATCATTTTTTCGATGAAGGGGTGCTTGAGCGGGATCATCTTTTCAAAACTGGTGGACGGGCGAATCAAGGTCGCCTGCCAGAACAGGAAGAGGCTCACCAGCAGGCAGATGACGATCACCGCCGGGCGATTGTTGAAGATCAGACGCTCAAGAAAGGTCGCTTTATCGTTGTGATGACTGCTCATTGAATCCCCGCCTTCTTATTATTGTGAGAGCTCTGCGCCGGCCGATGTGGCAACCCGCACGCCACCCTGCCCCGCGAGGATCAAATTGCCATTGCCGGCCGCCGTGACCGCCGAGAGTGAAATACGGTCCGGGCGATTGAACACACTGAAGGTCTGGCCGTCGTCGTGGCTGACCACCACGCTGCCGCCGTTGCCGACCACAACAATGGAACCGTCCTCCAGCAAGGTCGCCCCCGACAGGCCAAACTCCAACGCGCCACGCGCTGCGTTCAATTGGACCTGTTCCCAGGTGCTGCCGAAATCGGTGGAGCGGTAGAGGTTGCCGCGCAACCCATACGCCAGCAGGGTTTGCGGCTGTGCGGTGCTGATCACGCCAAACAGCGAACCCTCGTAGGGGCCTTCGAGTTTTTCCCAGGTCTGCCCATCGTCGCTGGAGCGAAACATGCTGCCTTGCTCACCGACGATAAACAGGCCGGCGCCCTTGACCTGGGCGATGGCGTTGAGGTGGTACTGGTCTTCGTTGTCGAGGCGCTCGCTGACATCGTTCCAGGTTTTGCCGGCGTCAGTGGTCTCGATCAACGCACCGTAGGCGCCCACGGCCAGGCCGTGGTTGGCGTCGTTGAACCACACATCGAGCAACGGCGCTTCGCGTTTGAGGTCTTGATATTGCTGGGTCCACGTGGCGCCGCCATCGGTACTGGCAAGAATCTGCGCATCGTGGCCGACGGCCCAACCGTGCTGATCATCAATGAAAAACACCGCCGTGAGCAGTTGCCGGGTGGGTACTTTGGCTTGGGCCCAGGTGTTGCCCTGGTCATCGGAATAAAGGATATGCCCCCGATCACCGACCGCCACCAGGCGCTTGCCCGCGTGAACCACGTCGATCATCAAGCCTTTGGCGGCCTTGGGGGATTCAATTGCAAAGACTGCGGCGGCGGAGGTATCGCTGGCGGCCAGAACCGGCAGCGACAATACGCTGCCAGCAAGCAGCGAGAGCGCTGTGGCCAGCAACGCAACCCTGCGTGCGGCGCGTGGGCGGCAAACAACCCAACCCATGACAGGCTCACTCATAGACCTTTCTCCCATTTATTATTGTTAGGTCGTCTTCTCTGCCAGGACCTTGAAACCTGCAATCTAGAGCGCCTGGAGGAAGCAGGAGCCATCCTATCGGGCTTTGGAATCGTCTGACAATCGGCGCTACGTTATCTTTTGTTAACTGGCGGCGTTTGGCCATGTGCTGAATATAGCTATATCAGCTGAAATGATGGCCCCACGTGATCGACGTGATCGTTCCCACGCTCCGCGTGGGAATGCATCCTCTGACGCTCTGCGTCCTCACCGCGCAAACAGCGGGGCGCAGAGCGCCCCGGCCGGCATTCCCATGCGGAGCGTGGGAACGATCAGAAGAAATGAATTTTTATTCTATCTATTGAATTTAGTGAATTTTTATTCCATTAATAGCCTTCCTGAAAACAATAATCCAAAGGACCACGACGATGCGTGAACTCGGAATCGGCTTGATCGGCACAGGCTTCATGGGCCGCGCCCACGCGCTGGCGTTCAACAACGCCCGGGCGGTATTTGAACTGCCGGTGCAGCTCAAGCTGGCCGCCCTGGCCGATGCCGACACCGAACGCGCCCAGCGTTGCGCCAGCGCCTGGGGGTTTGCCCAGGCCCATGGTGACTGGCAAGCGCTGATCAACGACCCAAAGGTCGACGTCGTGGCCATCACCACCCCCAACCATTTGCATTACCCCATGGCCATGGCCGCGATTGCGGCCGGCAAAGCCGTGTATTGCGAGAAACCCCTGGCCGTCAGCCTCGAACAAGCCGACGCCATGCGCCGCGCAGCCCATACCGCCGGGGTGGTGACGCGTGTCGGCTATAACTACCAGCACAACCCCATGATCGTGCTGGCCCGGCAGATGATTGCCCAGGGCGAACTGGGCCAGATCATCAGTTTCCAAGGTGAGTTCAGCGAAGACTTCATGGCGGACCCGGCCTCCCCTTGGTCGTGGCGCTGCGAAGTGGAGCATGCTGGCGGCGCCCTGGCTGACCTGGGCAGCCATTTGCTGTCAATGGCCCGCTACCTGGTGGGCGACGTGACCCATGTCTGTGCCGATACCCAGACCGTGCACAACCAACGCCCCGCCACCGCCGGCAGCCCAACCTCAAAAGCCATTGCCGTGGATGACCAGGTGCATGCCCTGTTGCGCTTCGCCAACGGCGCCCGTGGCACGGTGAGCAGCAGTTGGCTCAAGCACGGCTACAAAAACCATCTGAGTTTCGAGATCAGCGGCACCCAAGGCACGCTGGCGTTTGACCAGGAACGCTTGAATGAACTGCGCCTGTACCGCATCGGCCAGGACGGCTTCCAGCGCGTGCTGGCTGGCCCTGCCCTGCCCGGCTATGCGGCATTCAGCCCGGCGGCGGGGCATCAGTTGGGCTACAACGAGTTGAAGACGTTGGAAGTGCACGAGTTGATCATGGCGCTGGCCGGCCAAGGGGACCAGGGGACGGACTTTGAGGCGGCGTGGGAGGTGGAGCGGTTGGCGACGGCGATTCGAGTGGCCGCCCTTGAGGAACGCTGGGTCAAAGTGGACACGGTTTAAAAGTGGGAGCGGGCTTGCTCGCGAATACGCTGTGTCAGTCGGCACCTTCAGTGCCTGAACCGCCGCATTCGCGAGCAAGCCCGCTCCCACATTTGGTCATCTGAACCATTCAATCAGCGCAAGGCCCGACGCAGCACTTTGCCCACCGTGGTCTTAGGCAGTTCCGTGGTGCGAAACTCCACATATTTTGGCAGCTTGTACCCCGTCAGGTACTCCCGGCAGTGCGCAAGAATCTGCTCCTGGGTCAGGCTCGGGTCCTTGCGCACGACGATGATCTTGACCTTCTCCCCGGTCACTGGGTCTTCGACCCCAATGGCCGCCACTTCAGCAACCCCAGGGTGCATGGCCACCACGTCCTCGATTTCATTGGGGTACACGTTGAAGCCCGAGACCAGGATCATGTCCTTCTTGCGGTCCACCAGGCGGATATACCCGCGTGCGTCCATCACGCCGATGTCCCCGGTGGACAACCAGCCCTCGGCATCCAGCACCTCAGCGGTTTCCTTCGGCCGTTGCCAGTAGCCCTGCATCACTTGCGGGCCACGTACTTGCAACTCGCCCTGCTCGCCGATATCCGCCAGTTCGCCGTCTTCGCGTACGAAGCGCACCCAGGTAGAGGGCAATGGCACGCCAATGCTGCCGGTGAATTCCATCTCGCGCATGCGGGAAATATCAATAGGGCTGATGCTCACCACGGGCGAGCATTCGGTCAGCCCGTAGCCTTCGATGATCGGCAGCCCGGTCACCTCTTTCCAGCGCTTGGCCACGGCGGTGTGGGTGGCCATGCCGCCAGCAATCACCAGGCGCAGGTCGGAAAAGTCCCGTGCACAAAATTCCTTGTTCTCCAGCAACCCGTTGAACAGCGTGTTCACCCCGGCAATGCCATTGAAGCGTTCCTTGCGCAGGATCATTTGCACGCGCTTCACGTCCCGAGGGTTGGCGATGAGGATATTGCGCCCGCCCAGGCACATGAACATCAGGCAGTTCACCGTCAGTGAGAAGATGTGGTACAGCGGCAGCAAGGTCACGTTGGTTTCCTGCTTGTGCAGGTTTAACTGGTCACCGACCCAGGCCTTGGCTTGCAGCAGGTTGGCAATGATATTGCGATGGCTGAGCATCACGCCCTTGGCATCGCCGGTGGTGCCGCCGGTGTATTGCAGGAAGGCCAGTTCATCGCGGTGCAGGCTGACCGGCAAATGGTGCATGGCCCTGCCCTGTTTGAGCACCTGGTTGAAACGCAGCGAACCGGGCAGCCTGAAGGCCGGTACCTGCTTCTGCACGCTGCGCAGGATGAAGTTCATTGCCGCGCCCTTGAAGGTGCCCAGCAAGTCGCCAATGGCCGCGACCACCACTCGCTTGACGCTGCTGCCCACCATGGCTTTTTCCAGGGTATGCGCGAAATTTTCGAAGATCACCACGGTTTCGGCGCCACTGTCCTTGAGCAGGTGCTTGAGTTCGTGGGCGGTGTACAACGGGTTGACGTTGACCACCACCGCCCCGGCCAGGATCGTGCCCAGCAGGCAGATCGGGTACTGCAAGCAGTTGGGCATCATCAGGGCCACGCGGTCGCCCTTCTTCACGCCCTGGTCCTGCAGCCAGGCGGCAAAGGCAATGCCCTGGGTGCGCCAATCGGCATAGGTCATTTGCGTGCCGATGCTGACGTAGGCCACCCGTTCACGGAACTTCTCCAGATGCTCCAGGAACACTTCGCGCAGCGACGGGTAATCCTCGATCCCGGCGTCAATGTCCGCTGGCACGCCGGGCAGGTAAGTGTTCAACCAAATGCGTTCGGTGTGTTCCAGGCTGATAGCGTTCATCGCAGTGTCCTTATTGTTGTTTTTGATAGCGCTACTTTTCGACGATGGCGGTGATGCCCAACCCACCCGCCGCGCAGATCGAAATCAGGCCGCGACCGCCACCGCGTTCATGGATGGCCTTGGCCAGCGCCGCCAGTTGCCGGCCACCGGTGGCCGCAAAGGGATGGCCGCAGCCCAGTGAGCCGCCGTTGACGTTCATCTTGGCCCGGTCGATGGCGCCCAGGGGGGCGTCAAGGCCGAGTCGCTCGCGGCAATACTGCGGGTCTTCCCACGCCTTGAGCGTGCACAACACCTGGCCGGCGAACGCTTCGTGGATCTCGAAGAAATCGAAGTCGGCAAACCTCAAGCCTTCCCGCGCAAGCATGCGTGGCACGGCGTAAGCCGGCGCCATCAGCAGGCCCTCGGTGCCGTCGACAAAATTCACCGCAGCCGTTTCGCCGGTGCGCAAGTAGGCCAACACCGGCCAGCCATTGGCGGCGGCCCATTCTTCACTGGCCAGCAGCACCACCGAGGCGCCATCGGTCAGGGGCGTGGAGTTGCCGGCGGTGAGCGTGCCGTTCTGGCGGTCGAAGGCCGGCGACAAGCCGGCGAGCTTTTCCAGGCTGATATCGGCACGCAGGTTGTTGTCACGGGCCAAGCCGCGATGGGGGCTGATCAGGTCGTCGAAGAAGCCGCGTTTATAAGCCGCATCCAGGCGCTGGTGGCTGGTGAGGGTCAGCTCGTCCTGGGCCAGGCGCTTGATCTGCCAGCGCTTGGCCATTTCTTCGCAGTGCTCGCCCATGGACAGGCCGGTGCGCGGCTCGCCATTGCGCGGCAGCAACGGTTTGAACAGCATCGATGGGCGTACTTTCATCAAGGCCTTGAGCTTGTCGCCCAGGCTTTTGGCGCGATTGGCCGCAAGCAAGGTATGGCGCAAGGATTCGTTGATGCCAATGGGCGCGTCGGAGGTGGTGTCGGCACCACCGGCAACGCCCACTTCGATCTGGCCGAGGGCGATTTTATTCGCCACCAGCAGCGCAGCTTCAAGCCCTGTGCCACAGGCTTGTTGCACATCATAGGCAGGGGTTTGCGCAGACAACGTGGTGGACAACAGCGCCTCGCGGGCCAGGTTGAAATCCCGTGAGTGCTTGATCACCGCTCCGGCGGCAAACTCACCCAGGCGTTGGCCGTGCAGGTTGTAGCGCTCCACCAATCCTTGCAGGGCGGCGACCAGCAGGTCCTGGTTACTGTCGTGGGCATACACCGTGTTGGAGCGCGCAAATGGAATACGGTTGCCGCCGATAATCGCCACGCGGCGGGTCGGGGCTGGGGTAAAACTGTAGTCACTCATTGCTGGCTCTCTTTCCAAATGAATAGCCCGCGCATATGGGGCTTGTCCCCGGCGAAATTGCGCACTTCGAACTCGCGCCGTGGCCCACTTACGGGGTGGCCCCACAGGGCGACCTGTCCGGGCAGGAAGATCGGCAATTTGAAGTCGCAATGGGCCTCGGCCTGGTCCAGGCCACCGGGCGGCTGTTGCGCTGCCAATGCGCGGCCCAGGGTCCACATGCCATGGGCGATGGCGCGACGAAAGCCGAACAGCCTGGCACCGATGACCGACGTGTGAATGGGATTGAAATCCCCCGAGACCTTGGCAAAGCGTCGCCCCAGGTCGGCGGGCAGTACCCAGCGCTGGGTGCGTAACAGACCGTCTTCCTGCAGTGGCAGAGGGTCATTCCAGGGTTCACCCACCGGATTGCTGACGTCACGGCGCAAATACAGACTGTCGCTTTCCCACACCAGGGTTTCCTGGCTGTAGGCACGGGTGGCGATACTCAAGGCCTGCCCTTTTGGATGGGCCACCCAGCGCTCGCAATACACTTCCAGGCGCACCGCCTGGCTCTCGTGCAAGCGTTGGTGCTGACAAATGCGATTGGCCAGGTGCACCATGCCACTGGCCGGGTACGGGAAGCTTGGCCGAGTCAGCAGCATGAGGTGCAGTGGGAACGCCAGCACATGGGGATAGGACAATGGCACGCCCTGCTCGCGACGAAAACCGCACGCCCGTGCGTAAGCGGCGATACCGGCCGACGAAAGCTCCACCGCGCTGCGCACCAGGCGTGCTGCAGGCAATGGCGGCGCACCGTCGAGTTTGGGTTTGCGCAAGGCGCGCAGGCCGTCGAGCAATAACTGCGTGCGCGACGGCGGTGGCTCGATAATCTGCGTCACGTAGTCCATCGGTCAGGCTCCCAACAGGCTTTGGCCGCACACCCGCACCACCTGGCCATTGACGCCGCCCGACGCCGGATGCGCCAGCCAGGCAATGGTCTCGGCCACGTCGATGGGTTGCCCGCCCTGGGACAACGAATTCATGCGCCGCCCCGCTTCGCGGATCATCAGCGGGATCTTCGCGGTCATCTGGGTCTCGATAAAGCCGGGCGCCACCGCGTTCACCGTGACCTGCCGGGCTGCCGCACGCGGTGCCAGGCCCTGTACCAGGCCTATCACACCGGCCTTGGACGTGGCGTAGTTGCTCTGCCCCAGGTTGCCGGCGATACCGGAAATCGACGACACGCACACAATGCGCCCACCAGGGTTCAAACCCTGACTGTCGAGCAAGGCCTCACTGAGCTGCCACGGCGCTTCGAGATTGACCGCCAGCACACTGCGCCAGGCGGCCTCGGTCATTTTGGCGATGGTCTTGTCCCGGGTGATCCCGGCGTTGTGCACCACCACATCAAAGGCGCCGTATTGGCTGACGTGGGTTTGCAACAGTGAGGCGGTGTCGGCGGCGGTAATATCCAGAGGCAACGCCGAACCGCCCACGCTGGTCGCCGCCTGCTGCAAGGCTTCCTGGGCCTGGGGCACGTCCACACACACCACATGGGCACCGTCGCGCGCCAGCACCTGGGCAATCGCCAGGCCGATGCCACGGGAGGCGCCGGTGACCAGGGCGCGTTTGCCGGCAAAGGGTTTGTCCCAGTTGATGGCGGCATGGCCATCGACCGGTTTTTCCAGGCGCACCACCTGCCCCGAGACATAGGCGGAACGGCGCGACAGGAAAAACCCCAGGCTGCTGTCCAGCGCGTCTTCCGCGCCCGGCGCCACGTACAGCAGTTGCACGGTGATCGCGCGGCGCAGTTCCTTGGCCAGCGACCGCACCAAGCCTTCAAGGGCGCGTTGGGCGATGGCCTGGGGCAAGTCGTTGCAATGCTCGGGTGCCGTGCCGAGCACCACTACTCGACCATGCTGGCCGAGGCGCTTGGCATTGCTGTGAAAGAACAGGTAGAGCTCATCCAACTGTTGCAGGTCGGCCACGCCGCTGGCGTCGAACACCGCGCCTTGCACCTTGACCGTGGACGGTGCCTTGAGCGTCGCCGGGCTCGCGGCGACGGTGTCGGTGGCGCTGAACACGCGCTGCACCGAGGCCACCAGGCGCCCTGCCCCGGCGATGATCACAGGATTAGCCAGGCCGGCCTGGCCGCTGCGATGCCGTTGCAGGGGCAAGGGTTGCGGCAAGCCGACCGCCTGGGCCAGACGCCGGCCCCAGGGAGAATTGACGAACGAAAGGTAGCTGTCACTCATAAGGAGTCCACTCACAACACAGTTCTTGCCTGATAAACCGGTCAAATGTGGGGAACTGGATCGCCCTCTGTAGGAGCGAGCTTGCTCGCGAAAAACGTCAACGATAACGCTGGCTTCCTGAATCAACGCGGCGCCTGTGAGTTCTTCGCGAGCAAGCTCGCTCCTACAAAAAGCCTTCTGCCTGGTATTCAAGGCAAGCAGTTCCCACCTGTGGACCGGGTTTTCTCTTAATTGACCGGGACGCTGCGCCGTTTGGCCACCGGCTCGAGCGCCTGCTTACGCTGCTGCAGAGCCTCCAGCAAACCAAAGTCCTGGGGAAAGTCGTCCACCTGGATACCGTGGTCGGCGTATTCCACATAGCGCGCCAGCAAGGCGTCTTCGTCGTCGCTGATCAAATCCAGCGCCCGCGCCTTCACGCGCCAATCGGTGAAGGCCGTGGCAGAAATCGGCAGCGGGCCGAGCAGACCTTGCTTGATGGCGGGCTTGAGCCGCGCCTCGATCAGCTCCACTTGGGGCAGCAAACGGAAACCCAATTCGCCGTAGGCCAGCTTGTCGACTTCCGCACGTGGGATGTAGGAGTTGGCCAGCAAACGGTCGCGGGTCTCGCCAGGGGTCTGCACCACCTCCGCCACCTGCGCCAACAGGCGGTCCGACGGTTTGCGCAGCGGGATGCCAAACGGAAAGCTCAAGGTGCGCACTACTGCTGCTGCGGGTTTTGAAGGGTAGTTGTCGAGCACTTCGGCCAAGGCTTCGTGGGCGCGCAACAAGGCGTCCTGGGCCGCCCAGTGCACCAGCGGCAAGTCCGCCTGGGGCCTACCGTCATCCTCGAAGCGCTTGAGCACGCAAGACAGGATGTACAGCTGCGACAAAATATCCCCCAGGCGCCCGGTAATACTTTCCTTGCGCTTGAGGGCACCGCCCAGCACGCCCATGGAAATATCCGAGATCAGCGCCAGCACCACCGACAGCCGATTGGCCTGGCGGTAGTAGGCAGCCAGCGCCGGGTCGGTCTTGGCCGGCGCCGCGATCAGGCGCCCGCCGGTCAGGGCATGCACCGCTGCGCGTACGGTGTTGGCCACGACAAAACTCACATGGCCAAACATTGCGCTGTCGAAGTCTTCCAAGGCCTTGCGCCGGTCGGGGTTGTGCGCCGCCTCCATCTCGCGGAACACGTAGGGATGGCAACGAATCAAGCCCTGGCCAAAGATGATCAGGCATCGGGTCATGATGTTCGCGCCCTCCACCGTAATGGCGATGGGACTTTGCTGGTAGGCACGGGCGAGGAAGTTATTGGGGCCCATGCAAATGCCTTTGCCGGCGACGATGTCCATGCCGTCGTTGACGATGATGCGCGCCCGCTCTGTGACGTGGTACTTGGCAATGGCCGAGATCACCGACGGTTTCTCGCCGGCGTCCAGGGATGCCACCGACACCTTGCGCACCGCATCACAGGCATACAGATGCCCGGCCATGCGCGCCAGCGGCGCCTGTACACCTTCGAACTTGCCGATGGGCAGGCCGAATTGCTTGCGCATCGCCGCATAGGCTGTGGTACCGCGCACCGCCACTTTACCCAGGCCGACGTTGGCCGAAGGTAGGGAAATCGCCCGACCTGCCGCCAGGCATTCCATCAACATGCGCCAACCGTTGCCGATTTGTTCGCGGCCGCCGATCACCCATTCCAAGGGAATGAACACATCCTTGCCGGTGGTTGGGCCATTCTGGAAAACCGCATTCAACGGCCAGTGACGCCGGCCGCTGTTTACCCCTGGATGGGAGGTGGGGATCAACGCACAGGTAATGCCCAGGGAACCTGGCGCGCCAAGCAAGCCCTGCGGGTCTTCGGCGCGGAACGCCAGGCCCAGCACCGTGGCAATCGGGCCGAGGGTGATGTAGCGCTTGTCCCAGGTCACTTTGAAACCCAGTACTTCCTCGCCCTCATGCATGCCTTTGCAGACAATGCCCAGGTCGGGGATCGCGCCTGCATCCGAGCCGGCATAGGGGCTGGTCAGGGCGAAACACGGAATGTCGTCACCGCGTGCCAGGCGCGGCAGGTAGTAGTTGCGCTGGGCGTCGGTGCCGTAATGCAGCAGCAGCTCGGCCGGGCCCAGGGAATTGGGGACCATCACCGAAATCGCTGCCGCCGAGCAGCGTGTCGACAACTTCATCACCACCTGGGAATGGGCGTAGTGGGAGAAGCCTTTGCCGCCGTACTGCTTGGGAATGATCATGCCGAGGAACCCGGCATCCTTGGTGTACTGCCAGCCTTCGGGGGACATGTCCTGCCAGACCTGCGTGGTTTCCCAGTCGTTGGCGATGTCGCACAGGGTTTCGACTTCGTTGTCGAGGAAGGCTTGCTCCTCCGCGCTCAGGCTGGCCGGCGCGGCTTGCAGCAGGCGCTGCCAGTCGGGCTTGCCGCTGAACAGCTCGGCATCCCACCACACGGTGCCGGACTCGATAGCCGCACGCTCGGTATCGGACATCGCCGGCATGATCGTGCGAAACAGGCCCAGAGCCTTGGTGGTCAACAGTTTGCGGCGCAGGGGGTTGATCGCCAGCACCAAGGCGGGCAGCACCACCAGCACTGCCGCCAAGGCAATGCCCGGCACGGCCACTGCGTTGAACAGGTAACCAACCGCCAGCCAGAGGATGCCGGCGCTTAGCCACAGGGCGGCAGCGGCTTGTCGGTAAGCCAGGGCAATCGCTGCTGCGATACCCACCAATAACCAGATAAGCATGGGGGAGACCTCTACTTGATTCAGGACGTGAAACCACACTACAAACTTCAAATCATTAATTCAAATTTTGTTTTGAAATTTTTATTTAATTCCTTGCCGAAAAAATAGGCTGACCGGGTCAGCCTGACGAAAGAAGGAATCAACGCACGTCGCCGAAAACAACAGCCATGGCAAGGCCTCCAGATGCGCTGAGTGCCCTGCCTTGCACGCGCCTCAGAACTTATAAGTCGCCGACAGGCTGACCACGTCACCTGAGGATTCAGCTTTGCCGTCCAGCTGCGCGCCTCCAAGGCGGTCAACGTTCTTGGTCTTCAGATTGACCTTTTCGACAAACTGGTGCGAGTAGGCGGCATCCACCGACAGGCCTGGTACCGCCTTGATGTCATAACCTGCACCGAACGCAAGGAAGTAGCGATCCCCGTCGGGGATCCGAGGGTCACGGGTGGAGTTTCGGGTCGGTGTCTGGTCGTAAGCCACGCCGGCACGCAGGGTGAGTTCGTCGGTCGCTTTGTAGTCGCCGCCGATAGAAGTCATCCACGCGTTCTTGTAGTTGTAGGGTATGGCAACGATGGTCGAGCCTTGTGACTTGAGCGTGAGGTCCTTGAACGAGGACCACTCTGTCCACTGGGCACTCACGCCCAGCGTCCAGCGCTCATTGAACTGGTGGACCCAGTCAATCGCCGCCGTCGCCGGGATATCCAATTGAGCACTGGCATGCGCGCCATCCGGGAACAGTTTGAGACCAGGGTAGGCCATTTCAACCAGCGTTTCGCCGTTCGGACCAATCGGGTTGGTCATCGCGTTACGGCCAATCGCGTCTGTATAAACGTCGTACTTGCCCGTCATCTTGTTTTTGATCTTGGCGTGATAATTCACGCCCAGCGTGTCTTGCGCCGTCGGCTTCCAAACCACGCCGCCAAACCAGCCCACTGAGATATTGTCGACTTTCACGCGTATCAAGGAATGCCCGACGCCGGTCGGAAAACCGGTGCCTCCCAGACCGGGAGAGACATCCGCGGCAGCCAGCAGGTCAACGTTCTGGCTGACGTTCCCTTGGCTACGTTGAACGATGGCACCGGCACCGACGGAAAACTCATCATTGACCTTGAATGACAAGGAGCCTGTCAGGCCAATGGTCTCGATCTTGGTGTCAACGGCGAAATCTCGCAGCTTAGAGTTTTCGTTCCACGTACTTTTCATGCCTTGCGGTACGACTTGGCTCAGGCCAAAAGCAAAACGGTCGCCGATGGGCATGACCATAAAGCCAGTAGGTAGCCATGCGGTGAAACCACCCTGGCCGCCATTATTCGTATTCAGCGTCGGATCGCCCAGGTTGCCCTGATCATCCAGCACCGGCGTATTGGTCACCGGGTTACCGTTATGGTCATACGCCTGGCCAGAATATTTGATCTTGATCCGGGCGTAATCGACGGTCTGCTGCACGATGGTTGAATCGATGAACGCCATGGCCGCCGGGTTGTTGTACGCGGCACTGGGGTCGTTCTTGAACAATGAACCGCCACCAAACGCGCGCCCCCAGCCAGGCGCACCGTAGGTTGGCGTGGAGAAGCCGCCCGCCTGCACATTTCCTGTGGTCATCAAGCCTCCCAACAGCGCCAACCCCAGTAACGTGTGAGCGTGTTGTTTCTTGTTATTCATGCGCTGCTCCTTATTATTATTTCGCCCGGCCCCTGCCGGTGGGTCGTGTGGCCGTAGGCAGACCGTAAGTACCCTGCCCAACCGATGCCTCGCATGAGGCATCGGCCTTTCAACGGGTGATCAGCCCTCTGGAGTCACATGCTTACGGGTTAACCGTCAGCGTCGGGGCAACAACATTCAGCGATACGACAGTGCAGTTGCCGGTCAGCGACTGATTGGTAGCCGAAAGTGTTTTGGTACCAGGAGTCCAAGCCACGGCAATGGTGGTAGGGCCGCAGTTAGTGGCCGGAATCGAGGAGATTTTGTAGCCTACGTTGGTCACGGTGCCGGTGGTGCCCGTCGCAGCGGTAAGAACCCAAGGCAGGTTAGTCAGCGTGGGCAGTGCGCATAGGCCGCCGCCGGTCAAGGAAGCACCGTTGATAGAAGCCACGCCACCGCTAACGTTGCCGGTAAAGGTAATGCCGCAAGTCACTGCCGCACCAAAGGATGAGGGCGACTTCACCACGATGGTACCGGCATTAGTCGAGAACGGACCGTCTGGAGAAACGGAAGCCGCGCTCGCCATGGAGGCGGCACCAAAGCACAGAGCAAACGAAGTTGCACAAACGAGGGTTTTCAAGCTTTTCATTGTTTTTCCTCACATGTTATGGCGATTCATTTCGCCAGGGGTAATGGCCATGATCGAGAGGTCACGGTGAAACTGCAGAACTTCCCTTTCCAGCCAAATTTCAATGCATTTACCGCTACAACAGTCGGAACGCGTTATTCGACAACTTTGAAGTTGGGCGGCATCTTGATCGACACCGTCTTGATCTTGCAGTCTTCGCCAATCGCAACATCAGCGGCTTCCAACTTGCCGGTGGCGTTATCCCAAGTTCCGTCGGCCGTCGACGGCCCACACTTGCCGCCCAGGCCAAAGGCATGCACGTCCACGCTGATCTTCGACATGGAGCCGCTTTTTGTATCTTTGGCGATTAACACCCAAGGCAAGTTGATGGCTTCGACACGGCTGCACTTGAGGCCACCGTCGAACTCGACTTTGTCGACATTCACCGATGAACCATCGGCTGCAACCTTGCCGGCTACCTTGATGGTGCAGTCGGCACTGATGAGCTTGCCTTTGGAAAAGCTGATAGGCCCTTGGGCGGTGAAGGCACTGCCAGCGGGTTCGATACGCGCAGCCTGGGCCTGGTGGTAAGCAATCAGGCCCATGGCCGCCAACAGGATGTGGGCGGTGAACTTGGCAGAACTTTGCATGGTGTACGTCCTTCCCTTGAAATTATTGTTGTAGGGTCAAACCAGGTTCTTGCACTCAAAACGCCGGGCGACAAGGACCTGCGCGGTACACAGATCCCGAGTGCACCCTGAAGGCTTACTTCATCTCAAAACGGCTTGGCACTACCGCTGTACTTCTCCAGGTACTTCAAACGCTTTGACGGCTGAAGATTGGTCAGGTTGATATCGCCGGCATAGTGATTCAGTACACGATGGTCCATGCGACGCCGCCACAAGTACGGCACATAAGCCCAGACAATCATGCTGGCGTAGCCATACGGAAGTTGCGGTGATTCATCAAAGTGACGCAGCGACTGATAACTACGGGTGGGGTTGGCATGGTGATCGGAGTGGCGCTGCAACTGGAACAGAAAGATATTGGTGACAATTCGATTACTGTTCCACGAATGACGCGGTGAGCAGCGTTCATAACGGCCATTGGGCAACTTCTGACGCTTGAGGCCGTAATGCTCGACGTAGTTCACCACTTCCAGCAACGAGAACCCGTAGATGCCCTGGATAATCAGGAACGGAATTACCGCCGCCCCCAGCCAGGCAATCATCGCGCCCCACAACACCACGCTGTACATCCAGGCGCTGAGCACGGCGTTCTTCCAGTGCAGGGCCGGCAGGCCGAGTTTGCGCAGGCGTTCGCGCTCCAGGTTCCAGGCCGACACAGCGCTGAACCACACCGAACGCGGCAGGAATGCCCAGAAACTTTCACCGAGGCGCGAGCTGGCTGGGTCTTCCGGAGTGGCGACCCGTACGTGATGGCCACGGTTATGTTCGGTGTAGAAGTGGCCGTAGAAGGTCGGCGCCAGGGTGACCTTGGCCAGGAACACTTCCAGGGGTTTGGGTTTGTGCCCCAGTTCATGGGCGGTATTGATGGCAATACCGGTGGCGGCACCGGTGGACATGGCCATGCCCACATAAGTCAACCAGCTGACTGCACCGTGAAGTTCAGTGCGGGCGGTGATGAACGCGGCGGTCCTGGCCAGCCAGTTCGAGGGTTCCAGGGTGGCCGTGGCGTGCAACAGGCCGCCGTTGATGATCCAGTCTATACCGCCCGCAGCGAGCCAACCGGTGATGACCACCGAGGCAATCACAAACAGCACGCCGGTGTAGACGATCCAGCGGTAGTAGCGTTGGGACTCAAGGTGGCTGACCGCAGATTCGGGCGGGTTGCTGACGTCTTCGCCGAGCAGGCCGTCAATCAGCGGGATCAGGCCGAAGATCACGAGTACGCCCACCCACCACAGTTGTTGCACGCCTGTGGTGATGGCAAGGGCGCCGGAGAGCAAGGGCGTCGCCAGCGGCATGATGCCGAGCCACCACAGGTGGCGTTTGCCGTCGGCCCAGACATGCGGGGCTGCCAGAGTCTGGTTCATGGCAGCCTCCGAACGCATTCGGTGGGCAACGAGGCAGACGACAGGTATACGGAGCATTGACTGCTCCGGGAAATCAACCATGCGATAAAAGGCGTTTTTTTCATTATTTTATTCGCTCTTAGGCATTTCAAAAATAATTTCAAATTACACATTGAAATAATTTTTTTAAATAAATAGCGCGGAATCGTTAGGTCGTCAACTAGTTTCTCCAGCCCTTTTTTCCGTGACCGAGCAGTCTCTTTTCAGCCGTTTGGTCAGGTACTCAGGGGCAGGCGTCAACGCCAGGCGCCGCAGTCAAGTGGCACTGTTACTGGCTCGCCAGGGCGACAGGTGGGTTTATCGGCCGGACGCTCTCGCCGGGTCGAGCCCGCTTGGCCACCTGCTCCACCAGCGCCGCCACGCGCTCGGTGGCGGTGATCGGCAACATATGCCCACGGCCTTCGATCACCTGCATTTTCAGCCCTGGCACCTTGCTGGCCAGGGCCTGGCCGTGTTTCTGGAAGTCGAGCACCTTGTCCTGCGCCCCGTAGATCAGGCCGATGGGCAGGGTCAATCGGGAGTAGCGCTTGACCATCTCCGGCAGGTGGTCGTTGACCCGGTTGATCTCGGTGGACGCTGCGTAGAAATTGTCGGGTCGCATGCCCAACAAACCGCCGCCACGGGTGGCGAAGTCCGGCGGCGCAGGATCGGGGGCAAATACGCCCTTCACCACCGAGTCTTTGGTCAGCAGGCCGATGGGTAGGGTCAAGGTGTGGGCCACCCAGCGCCGTAGCCAGGCCGGGCGCACCGCCAGAGACAGAAACACCAGCGGCAGCATGCGTTGGGGGTGAGTCAAGGGCGCAACCAGCACCAGCCCGGATACGGCATGGGGATGGTCGAGGGCCAGCGCCAGGGCAATCGCGCCGCCCAGGGAGTGCCCCAGTACCAGCGGTTTACCCAGATCCAGCGTATTGATGAAGGCCGCGATTTGTCGCGCCTGGGCCGGCAAGTCTGCCGGCGTGCCGCTGTGCCGGGTGGAATAGCCTGAGCCCGGCCGGTCGAGGCTGATGACCCGAAAATGCTCACGCAACTGACCGGACAAGGCATAGGTCAGGTTGCGACTACTGCCCATCAGCCCGTGAATCATCACCAGCGGCGGGCCCTTGCCCTCTTCGACATAATGAAAGCGCTCGCCATCCACCTCGACGAAACGCCCGTTGATCGGCACAGTCGCTTCAATGCGCCGCGTCATCCAGGCACTCAAGCCCCACAACGCAGCACTGGCGCCTGCCAGCACTCCCGCAGCGACAACCCATTCGACAGCCATAGCTCGGTCCTCTGCTTCCCTGCTGCTGGCGACCCGACCGGAATTGATCTGGCCCCAGCCATCGTCCACGCCCTGGACCTCACTTCATGCATACCACGTTCATCCGTCGGACAAATCGCTCATGCGCAACAAGGTCCTAGCGTAGGCGAATTTTTCAGGTAGATTATTTAAAATCTTTTTTAAAATAAATAATTCAATTTTCCTTTGCAATGGTGTTCTATCTAAAAGACAAAACAAAAACAGGAGCACATCCGATGCCCAAGCGTTTTATTGACGAGGCAGCCCTATGAATGCCCCCAGCGACTCAATCGACATCGCCATCATTGGCTCCGGGTTCGCGGGCCTGTGCATGGCGATCAAACTCAAGGAAACCGGGCTCACCGACTTCTTTATTGCCGAACAGGCCGAGACCCTCGGCGGTACGTGGCGCGACAACCACTACCCAGGTTGCGCCTGCGACGTGCAGTCCCACGTG
The DNA here is from genome assembly GCF_058797315.1 of Pseudomonas sp. GW823-FHT02F05. NCBI lineage: Bacteria > Pseudomonadati > Pseudomonadota > Gammaproteobacteria > Pseudomonadales > Pseudomonadaceae > Pseudomonas > Pseudomonas sp. GW823-FHT02F05. The sequence continues at coordinate 471,504 of NZ_JBXAJM010000001.1, forward strand.
TATTCGTTTTCCTTTGCGCCCAACCCAAACTGGACGCGACAGTTCGCGGCGCAACCCGAGATTCGCGCCTATCTGGAAGACTGCGCCAGGCGCTTCGAACTGGCGCCCTACCTGCGCTTTGGCATGGGCCTGCAACGTGCGGTGTTTGATGAACAGCAGCAGCGCTGGCAGCTGACCTTCAGTAACGGCCGCCACATCAGCGCACGGGTGCTGGTGTCGGGAATGGGGGGCTTGTCGCGCCCGGCAATGCCGGATATCCCAGGGTTGGACAGCTTCAGGGGCAAGCGCTTTCACTCCCAGCAGTGGGATCAGGAGTATTCCTTGAAGGGCAAGCGCGTGGCGGTGATCGGCACCGGTGCCAGCGCCATCCAGTTCGTGCCGCAGATCGCCCCGCAGGTAGCGCACCTGGACCTGTTCCAGCGCACACCGCCGTGGATCATGCCCAAGCCTGATCGGCCGATTTCCGCTGCCGAGCGCTGGTTGTTCAAGCATGTACCGCTCACCCAGAAGCTGGTGCGCGCTACGCTTTACTGGGCGCTGGAAGGCCGTGTGGTGGGCTTTGCCCTGCATCCACGCCTGATGAAAATGGTGCAGAAAATTGCCCTGCGTCATCTGCGCAAACAAGTGGCCCGCCCTTCCCTGCGCAAAACCCTGACGCCGGACTACACCATCGGCTGCAAGCGGGTGTTGATCTCCAACGATTACTACCCGGCACTCTCGCGCAGCAATGTCGAGGTGGTCACCGACAGCGTACTGCGCATCGAAGCCGACGGCGTGATTACCGCCGACGGTATCAAGCACCCCGCCGATTGCCTGATCTTCGGCACGGGTTTCCAGGCCAGCGACCCGTTGCCCCGTGGCTGCATCATCGGCCGTGACGGCATCGACCTGATGGATGCCTGGCGCGATGGCGCCCATGCCTACAAAGGCACCACCGTGCCGGGCTACCCGAACCTGTTTCTGATCGTGGGCCCCAACACCGGCCTGGGGCATAACTCGATGATCCTGATGATCGAGGCTCAGGTCGCGTACATCCTCGACGCCCTGAAACACATGCAGCGCCAGCGCCTTACCACGGTAGAGGTCAAACCCGCCGTGGAGCACGCCTACAACCAGCAGTTGCAGGACAAGCTCAAGCGCACCATCTGGAACACCGGCGGCTGCCAGAGCTGGTACCTCGACCCGCGCACCGGCAAGAACACCACGCTGTGGCCCGGTTCGACCTGGCGCTTCAAGCAGGTCACCCGGCATTTTGCCCTCAAAGACTACAGCGTCAGCCAGGCGCCGGCGCCCGCCCTGCCGCGAGCGGTTGCAACGCCCCACTCCACCACAGAAGGCAGCCTGTCATGAAGTCATTCAACGGCCGCGTTGCGGCGATCACCGGCGCGGCTTCCGGCATGGGCCGCTCATTGGCCCTGGCCCTGGCGCGGGAAGGGTGTCATCTGGCGCTGGCAGACAAAAACAGCCAGGGCCTGGAACAGACCCTGGCGCTGATCCGCACCTCGACCTTGTCGCCCGTCACTGTCACCACCCAAGTGCTGGACGTGTCCGACCGCCAGGCCATGCACGATTGGGCAGCACGCTGCGCGGCCGAGCACGGCAAGGTCAACCTGGTCTTCAATAATGCCGGGGTGGCGCTGTCGAGCACCGTCGAAGGCGTGGATTACGCCGACCTGGAATGGATCGTCGGCATCAACTTCTGGGGAGTGGTGCATGGCACCAAGGCATTCCTGCCGTACCTCAAGGCCAGCGGCGACGGGCATATCATCAATACGTCCAGCGTGTTCGGCCTGTTCGCCCAGCCCGGCATGAGCGGCTACAACGCTACAAAGTTCGCGGTACGCGGCTTCACCGAAGCCTTGCGCCAGGAACTCGACCTGCAACGCTGCGGCGTGTCGGCCACCTGTGTACACCCCGGTGGCATTCGTACCGACATCTGCCGCAGCAGCCGCATCGACGCGAACATGACCGGCTTTCTCATCCACAGCGAGCAACAAGCCCGCGCCGATTTCGAAAAACTCTTCACTACCGACGCTGACCAGGCCGCCAAAGTGATCCTGCAAGGCGTACGCAAAAACAAGCGTCGCGTGCTGATTGGCCGCGATGCCTATTTCCTCGACCTGCTCGCCCGTTGCCTGCCGGCGGCCTATCAGGCTCTGGTGGTGTTCGCCAGCAAGCGCATGGCGCCCAAGCCGCGCACGCCGGTGTTTGAAACCAACGACGAGCCTCGACTCTGAACAGGAGAACGCACCATGCTGCCGATCCGTCGCGATATCCGTTTTGCCTTGCCTGCCGAGCGCATCAAGAACTGGCACGAACAAGGGCCTGTGGTCAGCCATTTCTTCAATGCCCTGTCGTTGCTGTTTCCCCAGGGCGAGCTGTTCTTCATGGACAGCGTGCGCCACTACCGTGGGCAGATCGATGATGCCGAACTGAAAAAAGAGATCCAGGGGTTTATCGGCCAGGAGGCCATGCACAGCCGTGAACACGTGGCGTATAACGACTTGCTGCAAGCGGCCGGCCTGCCGGCGCACACCCTTGACCGACGCTTGAAGTTCTTCCTCGACCTGCAGAAAAAACACCTGCCGCCGTCGTTCAACCTGGCGGTGACCATCGCCCTGGAACACTACACCGCCATGCTCGCCGAAATCCTGCTGAGCGACCCGTCGCGCTTTGGCGACTCACTCAAGGGTTACCAGCAGATGTGGTACTGGCACGCCCTGGAAGAAACCGAACACAAAGCCGTGGCGTTCGATGTGTGGAACAGGGTGATCAAACCAGGGCCTGCACGTTACCTGCTGCGCACGGGGACCATGCTGACCACCAGCGTGCTGTTCTGGGTGGTGGTGCTGGATTTTCACGTGCGCCTGTTGATTGCCGACCGCACTTCGGGCGGCACGCTGAAGGGCTTGTGGCGCATGGTGAAGTTCTTGTATGGGCCCAAGGGGGTGTTTCCACGGATGTTCCGGCCGTGGCTGCATTATTTCAAGCCGGGCTTTCATCCTTGGGATCATGACAACCGAGCACGGTTGGCGGGCATTGACCGGTTGGTCGAAGAGATAGAGCGCACGCGCCGCAGCTATGAATCGGCCTAGTGCCAGGGATCAATCCTGCCGCCTGTAGGAGCGAGCTTGCTCGCGAAAAACGTCAACGATGACGCGTGCTTCCTGAATGAACGCGGCGCCTGTGAGTTCCTCGCGAGCAAGCTCGCTCCTACATAAAGCAATGAGGTTTACGCCAGGCTCTTGCTGACCACCTCAAACACATCGCTGGACAGCTCACCCGCACCCAGGATGCGCTCCAGCTCCGCTTTCATCAGCGCCTGCCGTGCGCTGTCGTATTTACGCCAGCGTGTCAGCGGCGCCAGTTGGCGCGAGGCGATCTGCGGGTTCAACGTATTGAGCTGGATCACCAGGTCCGCCAGGAAACGGTAGCCCGAGCCATCCGCCGCATGGAAGTTGATCAGGTTCTGCCCGGCAAATGCGCCCACCAGCGCGCGCACCTTGTTGGGGTTCTTGATGGTGAACGCCGGGTGCTCCATCAACGCCTTGACCCGTGCCAGCCCGCCCGGCAAGGTGCTGCCGGCCTGTACGCTGAACCATTGGTCCATGACCAGCGGGTTGTCCTTGAAGTTTTCGGCAAACACCGCCAAGGCCTGGGCTTTCTCTGCTTCGAACGGCGAGTTCACCAACACCGCCAACGCCGTCAGGCGTTCGGTCATGTTATCGCTGGTGTCGAACTGATCCAGGGTGGCCGCCAATACTTCTGGCTTGCCGCTGAGCATCAAGTAAGACAGCGCGATGTTCTGCAGCGCACGGCGGGCGAAGTGCTCGGCCTCTGCCACGTAAGGCGTTTGCTTGGACAGCTCGCGGTTGGCCTGGTAGCGCAGCCACAAGCCTTCGAACAGGTTGTCGGCCAGTTGCTTGCGGGCAAACTCGCGGGCAGCGTGGATGGCATCCACATCCGCCACTTCGCTGATTTCCGTGAGATAGGCTTCGCTCGGCAGCGAGAGCATTTCGGCGACCATGGCCTGGTCCAGGCTTTCATCGCTCAACACCGTGCGCAGCGCGTCGATCAAGCGCTGATCAAGCTTCAGCGGCTGGCCAGCCTGGTGTTGGCCGATCAGTTCCTGCAATACCTGCACAGCCAACTGCTGGCCAGCATCCCAGCGGTTGAAACCGTCGCTGTCGTGCTGCATCAGGAACATCAGTTGATCGCGGCTGTAGGGGAAGCTGAGCTTCACCGGCGCCGAGAAACCACGCAGCAACGAAGGCAAGGGTTTTTCAGCGATGTCGACGAAGGTAAACGTCTGCTCCGCTTCGGTCACCGAGACTACCCGCGAAGTGTCGCCCGCTGTCGCTTCACCGGCCAGGCGCAAGGCAATGCCGGCGCCCTGCCCGTCCAGCAAGCCCAGCTCCACCGGGATCACAAAGGGCAGTTTCTCGACCTTGTCCGGAGTCGGCGGGCAGCTCTGGCGGAAGGTCAGGCTGTAGGTCTTGGCCGCCGCATCGTAGGCCTCGCTTACCGCCAGGCGCGGGGTACCTGCCTGGCTGTACCAGCGCTTGAACTGGCTGAGGTCGGCGCCATTGGCGTCTTCCATGGCCTTGATGAAGTCGTCGCAGGTCACGGCCTGGCCGTCATGGCGTTCGAAATACAGGTCGCTGCCTTTGCGAAAGCCCTCGGCACCGAGCAAGGTGTGGATCATGCCGACCACTTCCGAGCCCTTTTCATACACGGTCAGGGTGTAGAAGTTGGAGATCTCGATAAAGCTGTCCGGGCGCACGGCGTGGGCCATGGGGCCGGCATCTTCAGCGAACTGGTGGGTACGCAGGTACGCCACGTCCTGGATGCGTTTGACCGTGGCCGAGTTCATGTCGGCAGAGAAGCCCGAGTCACGGAACACGGTGAAGCCTTCCTTGAGCGACAGTTGGAACCAGTCGCGGCAGGTCACGCGGTTGCCCGACCAGTTATGGAAGTATTCGTGGGCGACGATGGCTTCGACGCGCTGGTGGGCGGCATCGGTAGCGGTTTCGGCGCGGGCCAGCACGGCGCTGGAATTGAAGATGTTAAGGCCCTTGTTCTCCATGGCGCCCATGTTGAAATCGTTGACCGCCACGATCATAAAGATGTCGAGGTCGTACTCGCGACCATAGGTTTCTTCGTCCCAGCGCATGGATTTTTTCAGGCTGGTCATGGCGTGCTGGCACTTGTCGATATTTTCCGGCTCGACGTAGATGCGCAACGCGACTTCGCGGTTGGTCATGGTGGTGAAGCTGTCTTCGACGCACCACAGGTCTCCGGCCACCAGCGCAAACAGGTACGCCGGCTTCTTGAACGGGTCTTCCCAGGTCGCCCAGTGCCGGCCGTCTTCACCGGGGCCGCTGGCGATCGGGTTGCCGTTGGACAACAGCACCGGATAGCTGTGCTGCTCGGCGATCACCGTGGTGGTGAACACGCTCATCACGTCCGGGCGGTCGAGGTAATAGGTGATCTTGCGGAAACCTTCGGCCTCGCACTGGGTGCAGAACATACCGCTGGATTTGTACAAGCCTTCCAGGGCGGTGTTGGTTTCCGGGTGGATCTTGACGGTGGTGTCGAGGGTGAAGGTCTCACTCTTGGGCTGCACGGTCAGGTGGCTGTCGGTCAGCTGGTAGTCAGCGTCCGACAACGGCTGGTCGGCCAGGTTGACACTCAACAGCTCAAGTTGCTGGCCATCGAGCACCAATGGCGGCAAACCGGCGCCGCGCTCGGGGTTGCGGCGCATCACCAACTGCGCGTGGACCAGGCTGTGGTCCTCGAACAACTCGAAGGTCAGGTGCGTCTCGTCGATCAGGTAGTCCGGTGCCTGATAGTCCTTCAGGTAAATCATCTTCGGTTGTTCGGTGCGCATGCTTGGGATCCTTCTACTGATGCACGGCGAGCTGGTAGGCCGTGTATTTACGAATATTGATAACGCCGGTATCGAAGATCAGGTATTGGCCCTTGATCCCCAGCAGCGTGCCTTCGGCAATCGGGTTCTTGTCCAGGTTGAAGCTGACGATCTTGGTCGGATACTGCTCGACCGGGTAGCGGATTTCAATCGGCTCGATGTCGGCAATGGTTTGGATGGCTTGCAGGCCAAAGCGTTCCTGCAAACCCAGCAAGCCCTCGGCGCAAGAGGCAAACAGCTCATCACGCACCTGCTTGAGGTCCACCGATTGCGCGTCGCCCTTGAGCAAGGCACGCCAGTTGGTCTTGTCGGCCACCTGGCTGCGAAACAGATCTTCGACGAAGCCCGATTGCTGGCGCGTCGCCACGCGCATGATCGGCAGCGCCTGGCTGGCGCCCTGGTCCAGCCAACGGGTGGGCAACTGCGTAGCACGGGTAATGCCGACCTTGATCCCCGACGAGTTGGCCAGGTACACCACGTGGTCGGTCATGCAGAATGTCTCGCCCCAACCCGGATCGCGGCAGGTGCCGGCGTCGTAATGGCAACGCTCGGGGCTCATGATGCACAGGTCACACTGGGCCAGCTTGGTCATGCACGGGTAGCAATAGCCCTGGCTGAAGCTGGTCTTGGTCTTGCGCCCGCAATGGCTGCAATGAATCGCGCCCAGGTATTCCAGGCGTACATGGGTGCCGATCAACGGATTGACCGGCACCTCGGTGTCGCCCAGGCGAAAGGCGTATTGAACGGTCGGCTCACCGAGTTGCGCCGACATTTTGCTGACTGCACCGCGACCAATTTCAATCAATGGATCGCATCCGACTTGAACAGGATGTTCGCCACCGGTTCTGACTTGGACGCGCACTCCTGCGGGCCCATATAGCCGGTGCGCTGCTCTTCGGGCAGGTTCTGGATCTCCCAGGCGATCATCGCTTGCAACGACAATTCGCGCTGCTCGGCGGTGAGCTTGCGGCCATCGGACCATTTGCCGATCTCTACCGCGAGCTTGAGGCTCTCGTAGATGTCCGGGGTGATGTTTTCGATCATTTCAGCAAAAGAGGACATAAGGCTCTTCCTTATCAAAGAGACGCTTTGCGACGGTTGTACAAACCACCGAGCAAACCCGTCAAGCAACCGATGACCAACCCGCCCACATGGGCCGCGTTGGCGATTTCGCCGAAACCGATCATCGAGACCAGCCCCGACAGGCAGAGCAGCAACCACACCAGCATCATCACCAGCACCCCACGGGGCAGGCGATAGGCCGGGTTGGGCGACAATAACTGAAAGATCCAGCAGTGCCCGAGCAGGCCGTACAACACGCCGGACAAACCGCCAAACAAGCCGGGGCCACCGTAGGCGTATTGCGCGTAGTTGGAGACCAGGCTGAACAACAGGGTCAGGCCCAGCAGGTTGATGCTGCCCTGGCGCGCTTCAATGCGCCGACCCAGCTCCCAGTACCACATGCCGTTCATGGCCAGATGCAGGATGCCGAAGTGGATGAGCATCGGCGTGACCAGGCGCCACCACTGCCCCGAGGCCAGCGTGTCGGCCAACGGTGTGAACTGGATGTACTCGCCCAGCACCCGGAACGGCAGGAAGGTCAGCCAGGCCATGGCTTGCAGGTTTTCACCCAGCAGGGTCACCGCACCCACAATCAGGCTGGCCAACAGCACCAGTGCGGTGACTGGGCTGTGGCGCACCTGCTGGACAAAGCCTGGCCGCGCAACCGGCGCCTGCTCGGGAATATCCAGTTGCTGGTCGGGGTCGCCAGCGGGGAAGCGTTGATACAACACGCGCACATCGTCGCTGATGGCCTCGGGCACCCACAGCACCTGTTCACCGGCCTCCTCGCTGACGCGGTGCGGCACCTGCATGCGGTGCAGCAACTTGACGAAACCACCCAGGTCAACGCTCAGGGGCAAGCGCAATACAGCTACGGTACTCATGGAATGGCCTCTGGTCGCTCAACGTCGACCCATACGAATTTACGCGGATCCAGCTGGGTTTCCTGGTCCAGCCGATACGCCACCAGCTTGCCGTACAGCACCGCGCTGTAGTCCAGGCAGGCCAGGTTCGGGCGGATCGGCGCCGGTTTGCCGCTGCGCCAGTAGTGGCCGACGAACAACAGCGGTTCATCGACGCCATAGCGCAGCAGGGAATTCTTTTGCGTGGACGACAATGGCGTGCGTGCCACCGGCTCTGGCAAGGCGTCGGGCTGGAACACGATGTCGCCGTAGGTCTTGGGGTCGTCTTCCCAGAACTTGGTGCGAAAGAACGACCGCGTCAGGCCATCGCCACCGGTCAGGGTGAGCCCATCGGGCAGGCGCATATCGGTGCCGCGCAACAGGCGATCGAATGCATTGCAGGCAAAACTGCCCGGTACGGCGGCGGCTTGCAGGAAGTGTTGGTCGATGCAGCCGTCCGGGAAGGTGGCGCGCAGCGGCTGGATAAAACTGTCGTCCCAGCACGCGTGCACTACGCGAAAACGCCCGGCGTCGACAAACAGCGGCATGTCGTAGAACCAGCCGAGGAAGTCGTGCCAGTCGGCCGGGTGGTGTTCGAACTGCGTCAGGGTCTCTTGGATCAAGCGGGCGTGGCGCGGGTTGTGCTCACGCACGAACTGCTTGCCACTGCCCGGCGGGGCCGGCGTGGTCCAGCCCAACGCATTGAACTCGTGGTTACCCATGATGCACAGCGCCTGGCCGGCCTCGGTCATATCGTGGACGATATGCAGCGCCTCACGGATGCGTGGGCCACGGTCGATGATATCGCCCAGGAACACAGCCATGCGTGACGGATGGCGCCAAGTGCCGCCCTGCTTGTGGTAACCCAATTGGTCGAGCAAGTGCTCAAGGGTATGAGCGCAACCGTGCACGTCACCAATCAGGTCGTAGCTACGCGCGGGATCGAGCATCAGTCGCCTCCACCTCCCAAGCGGCTGCCCCAGCCCAACTTGGTGCGGCACACTTCGTAGTAGTTGTGATCCAGCGGGTGGATCAAGCGCAACTTCTGTGCCTTCTTGCTCACGGTGATGGTGTCACCGGGGGCGCAGGTGAAATGGTTCTGCCCGTCGCAGGAGACTTGCGGGTAGATTTGCATGTCTTTGGACACCACGATTTTCAGCTCACTGTTGCCATCGACCACAATTGGCCGACTGGACAACATATGGGGGTACATCGGCACGATCACAATGGCATCGAGCTTGGGATGCATGATCGGGCCTCCCGCCGACAGCGCATACGCGGTTGAGCCGGTAGGCGTGGCGACGATCAGGCCGTCAGCCTTCTGGCTGCACACGAACTGGCCGTCGATATACAGTTCGAACTCAATCATCCGCGTGGATTTGCCCGGGTGCAGCACCACATCGTTGAGGGCATCGCCCTGGCCGATCGCCTCGCCATGGCGGCGCACTTCGGCCTGCAGCAGGAAGCGGTTCTCCACCAGGTAATGGCCGTCGAGCACCTTGGCCACTTCGACTTCCAGCTCATCGGGGCGTATATCGGTCAGAAAGCCCAGGCTGCCACGGTTGATGCCCAGCACCGGCACGTTATGCCGCGCCAGTGCCCGGGCAGCGCCGAGCAGGCTGCCATCGCCACCGACCACGATGACCATGTCGCACACCTCGCCGAGCATCTTGCGCGACGAGGTTTGCAGGCCGTGGCCGGGGAGGATTTCAGCGATGGTGTCTTCGAGGATCACATGCAGGTGGCGCTCGAGCAGAAACTTCTTCAGCCGGCGGACGGTGTCCAACACCTGGGTACTGCCCAGGCGACCGATAATGCCGATATTGCGAAATTGCTCCATGGGGCTCCTGCGGGATCTGGGGTGAGGCAAAAAGAGCGATTATGGGCGAAAGGCCGTCTCAGGCAAAATCCTTTGTCGCCGCCAAGCCTTGATGACAATGGTTCTCAGGCACCTTCTGCGCGCTGAAAAGGCTATGCTCGGACCATGACCCCATTCCCCGACTTGCACACCCTGCCCCGCCAACTGCGCCATCCCGAGGTGCGCGACCTGGCGTGGGTGATGCTCGCGCCGCCGATGCTGGCGCAGACGCCTTGGCCGCAGCGCCATCCGCTGGCGGGCAGTGACTGGGTGCAAGCCCCTCACCAACTCGAAGCCTGGCTACGCCATCTGGACCAGGACAGCAGCGCGTTGCAGCAGTGGCTGAGCCTGTCACGTACCCGGCGCCTGGGCCTGTACTACGAGCGCTTGTGGCAATTTGCGGTGCAGCAGGCGCCGGGTGTGGAGTTGCTGGCCGCCAACCTGCCGATCCGCCGTGCCGGGCACACGCTGGGCGAACTGGACATGCTGCTGCGCGACCGCGATGGGGTGCACCACCTGGAACTGGCGATCAAACTCTACCTCGGCCCGCAGGACGGCAACGGCCAGGACGCTACGCAATGGCTGGGGCCTGGCTGCCATGATCGGCTGGACCGCAAACTCGCGCATCTGGCCGAGCATCAATTGCCAATCTCCGCGCGGGCAGAAAGCCGCGAGGCATTGGCGGCGCTGGATATCCAAGCGTTCGATGCGCACTTGTGGCTCGGTGGCTATCTGCTCTACCCCTGGCCCGGCGCGGCGCTCTCCCCCCTAGGCGCACACCCGCAGCATCTGCGTGGGCGCTGGTTGCATCAGCGCGACTGGACAGACTTTGTCAGCACCCGCCCGGCGGGCCGCTGGCAACCCCTGCCCCGCCATGCCTGGCTGGCGCCCGCGCATTACCCGGCCGATGAAGTGTGGAGTGAGGTGCAGATGCAAGGTTGGCTGGCAGAGCTAGACCCAATGGCCCCGGCGCAGTTGCTGGTGCGCATGGTGCCGAACGGTGAGGAGTGGGAGGAAGCCGAGCGGTTGTTTCTGGTGGCTGATCTTTGGCCGAATGTGCCGGGGACAGGCTGATAGGTGTGGGGTGTTTGAGGGCCTAATCGCAGGCAAGCCAGCTCCCACAGTTTGACCGCGCCGCTGGCTTGCCTTTTGTAGGAGCGAGCAAGCTCGCTCCTACAGAATTGACCGCAGCGCCGATTCCATGTGGGAGCTGGCTTGCCTGCGATGGCGATAGCCCAGGCGCTACAGCTTATCGATGTGCTGATACTCCAACTGCAACCCCACCGCCAATTCCTCAGCCCGCCCCAACCTGATCGGCCCACGCTCGATGTCAATCAACATGCCTGGACACTCCAATCGCGGCAGCGCACCAATCGCCTTGAGCCTCCCATCGGTCACCACCAGTAGCTTCTGTTGCTCGGCGGGATAGCGCTTGCGTCGCGCCGCCAACCAATGCCCCGCCTCGGTCAGCGCAGCCAGCAACGGCGTGCCCCCGCCCGCCCCCAACTGCTCCAACCAATCGGACAAGCCTTTCGCCGCCTTCAAACCTTGCACCTGCCACTTCGGCGATTGCCCGCTGGCCGTCAATAACGCCATGCGCGCCCGTTGCCGATAAGCGTCGTCAAACAGCTGGGCCAACAACCCCTTGGCATCGGTCAATGCCCCATGGCGCCGCGTAGACGCCGAGGCATCGACTATCACCAACCACAGTTCGGGAGCCGACCGGCTGCGCAGGTGGAACAGCAGGTCCTCACGGCATTGCGGCCGCCCACCCAGCAACGTGCCCGGCCAATTGATCGCCCCGCGCTGTGCGCTGCGGGCCTTGCCCTGCCGGCCAGTGTTCAATCGCCCCGCCTGGGGCCGGGCATCCGCCCCCGTGTCAGCTCGGAGGCGGATGCCTAGAGCTTTTTTGGCCAGGTGGGTACATCGCGGCGGGCGCCCGTGGGCAAGGCGGGTGCGGGCATATCGCCCCACTGGCCTTGGCCGGGCGAGGTATCAGAGGGTGACGATGACGGCCCGTCATCCGGCTGGGGCGGCGCGCCTGCCGGGGTTTGCTGCTGGCGGCGATGGCGCAAGGCGAACTCCGCCACCGCGTCGATATCTTCCTGCTCGATAGCAGCGGCGCCACGCCAAGCCGCATGGGCACGGGCGCCACGCAACCAGACCAGGTCGGCACGCAGGCCGTCGACCCCTGCGGCAAAGCAGCGCTCGGTGATGCGGGACAACGCCTGGTCATCCAGGGCGATACTGTCTAGCCGTGCCCGTGCCAGGGTGCAGCGTTCGCGCAAGGCAGCTTGCGCTGGCGCCCACTGCGCGCAGAACGCTGCCGGGTCAGTGTCGAAATCCAGGCGACGCCGGATGATCTGCCCGCGCTCGGCGGGCAGAGTCTGCCCGCTCAAGGCCACGTTGAAGCCGAAGCGGTCGAGCAACTGCGGGCGCAACTCGCCCTCCTCCGGGTTCATGGTGCCGATCAGTACAAAGCGCGCCGCATGGCGATGGGAAATCCCGTCGCGTTCGATCAGGTTGGTGCCGCTGGCGGCTACGTCCAACAGCAGATCCACCAAGTGGTCGGCCAGCAGGTTGACTTCATCCACGTACAACACCCCGCCGTCAGCCTTGGCCAACACACCCGGGGAGAATTGCGCACGGCCTTCGCCCAGTGCTGCGTCCAGGTCCAGGGTGCCGACCAGGCGCTCTTCGGTCGCCCCCAGGGGCAAGGTTACAAACTGACCGCTGGCCAGCAGGTCTGCCAGCCCACGGGCCAGGGTCGACTTGGCCATGCCGCGTGGCCCTTCGATCAGCACGCCGCCGATCTTCGGGTCGATGGCGGCCAGGCACAGTGCCAGTTTCAAGTCGTCGGCGCCGACCACGGCGGACAGCGGGAAATGGGGAGTATCAGTCATCAGCTGTCTTCTTCTACTTAATAGCTCGTTCCAACGCTCCCGCGTGGGAACGCTTAGCTGGACGCTCGGCGTCCGTTCTTGTGACGCAGAGCGTCACGGGCTGCATTCCCACGCAGAGCGTGGGAACGATCAGCGGAGCGCGGGAATGATCACTCAGCTGTCTTCTTCTATGTCCAGCAACAGGTTTTCCAAGGCTTCGCGGTACGCCCCCGGTGCCTGCCACAAGCCACGTTGCTGGGCTTCGAGCATGCGCTCGGTCATGTCGCGCAGGGCATCGGGGTTGTGCTGTTGCACAAAGGCACGGGTGTCAGGGTCCAACAGGTAGGCATCGGCGAGCAAGGCGTATTGGTGATCGTCAATCAGCGCGGTGGTAGCGTCGAAGGCGAACAGGTTGTCCACAGTCGCGGCCATTTCAAACGCGCCTTTATAGCCATGGCGCTTCACACCTTCGATCCACTTGGGGTTGGCCGCACGGGAACGGATCACCCGGTTGAGCTCTTCCTTCAAGGTGCGGATTTTCGGCACGTCCGGCTGGCTGTGGTCGCCATGGTAGCTGGCGGCCTTTTCGCCGCTCAGGGTTTCCACGGCGGCCAGCATGCCGCCCTGGAATTGGTAGTAGTCGTTGGAGTCGAGCAAGTCGTGCTCGCGATTGTCCTGGTTCTGCAACACCGCCTGCACCTGGCTCAAACGCTGGGCAAATTGCTCGCGGGCCGCAGTGCCTTCGTCAACCCCCCCGTAGGCGTAGCCACCCCAGTTCAGGTAGACCTCGGCCAAGTCCTCGCGGCTCTGCCACAAGCGCCCGTCAATCGCGCCCTGCACGCCTGCGCCATAGGCACCCGGTTTGGCACCGAAAATGCGCCAGCCGGCCTGCTTGGCCGCGGCACCTTCATCCAGGCCCGCCTCAAGCAATGCTTGGCGTTCACTGCGCACTTTGGCGGCCAGCGGGTTCATGTCGTCGGGTTCATCCAGGGCCGCCACCGCCTGCACCGCCGCATCGAACAGGCGGATCAGGTTGGCAAACGCATCGCGGAAGAACCCGGACACGCGCAGGGTCACGTCCACACGCGGACGGTCCAATAAGCTGATCGGCAGGATCTCGAAATCGTCCACCCGCTGACTGCCAGTGGCCCATACCGGGCGCACGCCCATCAGCGCCATGGCCTGGGCGATATCGTCACCGCCGGTGCGCATGGTCGCGGTGCCCCATACCGACAGGCCGAGCTGGCGCAGGTGGTCGCCATGGTCTTGCAGGTGCCGCTCAAGAATCAGGTTGGCCGACTGGAAACCGAGACGCCACGCCGTGGTGGTTGGCAGGTTGCGTACGTCCACGGTAAAGAAGTTACGCCCCGTAGGCAGCACATCCAGCCGACCGCGACTCGGCGCACCGCTGGGCCCGGCCGGGACGAAACGCCCATTCAAGGCATCGAGCAAGCCGCGCATCTCTGCGGGGCCGCATGCATCCAGGCGTGGCGCGACGACAATGCGCAGGCTTTCGATCACCGACTTCACCTCCTGCCAGCCGGGCTCTTCCAACTGTTCGATGGGGCCTTCCAACGCCTGCTCGATCAAGCGCGCCGCGTACAACTCCAGACGTTCACGGGTATCCCCGGCCGTACGCCACAGCTGATCGTCAATCTTCTGCAACACCAACGGGCGCCGCCCCGTCCAGGGCTCGGCCAGTGCACAATCGAGCGGATCAAACCCCAGGTCGAATGCCTTGGCCAACACACGCAGCAGACTCGACTGCGGGCCCCGGCCATCGCCACGGGGAATGCGCAACAGCGCCAGCAAGGTGTCGATACGCAAACGGCCCTCGGGCGACTCGCCAAAGATATGCAGGCCATCGCGGATCTGCGATTCCTTCAAGTCGCACAGGTAGGTATCCAGGCGCGGCAGCCACACCGCCGCGTCCGCCTCACTGCCCAGTTCAAGCTCCTGGTCGATACGGGTTTCGCGCACCAGCTTGAGGATGTCTTTTTGCAGCTCCAGCGCACGGCGCGGGTCGAGCAATTGCGCCTCGTAATATTCGTCGGCCAATAACTCAAGGTCACGCAGCGGGCCGTAGGTTTCGGCGCGGGTCAGCGGTGGCATCAGGTGGTCGATGATCACCGCCTGGGTGCGCCGCTTGGCCTGGGCGCCCTCACCCGGGTCGTTGACGATAAACGGGTAGACATTCGGCAGCGGCCCCAGCAATGCATCCGGCCAGCAGTGCTCCGACAGGCCCACGCCTTTGCCGGGCAGCCACTCCAGGTTGCCGTGCTTGCCCACATGGATCACGCCGTGGGCGCGGTAGGTATGGCGTAGCCAGAAATAGAACGCCAGGTAGCCATGGGGCGGCACCAGGTCCGGGTCGTGGTACACCGCGCTGGCATCTACCTGGTAACCCCGGGCCGGCTGGATGCCGACAAAGGTCAGGCCCAGGCGCAGGCCGGCGACCATCAAGCGGCCATCGCGGCACATCGGATCGTTTTGCGGCGCGCCCCAACGCTCCAGCACGGCCTGGCGATTGGAGGCCGGCAAACGATCAAACATCGCCTGGTATTCCACAAGGCTCAGGCTTTGATGGCAGGGGCGCAGGTCGAGGCTGTCGAGATCGTTGGTGACGCCGCCGAGCAGTTCATGGATCAGCGCGGTGCCGCTGTCGGGCAGCCGCTCCGCCACCGGGTAGCCCTCGGCTTGCAAGGCGCGCAGGATATTCAGCGCTGCCGCAGGGGTGTCCAAGCCTACGCCGTTGCCGATGCGACCGTCGCGGGTCGGGTAGTTGGCGAGGATCAACGCAATCCGTTTCTCGGCATTGGGCACCCGCGCCAACTCGACCCAACGGCGTGCCAGCTCAGCGACAAAATCCATGCGTTCGGGCGCTGCGCGGTAGCACACCACGTCCGACTGGCTGCGCTCGCTGCGCCAGGCCAGGTCCTTGAAACTGATCGGCCGGCTGATGATGCGCCCGTCAAGCTCCGGCAAGGCAATGTGCATCGCCAGGTCGCGGGGCCCCAGGCCTTGTTCGCTGGCCTGCCAGCCGGGTTGGTTGTCCTGGGCGCAGATCGCCTGGATTACCGGGATATTGCGGCGAAACGGGCGCAAATGCGGCGCTTCCGGGCTCGATTGGGCAAAGCCGGTGGTGTTCAGAATTACCGCGGCTTGCACGTCATCCAACAGGTCCTCGACCACCGAGAGGCAGCCGGGTTCTTTCAAACTGGCCACCGCGATAGGCAAGGGGTTGAGGCCCGCCGCCTGTAAGCGCTGGCAGAACACATCAATAAAACCGGTATTGGCAGCCTGTAAATGGGAGCGGTAGAACAGCACCGCAGCCACAGGCCAATCGGGCTGCCAATCGGCCTGCCAGTCATTGAGGCGGGCATTGGCGTTGTGCGGGTGATAGATCGCCGTGCGCGGCAGCGCTTGCGGCTCGGCCCAGGAATAGTCGCGGCCCAGGTGGGCACTGGCCAGGCAGTGATAAAAATCCAGGGCATTGCCCAGGCCACCTTGGCGCAGGAAGTGCCACAGGCGCTCGCGGTGTTCGGCAGCAACAGTGCTCAGGCCGCTGAGTTCCGGGTCCGGACGGTCGTCACCCGGCACCAGGATCAGGGTGACGCCGCGTTCGGCCAACTCCACCAGGCGCTCGATGCCGTAGCGCCAATACCCGATACCGCCGTGCAATGACAGCAGGATGACCTTGGCGTGGCGCAATACCTCGTCCACGTACAGGTCGACCGAGGCATGGTTCTGCACCTGCATCGGGTTGGCCAGGCGCAGGCTGGGGTAATCCTCGGGCAATTGCTGGGCGGCTTCGGCGAGCAGCGCCAGGCTGGAGTCGCCGCTGCACAGGATCACCAGTTCAGCGGGGGTCTGGCCAAGGTCGGCAATATTGTCGTCCGCGACGAAACCACCGGGTTGGGTCCTGAGCAGGTGCATGGTTAAACGCTGAGGGCAGCGCGCAATTGCGCTTCGAGGCCAGCGGCGTCCAGTTCCTGGCCGATCAGCACCAGGCGCGTGGTGCGTGCTTCGTCAGCGCCCCAGGCACGGTCGAAGTGTTTGTCAAAGCGCGTGCCCACACCCTGGATCAGCAGGCGCATCGGTTTGTTGGGGATCGCGGCGAAACCTTTCACCCGCAGGATGCCGTGCTGCACCACCAATTGGGTCAGGGCGTCGAGCAGCAGCGCCTCATCGGCTTGGGGCAAGTCGATGGAGATGGAGTCAAAGGCATCGTGATCGTGGTCGTCTTCACCCTCGTGGTGATGGTCGTGATGGCTGTGACGCCCGTCGATATGCTCTTCGGAACCGGCGCCCAGGCCGATCAGCACGTCCAGGGGCAGACGACCGCTGCTGGCTTCGATGATCTTCACCGCGGGCGGCAGTTCTTCGGCGACTTCCAGGCGCACGCGGGCCAGGTCTTCGGCGCTGATCAGGTCGGATTTGTTGAGGATCACCAGGTCAGCGCTGGCCAGTTGGTCGGCGAACAGTTCGTGCAAGGGTGATTCGTGGTCCAGGTTAGGGTCGAGTTTGCGCTGGGCGTCGACCTGGTCCGGGAAGGCGGCAAAGGTACCGGCGGCCACGGCTGGGCTGTCGACTACGGTGATCACCGCGTCAACGGTACAGGCGCTGCGGATTTCCGGCCACTGGAAGGCTTGCACCAACGGCTTGGGCAGGGCCAGGCCCGAGGTTTCGATGAGGATATGGTCCAGGTCACCGCGACGGGCGACCAGTTCGCGCATCACCGGAAAGAACTCTTCCTGCACGGTGCAGCACAGGCAACCGTTGGCCAGCTCGTAGACGCGGCCATTGGCCTCTTCTTCGGTGCAACCGATAGAACACTGCTTGAGGATTTCACCGTCGATGCCCAGCTCGCCGAACTCGTTGACGATCACCGCAATGCGACGGCCCTGGGCGTTGTCGAGCATATGGCGCAACAGCGTGGTTTTGCCCGAGCCAAGGAAGCCGGTAACGATGGTGACGGGGAGTTTGGCCAGTGTTTTCATCGGATGCCCTTTGGGGCGGGCATACGGGACGACAGGCCCTGCGGCAGCGCGCAGCAGCGGATTTCGTCACCGGATCACCCCGCCCGGTTGAATTGGAAAATCGGTTGCGAGGCAGGTCTCCTGGCTTGGGGTGTGCAGGTCTTGCGACCAACGCTGACTGCGCCTTCCCGCCCTATCGGCAGTGGCGTGGCAGTCAACTGAACCCTTCACAGTTGCGGGGGCAGCCGCGGCTTGAACCGCGTTCCCTTCTTAGCTTCGGCCTGGGCCGAAGAACCTCGAAGGTGCAAGGCTACAGTGGCTTGCAGCATTTGACTACCGTCCCGGCCCATGCTCTCCTACACGCCTTGTTTCGGGTGCCCTTCACAGGGTGAAACGGGAAACCGGTGCGTCATAGACCTATGACCAGTCCGGTGCTGCCCCCGCAACGGTAAGCGAGCGAAGCGTCACGGCCACTGTGCTTTTGCATGGGAAGGCGATGCTTTCAGGAGGACTCTTTCAAGAGCCGCCCCTCGCAAGCCCGGAGACCGGCCCGAAAAATTCAGATAACAAACCCGCGGTGGGCGGGCGCTGTTCAGAACCCTGCGTGCCTGGCGCGTGGGGTTTTCATGCGCTCGTTTCACCCTGACACCTGAAAGGGACGCGCCATGTCGATCATCAGCAGCACTTCGCACACCGCTACTAGCACCGCCACCCTCAGCCAACGCCTGACCGCCGCCATCGGTGCGTCGATACTCGGCGCGTGTTTGGTGTATTTCGCCGGGTTCTCGCATATCGAGGCGGTGCACAACGCCGCCCACGATACCCGCCACAGCGCCGCGTTCCCGTGCCATTGAGAGCTGCCGACATGATCAAGCGTATTGCGCAAACCGCAGGGTTCACTGGGCTTTTGGCTGCCTTGCTGCTGACCCTGCTGCAAAGTTTCTGGGTGGCACCGCTAATCCTGCAGGCGGAAAGCTTTGAAAAAGCCCCGCCAGCCGCTGAAGTGGTGCACGAGCACGCCGCTGGCGCTGCTGCCCACAGCCACGATGCCCAAGCCTGGGAGCCGGAAGATGGCTGGCAGCGTGTGTTGTCCACCACTGGAGGCAACCTGGTGGTGGCCGTAGGCTTTGCACTGATGCTCGCCGGCCTCTACACGCTGCGTGCGCCGACCCGCATCGCCCAAGGCCTGCTCTGGGGCCTGGCCGGCTACGCGACCTTTGTACTGGCACCCACCCTGGGCCTGCCACCGGAACTGCCGGGCACTGCGGCGGCTGACCTGACGCTACGCCAGACCTGGTGGATCGGTACCGCAGCCTCCACCGCCGCCGGCCTGGCGCTGATCGTGTTCGGCCGCAACTGGCTGTTGAAAGGCCTTGGGCTGGCGATCCTTGCCGTACCCCACGTCATCGGCGCTCCGCAACCTGAGGTACATTCAATGCTGGCCCCGGAGGCGCTCGAAGCGCAGTTCAAGATCGCCTCGCAGTTGACCAACGTCGCCTTCTGGCTGGCCCTGGGCCTGATCAGCGCCTGGTTGTTCCGCCGCAACGGCGACGACCAATACTCGGCATGATGCTGGTTGTCGGTTTGGGCTGCCAGCGTGGCTGTGAGGTTCACAGCCTGCTGGCGTTGCTGGACGGAGCCCTGGCCGCGGCAGGCATTGATCGCTCACGCATAACTGCGCTGGCAAGCATTGATCGCAAGCGCGATGAACCTGGGCTGCTGGCGCTGGCCCAGCGGTTGAACCTGCCCTTGCAGTGCTTCAGCGCCGAGCGACTGGCGGACTATGAGCATCGGCTAAGTCATCTCTCAACGCTGGCGTTTGCCCATACCGGCTGTTATGGGGTGGCCGAAAGCGCCGCCCTGGCCCTGGCCGAGCACCTGTCCAACGGCCCCGCGCGCCTGCTGATCACCCGCCAGAAAAGCGCACAGGCGACCCTTGCATTGGCCTGCGCGGGCTAAAATCCCGATAATTGCCGCTTTTGAGCATGAGCCGTGTTCATGCTCACGCGTTTCTGAACAGGACTTCTCCATGACCGTCTACTTTATCGGCGCCGGCCCCGGCGACCCGGAATTGATCACCGTCAAAGGCCAGCGACTGATCCGCAGTTGCCCGGTGATCATCTACGCCGGCTCGCTGGTGCCCGCCGCCGTACTGGAAGGTCATCAGGCGTTCCAGGTGGTCAACAGTGCCGAGCTGCACCTGGAACAGATCATGGAGTTGATCAAGACGGCCCATGCCAAAGGCCAGGATGTGGCGCGGGTGCACTCGGGCGACCCGAGCCTGTATGGCGCGATTGGCGAGCAGATCCGCCACTTGCGGGAAGTGGGTATTCCTTTTCAGATCATTCCCGGGGTTACGGCAGTAGCGGCCTGCGCCGCGTTGCTGGAAACCGAGCTGACTCTGCCGGACATCGCCCAGAGCGTGATCCTGACCCGCTACGCCGACAAAACCAACATGCCGCCCGGTGAGAGCTTCGACAGCCTGGCCCGCCATGGTACGACCATGGCGATTCACTTGGGGGTCAATCACCTGGAAAAGATCGTCGCCGAACTGCTGCCCCACTATGGCGCTGATTGCCCAATTGCCGTGGTGCACCGAGCGACCTGGCCGGATCAGGATTGGGTTGTCGGCACCCTGACAGATATTGCCGCCAAGGTCACAGCCAAGGGGTTCCGGCGCACGGCGCTGATTGTGGTGGGCCGGGTGCTGGCCAGCGACAGTTTCGGCGAGTCGTCGCTGTATCGGGCCGGGCATGCCCACCTTTACAGACCCTGATTATGTGGGGTGGCTTGCCCTAATCCCCGTAGGAGCGAGCTTGCTCGCGAAAACCCCATAGGCGCCGCGCTTATTCAGCAAGCATGCATTATCGTTGACGCTTTTCGCGAGCAAGCTCGCTCCTACAAAGAGCGCATAAAAAAACGGCGCTCACGGGGCGCCGTTTTTTATGCTCGCAGTGAACACCTTGCTCAGTAGTAGGCGTTTTCTTTCTGCGTGTGGTCGGTCACGTCACGTACGCCCTTGAGCTCCGGGATGCGTTCGAGCAGGGTGCGCTCGATACCTTCGCGCAGGGTTACGTCCGCCTGGCCGCAGCCTTGACAGCCGCCGCCGAACTTCAGTACGGCAATACCGTCATCCACCACGTCGATCAGGCTCACCTGGCCGCCATGACTGGCCAGCCCCGGGTTGATCTCGGTTTGCAGGTAATAGTTGATGCGCTCATTGACCGGGCTGTCGGCGTTGACGTTCGGCACCTTGGCGTTGGGGGCCTTGATGGTCAACTGGCCGCCCATACGGTCGGTGGCGTAGTCGACCACGGCGTCGTCCAGGAAGGCTTCGCTGAAGGCGTCGATATACGCGGTGAAGCTTTTGAGCCCCAGGGCAGTGTCTTCAGGCTTTTCTTCGCCGGGCTTGCAGTAGGCAATGCAAGTCTCGGCGTACTGGGTGCCGGGCTGGGTGATAAAGACGCGGATGCCGATACCTGGGGTGTTCTGCTTGGACAGCAGGTCAGCCAGGTAATCGTGGGCGGCGTCGGTAATGGTTATGGCAGTCATGGAAACTCCTCACAGGCTTGCCCGCAGTTTACGCCAAATTATTACGCAGGTACAAAGTCCTAGTATTTTTGTCGGGAAAGACTTGTCTCTGTTGACCTGACGCATCGTGACACCTGGCCATTTCTGCGAAAACCTGTGCCTACCTATATAGCCCCCCCGCAAAACCCGGCTCAATAGAGTGAATCCTCTTCGACTACGGATTGTGAGGATTGAATGAATAACGCGTTGCAGAGTTTCTATTTCAAGGGTTTGCCGGAACAGCAAGCGCATCTGGACCATCTGATTGATTTCGTGACGGCACAAAGCTCGCTGACGGCATCCGCCGCCGAGGTGTACTACTCCCCGCCGCACAACAGCGAACTGCATCGCGAATGCAAGGAAGCCTTTCGTGTCTTGGCAAAGCTGGAAGCCGATGAAGACTTTCAGCAGTTCTTGCGGGAAAAGCCCGAACCAGATGCTTCCATTCTCGGCCGGGACTTTCTTTACGACCTGCTCTCCACCATGCTCAGCAGCGTGCGCGCACCGATACCCGACCCTGCCGAGACGTTCAGCATCGCCGACCATTCGGTGATCCTGCGCCATATACCCACCTATTGGTACATCGACGCCGACGTGTTGCTGGATATCAACCGGCGTGTGGGTAACGGCCTTAAAAGTGATGGCTCGGTGCGGTTTGACCTGGTGCTCAAGTATTACTCGATCATCCCGGCACAGCCCAAAACCCGCGAACAGTGGAAAGCGGTTCTCGCTGGCTTGCAGGAACACCACACTCTGAGAAAACTCGGACACGAAGGCGACCTCAGCGATTTGCAGCACTTGCTGGATGCGCCTGCCGACCAGAAAATCAAAGAGGTTATCCGCCAGATCGAAACACAAACACGTCAATCGCTGTTCCGTCATGTATTGCCCGAAACATTTACCGCCTCACAGCAAGACATGCTCACCACCACCCCCACCGTGCTGCTTGAGCAATTGCTCAATAGCCCCGATAACCTGGCGCTGGGCGAACGGATCGCCAAGGCCTTGGACTGGTATGGCAGCCAACAGGACGAAATCTGCCCAGACCCGGTACGGGTGAAATTACTATGGCGCGCGCTGTGGCTGACGATCATCCCCAACCCCGACTCGCCGGTGGATAACGAATTGAAGTTATTCATCTCGCCAGGGGCATCTTATAAGGCGATCCGCCAAAACCTGATCAGCCGCTATCACCACGACTTGTCGATCAGCACTGACGCAGCGCTATTGGCCGTGTGCGTGATCAAGGCCAATGTCGCCAGTGAAGTGTGGGTGGCCGATATTCCCGATGACCTGCCCTACGCTGCCACCAGTACATGGGTCAATTTCAGAAGCGGCTTTCTGCTAGCCGAAACGATTGCACCTGGTTCATCACGTCACATGAGTTTCGAACAATTGCTCAACCTGGCGGCGGAACACTTTCGCGCCAGTGGCGATGACATCAAACAACAGGCACTGGTTGCAGCGGCCAAATTGGGCCCCACCGTGCAATGGGCACAGGCCAACGGCCTGATCGCCAGCCGATCGTCAGGCCACTCCCGCGACGAGCTCACCCAGGCCGTCACTGCACTGGAGCAGCATGAATATGAGTTGTTCAACGCGGTTCAGAACCTCAAATTCAAACTGCCCAGCCGTTGGCGCTTTGCCTCGGACACGGAGTACGACAAAGCCTTTCACGAAGCCCTCCAGGTGCCGAGAAACGCCTATAAGACCTTAATCCAATCACTGCTTGCCCACCTGGGCAGCGCGACTCTGAATGTGGATCAGGACGAGATCACCGTGTATTCATTAAGAGAGGCCCTGAAAAAGGTGCCCATCGAATATGAAACCAAAGCCAAGACCGATGCCATTCGTTACCGGACAGGTTTTATCCTACGCATCGTCAAGACCCGCTCGCCCTTCCATGCCATTTACATCGAGGTATTCCCCTTCGCCGGTCTGCTGCGTCGACGTAAAGACCTGCAAAGCCTACCGCTAAACGGCAAAGTGGTAGAGCTACGCGACGCCATGAGCTGGGACAAGTACAGGCTGGCTACCGAAGTACCGTTTGATCAAGAGGCCTACCGCGAGAACAAAGCGCCCAGACCAGGCAAAAAAGCCGAGTTGATCGTTGAACAAGTCGGCGAGACACTGCCTGCCATCGACGCAGGGCCGCGTATCCAATCGTTCGCGCCCAACACGCTGTATGCGCCGCGCAGTGAAACCCTGGCGAGCATGATTGCCCGCGAGCTGTTTTTCTGCGACGAACAGGCCCTGCTGGAAAAAACCCGTAAAGCCACACGGGAAGTAGACATCCCCGCTGAGGTACTCGAAGACTTGGCGTTCTGGGGCAAGATATTTGTGCCGTTCTGGGGCGGCATCGACGACATCGCTTCCGGCGATCCTCAGCGCATCAAATCCGGCGTCGCCAGCCTGTTCATCGACATCGTGGCTTTCGCGCTGCCGGTGGGGCGGTATGTGGCTGGCTCGACTCGCTTGCTCATCCAGGCGGGTAAAACCGGGCTACGCCTGGCATTGCCTAAACTGGCGAAACTGACCGGAAAACTGGTGATCGCCACACTCCAGGAACTCAACCCCCTGGCCGCCCTCCCAAGCCTGCTCAGGCTCGCGCGCTTTGGTTTGCTCAAGCTGGGCCACAAACTGATGCGCCATGCACAACGGGGTATCGCCCAACTGCGAGATGGGGCGATCGCCGCAAGGCATATGCGCTCGGTCGACCCTGACAGCTGGAAGCCGCTGCAGGCGGGCGATCAACTGTTTACCGTGGACGGCTTCGCCAATGTCCCAATGCGCAACGTCGGCAGCCTCGAGGCGCCGGATTATCGCTTGATCGATACCGCGTCCAACCAAGCCTTCGGGCCGCGTTTTAGAGAACCGATCACGGTCATCAGCAACAGCAGCCCGTTGATCCGTCAGTACGCGGTTGACCCAGAGTTGATCAGAGGCCTCAAGCCCGACGCGCGCGGTATCTTCTCCCGGGCGGACTACAACCAGAAGTTCATCTGTAATGTCGATGACAAGGGCAAAATCGCGGTGTACCAGATCCGCGACAACTCCTATGGGTTCATTCAGGAGGCCGCCACGGGCGCCGACAACAGCTTTTCTATCGTGCTGGTCAATCCGAGGACCAACCGGGATTTGTCGATCACGCTGTCGTCGGTGGAACCCGGTCATTGGTATTCAGGCCCGATCAAGCTCACGGGCGGCGCGCCGGATGCGCCAAGCGTTGTAACGCCCTCAGTGCTGTTGAAATGGACCGAAGCCAGTGAAGACGCCCTGAAAAAAACCATGGACAAGTTCGTCAGCACTTACAACCTGGACCCCAGCGCCTTTCGGCAGTTCGTCAACAGCCGCAACACCCTGACACCTCGGGGGCTAAAGATGCTAGACCGCGCGGGAACCGCCCGCACCAGCGTCACTTACGAGCATATGGAGCACTGGAGCAAGGCGTCCCAGCGCGAGCGCAACAACCTCACCCTTGAGGGCTTCGCCGCCGACCATAACCTGGACCCGGTGGCCCTTGCCGAGCATGTAAACCTTGATGGCACCTATAGAGCGGCAGGCAAGGTATTGGCCAAATACGCCAGGGGTGAACAATTCGACGACCTGAAACCCGAACACCTGCAAGAGTGGAACAAGCACTACAACGCCCCCAATTCAAGGGTGTCCATGCACGCATTTGTCGAGCAGAACAACCTCAATCCGGTTATCTGGAGCAACTACGTCAATGACAATGGCAGCATGACCCGCGCCGGTAGAGAAAGGTGGCTGTTCGGACAAAGAAGCCCGCTGGACGAGCCTGTGGCCAGGAAGCGGCCTGCGCCGCCCACCGCAAGCAGCTCAAAACGTCCGCGCCTGGAGGACGACACCGCAACCACGCGGCGCCGATCCACTTCAATCACCGCGTCTTTTGATCATAAAATCAACAATAATGCGCCAATTCTGCAAGACCCCAACGACGTCAGGCGCAGCTTGACCCTTGAACTTGAAGGTCCGTTGCAAAACATAGAGATCACCGACGCCAACCAGTTTTTTGACGAGTTCACAGGGCTGCAACACGTCGAAGTCAAAGAGGCTGCAACCAAGAGTATCCGCGACTGGATCTCTAAAGAAGGCAACCATCATCGCAGACTCGATCGACTGCTGGAGGTCAGGAAACTGGCCGAGGGCCCGGAGCGTGGCCTGTCGGTGGTGGCCCGAACCGATATAAAACGTTTTGATGTCATTGGGCCGTACACCGGCAAGGTGCACTTGAATCAAGCCTCGCTCAATACCGAGATACTGGAAAAAGGTGAAGCGGCCGTCGGCACGTACTTATTCCAAACCCACACTCATGGCGCGACTATCAGCGGCCACGGTAACAGCAATACGCTGAGCCTGATCAATGCGGTCAAGGTGCCCAACCTGCCCGACGTTGGCATCGAAAATGTCGGCGCCCTGTACGTAGGCAAATACATGGTGTTTATAGTCGCTTGGCGGGACATCCCTGCCGGGACCGAGTTGCTGATGGACTATGGGAAAGCCTACTGGAAGTACGTGAGGCCCTGAGCCGCCAAACAGCAGTCCTAATGCTTTTGCCTTATGGGTAACGCATCATCAATGCCAAACCAATGTTTGAGCCTGCGATGCGTAGCCTGCTCCAACACTTGATAACTGGCCAAGGCGCCCAGCGCAATGACGGCGATGCACACCGGTATCATTGCGTAGGGGTCTATTGCCCTGTGTTCGATGGCCCAGCGCCCAGCACACAGCACCAGTACGTGAAGCAGATAGACCGAGTAGGAGCAGTCCCCCAGCAGTTTTATCAAGCGCGAACCATGGAAGTAAGGCTCCAGCGCCACACAACTGATCACTAACACGGCGCTGGGCACTCCCCATTCCAATACTCGGGGTACATCCGCGCCGTGGTAAATCGCTGCCAATGCCGCGACGACACCCAGCAACGCCAGCCAAGGCCTGGCTCGGCACAGACCGCGGCGGTAAAGTATGCCGATTGCCATGCCCATGAGAAATTCCAGAGCAATGTCATTACGGTAAAACCCATCGGCCAAGTCAAAGGCGGGGCCAATGACGTAGCACAGCAGATACAGCAGTACCGCCACCACCCAGAGCCTATAGGCTTCACGCACCAGCAGCGCAACAGCAAACAGGCAGTAGAACAGCATCTCGAAATTCAGTGTCCAGCCCACATCCAGCAGTGGATACACGCCGTAGCCCGCCGGGTTTTGCGCGGGAATAAAGAGCATCGACAGGAGCGCATGACCCAGTTCTAGCTGAACGTCTGGAAACATCCAGGGCATGACCGTGACCAGCACAGCCAAAAGCACGGTATAGAACCAGTACGCCGGAGCAATCCTGGCCACGCGCATCAGCATGAAGCGCCAGGGCGTGAGCGCTTTATCGGCGCTCGCGAGGAAAATCACCAAGCCACTGATGACGAAGAATACGTCCACCCCGGCGCCGCCCTTTTCGACCAACAGGTCCTCGAAGGCGTTGTGGGCCTCGAAGTTGAAAAACAGCTGCATGACATGGTGACCCACCACCACCCATGCAGCCAACGCGCGCAACAACTGCACTGAAATCAGCATCGGCCTACCCCTTTCCAATCTGTAGGTAAATATCCGACTGCTTCAGCCCCACATGGAGAAATGACCGGATCAATGCACTTCGTTATAGGTTCTCATAGCGGTTCATGTCCAATACACCCTCTTCCACCGGCGTGGTTTCGCGGATGTACTGCGACAAGTCGTGGAAATACTGCCAGAACAACGGATGGCTGCGCCGCACACCCCAGCGGTCGACGATTTTCTCGAAGCTCTTGGCGTCCTTGGCCTGCTCCATCAGCGCGACAAACTCAGGCACTTGCCGGGCCGGTATATTGAACATGAAGTTCGGGTAGCTGCTGAGCACGCCAGGGTAAATGGTCACAGTGTCCAGGCCCGGCTGATAGCGATACGCCTCTCCCAGCAGGAACGCCACGTTACTGTGGGCACGGTTGCGCAGCAGGCTGTAGACCTCGCGCTTGCCACTGGCAGTTTCGATGCGCAGCATCGTGGCTTCGGGCAATTGCTCGATCACCTTGAGCCCCGCGGCCGGCCGCGAGGTCAGGCGGCTCAGCGCTTGTTCGGCATCCTGCAAGGCCGGGTCGATGCCGTCGCGGGAGCAGAACGCACCGCTGCAGCGGTTGATCGGGTCGGGGCTGGCGTTCAAATGGCCGTAGCGGGTCAGCAACTGGTTGGCGAAGTCACGCTTGGGGTCTTTTTCGCTCAGGTGCAACCCACTGGCCTTGTCATCGTCAATCGCTTCGTAGTCCAGCCACAGCTTGAGCTTGCCGCTGTTCTGGTACCAGTCGTCCATGAAGTCTTCGCGGGTGTCGGCGGGCATCAGGCGCAGGAAGTTCTGCTCGGCACCGTTGCGGATCAGGTCGAAATACAGGCGGGTCTGGGCCTGGTGCGAGACGTTGCCAAACACATCGAAATTCACCGCCAACTGGTAATAGGTGCGTTCCAGCAGTGGGTAGTCGAACAGCCACATCGTCTGCGGGACCTCGCCAATCAGGCCCTTGGTCACCGAAGCGCTGTCGAAATGGCGGAAAATGCTCAACAAGGCATTGTCATTGCCCGCCCACAATGTCGACCAGCTCGGCGCCGGCAGGTCTGCATAGTTGTCACGGCGCAAGGCTTCGTACTGGTTGCGCTTGTCGCGATAGGCCAGCCACAGGCTCAGCACGCTGCCCACATCGTCATTCTGCCCGGGCATGGCCAGCAACGGCGTGGCCTGGCCGCGATAACGCGCATCGGTGACGTACAGATCATGGTCGGGGTCCTGGAACAGCGTCCAGAAGTTATCGCGGATCACGTCCGTAGCGATCTGCCCACGGCACACCGGCCCGCGAATGAAGGTACGCACGAAGTACTCAGCGTTATCGAGCATGAATTGGTAACGCGCTTTAGCCGGGATGGCTTCGAATGTCGCGAACGGGTTGGCGCGGCTGCCGGGGCCGTAGCCTGGCAAGGCCGTGACTTGCCAGTCGGCGGCGTAGAACAATGCCTTGATCCGCGCCATCTTCGCCGCGCTGAAGGGGTAAGTGATGTGGGTTTTATGCACGATCACGCCCTGCACCGGCCACAGGCGGTAGTACACCTGGGTGCCGGGGTCGTCGTTGGGGCGGCGGGTGGCGATCAGGTCAATCGGCTGGCCACTGGGCGTACGCGAACGCACCCACTGGAAATAATGCCCCGGCTCGCCGTTCTCGAAATAGATATGCGCCAGGAACAAATGCTCGAACAGCCAGCGCGCCACCAGGCTTTCCCGGGCGCCCGGCTGGTTGAACAGGTTTTCCCACTGTTGCACTTGCAACGCTTCCCTGGCGCTCGGCGCCAGGCCCTGCTCGTCAATCGGCGCGCCGGAGGCCAGCCAGCGTTGCAAAGTCTGGTACTGCTGATCGGTCAGGCCGGTGACCGCCAGCGGCATGCCTTCCTTGGGGTGAGCGCCGGCATAGGCATTGAACTCTCCGGGCGTTGCGCACATATTTTCGCGGTTGAGCCCCAGCACAATGTTGTCGGGCAGCTTGGCATTGGGCGCCAGCGGCGCGTTGTGCCCCAGCTCCAGCATGCGCGCCATCAGCGCAGCCTGGCTGCCCTGGGCGTCCAGCACCGAATAGAAGCCCTTCTGCTGCCACGCCTGCTTACCGAATGCGTCATAAAACAACCGCGTAGTTGGCGTGGCCTGGCTGCGCTCGCCGTCATACACCGGCATTTTGCTTGCCCCGCGTGCGGCGCCCTCGGCGCTCCCCAGGTTGAGCTGGCAGGCGGAGTCGTAGCAGGCGTGGCAGGCCACGCATTTCTCGGTGAAGATCGGTTGGATATCGCGGGTATAGGAAATCGCCGAAGCGGGACCCTCTGCCTGCGCAGTACTGGCTATCAAGGCCAGGACGGCGCTGACGATCAAACGAAGTGACATGTATCGGGTCCCGATTCAAGGCGTGCGGTCTGTGAAATGGCGGTGATTCTACCGGGCCATGACCGCCAGCAACATGAGCGATATTCATGCACAACCCGGACATGCTCCAAATCGGCACAGGTTTGCTATGATTCACGCCCTCCGTAATGCCTGACCAGAGTAGTCCCATGCCCGATCGTAGCGCTCGCCTGCAAGCCCTTCACCAAGCCCTCAAGGAACGTATCCTGATCCTGGACGGTGGCATGGGCACGATGATCCAGAGCTATAAGCTCGAGGAGCAGGACTACCGTGGCAAACGCTTCGCCGATTGGCCAAGCGACGTCAAGGGCAACAACGACCTGCTGGTGCTGACCCGCCCGGACGTGATCGGCGGCATTGAAAAAGCCTACCTGGACGCCGGCGCCGACATTCTTGAAACCAACACCTTCAACGCCACGCGTATCTCCATGGCCGACTACGGCATGGAAGAACTGGCCTATGAACTGAACGTGGAAGGCGCACGCCTGGCGCGCAAGGTGGCCGACGCCAAAACCCACGAGAACCCGGCCAAGCCGCGTTTTGTCGCCGGTGTACTGGGCCCGACCAGCCGTACCTGCTCGCTGTCGCCGGATGTGAACAACCCCGGCTACCGCAACGTGACCTTCGATGAGCTGGTGGAAAACTACACCGAAGCCACCAAGGGCCTGATCGAAGGCGGCGCCGACCTGATCCTGATCGAAACCATCTTCGACACCCTTAACGCCAAGGCCGCGATTTTCGCCGTGCAAGGGGTGTTCGAGGAACTGGGCGTGGAACTGCCGATCATGATCTCCGGCACCATCACCGACGCGTCCGGCCGTACCCTGTCGGGCCAGACCACCGAAGCGTTCTGGAACTCCGTGGCGCACGCCAAGCCGATCTCGGTCGGTTTGAACTGTGCCCTGGGGGCCAGCGAGCTGCGCCCCTACCTGGAAGAGTTGTCGAACAAGGCCAACACCCACGTTTCGGCGCACCCCAACGCCGGTCTGCCCAACGAATTCGGCGAGTACGACGAACTGCCGTCAGAAACCGCCAAGGTCATCGAAGAATTCGCCCAAAGCGGCTTCCTGAACATCGTCGGCGGTTGCTGCGGCACCACGCCTGGGCATATCGAAGCCATCGCCAAGGCTGTGGCCGGTTACGCGCCGCGCTCGATCCCGGATATTCCCAAGGCTTGCCGCCTGTCGGGCCTGGAGCCTTTCACCATCGACCGCAGTTCGTTGTTCGTCAACGTCGGCGAACGTACCAACATCACGGGCTCGGCCAAGTTCGCCCGCCTGATCCGCGAAGACAACTACACCGAAGCCCTGGAAGTCGCCCTGCAGCAGGTGGAAGCCGGCGCCCAGGTGATCGACATCAACATGGACGAAGGCATGTTGGATTCGAAGAAGGCCATGGTGACCTTCCTCAATCTGATCGCCGGCGAGCCGGACATCTCCCGCGTACCGATCATGATCGACTCCTCCAAGTGGGAAGTGATCGAAGCGGGCCTCAAGTGCATCCAGGGCAAGGGGATCGTCAACTCCATCAGCATGAAGGAAGGCGTAGAGCAGTTCATTCACCACGCCAAGCTGTGCAAGCGCTACGGCGCGGCAGTGGTGGTGATGGCGTTCGACGAAGCCGGCCAGGCCGACACCGAAGCGCGCAAAAAAGAAATCTGCAAGCGCTCCTACGACATCCTGGTCAATGAAGTGGGCTTCCCGCCGGAAGACATCATCTTCGACCCGAACATCTTCGCGGTCGCCACCGGCATCGAAGAACACAACAACTACGCCGTCGACTTCATCAACGCCTGTGCCTATATCCGCGACGAACTGCCGTATGCGCTGACCTCCGGTGGCGTGTCCAACGTGTCGTTCTCGTTCCGCGGCAACAACCCGGTGCGCGAAGCGATCCACTCGGTGTTCCTGCTGCATGCGATCCGTGCGGGCCTGACCATGGGTATCGTCAACGCCGGCCAGTTGGAGATCTACGACCAGATCCCCGCCGAGCTGCGTGACGCCGTCGAAGACGTAGTACTCAACCGCACACCCGAGGGCACCGACGCCCTGCTGGCGATTGCCGACAAGTACAAGGGCGACGGCAGCGTCAAGGAAGCCGAGACCGAGGAATGGCGCGGCTGGGAGGTCAACAAGCGCCTGGAACATGCGCTGGTCAAGGGCATCACCACGCACATCGTCGAAGACACCGAAGAGTCGCGCCTGTCGTTCGCACGCCCGATCGAAGTGATCGAAGGCCCGTTGATGTCGGGCATGAACATCGTTGGCGACCTGTTTGGCGCCGGCAAGATGTTCCTGCCCCAGGTAGTGAAATCCGCCCGGGTGATGAAGCAGGCGGTGGCGCACTTGATTCCGTTCATCGAGCTGGAAAAAGGCGACAAACCCGAAGCCAAGGGCAAGATCCTGATGGCCACGGTCAAGGGCGACGTGCATGACATCGGCAAGAACATTGTCGGCGTGGTGCTGGGTTGCAACGGCTATGACATTGTCGACCTGGGCGTGATGGTGCCGGCGGAGAAGATCCTGCAGGTGGCCAAGGAGCAGAAATGCGACATCATTGGCCTGTCCGGCCTGATCACGCCGTCCCTGGATGAAATGGTGCATGTGGCCCGCGAGATGCAGCGCCAGGATTTCCACCTGCCGCTGATGATCGGTGGCGCCACCACCTCCAAGGCGCATACGGCGGTGAAGATCGAGCCCAAGTACAGCAACGACGCGGTGATCTACGTCACCGACGCCTCCCGCGCCGTGGGCGTGGCCACCCAGTTGCTGTCCAAGGAATTGAAGGCCGGTTTCGTCGAGAAGACCCGCCTGGAATACATCGACGTACGTGAGCGCACCTCCAACCGCAGTGCGCGCACCGAGCGCCTGAGCTATCCGGCGGCAATCGCCAAGAAGCCGCAGTTCGACTGGAGCAGCTACACCCCGGTGGTGCCAACCTTTACCGGCGCCAGGGTACTGGACAATATCGACCTCAACGTCCTGGCCGAGTACATCGACTGGACGCCGTTCTTCATCTCCTGGGACCTGGCCGGCAAGTTCCCGCGCATCCTCACCGATGAGGTGGTAGGTGAAGCGGCTACCGCGCTGTATGCCGATGCCCGGGAAATGCTCAAGAAGTTGATCGACGAGAAACTCATCAGCGCCCGTGCGGTGTTCGGTTTCTGGCCGACCAACCAAGTGCAGGATGACGACCTGGAAGTCTACGGCGACGACGGCCAGCCTATTGCCAGGCTGCACCACCTGCGCCAGCAGATCATCAAGACCGACGGCAAACCGAACTTCTCCCTCGCCGACTTCGTCGCCCCCAAGGACAGCGGCGTGACCGATTACATCGGTGGGTTCATCACCACCGCCGGCATCGGTGCCGAGGAAGTGGCCAAGGCTTACCAGGACGCGGGCGATGACTACAACTCGATCATGGTCAAGGCCCTCGCCGACCGCCTGGCCGAAGCCTGCGCCGAATGGCTGCACCAGCAAGTGCGTAAAGAACACTGGGGCTACGCCAAGGACGAGCAACTGGACAACGAGGCGCTGATCAAGGAGCAATACAGCGGCATCCGCCCTGCCCCCGGCTACCCGGCGTGCCCGGATCACACCGAAAAAGCCCAGCTGTTCCAACTGCTCGACCCCCAAGCCCGCGAAATGCACGCTGGTCGCAGCGGCGTGTTCCTCACCGAGCACTACGCAATGTTCCCGGCGGCAGCGGTCAGCGGCTGGTATTTTGCCCACCCACAGGCGCAGTACTTCGCCGTGGGCAAGGTCGACAAGGATCAGGTCACCAGCTACACGGCACGCAAAGGCCAGGACCTGAGCGTGACGGAGCGTTGGCTGGCGCCGAATCTGGGCTACGACAACTGAGGTAACGCTGCTACTGGCTGCGGTAACCGTTTACCGCACCTACGATGACTCAATGCGATTTCCTGTGTCGGACCGATTCTCGGTCCGCTGAACCGGCAGCTCAGCACAACCGGTTTTATACAGGAAACGCATGTCATCATGACCGAACCCAATACTCCCTCGTCAAACTCAGCCTTTCGCCAACTGCCCGCCCAGGCAGTGCATGAGCGCTTCGCTACGCGGCCGGCGCTGTATTCCGTCGTCTTCAAGGCATTGCGCAGCCGGATGCTGGAGCACTACCCGTCGCTGGACCTCGACTGGCTTGCGGTCAAACTTGCCAGCCCTCAGCCCAATGGCGAATACACCTACCCCGCACTCATGGAGGTGGCTGTCGCCCATGTACTGAACCCACAGTTACTTGACCTGCGCGCCGTACGCGAGCGTCCGTACTTCCTCACGACACAGCCCCCCGCCGCGCTCAAGACCGGGGATGGCCAGCCGCTCGACATGCAGGTGGTCGCCCAGATTCTTGACGAATTTCCCGCGTCCCTTTACTTGTACATGCAACACGATCTGGCCGACTATTGGAGCCAGGTCGACAATCATGGCAACAGCCGCTGGCAGTGGCTTGCAGAGTTTCTCAATGGTCAGATGATTGCCACTGCGGCCAGCCAGTCACCGCTGAGCGACGTGCAGCGCGATATGCTGGCGGTAGTCGCCGCCTGGCCAGCGCAACGTGAGCGCCTGCCCCGTTCCTCACCCGCCACCTATGTATATTTCATAGAGAGCACACTCACCCGCCTCGGCAAGACGGTGCGGGTATTGACCCCGGACCTGTTATTGGTACGCGATAAACAGGTGTTGCTCTACAGCGTAGCCGGCGCAATCCAGGCGTTTGATTCGCTGGAGGCGTTCAGCCAGGCCTGGGGGAGCAGGATGCAACGCGAGTTTCAGTTCGACAGCCTCACTTGGCAACGCAACGAAACTGCCGCCAACGTGTTTGAACAACAGGCCGGGCTGATCCTCAACCAACAACTCGAAGACCTGGCAGCCCTATCGTTCCAGGGGCAAGACGAAAAAGAACTCGATCAACGCCTGGACATGATCACCAACCCGGCCAGGTATTTTACCGACATCAAGTTGCCCGACACCGAGCGCCTTGGCACTGTGAGCCAGCAACTGCCGCAATGGCTCAAGCAAGCCGAGCCCGCGGATCGTTTCGCCTATCACCGCCACTTGCAGGATATGGCGCATGCTCTGCAAAAAAACCAGGGGCGATCGTTCAACGAGGGTATTGAAAACATCCACACATTCAGCCGCAGCGCATTGCGCAAGCAGATGCAAACCGATCACGGCGATTTCGACCCTGATGCGGTGCTGTTGGACTTTGCGGTAGCGGCAGGTTATCCGGGCGGCGCGGGAATCATCGAACACGTGCGCATGTCGCTGACGGAGCTGGCCCTGAAGAATCTGGCCGGCAAGCCCAAAGGTACGTTGAAGCTGTCTTCCACAACAGCCACGCCACTGCCTGGCTGGTTGAATGAAGACTATCTGATGGGCAGCAACGGCCTGATCCAGCGCGTCGATATCGGCACCACCTACCCTAATGCCCTCAAAGATCTGCTGCTGTCCGATACCGTCGAGGCGCGTCGCCGCGAGTTGCTGTTTACTCGCGAACTGAAGGCTCATCTGCCGATGCAGGCGCTGGAATTCAAGGTCCGCCAGCAGCATGGCATGACCGTGACGGGTTATCAGTATGTCAAGGCGCTCATGGGAGAAACGCCTTCGCTCAGACTCGTCAACGATCAGGAAATCGTCCTGCGCCCCCTGGCGTTGTGCCGTAAAGCCGGGGCCACGCCGGACGAAGTGAATAATATGTTTATCATTGAGCCTCGCGACTCCCAGGTCGGCCCACACTTGCTGTACCGACCGCTGTACGCCGAGTCCCTCAACGAATACCCCACGCGCCAGGCGCTGCTGGAGGCCATCGCCGAACCGGGTGCGTTGCAGGACAGCGTGCTGACCTGGCTGTCGGACAAGGCGCGCCCCATCTATGCACACGGCGGCATCAAAGAGCCGCACCTCATCCGTTTCTTGCCCGGCGACGAGTTCAACCGACCCGAGAAACCAGCGCCCGCGACCCTGGCCGTCGATGACGGCGCCGGTGAATGGCTCCAGTCCCAGCTCAACGGCCAACTGCCCAACCATCTGTTTGGCAGCACCGCACGGGCACTGGTCGACCTGGCGGACCGCGAGTCGATCTCCAACACCGAAAGCCGATGGGCCATTGTGATGGAGGGTGCCTGGTTGTTGTTCAATACACTGCTGCTGCCCTTGGTACAGGGCCCAGCCATGTTGGCCGGC
The DNA here is from genome assembly GCF_058797315.1 of Pseudomonas sp. GW823-FHT02F05. NCBI lineage: Bacteria > Pseudomonadati > Pseudomonadota > Gammaproteobacteria > Pseudomonadales > Pseudomonadaceae > Pseudomonas > Pseudomonas sp. GW823-FHT02F05. The sequence continues at coordinate 506,869 of NZ_JBXAJM010000001.1, forward strand.
TGGTTCCTGGTGCTGGTTGCCAGCCTGGAGCAGGACTTGGCGGGCCTGGACAGCAACGATCCCACCACCCGCGAGTTGGCGCTGATTGATCTGCTGCTCAATACTGCGATGGTGTTGCTGCATGGCGCATCGCCTTCTGCCAAACCGTTGTCGCCACCGAGTGCAACCGACAGCGCGTTGCGCCTTGAAACCTGGCGCCGTGCACCAGGCCTGCCGCCACCACAGGATGCGCCAGTGATACGTTCTGGCGCAGTGTCATTGCCGGGAGAACCCCCGGCATCAGGCCACACCGCCCTGGACTTCATTCGCTCGCTGGCAAGCCCACACGCAAGCGAACGACTGAGGGCGATGCTGGACATCAATGTGCCATGGCCTGAACCCTTGCCGACTGCGCAAGGCAGCGGCCCGCTCAAAGGCCTTTACCGCATAAATGGCACCTGGCACGCCAGCCTCGGCGGGTTGCTGTTCCAGGTCAATGTGGTGCCGGGATTCAACGAGGTCTATCTGGTACACCCGCAATATCCGCAACACCCCGGTTTCAAGCTGATAAGCGACCACCAGGGGCACTGGCGCCTGGACACTCACGCCAGGCTGGAGGGCGGAATGCCCCGGGAACGCTTGAGTAAATGGCAGAAGGAACGTGCCGAAAAACTGGGTGTATTAAAGGCCGAATTGCAAGCACTGAATGCCGAAATATTCTCGCTGATACCCACTTCGCTTTCGCTACAAAGCACTCTGAACGCAGCCCGTGCCCAACTTGTTGAACAAAGCAAAAGCCTGCGCAAGGATTGGTTATTGCTGGCCAGTTCCGCGAACATACCGAAGTTGCACGCAGAAGTTCTTATCCGTCATGAGAAACGGCGCGTCGCGGCGGCCCAAGCCAGGACGCAGTGGAATATCGCCCTCGATAACTTCCAGCAGTACGGCCGCGAGGTAATGACGCTGATGAAAAAAGTCGAAGCCAAGACCAGCGAACTGATGGCTGTCGACAGGACTGACCCCACTTATGTAAGGGAGCGAAACAGGGCAAGCAAAAGCAATTTTGACTTCTGGGCAGGCATCTACGAATCGGTGTCGCAAAAAATGGCAGACGCCCTGGAAACCGATCGTGGCGAAACCGACGCTGAACTCAGCGCCCGCGCATCACGGGAGCTGCCGCAAAACATCAGCGGCGCCTACGACGACTACATCATCACCAAAAAACGCCAGCTTGCCGCGCTTACGGAAATGGTCGAGCCCGCTGAAAAGATCGAGACGTTACTCAAAGAGGCAGACCCGGCCCTGCGCCAGATACTCTTGCAAGGCAAGCCCTCTGATCAAAACATCCGCTCGGTCGCGATCAAACAGCACGCCCTGCTGGTGTTCATGGACTTGGTGTTCAATCGCATGAATGACTCGCGCAACCCAACGGAATTTCCATTCGTACGCGAGCTGACCGACAAGAGAACCGCAACCAGCTTGATGGCGCATACGGAAATGCTCACCACTACCGGCTATTCGGCCCGAGAGCAGATCGACGTCCTCAAGGACGTTCTGGAGCGATATGAGCAATTGGAAAACGCTGTCACGTCGCTGGCTGAAATGAATTCCGGCTTCATTCGCGAGGAGCATCGCCAACCGTTTCTGGACTATCTGGCTTATGCCCGCACCAGCCTTGAGGCGCAGTTGGCCAATTTGATTCTGGTGGAAGAAGGCTTCGCGCCACTGCCAACGCCCGAGCGCATCACACGGCAGAAAGCACCGAACCGAAGAGTGATCAAGACCCGTGACCGCAGGACCCTGGTGGGTGAAGTGCGCCCTACCCAGCGCGACACACCGGGTAACTTCGTCGATATCAAGGACCCGCTCACCGGAAAAACCCTCGCCACCTACCTTGAACACCCCGGCGAAGGTGTATGGAACGTGGTTGAAGAGGTCGGGCCCTCAGCGCCCGCGCCGACGGCAATCAAGCGTTCGCTGAAAACCATAGAAGCACAGGCGCAAACCGTCAGGGACGAGCGCACCGGCATTGACAGCAGCATCGCCTTCCAACAACGAAAGTTACGCGACCCGGGCCGACTGGAAAGCCTCGATCCCCTTGAGTGGGATGTGATACTGACCCAGCACGCAGCGAAATTCACAACCCTTGCCGAAGAACTCCAGCGCGATCACGCCAACGATCCCGGCGCTCGCACGTTGATCGATCAGTACCGCAGCCTGGCGGCCGAGGCAACGCAACAGGCACGTGAGCGTTGCAGCGAAGGGTACAAGTTGCAACGCCCCAAAGCCTCCCACGTCGATTACTTGTGGAAACACGGTTTTGTCGATATCAACCTGGTGAAGAGCCGCGTGCCGTTGAAGGCCGGTGACTTTCTCACCGAGTATGCAGTACGCGATAAAAGCAAAATCAGGGCGGGTATAAAGGGAAAGGACAATGTTTTGTGGTACGCGCATTTTCATTATTCGGCCGTCGATCAAGCGCCCTCCCAACCTGATTTCGGTCACCTTAAAACCCCGAGTGAACAGCGATATACGCGCCGGGAACTGATTGAACAGGCGCGTGCCGACAACCGCGCCGTGGTCAACCTGGAGAAAGCCGAGATCAAGCCACCGCTTGATCAGCGGCTATTCCTGGGGTTGGAGGTACTGGCTTCCAAATGAGCCTCGACAGACTGTCTATACTCTGCATGAGAACCTTGTTGACGAGGGGTTTATGGACGATCCAATCGATGACAAACCACCGACCTTCCGGCAGATGCTGCACAGCGTGACGGCCGCCGCGTTCGGTGTGCAAAGCGGCAAGAATCGCGCCCGCGATTTCACCCATGGCAAACCCAGCCACTTTGTGATCCTGGGCGTTGCGTTCACGGTGGTGTTTGCGTTGACGCTGTTTGGCATCGTCAAGCTGGTGCTGTACCTGGCCGGTGTTTAACGCCGCCGATGCAGACTGAACGCATAAACAGGACGCCGGTTTGCCAACGACCGCCAGCGCACGGAATCCACCGGCGCTGGCGGCGCTGACAAATGCAGGCGCTCAGATAAACCTTGAATATCGACCGCTATCATCTTGGCTACTCGACAACCAATCGCTGCTCAATCAACGGTTTTATTACTGGTGGCTGACCCAAAATACAGCGGTGCCGACCACGAGAATAATCAGAAACAAAATGGCCCAGGCATCAACGGTACTGTCAGGTTTACGGGCTTTGGTGGAATTACTCATCGCATCGCCTCTTGTCGGTTTTATAGGTGACTGCACTAAGACTCGTCCACAGTAAAGACCAGTTTTGCCCCCATGACAAATGTGGGTATCGCGATAACTGTTCTCATTAGTCAGTTTGGTTATGTGCATATACCCAAACATCACTTTTGCGCATATACGCAAACTGGTATCGTGCGCCGGCTCCGTTGGGAGTGCGCGGCCGTGCGCGCAGATTTGCCGAGAACAGGACCTATATGTACGTATACGACGAATACGATCAGCGCATCATCGAGGACCGCGTCAAGCAGTTCCGTGATCAGACCCGACGCTACTTAGCAGGTGAACTGAGCGAAGAAGAGTTCCGCCCTCTGCGCCTGCAAAATGGCCTTTACGTTCAGCGCTTTGCGCCGATGCTGAGGGTGGCCGTGCCCTATGGCCAACTGACGTCGCGCCAGACGCGAATGATGGCCAAGATCGCCCGCGACTTCGACAAAGGCTATGCCCATATCAGCACCCGCCAGAACGTGCAGTTCAACTGGCCGGCCCTGGAAGATGTGCCGGATATCCTGGCTGAACTGGCTACCGTGCAGATGCACGCCATTCAGACCAGCGGTAACTGCCTGCGCAACGTGACCACCGACCAATTTGCCGGCGTCGCTGCCGACGAGTTGATCGACCCACGGCCGTGGTGCGAAATCGTGCGCCAGTGGACTACCTTCCACCCTGAGTTCGCCTACCTGCCACGCAAGTTCAAGATCGCCATCAATGGCTCGACCTCGGACCGCGCCGCCATCGAAGTCCACGATATCGGCCTGGAGCCGGTGTACAACGCTGCAGGCGAGCTGGGCTTCCGTGTGCTGGTGGGTGGCGGCCTTGGTCGTACGCCGGTGGTCGGTGCGTTCATCAACGAGTTCCTGCCATGGCAGGACCTGTTGAGCTACCTCGACGCCATCCTGCGGGTCTACAACCGCTATGGCCGTCGCGACAACAAGTACAAGGCCCGGATCAAGATCCTGGTCAAGGCGCTGACCCCTGAGGTGTTTGCCCAGAAAGTCGATGCCGAAATGGAACATCTGCGCGGCGGCCAGACCACCCTGACCGAAGCCGAAGTGCACCGCGTCGCCAAGCACTTCGTCGACCCTGAGTACAAGGCCCTGAGCAATCAGGACGCCGAGTTGGCCGCACTCGACCAGCAACACCCAGGCTTCGCCCGCTGGCGCACGCGCAATACCCTGGCGCACAAGAAGCCGGGCTACGTGGCAGTGACCCTGTCGCTCAAGCCCACCGGCGTTGCACCTGGCGATATCACCGACAAGCAACTGGACGCGGTCGCCGACCTGGCCGAGCGCTACAGCTTTGGCCAACTGCGCACCTCCCACGAGCAGAACATCATTCTCGCGGACGTTGAACAGAGCCAACTGTTCACCCTGTGGGGCGAACTGCGCGAAGGCGGCTTTGCTACGCCGAACATAGGCCTGCTGACCGATATCATCTGCTGCCCGGGCGGCGACTTCTGCTCCCTGGCCAACGCCAAGTCGATCCCGATTGCGGAGTCGATCCAACGCCGTTTCGACGACCTGGATTACCTGTTCGATATCGGCGAGCTGGACCTGAACATCTCCGGTTGCATGAACGCTTGTGGTCACCACCACGTCGGCCACATCGGCATCCTGGGCGTGGACAAGAAAGGCGAAGAATTCTACCAAGTGTCCCTGGGTGGCAGCGCCAGCCGCGATGCGAGCCTGGGCAAGATCCTCGGCCCATCCTTCGCCCAGGAAGCCATGCCAGAGGTGATCGGCAAGCTGATCGACGTGTATATCGAACAGCGTACCGAAGATGAGCGCTTCATCGACACCTACCAGCGCATCGGCATCGACCTGTTCAAGGAGCGTGTCTATGCAGCGAATCATTAAGAACAACGCAGTCGTCGACGAAACCTGGCACCTGCTGCCCAAGGACGCGAGCTTCGACGGCATCTCCAACTGCGACGACCTGATCGTGCCGCTGGCCCTGTGGCGCGAGCACGGCCACGCCCTCAAGGCCCGCGACGGCGGTTTGGGTGTATGGCTGGACGCCGATGAAGAAGCCGAAGAAATCGGTGATGACGTGCAGCATTTTCAGGTCATCGCCCTGAACTTCCCGGCCTTCACCGACGGGCGCAACTACTCCAACGCCCGCCTGCTGCGTGACCGTTATGGCTACAAGGGTGAACTGCGGGCCATTGGCGACGTGCTGCGTGACCAGTTGTTCTACCTGCACCGCTGCGGGTTCGATGCCTTCGCCTTGCGCGCGGACAAAGACCCGTACGAAGCGCTGGAAAGTCTCAAGGATTTCTCGGTGACCTATCAAGCGGCCACCGATGAACCCCTGCCGCTGTTCCGCCGCCGCTGACACCTTGTCCCTGTAGGAGCGAGCTCGCGAAAAACCTGAACGATAACGCAGGTCGCCTGGCTGTAGTGGCGCCCTCGCGTTCTTCGCGAGCAAGAACTGGGCGTCCCCCTCGTTCCTACAGTTCCGTCGCCCGTCAATCCTGTGTGATCGACTGCCGCTTGACATTAAAGTTAACTTTAAGCTTAGCCTGAGACCTCCCCTGCTCAGGAGTTAACCCATGTCACCGTTCGAATCGCTGCAACTGCCCAACGGCCAAGTCATCGCCAACCGCATCGCCAAGGCCGCGATGGAAGAGAATATGGCGGACCTGCATCAGGCACCGTCCAAAGCATTGAAGCAGCTGTACAAGACCTGGGCCGACGGCGAGCCCGGCCTGCTGTTGACCGGTAACGTGATGATCGACCGCCGCGCCATGACCGGCCCTGGCGGTGTCGCGCTGGAAAACGAGCAACACCTGGCCAGTTTTCGTGAATGGGCCGACGTAGCCCGGGCCAAAGGTGTGCACTTCTGGGTACAGCTCAGCCATCCGGGCCGCCAGACCATGGCCAACCTCGGTCAACAAGCGTTGGCACCCTCGGCTATTGCGCTGGATGTGGGCAGTTTTTCCAAGATGTTCGCCAAACCCAAGGCCATGACCGAAGACGACATCCAGGACGTCATCAAGCGCTTCGCCACCAGCGCCCGCCTGGCCGAGCAAGCCGGGTTCACCGGGGTGCAGATCCACGGCGCCCATGGCTATTTGTTGAGTCAGTTCCTCTCGCCCTTGAGCAACCATCGCACCGACCGTTGGGGCGGCTCCCTTGAAAACCGGGCACGCCTGCTGCTAGAAGTCATCCGTGCCGTGCGGGCCAATGTCAGCCCTTCATTTTGTGTGTCGGTAAAGCTCAATTCCGCAGACTTCCAGCGCGGCGGCTTCGATGAGACCGATGCACGCGCTGTAGTGGAAATGCTCAATACACTGCCGATCGATTTGCTTGAGTTGTCCGGCGGCAGCTATGAAGCGCCGGCCATGCAAGGTGAAGCGCGGGACGGCCGCACCTTGGCCCGTGAAGCCTACTTTTTGGATTTCGCCACGCAAATGGCGAGCATCGCCACCATGCCCCTGATGGTGACCGGAGGTATTCGCCGCTTGCCGGTGGTCCAGCAAGTATTGGACAGCGGCATCGCCATGGCCGGCATCGCCACCGCCCTTACCCTGGAGCCGCAACTGATCAAACAGTGGCGTGAAGGTCGCGACCTCAACCCACAACTGCGGCCCATGGAATGGAAGCGCAAACCGCTGGCCGCCCTCGCCACCCTCGCCGTGGTGCGCGACCAGATGCGTCGCCTGAGCCGTGGCCGTCTGCCCAACCCCAACGTTGCGCCCTGGCTGGCATTGGCCTGTGACCAGTGGTTTATCGCGCGGCGTACGCGGCAGTATCGCGCGAGCATGACGCAATCTTCACATTAATGGCGGAGCATTCGCCGTGATTGAACTGTCCCCTACTGATCAGCAGTTTTTCAACCTCACTGACGATTGGAGTTCCTCATGGCGAAAATCAACCTGGCCCAGCAGTTGGCGACCACCCTGGAACAAGCGGGTATCAAGCGTATCTGGGGGCTCACCGGCGACAGCCTCAATGGCCTGACCGACGCCCTGCGCAGCATGGACAGCATCGAGTGGATGCATGTGCGCCACGAGGAGGTCGCCGCCTTCGCTGCCGGTGCCGAAGCGGCGGCCACCGGCGAGTTGACGGTGTGCGCCGGCAGTTGCGGGCCGGGTAACCTGCATTTGATCAATGGTTTGTTCGATTGCCATCGCAACCATGTGCCGGTGCTGGCGATTGCCGCGCAAATTCCGTCCTCGGAGGTTGGCCTGAATTACTTTCAGGAAACCCATCCCCAGGAGCTGTTCAAGGAATGCAGCCACTTTATCGAGCTGGTGAGCAACCCCGAGCAGATGCCTCAGGTGCTGCACCGTGCCATGCGTTCGGCGATCCTCAACCGAGGCGTGGCGGTGGTGGTGATTCCGGGGGATGTGTCGCTGTTGGAGGTGGAAGATAAGCTCAAGCCGTGGCCGGCCTTGCACGCACCGCGCACCGTGCCGATTGAGCAGGACTTGCAGCGCCTCACCGACATGCTCCAGAGCAGCGAGAAAGTCACCCTGCTGTGTGGCAGCGGCTGTGCCGGTGCCCACGATCAAGTGGTGGCGCTGGCCGACGCCCTCGGCGCGCCGGTGGTGCACGCACTGCGGGGCAAGGAGCACGTGGAGTGGGATAACCCGTTCGACGTCGGCATGACCGGCCTGATCGGTTTCAGCTCCGGCTACCACGCCATGCTCGATTGCGACACTTTGGTCATGCTCGGCACCGACTTCCCTTATCGCCAGTTCTACCCGACCGACGCCAGGATCATCCAGGTGGACCGCAACCCCCAAGCCCTGGGGCGCCGTGCGACCCTGGACCTGGGCATCGCCGCCGACGTCAGTGAAACCATCGACGCGCTGTTGCCGCGCCTGACCCGCAAGACCGATCGCAGCTTCCTCGAAACCTCCCTCAAGCACTACGAAAAAGCCCGCCAAGGCCTGGATGACCTGGCGCAACCGTCCAAGGCCGGCCGGCCAATCCATCCCCAGTATGTGGCGCGCTTGCTCAGCGAACTGGCCGATGATGATGCGATCTTTACCGCCGATGTCGGCTCACCCACCGTGTGGGCGGCGCGTTATCTGAAGATGAACGGCAAGCGCCGGCTGATCGGCTCGTTCAACCATGGCTCGATGGCCAACGCCATGCCTCAGGCTATCGGCGCTCAGGCGGCGTTCCCTGGACGACAGGTGATCTCGATGTCCGGGGACGGTGGTTTCACCATGTTGATGGGGGATTTCATTTCCCTGGCGCAACTGCAATTGCCGGTCAAACTCGTGGTGTTCAACAATTCGTCCCTGGGCTTTGTCGCGATGGAGATGAAGGCTGCGGGTTACCTGGACACCGGCACCGAGCTGAAAAACCCGGACTTCGCGGCCATGTCCAATGCCATGGGCATTTTGGGCATACGTGTGGAGCAATCCGAAGACTTGGAGCCGGCACTGCGCCGAGCCCTGGCCCACGATGGCCCGGTGTTGGTGGATGTGGTGACCGCGACTCAGGAACTGGTGATGCCGCCGAGCATCAAGCTGGAACAGGCCAAGGGGTTCAGCCTGTACATGCTCAAGGCGGTGATGAGCGGGCGTGGCGATGAGGTTATCGAACTGGCACGCACCAACTGGTTGCGATAACCCCCTACTGTAGGAGCGAGCTTGCTCGCGAAGATCGCTAACGGTAACGCTGACATCCTGAATGAACGCGTTGTCGTCGAGTTTTTCGCGAGCAAGCTCGCTCCTACAGGTGCCGGGCTAATTTCAGCCTTTCTGCTTTTCCACCCACTTGCCGTAGGCATCGATGAATGCCTGCAGGAACGGCTTGGTCTTGTCCGACACCTTCCCCGCCTCATCGAACACACTGCCTGCCCCGCCCAGATAGGCTTCCGGCTGTTGCATGCACCACACATCCAGGAACACCAGGGACTGGCGCAAATGGTGGTTGGCGCCAAAGCCGCCAATGGCACCCGGCGACACGCTGATGATCGCCCCCGGCTTGCCACTCCAGGCGCTCTGTCCGTATGGGCGCGAGCCCACGTCAATGGCATTTTTCAAGGCCGCCGGCACGGAGCGGTTGTATTCGGGGGTGACGAACAGCACCGCGTCGGATGAACTCACTTGTTTGCGGAAAGTACTGTAGGCTGCGGGCGGAGTTGCACCGTCGATGTCCTCGTTGTAGAGCGGCAAGTCGCCGATTTCAACAATGTTCAACTTGAGATTGGCTGGGGCCAGTTCGGCCAGGGCCAGGGCGACCTTGCGGTTGATCGACTCTTTTCTCAAGCTGCCCACCAGGACGGCAATCGTGTAGACCTTGCTCATTGAGGTTTCCCGACTTCTGAATAAAGGAGCTTGTAGTTATAGAGGCTTCGCGACGCGTTCACCAGAGGGTTGTGCGGATTCCCTCGCCGTTTTCCGTGCAAGCACTTGCGTAGGAAGCGTCTGAAAATATCAGCGAATAGTATTTTTTTCTTATAGGTAAACTACCCCGCTCCCTGACGGTCTACAGAACCGCTAATCGAGTGTTTATCTCCAGAGGTTCTAAACAGATGGCTGCAGTACTTGTTGGACAGTTTCATGCCAGAGACGCGGAAGGCCGCGTTTATTCGGTGCATGAGTTTCAGGAATCCAACCCGGCGCAAGGCGACCTGCCCGGATCGACGCCCACCACGACCTACAAGCTGGCCATTGGCGACCGTGTAGAAAAGCTGGAAGGTGATGAATTCAAACTGATCCAGTCGGGCACCATTCTCGTGCGCGAGTCCGAAACCACTCTGGCATCGTAAGCGCTTGCCTTGTTCACCTGCTCAGTCCTGGCGGCTGGGCTGGGGACGTTCATGGGCGGCGGATCTGCGTCACCTCTATGCCCTGCTCGTCTTGCTTGAGCGTCACCAGCACCTGGCCGTGCTCCCCTTGCACGGTAAACATCGAACGCTTGTAACCTGCCGCATTGTACGCGGGGTAAGCCTCCACCTCCCTGACCAGGGTGATCCCCACGACTGCGCCCACTTGCTCGCCCACCTGTTGCTGGGAGCGAATAAAGGCTTCCAGTGCGAGATTGTCCGGCGTCGGTTCATCCTGATGATTGAAGAAGTAAGCCGCCAGGCCTCCCACGGTCACCATGACCACGAGTTGCTTGGCCGTTACCCCGAAGAACGTCGAGGGTAGAGGCATATGAGACCAGACCTGTTTTTTATTTTAAGTACCGGGAAACCGGCAGGGGTCGTTGCTGATCGGACCCGCCATTCTAATGGGGTCCTGGCTGAGCGCCATAGGCCGGGACGACCCCGGCAGTCTTTTTTGCGCACGAAGGCCTGCGCCATTGAATCCCCTGCGCACTGCACATAGACTCCGGCCATGCGTTTACGTCATATCGAAGTGATTCAGGCCATCTTGCAGACCGGCCACCTCGGCACCGCCGCCGAGTGGTTGCAACTCCCCGTGGGCGAAGTAGACGCCACTCTCAAGGACGCTGAGCAGCAATTGGGCTTCATGCTGTTCGCCAGCGTGCGCGGGCGTTTGCAGGCCACCCGGGAAACCCTGGAATTGCAGGCACAAATCACAACTCTGTATGAAGCCCTGGAGCCGTTGCAACGCCTTGCCAGCCGCTTGAAACACCATCATGCTCCGCCCCTGCGCGCCCTCTGCACACCGCCGTTGGCCAACCAGCTGTTGCCGCAGAGCATTGCCGCGCTGCGTCGACGCTTCCAGGACATGCCGTGCAACCTGTCGAGCCGGCCAGTTGGCGAGATCATCAACAGCCTGCTGTTGCATGAAGCCGATGTGGGCCTGAGCCTGCATGACCCTGAGCATCCACAGATCAAAAGCACTGTGCTGGGCCAAGGCAAATTGCAGTTGCTGGCCCCCCATGGCTGGCTCAAGCCCAAGCAAAAATACATTGCGCTGCAGGAGTTGGCCGGCCAGTCGTTGATCGGCCTTGAAGGTCATGATCCGCTCAGCCGTTTGCTGGACGCCAAGCTGCATGCCCTACGGCCGATGCCCGTGGTGCAGACGCGCGTACAAACCTACCCGATGATGCGCGGCCTGGTGGAAGCCGGAGAAGGCCTGGCGATTGTCGACCCGTTCACCGCCTTGGGTGCACGCGAGTCCGGGCTTGATGCGTGCCCGGTGTCACCACCGATAGTGGTCAGCCTGTATGCGTTGACCTTGAAAGACGCTGCGCCCTCCCCGGCATTGAATGCGCTGCTGGAGATCGTCATCCAGAAAGCCGAAAGCCTGCTTGGCAACGACACCAAGCCCCTATAGGAGCAAGCTTGCTCGCGAAGAACGTGAACAATCACACGCTCATGCTGATGTAACGCGGCGCCTTGGCGTTTTTCGCGAGCAAGCTCGCGCCTACAGGGGTCAGACAGCCTCCACTTGCGCCTTGAACAACCGATACCAGAAAATCGCGACCTCGCGGGTTTGCGGGTCAATCCCGCGATAACGCAGTTGATCGATGCCACCCATTACATAGCCACAACGCTCATACAGGCGACAGGCGCCGAGGTTGTTGTTCTGGGTCTCAAGCATCATGCCCGGCAGGTTCTTCTTGCGAGCCCAGAACTGCGCCACGTCCAACAACGACTTGGCCACGCCATGTCGGCGCGCCGGCAACGCCACAGCCAACTCGTCAACATGGGCGAAACCGTTCCAGTTGGTGCTGACCACGATATGCCCCACTGCGCGGTCATCCAGGTACGCCATGAAGATCGAGCTGTCGGCGGCATCACGGAAACTGGCGAACTCTTCCGGGTCGATGCCATAGCACTTGCGGTACGGCAGCACTTTTTCCACCGGCCATTGTTCGACGCGCTGGCCCATTTGCGGCACCCCATAGGCACTGACTTCAAAGCTGAAATCATTGCCCCACACATAGGCATCAAAACCTTCGTCGGCGACTCGCACACTGAGCCCTGGATACTTCGGGTTCATTACAGCTTGCATAGACTTCCTTAACCCTTGATGCAGTCGACGGTATAACGACGGCCACTGCCGTCATCTTCGTGTTGCAGCCCATGCACATCCGCGACAAAACCGGGGAAACTGCTATCGAACGTGCGGGCAAATGCCAGGTAATCGATGATTGAACGGGTTGACTCGGTGAAGCGTTCGCCGGGCATGATCAGTGGTATGCCCGGAGGGTAAGGCACCAGCATCACGGCAGCGATGCGTCCTGCCAAGGCATCGATGCAGACCGCCTCCACCTCGCCCCTGACCAACTGGTCGTAGGCATCGGCGGGTTTCATCGCGATTTGCGGCAATACCGTATACATACGCTTGAGGTGCCTGGCCGTGGCATTGCTACGGTAACAGCTGTGCAACTGGTCGCAAAGGTCGCGCAGCCCCAGGCCTTGATAGCGTGCCGGGCCTTGGGCATACACCGACGGCAAGCAAGTGGCCAGGCTGACATTGGCATCGTAGCTACGCTTGAACTCCAGCAGCTCGGTGAGCAAGGTGCTCCATTTACCTTTGGTAATGCCCATGGAAAACAGCACGAGAAACGAATACAGCCCAGTCTTCTCCACCACCAGCCCGCGCTCCCAGAGGAACTTGCTGACCACTGCAGCGGGAATCCCACACTCGCTCAAGGCCCCACCGGCGTTGAGGCCAGGCATCACGAGCGTGACTTTGATCGGGTCCAGCAGCACGTAGTCCTCTACCACGTCGCCAAAGCCATGCCACTCATCCCCAGGGTGCAACAACCAATCCGCCGTGGCGACCCGGTCAATGCCCGCGACCGAGGGTGGCTGCCAGATGGAAAACCACCAGTCTTCGGCCGCGATATGCTGGCGCAAGTTGGCCAGGGCGCGACGGAAACTCAAGGCCTCGTCGAACATTTCCTGAAGCAGCGAGCGCCCGGCCGGGCCTTCCATCATTGCCGAAGCCACATCCAGCGACGCGATGATGCTGTATTGCGGCGAGGTGGAGATATGCATCATGAAGGCTTCATTGAAGCGGTCACGGTCCAGTTGCCGTGCGCCGCCGTCCTGCACGTGGATCATCGACGCCTGGCTGAATGCCGCCAGCAACTTATGCGTACTGTGGGTGGTGAACACCAAGGGGCTGTCCGGCGTGCGCGAGGTACCCATGCCATAACGCCCGGCGAAGAACTCGTGAAAGGCGGCGTAGGCATACCAGGCCTCATCAAAATGCAGCACCTCGACACTGTTGCCCAGTTGTTGCTTGATCAGTTCGGCGTTGTAACACAGGCCGTCATAGGTGGAGTTGGTCACCACCGCCAATTTCACTTTCGGTGGTCGCCCACGGGTCAAGGGGCTGGCGTCGATCTTGGCGCGGATCGACTCAGGGCTGAATTCGCTCAGGGGGATCGGGCCGATGATCCCCAGCTCGTTGCGCTCCGGGCACAGGTACAGCGGGATCGCGCCGGTCATGATGATCGAATGCAACACCGACTTGTGGCAATTGCGGTCTACCAGCACCAGGTCATCGCGCCCCACCATGGAATGCCAGACGATCTTGTTGGCGGTGGACGTGCCGTTGATCACGAAGAACGTATGGTCGGCGCCAAAGTTGCGCGCGGCGCGGGCCTCGGCTTCGGCCAAGGGCCCGGTGTGATCGAGCAGCGAGCCCAGTTCGGGCACCGATACCGACAAGTCAGAGCGCAGGGTGTTTTCCCCGAAGAACTGATGAAACGCCTGCCCCACCGGGCTTTTGCGATAGGCCACGCCACCGCCATGACCGGGGGTGTGCCAGGAATAATTGGAATCGGCGGTGTGTTGCACCAGCGCCTTGAAGAACGGCGGCAACAGGCCATCCAGGTACGTGCGTGCGGCGCGGGCGACCTGGCGCGCCAGAAACGGCACGGTGTCTTCGAACAGATAAAGAATGCCGCGCAGCTGGTTGAGCTCGCTCATGGCATCGGCGGGCGCGTTTTCCAGGGTGACTTGCTCGCCCAGCGCAAAGATCGGCAGGTTGGGTGCGCGCAGGCGCGCCAAGCGAATCAACTCCACCATGTTCTGCAACAGATGAGTGTTTTCCCCGGCGCCTTCGGCGGCAATCAGCATGCAGGCCAGACCGTGATGGGTAGCGGCCACCAGCCGCCCCTCGGCGTAGTCCACCGCAGAAAAAATACTGAAGCCCTCTTGTTCCAACTCCCTGGCGATGCCTCGAACCCGGTCACCGGCAACGGTGTCGGCCTTGATGTCACGGTGCACGATCAGAACAGGGAACTTCAGGTCTTTGTACATGAGCACTCTTACTCCGGAGGCTTTGCACAAGGGTAGAAGCTGGAAGCAAAAGTGGCGAATGAAGATTTCACAGGTGGTCGAGAGGTACCTGCATAACCGTCGGTACGGCGTTGAACCTGTGGCGAGGGAGCTTGCTCCCGTGACGGCCTGCCAGCTGGGCCATACCTACCTGACACCCCGCGATCAAACTGTGGGAGCTGGCTTGCCTGCGATGACGGCCTGCCAGCCGACACTTATCTACCTGAGGCTCCGCGATCCAAATGTCGGTGGGCTGGGCCGGCACTCCGGTTTTTCCAAAGTGACCCGCTGTCAGAGCGGAACGCTAAGTGGCCGTTACCGCAGGAATGGAGATGTACCCAATCCAACCGTGTTGACTGTCAGGCCGCATTCGCGAGCAAGCACGCTCCCACAGTTTGATCGCGGGGCGTCAGGTCGATAGGCGTTGGCTGGCAGGCCGCTATCGCAGGCAAGCCAGCTCCCACAGTTTGATCGCGCAGCGTCAGGTAGATAGGTGTTGGCTGGCAGGCCGTCACGGGAGCAAGCTCCCTCGCCACAGATGCAACTGTGTAAGTACCCATGGCTGCAAGCCTGCTCCTACATGAGCGGTTATTGCTGGGTGAGTTGAGTCCACAACGCCGGCGCACCGGCCGCCTTGGCAATCGCCTCCAGCCGCGCCGCATGCTCGGCCAGGTCCTGCTCGCTGGCGCGGATGATCGGCGTCGGCTTGCGATCAGCCGGCAAGCGGCGGATTTCCGAAGGGCGGTTGCCCGAACCTTCAGCCGAACCGCTGCCATCGGATGCATTACCGGCCAGGGACAGGCTGGTCTGCCCGCCGGTCATGGTCAGGTAAACGTCGGCCAGGATCTCGGAGTCAAGCAAGGCGCCGTGGAGTTCACGGCCGGAGTTGTCGACGCCATAGCGCTTGCACAAGGCATCAAGGCTGTTGCGCTGGCCCGGGTGACGCTCGCGGGCCATCATCAGGGTATCGAGGATCGTGCAGTGCTGGGAGATGTCTGCACGGTCGGCCTGCCCCATCAGGGCAAATTCGTTGTTGATGAAGCCGATGTCGAACGCCGCGTTATGGATGATCAACTGGGCGCCATTGATGAATTCGAAGAACTCATCGGCCACTTCGGCGAAGCGCGGCTTGCCCTTGAGGAATTCGTCAGTGATGCCGTGGACGCCAATCGCGCCCTCGTCACTGTCGCGGTCCGGTTGCAGGTAGACGTGGAAGTGGCGGCCGGTCAGGCGGCGCCCCATCAGTTCGACACAGCCGATTTCGATGATCCGGTGACCATCGGTCACCGGCATGCCGGTGGTTTCGGTATCGAGTACAACAGATCGGATGGCCATCAGGGTTCAGCTCTCAACGGTTTGGTACAGTTCAAGGGGCGGGATATTAGCACGCTCTGTAAACGAAGCGCCCATGGCACCCAATCACCGGTGGACACCCAACAGTTATTTACAAGGTTTCGCAAACTTGCTGCGGTTTTCTACGTCCCTCGTCGCTAACCTGCGCGCCTCCTCCAGATACGGAATTCACTGACTCATGTTCAACCTGAAATGGCTGTTCATCCCCTGCCTGTTCAGCGCTGCCGGTGCGCAAGCCACCAGTTTCGTGATGACCACTGACGCCTTGGTGAGCCTGTCGATGAGTGCCACGGGCGGCACCAGCAGCAGCTTCAAGGACGACAAGATTGTGCTGGCGGCCAAGGCCGATGCCGCATCGTTTGTCGCAAGCGAAGGTGCAATACACGGTGTCCAGTTGGAGTCAGCCTTGCGGCATATTCGCCAGACAAGAGTGGACCTGCGATGCACGGACGAACAACTCGCCCGTGCAATCCTGGCTCTGTAAGCGACAACACTCACGGAATCTTTGTGATCAGGCCAAAGTATGCCTGCCTGAAGCTCAATGCCGTGCTGGTAGATTCGCCACACGCAATGGCGGCGGTGAAGCAGCGGCTCGAACGGCCGCTGCGGTGTCGCTGATTCAGCTCTGCTTGTAGCCGCGCACTTCATCCACGCCACGGTTGGCCAACTGGTCGGCGCGCTCGTTGCCAGGATGGCCGATGTGCCCGCGTACCCATTTCCAGGTGATGTCGTGACGGTTGCACTGTTCATCGAGCAATTGCCACAGGTCGGCGTTCTTGACCGGCTCCTTGGCCGCCGTTTTCCAGCCGCGTTTTTTCCAGTTGACCATCCACTCGTTGATGCCCTTCATCACATATTGCGAGTCGGTCACCAGCAGTACGTTGCAACGCCGCTTGAGTTCTTCGAGGCCGCGAATGGCGCCCATCAATTCCATACGGTTATTGGTGGTATTGGCTTCGCCGCCCCACAGTTCCTTCTCCACGCCCTTGCACACCAGCAAGGCGCCCCAGCCGCCTGGGCCCGGGTTGCCTTTGCAGGCGCCATCGGTGAAGAGTTCTACGCTATCGGTCATCGGTTATTCGGCCTGAAATCAAAAAGAGGTTTTACGGTTCGCCTTGTTCGCGGTTGACCTTGGCCAACGGCATCGGCACGAGCTTGCCGATCGGCTCGCGGCGCACTTGCTGCAACGGTCGCAGCCCGACCACGATCTTGCGTGCGACCAATAAATAGAAGCCGCCACCCGACAGCTGCCAGGCTCCTGCCCGGCGTTCCCAACCGGCCAGACGGCCCTGCCACTTGGCAGTCGCAAGCGGCGGACGATAGCACCCGAAGCGGCGTTTCTCCAGCGCGAAGCCCAGCAGGTTGAGCCAGTCGCCCACCCGTGATGGCGCGATGCAACGCGCCTGGCGCAGTCCGTCATGGGCGAACACACGGCGCAGGCCCCAACTGCTCCAGGGGTTGATGCCGACAATCAGCAAATGGCCACCAGGGCGCACGCTGCTCGCCGCTTCGCGCAACAAACCGTGGGGTGACAGGCAGAAATCCAGGCCGTGCTGCAACACCACCACATCGGCGGCGTGTTCGCTCAAGGGCCAGGCCTGTTCCTCGCAGACGATCTCCACGCCCGGCAACGGTGCACCCAGGCGCACATTGCGTTGCACCTGCGGCGCCGATGGAGGCGTGTCGGCCGACGGTCCGTAATGCACCAGGTAGCCACCAAAGAACCGGCCCAGCTCGTCTTCGAGCATGCGCCGCTCTTCTTCCAGCAAAAACTGCCCAATCGGCCCGGACAACCATTCGCGGGCCGCGCTGATCAGGGCCAGCCACTCAGGATCGGCCTGGGCGAACGCTTTATCAGTCATTGCATTCTCCAACTCGCCTAGACGTTCTAAGATGCACCAATGTGTTCAGCTTGGCGAATCGAAGAATGATACAGATCAGTGCCCTACCCGCCTTTACCGACAACTACATCTGGTTGTTACAAGACCCTACGACCCAGCGCTGCGCCGTGGTCGACCCCGGCGATGCCACGCCAGTGCTGGCCTGGCTCAAGCAGAATGCCGAGTGGCGCCTCAGCGACATACTGGTTACCCATCATCACCATGATCATGTAGGCGGTGTCGAGCAACTGAAAAATGCCACCGGCGCCAAGGTTTATGGCCCTGCCAACGAAAAGATCCCGGCGCGGGATGTGGCCTTGCACGATAACGACCATATCCGCGTGCTGGGCTGGGACTTCGACGTGTACGCCGTGCCAGGCCACACCCTCGGCCACATCGCCTTTTATCACCAAGGCGTATTGCTGTGTGGCGATACCTTGTTCGCCGCCGGTTGCGGTCGCCTGTTCGAAGGTACACCCGAACAGATGTACAACTCTCTGGAACGCCTGGCCGCCCTGCCAGCCGATACGCAGGTGTACTGCACCCACGAATACACGCAAAGTAACTTGAAATTTGCCCAAGCCGTGGAACCGCACAATGCCGACATCGCCGAACGGGTGGAAAATGTCGCCCAACTTCGCGCCCGTGGCCAGATGACGCTGCCCTCCAACCTGGCCCTGGAAAAACGTACTAACCCTTTTCTGCGCACCGCTGAAACATCCGTTAAACAAAAAGCGGACGAACGGAACGGCCGCGACAACCGCTCTGGGGCCGAGGTGTTTGCTAGCTTGAGGGCTTGGAAAGATAAGTTCTAACCAGATGCAATCTGATACGTAATTTCTGAATGGTTGACCGGAACCAAAGCGCTTTCTAGAATCGCCCGACATTTTTGCCCGGAACTTACTTCCAGCCAATGTCGTCATCTATTCGTAAATCCATTTCTTCAGACGCATTGACCCGCCTGGCTCAAGCCGTGGCGGTGGCCGTTTCCGCGACTCTGGCGGGCTGCCAATCGACCAATTACGCTGCACAATCCACCGTGCAACCCAAACCGAATCTTGCTGCCAAGATCAAGCAAAAACCTATTTGGCTATCAGAGAAGCCCAGCCCCGAAGTACCCCAGGACGTCTGGGAACGCATGCGTCGGGGCTTTCAATTGCAGGACGGTGTCGGCGTCAACCCGCGCATCGAGCAACAGCGCCTGTGGTTCGCCAGTAACCCCTCCTTTCTGGAGAATGCCGGCGAACGCGGCAGCCTCTACATTCATTACATCGTCGAGCGCCTTGAAGAACGCAACATGCCCCTGGAGCTGGCGCTGCTGCCAGTGATTGAAAGTGCCTACAACCCAATGGCCTATTCGCGCAGCGATGCGGTGGGCTTGTGGCAGTTCATTCCCTCCACCGGGCGCTACTTCAACCTGCGCCAGACCCGCGCCTACGATGGCCGCCGCGACATCACGGCCTCCACCACCGCCGCCCTGGACTATCTGACGCGTCTGCATGACATGTTCAACGGCGACTGGCTGCTGGCCCTGGCGGCCTATAACGCCGGCGAAGGCACGGTCAGCCGGGCAATCGAGCGCAACGAAAAGCTCGGCCTGCCCACTGACTACTGGAACCTGCCCCTGCCTCAGGAAACCAAGGACTATGTGCCCAAGTTCCTGGCCTTGTCCCAGGTAGTACTGGCGCCCGAAGCCTACGGCGTCAACCTGAACCCGATTGCCAACACGCCGTACTTCGAGGTCGTTGAAGTCAAGCAAAGCATGGACCTGTCACGGGTTGCCGCGCTGGCCGAGATCGACGAAGACGAACTGTTTCAGCTCAACCCGGCCTTGAAACAACGCACCACCCTGGATGGCCCCCAGCATCTGCTGGTGCCGACCTCCAAGGCCCAACTGCTGACCAGCACCCTTTCGACGATGAAGCCGGAAGAATTGCTGAGCATGCGCCCCAAGAAGCCGGTATTCGACGAAGTCGAGACCAAGGCGGTCGCAGGGCGTACCCGCAGCTACAAGGTACGCAGTGGCGACAACCTCACGCTGATCGCCAAGGCCAACAAGGTCGATGTGCATGACCTGCAGCGCTGGAACAAGCTCAACGGCCAGGCCCTCAAGGTCGGCCAGACCCTGGTGATGCAGGACACGCGTAAAGTCGCGGCGAAAAAACCGGTGCAGTACAAGGTCAAGAAAGGTGACTCGCTGTACATGGTGGCCAAGCGCTTCAACGTCGAGATGCAACATCTCAAGCGTTGGAACCCGCGCACCGGCCAGGCATTGAAACCAGGGCAGATGCTGGTGGTTTCCGGGCCGCGCTAATACCTCGGGGAGAGCTGGCTTGTGTGGGAGCTGGCTTGCCTGCGATGCAGGCACCTCGGTCTATCAGTCAGACCGCAGTGATGCTATCGCAGGCAAGCCAGCTCCCACATTTGACCTTCACACCGTCCAATAGCTTGCAGTCCGCAAAATGGCCTTCCCGACAGCCTTTTTCCAACCGGAACAAGCTGTTACTGTACCGATCATAAAGCCCAAGCCGCCTGGATCGGATCTCTGACTTGAAGCGTCCCCTCCTTCTACTAATAAGTCTGGCCTTGAGCTTTGCGGCGAACGCGACGATCACCGAAAGCCACGGTTATGCGCAGTTCGGCACACTCAAGTACCCGGCCAAATTCACCCATTACGATTGGGTAAACCCTGCAGCGCCCAAAGGCGGGACATTGCGGGTGATGGCATTTGGCACCTTCGATACGCTCAACCCCTACACCTTCAAAGGTTCAAGCCCGGTTTCCACCGCCAACTTCCTGCAGTACGGCGTCAACGAGCTCAATGAGCCCTTGATGGTGGGCACCGGGCAATACGCGCCGTCGGGCGATGAACCCACCTCAAGCTATGGCCTGATTGCCCAATCGGTGGAATACAGCGAAGACCGCAGTTGGGTGGTGTTCAACCTGCGCCCCGAAGCACGCTTTCACGACGGCAAGCCGATCACCGCCGATGACGTGGCGTTTTCCTATCGCACCCTGCTGACCGAAGGCCACCCGCAGTACCGCACCAACCTGCAGGAAGTGGCCCGGGTCGATATCCTCAACCCTCACCGTATCCGCTTTGTGTTCAAGCGCGCCGGCAACCCCTTGCTGATCCTGCGCCTGGGCGAGTTGCCGGTGCTGCCCCAGCACTATTGGAAAAACCGTGACTTCAAGGCCACCACCTTCGAGCCGCCCCTGGGCAGTGGGCCCTACCGCATCACCAAGGTTGCGCCTGGGCGGCAACTGGTGTTTGAACGGGTCAAGGATTACTGGGGCAAAGACCTGCCGGTCAACCAGGGTTTCTATAACTACGACAAGGTCGAAGTGGAGTTCTATCGCGACAGCGACGTGGCCTTTGAAGCCTTCAAGGCCGGTGAATTCGACTTTTATATCGAGCATCAGGCCAAGAACTGGGCCACCGGTTACAACTTCCCGGCGGTCAACCGCGGCGATGTGATCAAGGCGCAGATCGCCCATCAGATCCCCACCCAGAGCCAGGGCCTGTTCATGAATACCCGGCGACCGGCGTTCAGCCAGGCCAAGGTGCGTGAAGCCCTGGGGTTGATGTTCGATTTTGAATGGACCAACCGCACGCTGTTCAGCAGCGCCTACAAGCGTTCGGTGAGCTATTACCCCAACAGTGAATTCTCGGCCACCGGCCTGCCCGTGGGCCATGAGTGGTTGATGCTTTCGCCCTACCGCGACCAACTGCCGGCCGCGCTGTTTACCCAACCGTTCAGTCTGCCGCACACCAATGGCCGTGGCATTCCCCGCGAAACCCTGCGCCAGGCCCTGGCCCTGCTCAGCGAGGCCGGCTGGAAACTGTCAGGGCAGCGCCTGCTGGATAAGGACGGGCAACCGCTGCGCCTGGAAATCCTGCTGGTCAACCCGAACCTCGAGCGCATCCTGCAACCCTATGTCGAAAATCTGACTTGCATCGGCATCGACGCCCGCTTGCGTACCGTTGACCGCGCACAGTACAAACAGCGCCTCGATCAATTCGATTTCGACATGATTCTGATGACTCTCAACCAGACCTTGAGCCCCGGCCTTGAGCAGTGGCAGTACTTCCACTCCAGCCAGGCCGCAATCAAAGGCAGCAAGAATTACGCCGGTATCGCCAACCCGGTGGTCGACCACCTGCTGGACCAACTGCTGGCGGCGCAGACCCGCGAAGAACAACTGGCTGCCGGCCGCGCCCTGGACCGGGTGCTGCTGTGGCAGCACTACAGCATTCCCAACTGGTACCTCAACTATCATCGCCTGGCGTACCGCAACCGGTTCGCCTTCGTCACCACGCCGCCCTACAGCCTGGGCCTGAGCGCATGGTGGCTGAAAGCTTCGGAGAAAGCCCAATGATGTCCTTGCGTACTACCCTGCTCGCCAGCCTGTTGCTGTGCACCGCGGCGCACGCCGCGCCTCAGCATGCGCTGACTCTCTACAACGAGCCCCCCAAGTACCCCGCCGACTTCAAGCATTTTGACTATGTAAACCCCGACGCCCCCAAGGGCGGAACCTTCCGCGAATCGGCCATGGGCGGCTTCGACAGCCTCAACCCCTATATCAGCAAGGGCGTACCGGCAGACAACCTGCCACTGATCTACGACACCCTGGCCATGCAAAGCCTGGACGAACCCATCACCGAATACGGCCTGGTGGCCGGCAAGATCGAAAAAGCCCCGGACAACAGCTGGGTGCGCTTCTATCTGCGCCCCGAAGCGCGCTTCCATGACGGCCACCCGATACGCGCCGAAGACGTAGTGTTTACCTTCCAGACCCTGATCAAGGAAGGCAACCCGCTGTACCGCAACTACTACGCCGACGTCGATGAGGTGGTGGCCGAAGACCCGTTGCGCGTGCTGTTCAAGTTCAAGCGCACCAACAACCGCGAGTTGCCGTTGATCCTTGGGCAGTTGCCAGTACTGCCCAAACACTGGTGGGCCAGCCGGGATTTTTCCAAGGGCAACCTGGAAATCCCCTTGGGCAGCGGGCCTTACCAGGTGGCCGAGGTCAAGCCGGGCCGCATGATTCGCTACGAGCGGGTCAAGGATTATTGGGCCAAGGACCTGCCGGTCAATAAGGGCTTCTACAACTTCGATACCCGCATCACCGATTACTACCGCGACAGCACTGTCTCCCTGGAAGCCTTGAAGGCCGGGCAGTTCGACTACTGGCTGGAGTTCAGCGCCAAGAACTGGGCCAATGCCTACAACATTCCAGCGGTGAAAGAAGGCCGATTGATCAAGGAAGAAATTCCCAACGGCAACCCCACCGGCATGCAGGGTTTTGTGTTCAACATGCGCAAGCCGATGTTCCAGGACGTGCGGGTGCGCAAGGCCATCAGCCTGCTGCTGGATTTCGAGTGGAGCAACAAGCAACTGTTCAACGGTGCCTACACCCGTACCCGCAGCTATTTCGAAAACTCGGAAATGGCCGCCACCGGCCTACCCGGTCCGGACGAGCTGGCGATTCTCGAGCCGCTGCGCGACAAGATCCCTGGCGAAGTCTTCACCCAGGCATTCGAACCGTCCCACACCGACGGCAGCGGCATGATCCGCACCCAGCAACGCGAGGCCTACCAACTGCTGCAGGAAGCGGGCTGGAAGATTGTTGACGACAAAATGGTCGACAGCACCGGCAAGCCAGTGACCATAGAGTTTTTGCTGGCCCAGACCGAGTTCGAGCGCATCCTGCTGCCGTTCAAGCGCAACCTGGCAGACCTGGGCATCGACCTGGTGATTCGTCGCGTGGACGTCTCACAGTTCGTCAACCGCCTGCGCTCGCGCGACTTCGACATGCTGGTGGGCAGCTTCCCGCAATCCACCTCGCCGGGAAACGAGCAGCGCGAGTTCTGGAAATCCTCCAGCGCCGACAAGCCCGGCAGCCGCAACTACATGGGCCTCAAGGACCCCGCGGTCGACCAGTTGGTGGAAGAGCTGATCGACGCCGGTTCGCGGCAAAGCCTGATCGCCCACGCCAGGGCGCTGGATCGTGTGCTGCAGTTTGGTTACTACGTGATTCCCAACTGGCACATCAAGACCTTTCGCGTCGCGTACTGGGACCACCTGGGCCACCCCAAGGTCTCGCCACGCTACGACGTCGGCACCGCGACCTGGTGGAGCAAACCCGACGTCACACCTGCCGTCCCCCTGGACACACGCGCCGATGCGGCGAGCGGAGGCGATTAAATGCTGGCCTATATTGTTCGCCGCCTGTTGCTGATCATTCCCACGCTGTTCGGGATCTTGTTGATCAACTTTGTCATCATCCAGGCCGCTCCCGGCGGCCCGGTGGAGCAGATGATCGCCAAGCTCGAAGGCTTCGACGGCGCCACCAGCCGCATTGCTGGCGGCGGCGCCGAAGTCGCGGTGGCCGGTTCCAGCTACCGTGGCGCCCAGGGACTGGACCCGGCGCTGATCAAGGAAATCGAAAAGATGTACGGCTTCGACAAGTCGGCGCCGGAACGCTTGTGGATCATGGTCAAGAACTACGCCCAGCTGGACTTCGGTGACAGCTTTTTCCGGGACGCCAAGGTCATCGACCTGATCAAGGAAAAGATGCCGGTGTCTATTTCCCTCGGGTTGTGGAGCACCCTGATCATGTACCTGGTGTCCATCCCCCTGGGGATCGCCAAGGCCACGCGCCACGGCAGCCATTTCGATGTGTGGACCAGCTCGGCGATCATCGTCGGCTACGCGATACCGGCGTTCCTGTTTGCGATTCTGCTGATCGTGGTGTTTGCCGGTGGCAGTTATTTCGACTGGTTCCCCTTGCGCGGGCTCACCTCCAACAACTTCGAGGAGTTGAGTTGGGGCGGCAAGATCCTCGATTACTTCTGGCACCTGGCGCTGCCCGTCACCGCCCTGGTGATCGGCAACTTCGCGACCATGACCCTGCTGACCAAGAACAGCTTTCTCGACGAGATCAACAAGCAGTACGTGGTCACCGCCAAGGCCAAGGGCCTGACCAATCGCCGCGTGCTGTATGGCCACGTGTTCCGCAACGCCATGCTGCTGGTGATCGCCGGTTTCCCTTCGGCCTTCATTGGCATCTTCTTTACCGGCTCGTTGCTGGTGGAGGTGATCTTCTCCCTCGACGGCCTGGGCCTGATGAGCTTTGAAGCGGCGATCAACCGTGACTACCCGGTGGTGTTCGGCACGCTGTTTATCTTCACCCTGCTGGGGCTAATCGTGAAACTGATCGGCGACCTCACCTACACCCTGGTCGATCCACGTATCGACTTTGCCAGCCGGGAGCATTGAGATGAACCTGTCCCCCCTCAATCGCCGCCGGTTCGAGCGGTTCAAAGCCAACAAGCGTGGCTGGTGGTCGCTGTGGCTGTTCCTGGTGCTGTTCGTGCTGAGCCTGGGCGCCGAGTTGATCGCCAACGACAAGCCCCTGGCGGTGCACTTCGACGGCGGCTGGTACTTCCCGGCGCTCAAGCGCTACCCGGAGACTACCTTCGGCGGTGAATTCCCGCTGGAAGCCAACTACAAGAGCCCGTACATCCAGGAGCTGCTGAAAGCCAAGGATGCCTGGACCTTGTGGGCACCGATTCCGTTCAGCTACCAGAGCATCAATTACGACCTGAAAGTCCCGGCCCCGGCGCCGCCGTCCTCGGTCAACCTGCTGGGCACCGATGACCAGGGGCGCGATGTGCTCGCGCGGGTGATCTACGGCTTTCGCGTGTCGGTGCTCTTCGCCCTGACCCTGACCATACTCAGCTCGATCATCGGCGTGATTGCCGGCGCCTTGCAGGGCTTTTATGGCGGTTGGGTCGACCTGGCCGGGCAACGTTTCCTGGAGATCTGGTCCGGCTTGCCGGTGCTCTACCTGCTGATCATCCTGGCCAGCTTCGTGCAACCCAACTTCTGGTGGCTGCTGGGGATCATGCTGCTGTTTTCCTGGATGAGCCTGGTGGATGTGGTGCGCGCCGAGTTCCTGCGCGGGCGCAACCTGGAGTACGTGCGCGCGGCGCGGGCGCTGGGCATGCAGAACGGCGCGATCATGTTTCGCCACATCCTGCCTAACGCGATGGTTTCGACCATGACCTTCCTGCCCTTCATTCTCACCGGCGCCATTGGCACCCTCACCGCCCTGGACTTTCTCGGCTTCGGGCTGCCGGCAGGTTCGCCGTCGCTGGGTGAGCTGGTGGCCCAGGGCAAGTCCAACCTGCAAGCGCCGTGGCTGGGCATGAGTGCCTTCGCGGTGCTGGCGATCATGTTGAGCTTGTTGGTGTTTATCGGCGAGTCCGCTCGCGATGCGTTCGACCCGAGGAAATGAGATGAATCCGGACAATCTGATCGAAATCCGCGACCTCAGTGTCGAATTCGTCACCGGCGAGCATCACCACCGGGTGGTCAACCACGTCAGCTTCGACATCAAGCGCGGCGAAACTCTGGCGCTGGTGGGTGAAAGCGGTTCGGGCAAATCGGTCACCGCCCATTCGATCCTGCGCCTGCTGCCCTACCCGTTGGCCAGGCATCCGTCTGGCACTATCGAGTATTCAGGGCAAGACCTGCTGACGCTCAAAGAGAAAACCCTGCGGCATATACGCGGCAACCGCATTGCGATGATCTTCCAGGAGCCGATGACCTCGTTGAACCCGCTGCATTCCATCGAAAAGCAGATCAACGAAGTGCTCGGCCTGCACAAGGGCCTGACCGGCAAGGTCGCCACCCAGCGCACGTTGGAATTGCTGGAGCTGGTGGGTATCCCCGAGCCACACAAACGCCTCAAGGCGTTGCCTCACGAGCTGTCCGGCGGCCAGCGCCAGCGAGTGATGATCGCCATGGCTCTGGCCAACGAGCCGGAGTTGTTGATTGCCGACGAGCCGACCACGGCGCTGGATGTCACCGTGCAGTTGAAGATCCTGGAATTGCTCAAGGAGCTGCAGGCGCGGCTGGGCATGGCGCTGCTGCTGATCAGCCACGACCTCAACCTGGTACGGCGCATCGCCCATCGTGTGTGTGTGATGCAGCAAGGTTGCATCGTTGAACAGGCCGATTGCGAGACACTGTTCCAGTCGCCCCAGCATCCCTACACCCAGGAATTGCTCGCGGCGGAGCCCAGTGGTGGGCCAGCCAACAATGATGTCGGCCCTCCGCTGCTGGAAGTGGACGACCTGAAAGTCTGGTTTCCGATCAAGAAAGGCTTTTTGCGCAATACCGTCGATTACGTCAAGGCTGTGGACGGCATCAACTTCAGCCTGCCCCAGGGCCAAACCCTGGGCATCGTTGGCGAAAGTGGCTCGGGCAAGTCCACCTTGGGCCTGGCAATTTTGCGCCTGATCGGCAGCCAGGGCGGGATTCGCTTCGAAGGCCAGCAACTGGACCGCCTCAGCCAACAGCAGGTGCGCCCGTTGCGCCGGGAAATGCAGGTCGTGTTCCAGGACCCGTTCGGCAGCCTGAGCCCGCGCATGTGCGTCAGCGAGATCGTTGGCGAAGGCCTGCGTATCCACAAGATGGGCACGCCCGCCGAACAGGAAGCGGCGATTATCGCGGCGCTCAAGGAAGTGGGCCTGGACCCCGAATCCCGGCATCGCTACCCCCATGAATTTTCCGGCGGCCAGCGCCAACGCATCGCTATCGCCCGAGCGCTGGTGCTCAAGCCGCGCCTGATCCTGCTGGACGAACCCACCTCGGCCCTGGACCGCACGGTACAGCGCCAGGTGGTAGAGTTGCTGCGTGGTTTGCAGGCCAAGTACAACCTGACCTACCTGTTTATCAGCCATGACCTGGCAGTGGTGAAGGCGCTGAGTCACCAGTTGATGGTGGTCAAGCAAGGCCAGGTGGTGGAGCAAGGCGATGCCCAGGCTATTTTTGCTGACCCGCAACATGCCTATACCCGGCAGTTGCTCAAGGCGGCTTTTTTGGTGCCGGCCTGACGGCACGCGGGTGCAAATGCAGGAGAAATAACGCCATGTCGCTCAGCCCAATCGCCCGTCCCGCAGACACGCCGCGCTTCTGGCGCGACGAACGCCTGCCGTTCATCGAAGCGCGCACCATCGCCGACGGGCGCAAGGTCACTTACACCCGGCACGCCCATGAGCATTTTTCCATCGGTGCGATCACCACCGGCTGCAGCTATTACCACTACGGCGCGCGCACCTTCGAAATCAGCGCCGGCACCGTGGTGCTGATGAACCCAGGCGATGTGCATGCGTGCAACCCCATCCATGACCAGCCCTGGTCCTACCACATGCTGTACCTGGACACGCCGTGGCTGACCGACCTGCAATACCAGCTGGGATTCAGTACCGACCAGGGCTACCGGCCATTCGACACACCCCATACTCGCGACACCGGGCTGTACCACGGCTTGCTTGACCTGTACCGCACGCTAGTGGATGAGCAGGCCGAACTGCTGCAAAAACAGAGTGCGCTAGTGAGTTACTTCACCGAGGTGCAACAGCGCCTGAATCCTTCACTGACGCCGGTACGCGAGGTCAACCACAAACTGGAACGCGCCGCCGACTACATCCGCGCCCACTGCACACAGGCCTTGAAACTCGAAGACATTTGCCAGGCCGCTGAACTGTCGCCGTCTTATCTGATCCGCGCATTCAAGCAGTATTACGGCTTGACGCCCCACGCCTTCATGGTCAACCGCCGCATCCAGTTCGCCCGCAGCCAACTGCGCAATGGCGCACTGATTGCCGACGTCGCCCTGGCCGCGGGCTTTGCCGACCAGGCGCACTTCCAGCGCACCTTCAAACAACACTTCGCGGCCACGCCGGGGCAATACCGCGAGAACCTCAAGCCATCAGCAAATAACCCACACTGGCCACCAGCAACGCGGCCATTGAGCGGTTGAACAGGCGCACACCTTTGGGGTTGTTCAAGTAGCGGCGCAAAAACGTCCCCGCATACGCCCAGCACGCCACCGACAGGTAGCAGATCACCAGGTAAAGCACGGCAAACAACCATACCTGCGCCGCATCGCCATCGGCCACGAACAACCCCATGCCTGCCACACACGCCAGCCAGGCTTTCGGGTTGAGCCACTGCATGATCGCGCCATACAACATCGACGGCGCGGAGTGCGCACCGTCAGCGTCCAGACGGCCATCATCCACCGCCAGCTTCCAAGCCATATACAACAAGAACGCCACGCCGCCCCAGCGGATCAATTGAATCAGGATCGGCCAGCGCACCAATACTTCATGCAACCCCAGGCCGATCAACACCAACAACAAGGTAAAACCCACGGCGGCGCCGAAGACATGTTTCTGGCTGGCGACGAAACCAAAACGTGCGCCAGAACTTAAAGCGACCACATTCACCGGTCCCGGCGTGATGGACGTGGCCAGGGCAAAGGCGGCCATGGAGAGAATCAAGCTCATTGCAGTTCCTTTTGTGATCCCAAACGAGGTTTAGATCACGGTACCGCGCAGGGACACGAGGGTATTGAAGAAAATGCCCCTGGGTACTTCAGAAACGGACGCTGATCTGATTAGTGCCCCCGCGATAAACTGTGGGAGCTGGCTTGCCTGCGATGGCGGCCGTTCAATCGACAGAGATGTCAAATGTGCCGCCCACAGGTAACCACGATGCGAAGCGAGCCGCTCTTGATCTTGATCTGCTTGTGATCTTGATCTCAGGCGCCCCGTTAAACCACGCTGGCCGAACGCAGGCTTGAATTCGTGGGTAACGTGGTGGGGCAAGAGCGTTTTGCTTACTTTTGTCTGGGCCGGCATTCCGGCTTTTCAAAAGTGAGACGCCGTCAGGGCGGAACCCTAAGTAGCCGTTACCGCAGGAATGGATAGGTACTCGGTATTACGGTGTCGACTGTGAGGTCGTCTTCGCAGGCAAGCCAGCTCCCACAGTTGGATCGCGGGGGCGTCAGGTAGATAGCCATCGGCTGGCACGCCGCGATCGCAGCGATACGGCGACCCAACAAGCCAGCTTTCATAGTGGGATCCAGGGCACCTCTCAGCGCTGGGTGGGAATACGAATATCGCCCCCCCGACACTGGCTCTTCACACTGCGCGGGCAACCGGCAAACGCGAGATCCTTGGTCAGGCACACCCGCACTTCCGACAGCACCTTGCCCTTGCAGATCACCGCCATACCGTGGTTGCCCATGCGTGGGTTGCTCTCGCGAAACAGCGCCTCGATCTCGTTGGCCCGCAATGACGGCGGCGTATTGAACGGCTGCAGTTGCTGCGGAATGGCAACCGCACCGAGCGCCACATCGGTCTTCTCCAGATACTCCAACGGCTCCAGCCCACTGCAGGTACCATGCTTGGCCCACTCATGCTTGAGCAGCGTGCGGGTGGGAAACAGCGCCGCGCCCTTGTCCATTTCTGCCGCGCTCAAGCGCGTCTGCGGTGTACAGGACGCCGGCCACCCTCCCCGCGCGTATTGCGGCCACAAACCATGCAGCACAAAGCCGTAGCCTTTACCTGAGCATTGCTCGTTGCCTGGGTGCGTGAGGCAAAACGTGGGTGACCACGAGAGCGATAGCACATAGAAATCAAACTCACCCGCCTGCCCTTGGCTGCGTGGCGCCGCCGTTGCCGCGGTGGCCATCAGCAGCCACATCACCATCCAGTATTTCATCCCGGTATTCCTTTAAAAGAGTAAAGCCTTACGCTATTGCCACGCCTAGGGATGCTGGGAGTAACGGTGTAACACCTTGTCCAAGATGATATCGGTCTTCAGCGCTTCGATGCCCAGCGACGGATGCTCGGCCTCGCCACGAATATGCGCGTTCATGTTCAGGACGTGGTGCCATTGAATATGGGTGTGACACGGCACGTCCAACACCTCGGTGGTCTCGCCTTCAAGACGCAGCGGCTGGTCCTCGAACACCGAAAACTGAATACGACCGCGACTGCCGATCAGTTCGACCCGGTCTTCGCGTCGGTCCGCCACAAAATTCCAGCAGCCCATGCCCAATGCACCGCTGGCAAATGTCCAGCAGGCCGTCACGGCATCTTCTGCCGCGTAGCGCCCAGCCTGTCGCGCCGAAAAGCCTGAGACCTCGACGATGTCCCCGGCCAGGTACTGGAACAGGTCGAACCCATGGCTCGCCAGGTCGGCAAAGTAACCGCCACCGGCAATGGCCGGATCGGTGCGCCAATTGGTGGCGTCGGAGTCTGTTACGGCAGCGGGTTTGCACAAGGTCCAGGTCAGGTGGCGCAACTCACCGATACGGCCTTCCTGCAGCCAGGTGCGCACTTGCTGAAAGCGTGGCAATGAACGCCGATAGTAGGAGACAAACAGATGCAGCCCGGCACGCTCGAATGTGCGCTGCATCAACGCGCTCTGTTCAGCATTCAGCGACATCGGCTTTTCGACGCAACAATGTTTGCCCGCCGCGGCCACTCTCAGGGCGTACTCAAGGTGACTGTCGGGCGGAGTGGCGATGTAGACCGCATCCACCTCGGGGTCATCGATCAAGGCCTGGGCATCGGTATAGCAACGGGCAATGCCATGGCGCGCCGCATAATCGCGCACCGCCTCGGCACGCCGCCCCATCACCGCGACCAATGCCGAACCTGGCGCTTTATAGAAAGCCGGTCCACTCTTCAATTCAGTGACACTGCCACAGCCGATCATGCCCCAGCGTATGGTCTTCATCTAATGTCCTCGGTCGTATTCGTCAATCGGGCAGTATCCACATACCGGCCCTGGCGCGCCATAACCACTTAGCATGACAATTGCATTACACTTTTATGACATTCATCCGGCGCGGGGGCACATTCGATGAAAATTAGGGCGACCGTCATTTGCGAACGTGAGGGGCACATCCTCTTCGTACGCAAGGCCAGATCAAAATGGGCATTGCCCGGCGGGAAAGTAGAAGCGCACGAGCGCCCGGTAGGCGCGGCGGAACGCGAGCTGGAAGAAGAAACCGGTTTAAACGTGGACGGCTTGCTGTACCTGCAGGAGCTCAAGGCCCGCGACACCGTCCATCATGTGTTCGAGGCCTCGGTGGTCAATATCGACGAGGCGCGGCCGTGCAATGAGATTGTCGATTGCCAGTGGTACGCCTACAGCGCCGTGGACGAGCTGGATACCACAGACGCTACCCGCCACATCGTCAAATCCTTCCTGCGGCGCCTCTGACGCGCTGGACGGCCGTTAACCTACCGCAGCAAACCCACGGCGCCCGGCCTTTATCTCGGTACGCAACTCACCAATCAGGTTGGAGATGGCACGGATGCTGTCCAGGCCTTCGGGTGATACGCGGGTCAGCAGCAAGTCGACACGACCGGACGCAGGCTCGAACACGCAGATGCGCAGCGAGCCGTCACTATTGAGGCAGCACTCACACGCAAGCGGCAGGAAGCCTGAGGCCATGATGCGGTTGAATTCGGTGATGGAAATCATGATCAGCCCCCCGTCCCTGGGTTCTACCCGATTGAGGTGATGCAAGCAGCATAGATAAGGTTTTGCCGGCCGCCGGACAATTAATGCAAAAGTGTTAGCCAGCCCTCACTTTAGTAGGGCGTCACCGGCAATGAACGACAGGCCGAGATTAAATCGCGGGCAAAAAAAATCCCAAGTAGCTGATGGAAACTTGGGATTTAAAAATGCATAAACCGTGGGAGGTGAACGCCCGGCTATAGTAGCGATTGTAAAAACATGTAACAAGATTATTTTAATCCTTTCGTCGGATTGAAAGCGTCGTAAGTCATTCAATAACCACATATTTTTTAAGGTAGAAGGCAGTAGTCGTGCTACTTTTTGGTGCAAGTAACGACAGTAAGTCCCTGTATAAAAAATGGTTATTAATCGGGCGTAGCGCTTTCAAGTAACTGTTCACTTAACTGCCTGCATGTTTCTTGAAGGGCCTCACGACTGGAAGCAGTGGCGCCCACCACGGCCTCCAGATGACGACACAGCGTCAGGCGTTCAGCCGCCTCTTCGCGCTGGCGGTCGACCTTGGCGTTGAGTTGAATGAAATAGAACCCCAGCAGCACGGCGATGCCCAGCACACCCACCGCGAGGTAGCGCAAGCCGTTGGACGATGGAGGCTCTGGGGCATTCATGGCCTTATGGCGCCCTGCTCTTTTCATAACGAACGTCATCACCATCGACCGGCCCCACTACGGACCAGCCCAGGCGCTGATAGAACCCATTGGCGCGGATTTCATCACGCCCATCAGTCACCAGGTAGAGCGTGTCGTGGTGCTCAAACAGGGCCGCCTCGGCCACCGCCATCAGTTGACGGCCCAGCCCAAGCTTCTCGTGCGAGGGCAGCACGAACATTGCGAACACTTCACCTTCATCCAGGTCGACCATGGAAAACCCCGCCGCCTGGCCGTCCACTTCCGCGATCCAGCCGCAAGGTGCTGCACGCAACGTATCGCTCAATACCTGCGGGGTAATCCCCAGGCCAGCCATCTGTTCAAGGCTCAGGTGGTTTTGCACCACCGAGGTGCGAATCGCGCACAACGTGTCGACGTCATCAGGTGTCGCCGTTCGAATCAGCACTTGCATACCCGCCTCCATCAAGAAGTGCGCAATTGTATGCAAATACTCACACGGGGTTTGTCGTGGATTTGTAAAGGCCCCACGGCTGGTGCGGGCTACGGATTACTTGCGCGCGACCTTGTAGCGCAGGCAATCCTGGTAAAAGCTTTGACGAATCGCCTCGGGCTTGAGCCTTGAGCGGCTGTCATAGGTCTGCTCGGTGATGCCCATGGCCATCATGCGCATCCACGATTTGCTGAACTTGAGGGTCTGGATCTTCTGCCGGGCCGCGTATAGCGAAACGCCGGATAACTTTAGCTCCTGGGCCCTGGCGGCCGTGCCTGCGCCCCAACTGCACATGTACTTGTCACCCTCGCGCAATTCCCTGGCCTGCGCGACAGTCGCGCCGCCGGCCAGGGAGCAGGCAATCAGCATCATTCCCACAGAGCGCATTTGCATCCTCACCTAACCACCTGAAAATAGAAGTGATTTTGGCGAGGATTTTGTTACAAAGGGGCCATTAAATTGCCTTACTGCGCAAAGCGACTCGCGGATGCTTCCTATCAAGGCTTGAGTTCGAACAGCGCCGGCATCGGTGGCCACTGCGAAGGCACTTTACGAAAGCGGCTGAACCCGGCTGCCTCAGCCATCTGGCGGGCACGCTTCTCGCCCATGAACGCCCCCAGCCCTGCCCCACCGTGGGACAGCGAACAGGTCATGCAATAGAGGGTGCTCTGCGGGTACATGACGCGCCCGAACAGGTTCATGTTCTCGTGCAGTTCCTCGGACAGGTTGAGCTCCACCATCAGGTAGGTACCGTCTTCGGCCGTGGCGGCGCGCAAATCCTTGAGCATCTGCTGAGGGTCGGTGGCATCGTGGATCACCACAAAGGTGGTCACGAAGTCGAATTGCTGGCCGCGCAAGGCATCGGAGTCGTTCACCTCGAATTGCACCCGGTCACCCACACCAGCCGCCTCGGCGTTGGCCCGCGCCAACTCGATGGAAGGCAGGTGGAAATCGCAGCCGACAATGCGCGCCTCGGGGTAGGCCTTGGCCATGGTGATCGCTGCAAGGCCCGCACCGCAGCCGAAATCCAGCACACTGCCGCCGGTCTTGAGCTTCTCTTCGACGCCGTCCAGGGATGGAATCCAGTGCTGGACCAGGTAGTGCTTGTACCAGGGCATGGTCATGCGCTCCATGCCTTTCCAGGTTTCCAGCGGGAACGCCTCTTCAGCGCAACCACCACCATGGCGGAAGGCCTCGATGACCTTGGGCGCCATGCTCACGAACGGCACGCTCAGCTGGATAATGCCACCGGCAAAATACGGCGAGTCTTCATCGGCCAGCACCGGCACAAACTCGGCGGGCATTTGGTAACGGCGGGTTTGCGCGTCGTAGGTCACATAATTGCCGGTGGCCATGCTGCCCAGCCATTCGCGCAAGTAACGTGCGTTGTAGCCGGTCTTGTGCGCCAACTCTTCCAGGGTCACCGCCTGGCCGTCGGCCAAAGCCTTGAACAAACCGAGCTGGTCGCCGATGTAGAGCATGGCGCCGCGCAGCGTGTTGCCGTAATCCTCCATGATGCGCGCCGAAAATTGCTGGACCTTGGCTTTATCAACTTCCATAACGTTGGACATCTGTCGCTCCTTGATGAATATGCAAATCTGTTAAGGGATCAGTGGCCGGCGAGTTTGGCCAGCACGTTGTCAACGATGCGGTCGGACATGCCCAAGTGAGTACGGGGCTCGAACAGCCGGGCCAGGGCGCCGTCATTCATGACCGCAAGCACCCGCGCATCGGCCTCGATTGCCTCGCGGATCGACACGTGATTGCGCTGGCTGGCCTGGGACACTTCGAAGATGATCTGGTAGGCGCTGCTCTTGCCCAGCTTGCGCGCCATTTCGAACACCACCGCTTCGGTGCAGATGGCATCGCCATAGGCCTGGGCGGTGCCTTCCATTTTCTGCACATTCACGGTGAGCCCATCGATGGTCTCGGTCAGAATCGAGAGCGCCATCAGTGCATAGTGGGAAACGTCCGCGACCGCGCACCACTCCAACCGCGTACCGCGGTAATCGCGCTCATGCTCAAGAATCATCGCGTCCAGCGCGAGCATGACCTGGGCCTTGGCCAGCCGTGCCAACACCACCACCTGCTCGCAGCCTTCGGGGTTGCGTTTGTGCGGCATGGTGCTGCTGCCGATCTGCTGGTCGCTCCAGCCCACTTCCACTTCAGCGATTTCCCAACGATTGAGCGTACGGATTTCATCGGCTACGCGGGCCAACGAGGCGGTGACCATGGCCAGGGTGCTGACGAACTCCGCAACGCGGTCACGGGACACATGCCAGCCCGTCAGGGGCACTTGCAGCGACAAGCGCTGGGCAAAACGATCCAGCATCGGCATGGCGTCCGGGCCGAACGCCGCCATGGTGCCGACCCCGCCGAACAGTTGCACCACCAGTACACGCTGGCGGGCTTCGGCCAAGCGCTGCCGGTGGCGCAACAGCTCATCGATCCAGCCGGCGACCTTCAGCCCGAAGGTGGTCGGCAAAGCGGGAATCGAGTGGGTCCTGGCGACCATCAGCGAGTCACGGTGCGCATCGGCCAGGGTCGACAACTTGCCCAGCAAAGTCTCCAGGGCCTGATCCATCGCATCAAGCACATCGCGCATCTCCAGGGATTGGGCGGTGTCCTGGATGTCTTGGGTGGTAGCGCCGTAATGCACGTATTCACGGGCACTGGGGCTACAATTTTTTTGCAGGGCGCTCAGCAATGGCATCAGCGAATGCCCAGTGGCAGCCACGCCCTCGGCCAGTTGGCGCACATTGATGCCCGATAGCAACGCGGCCTTTTCGATCTCCAGGGCCGCCTCGCGCGGGATGATGTTGACATCGGCCTGGGCCATGGCCAGCGCAGCTTCCACGTCCAGCCAACGTTGCAGGCGACAATGACTGCAGAAGATCTTGCGGCTCTGCGGGCCGGCATAACCCGAACCGTGGGTTTTCGAATCGAGGATGTGGCTGTGTTCGTGGCGGCATTGCTCGCCGTCATGATCAAAGCCCGGGTGGTCCGAACGTGCGGTGCAAGACGCACGGGCTGTCACTTCCAATGTTTGCGCATCCATCACATACCCTCCGTAGCGTACAGGGACTGACTGGTATTGCCTTGGGTTGCCATCACCGCCTCAGCGCCATCGCCTGAAGCGCGAGGTCTTGCTTTAGTTGCCACCAGATCGACCATCTCGGCCGCCAGCCCTGTGTAGGCTGTCGGGTCAAGCAAGTCGTCGAGCGTTTGCGCGCTGAAACAACCGCGCAGCCGAGGGTCGCCAAGCAGCGCATCGCGAAAGCAAACGCCCGCGTCCTGGGCCTGCAGGGCGATGTCGTGCACCAGATGATGGGCCGTCTGCTTGCCACACCGAGGCGCCAGCGCAAGCATCACGCGCTCCGACAGGATCAGCCCGCCCAGCAAGTCCAGGTTGCTGCGCATGCGCGCTTCACGCACCTGCAGCCCAGCCTGCAGCAAGCCTTCCATACGAGCGAGCAACGCACCGGCGTAAATGAACAGCTCGGGTAAGGCCGCCCATTCGATGCGCCAAGTGGTGCCGTCACGCTCGTGCATCTGGAAAGCGGCGTCGGTCAGCGCAACCATCTGCGCGCGCACCAGCCGCGACAGCGCGCTGATCAGGTCCACCGTCGATGGGTTTTGCTTGTGGGGCATGGTGCTACTTCCCACTTGCCCGGCTCGCCGCCCCTCGCGCACTTCGTCGATCTCGGTGCGCTGCAGGTGGTAGATCTCATTGGCGACACGGCCCAACGTCGCCGACGCCTGCACCAGCAACCACGCGGCTTCCAGGATGCGGTCGCGGGCGCTGTGCCAACTGCTCAACGGTGCCGACAGGCCGAGGCTTTCCAGGGTACGGCGCTGCACTTCCAAACCCTGCGGGCCAAGCCCGGCCAGGGTGCCCACGGCGCCGGTCAGGTTGCCGACCATCACCCGGGCGTAGGCTTCTTCAAAGCGTTCAAGGTGTCGATCAATCTCATCGACCCACACCGCCACCTTGTAGCCAAACGTGGTGGGCAAAGCGTGTTGACCATGGGTCCTGGCGACCATCGGCGTGTGCTTATGGCGCAGGGCGAGCGTGAGCAGATGCCCACGGATCCCGCGCAAACGCTGCACCACCAGGCCCCAGGCATCGCGGATTTGCAGGATCAGCCCGGTGTCGAGGATGTCCTGGGTGGTCACGCCGTAATGCACGTATTCGCCCAGCCCATCGGCGCATAACCCCTGCAATGCGCGCAGGGTCGGCACCAGGATGTGCCCGGTTTCCAGGCCTTCGCGCCCCAACGCGTCGAGGTCCAGCAGTTCCACGCTGGCTACCCGGGCGATCTCCCGGGCGGCCTCGTGGGGGATGAGGCCCATCTGCGCCTGGGTCGCCGCCAGCGCTGTTTCAACATCGAGCCACTTCTGCACCTGATTGGCATCAGAGAAGATCGCAGCAAATTCCGGGGACGAGTAAGCGCCCCCGTGGATACGGGATTCAGTGATATGACTTGGCATGTCGGGTTACTCGGGTTGTCCAGGGAGGGCTACTTCACGCGTTGTACTTCTTCCCAGACTGCATCGTAATAAGCCCGCTCCAGCCGGAAGTGCTCGGCCAAAGACGTCAGGAACGCATTCTGAAACCCGAGGTCCGGAATACGCCGTGAGATCAGCGCCCATTCACGCTTGGCCCGCGGCGGCACCAGGCTGATATGCACTTCGTAGTACTCCGCGTCATCCTGGCTCAAGCCCGCGTTGCGCAGGGCGTTGTACAGCTTGCCGTGGTTGCCCGGCACCACCAGTTCGGTGATGTAGAACACCGCCAGGCCCCAGCCGACATCGGGGTTGCGGAAACAGCGTGCGCGGTTGTTGAGGTAGGCGATTTCCTCGGGCATCGTCGAGAGCGCCTCGAAATCGGCATTCAGGCCCACGGCGGCAAGCAGCTTGGCTAACAGGCGGGGGTGGGAGCGCCGCTCGTCTTCTTCGCCCAACTCGCCGTAGAGATAACGCGCCAGGGCGGCCGCTTCGTCCACGTCGGTCAGGTTGACCAGCAGGTCGGCGGCATCCCGGTACAGGCGGTACGTGCGGAACCACTGGTGACGCAAAAACACCTGCAGTTGCTCGCGAGAGGCTTTGCCTTCAAACACATACTGCGACATCGGATGGTTTTCCCGCGACTGCGCGGCAATCTGCTCTTCCAGGCGTTGCTGGAAACCGGCCTCGGACAAGGGGGATGCCAGGTCGGCTGACGGCATGAAACGCTCTTGTACGCTATAGACGGCATTGGCCAGCCAGCGCCGGGTCGAGGCGGTGGCCACGTCATCGCTCAGCGACAGGATGTACAGCAATTGCTGGCACTGCGCTGCATTCGCGGCGTCGCCACGTTGGCCGGTCTCGCACAGGGCGCGCAGCATATTGGCAGCAATTTCGATGCGATTGAACGTCGCGTCCGGCTTCAAGGCTTCCGCCAACAGACGGGCTTCGGCCGTGTGAATATTCTGCAATTGCGGCAGGGAAAAATTACGTGGGCTCATCATGTGCTCCATTATTTTTGTTTTCGGATCGCAGGCCGTTCAGGCAGACAGGCGTTGGGCCTGCATCTGCTGCCACAGGCTGTCGAAGTAGGCTTTGTTGATTTCGAAGTGGCGCTTGAGTGCGCGCATGAACGTGCGCTGAAAGCCCTCCTCGCTGGCGAACTTGGCAATCAGTGCCCACATTTCCTCGGTGTCGATCTCATCCTGGGTGCCATGCAAACGGTGGAATTCGCTGGGCTGCTCTGGAACGTCGAGGCGCTGCAACAGCTCGTAGATGCGCCGATGGTTGACGCAACTGACAGACTCCACCGCATACAGCAGCGCAAGGCCCCAGGCGACATCCGTGTGGCGCACACAGCGAATACGATTATTCAGGTAGGCCTTTTCCAGCGGATGCAGCGCGGGAAAGTCGATGGCCAGCGGAATATCGAAATACTCCATCAGATGGGCGAGCATCGCCGGGTGCGAACGCTCCGGTGTCTCAGCCCCTGCTTCGCCGTACAGGTTGCGGTAAAACACCGAGGCGTCCTCGATGGCTTCGAAGCGAAAAGCCAGTTCGGCCAGCAGGCTGTAGAAGTTGTAGGAACGGGTCCAGTGATGCTCCAGGAAGAAGCGCACATCCTGCACCGGCGGCGTACCTTGGAACAGGTGTACCGACATCGGGTGGTTGACCCGGCTGCGTGCGGCGATTTCAGCGTCGACCTGTTGACGGAACTCCTCCACCGGCAACGCGGTGAAGCCCGGCACGTCGGCGGCGAACTCATCTTCGACGCGGTAGACCTCGCTGGCCATCCAGCGCCGGGTCGGCTCGGTGCGCGGGTCACCTGGAATGTGAAGTTGCAGCAGGGCTGACTGGTAGTGCGCGTAGGCGCCAGCGTCTCCCGCCAGGCCTTGCCGAGTCAGTGCGAGCAGCGCTTCCAGCGCGCGGATGACCTGGGTGTAGTTGGCGCCGGGTTCCAAGGCATTCGTCATCAGCCGCGAGGCGGTGGTGAACAGATCGGAATCCGAGCGTTGTTGCAGGGTAGCAGTATCCATTGATAACCCCTGAATCTTGTTTTTGTGGTGGGACATACTCGGAAAAAAGCCTAAAGGTTCCCGTAGTGGCAAGGTCAACACCTGTAGGAAAATTCTTTCAAGGCTTGGCGATGGGAGGTGATGGCGTCAGGGCGGAGCCCCAATTAGCCGTTACCGCAGGAATGGATATGTACACGATCCAACTGTATCGGCTGTCAGGCCGTCTTCGCAGGCAAGCCAGCTCCCACAGTTAGATCGCGGTGCGTCAGTTAGATCAGCGTCGGCTGTCAGTCCGTCACGGGAGCAAGCTCACTCGCCACAGGTCCAGCGTCGCACCAAAGTTGTGTAGTTACCTATGGTCGTCGCCGGCGAGCCAGCGCCCACAGTTGGATCGGGGTGCCAGGTAGATAGGGTCGGTCATCAGACCAACGCCCTGCGCTCAAGCACAAAGCGCGGCAACTGATCCCCAGGCAGTGCCTTGCTGAAATACCAGCCCTGGATAAACAACTCAGGCCCGTTACTCAAAAAGGCCAATTGCTCAGCCGTCTCGACCCCTTCCACTACCACGCCCAGGTCCAGGGCCTCGCAGAAGCGCAACATACCGGTGAGCACCTGGGCGCCTTTAGGGTCGTGCTGGGCAACCACAAAACTGCGGTCGATCTTGATGAAATCCACAGGAAACTGATGCAGATAGCTCAACGCAGAAAACCCAGTGCCAAAATCATCCAGATAGACCTTGGCCCCCATGGCTTGCAACTTCTGGATGGTCTGGCGGGTGGCCGGGATGTCGCTGACCAGCGCGTCTTCGGTAATTTCCACTGAAACTTGCCCACGGGCCTGGCCAAGAATTTCCACCAGGCGGTCGCCATAGGCGGCGTCCTTTAGTGTGGTACTGGAAATATTGATGGTCATCGGCAGTTCAAAACCCATCTTCTGCCATTTCTGATACTGGCGCACGGCCTGGGATGCCACCCACACATCCACGTCCGGCATCAGCCTGGCGTGCGCCAGCCATTGCAGGAACTCCCACGGCGAATGCACCGTGCCCTGGCTGTCCCGGGCGCGCATCAGCGCCTCGCACCCGGTGCACAAACCGGTGCGGGTGGAGACCTGGGGTTGAAACTCAAGATAGAACTCGTAATCGCTGATCTGCTGGATGCGGTTCAACTCAGCCGCCTGGCGGGCCAATGTCTGGTGGGTGGCCAGCACCGGGTCGAACTCTAGCAGACGGCCTTTTTCCTCAAGGCCGCGAAAGGTCATGTCCAAAGATTTGAGATACACCGTGCCGCCATCGCTGGACTGGCGATGAATCGCTCTCACGTAGGGCGCATACACCAGCGTCCCGGCCCCCAGCAGAACGATCTGCAACACCACCGCCGCCACGTCGCCGTGGGTGCTGAGGTATGCATTGAGCAGCACCGGGGCGGTAAACGGCACGCTGGCCACCGCCGGCGACACCCAGCCCAGTTGTACCACCATCAAAGCCACCATCGCGTTGAACGCCGGTACCAGTAGAAACGGTATAAACAGGCGCGGGTTGAGGATGATCGGCAAACCGAACAACAGCACCTCGCTCACATTGAATAACGACAACGGCAAACTCGCTACCGCCAGCAAGCGCATGGACTGGCTTTTGGAAAACAGCAGGATCGCCAGCAGTAGGCATAAGGTTGCCCCCGAACCACCGATAAACGCAAAACTGCCCAGCAAGCCGTTATTGAGCAAGTACAGCACCGGCTCCCCCGCCGCCAACGCTGCGCCATTGAGCGCCACGGCCTGGTCCAGGGCATCGAATAGCGGCTGCATGGCATACACGCCGTGAATGCCGAAGAACCACAGCAGCGAATTCATCAGTGTCACAAACAACCCGCTGCCGTAAGGCGTCTGCAACGCATCAAGCACCTGCGGACCCTGGATTTGCGCCACATGGGGTATCAACAGCAGCAACGACAACACCGTCACCAACGACAAGGCCGTGAGTGCGCCGGGTATCACCATGTTGATGGTGCCCTTGAGGTTATGGCCGACCAGGTCTTGGTTGACCAGGCGTGTCCAGCGAAAGCGGTGCAGCCAGGCAATGGCAGGCACATTGATCAAGGGCGAAGCAATGGCAATAAACAGCAGGAACGTGGCCGAAGCACGCGGGTAAT
Source organism: Pseudomonas sp. GW823-FHT02F05 (assembly GCF_058797315.1). NCBI lineage: Bacteria > Pseudomonadati > Pseudomonadota > Gammaproteobacteria > Pseudomonadales > Pseudomonadaceae > Pseudomonas > Pseudomonas sp. GW823-FHT02F05. The sequence continues at coordinate 548,698 of NZ_JBXAJM010000001.1, forward strand.
CACGCAGCACGAAGGTGGCGACCACCACATGGGCCAGGCACAGGAAGGCAACCGGCAGCTGTGGCAGACGGTGTTGAATCGCCAACATATAACCGATGGAGGCCGCGACCAGCAGTGGGATCACCGAACTGATCTGTTTATGCAACCCCGCCAGGAAACTCACCACTTGGGGATCGAACCCCAGCGCCAGGGCGCATTCGGACAGAATCAGGAAGCCGGCGGACACCAACAGGCACGGCAGAATCCACAGCAGCCCCTCACGAATCGCACGCAACGACTCCGTGCTGGCCAGGACCGCCAGGCGCTGGGTCAGGAAAAGTTTGAACAGGGTGTGCGCCATGGGCCGTCCTCTGCCTGTCACCGACTGCCGCTGAAGATCAGCGGCCGGAAACACCGCTAACGCTACACGCCCTGATAGCCGAAGCGAAAGCCTTTATCCCCGCCCCAGCCCGGCTTTTTACCAGTGAATGCCTGGCTGCTAGACTAAATCCCTACAGATTTATCGAACTTTCTGACTTGAATCATCCCCTAAGGCTGTCTGAGTCGGTATCATCCGCACGGTTTGTGCGTGTTAAACGATGTTACAACCTGTCTGATAATGGGTACGCACTCAGGGAATCTTGCCTGGAACGACAACAGGCCAAAGGAGAGAACCTCACTATGCAAGACAAGCGCTCAAGTAACATGCGTCCTCTATTCGTCACCATTGTGCTGTGGTTGTGCAGCGTGGTGTTGCTGTTTGTGATCAAGAACGTCATTGAATTGTTTACCGGGCCTGTGGCTGAAACCTGGGTAGACCTGACGCTGGTGCTGATCGCCTATCTGATGTTTTTCTTGCTGGCGCCGTTGCAGAACTGGATGCGACGCAGGTCGCGCAAGCGTGCCCGCCATCACCTCAACGCACGCACGTCCGATAGCAGCTCTCATCCTTCTCGTTAAGGTGTCTATCTGTGTCGACGCCTAACGATACTTATCAGCTTGCACTGGACAGATTTCTGCGCGAACAACCGCAGGTCGCTGCCGAGCTGGACAGTCTTAACCCGCTGGTAGCCCAGGCCAGGGGCGAAACCCTGGCGCAGTATCGCGCTGAACGCCTGCATGAGGCTTTCGAGGCACACGCTGAACAGCAACAGCTGTTCGCCTGGGAATTGACCCTCAAGCTGACGGCCGATTCCACCGAAGTCTTCGAGGCCCAGCGCCGTGAAGTGCATAAAGAAGTCGCACAGATGGCGGGCATGGACTGGCTGGAGTACTGCCAGTTGCACGGCTTGGCCGTTTGACCTCTTCCCTACAAGCGCCAGCGTGGCCGGTTGCGCCCCATGACTTGGCGCAACTCGGCGACCGTTATGCTTCGGTGCTGCGGGTCCACCGCGAGCGCAGCCTGTAACGCCGCCCAGCAATGCCTGGGCAACTGCGCAGGCCGGGACAGCCGGTCCATTGCGCAACGTTCGCCAACGCGCTTGCCATGGGCCAGTTCGTATAGGATGCAGGCCACGCCGTACAAGTCGGCGGCCGCGGTCAACGCCCCGCCGGCCAACAGTTCCGGGGCTGCGTAGGCAGGTGTCCAGGCATTGAAACGACTGCGGCTGACACTCGGCAAACCCACCCCAGCCTGCCCGGCGGCATGGCCCAGCCCAAAGTCGAACAAGCGCACGCCCTCCTCGCCCACCATGACATTGGCTGGTTTGACGTCACCGTGCAGCACGTTTTGCTGGTGGGTGTAGACCAAGGCATCCAGCAACTGCACGGCGATGGGTTGCAGTTCGCGCCAGGGCAACCCATAAGGGCATTCCAGCAGCAGACGGTCCAGGGTCAGCCCCTGCAACAACTCCATGGTGAAGAACGCGACCTGGCTGTGTGTGTCGACTTCGAACGAGAACGTCCGTACCACGCGGTCGTGCCGAAGGCTGCGGGTCAACGCAAACTCGTTGTACAACAACACATGCGCATCGGGACATTGGGAAATGGATTCGTCCACCAGCTTGAGCGCCACGTTCGAACAGCGCTCGCCTAATTGCTCGTGCAGCAGGTCGCGCGCACGGTACACAACGCCCATACCCCCTCTGCCCAAGACATGCTCAAGGTGATAACGCCCAACCAGCAGACGCAAGGCTTGTGGCGACGCGCTCAAGGCTGCACGACAACCGCGGTCAGGTCATCATGTACCGGCCTGCGCAACGCCCCTACAAATAGCCGTTCCACTGCCTGCTGGGGCGTTTGCATACTCAACGCTCGTCCCAGGTCCACATGGCTGAGGGCCTGATACAAACCATCACTGCATAATAAAAATACATCCCCTGGGCGGGTACTGAGTTCCAATGCCTCAAGGTGCAACCGCGAACCCGCGCCCACGGCTCGGGTCAAGGCCCTGGCATCGGGGTAGGCCTGGGCTTGCGCGGCACTGAGGTGACGCTCGTCCATGAGCCGCTGCAGCAACGAATGGTCCTTCGACAATTGGTAGAGACTCTGCCCGCGCCATAGATAGCAGCGACTGTCTCCCGCCCAGAGACAAGCCGCCCGGCCTTTCTCCAGCAGCAGTGCAACTACGGTACTGCCCATCGTCGCGTCAGCAGGTGCACCAGGTTCTATCCATGCACGCCTCAACCCTTGGTTGACGCCCTGCAAACAACTGCGAACGGCCTGGATACGCTGATCGAGGTTGCCCTGAGCCGACACGGCTGCCAACTGCCTGATTACCCATTGGCTGGCGAAATCCCCGTTGCGATACCCGCCCATGCCATCCGCAACCGCCCAGCAGCTGCGGCGCGGGTCGTCCAGGAATGCATCCTCGTTGCGCAGCCGCGCCTGCCCCTGCTGTGTACGACCAGCGCTGCGCCAGGGGGCTGCCATCTTCACAGTTGCTCCGACAAGCGAAAGGTGCGCCACGTATCCACATCAAACGGGACAGGCGTGCGTTGGCTGGTCAGCAGGTAATTGACGCGCAGGCCGGCGAGGTCTGCCTTGAAAACCTGAGCATTTTGCCCACTGGCGGGTTCTCTCTGCAGCTGGTCCAGAAACCGGAACAGTGACCAAGCCCCTGTGTTCTTCTCGATTCCCAAGGGTCGCTGCTCGGTGCCTTTCTCCAGGACGAGACTGCTGCGCCCATTGTCTGCATCGGTGGGCCAACGGAACGCCACGGGCACGATGGGACCGTGGCGATATTCCAATTGCTGGTCACCCACGCGCAGAATCGCACGACTGATCGATGGGTCCAGGCTGTAGGGCGCCACGGTAAACCGCACAGATAACTCCTCCGTGTCCTCGGTAAAAAAACCGCGGCGTATGGCCTGGGTTTTTGTCAATTGCTCCAACAGCGAACGCGAAACCGGCAAGCTCTGGCCATCCAGCCCACGCAATCGGTAGCGAGTGCCGTCGACACTGATGAAAGGCCGCAGGTAGGTCTCATAAAAGCGCGCCATCACCCCTCGTGGCTTGAAGAACTCCTGAAAATCATGAAGGGCTACGTCATTGCTCGCGTTGGCATGGAACGGGTAACGTCGTCCAATTGCCTTGGCGTAAGGGCTACGCACATCGCTCTGATAGCGTTGGTTGACGTGCACATAGGCCTGCTCCAGCAAATGCCGCCAACTCTCGTCGGCCAGGCCCTCAAGCCAGCCGGCAACGGGTAGCGGCAGACGCGCAGCGGCATCACGCAGGCTACCCAGCACATCCTGCTGCCCCTCCATACGCTGCCGGGCACGCAGGAAGGCTGCCTGTTCGGGTGCGCTGTCACGGTTCAATGCCGTCAGTTGCAAGTGCAGTTCATCCAACTGACGCAAAGCCTGGGTCAGCTCTGCTCCGGGGTTGTTCTGCTCATCCAGCAATTGATGCAAAGGCTCGAATTTTTGTTGCAGCGCCCGCCGCGCAGCATCAGTCCCAGCCACCAGCGCCGCCTTGGCCACGTCTGCGGGATGTTGCACTGCTTTATCGAGCAGCTCATGACCTGGCAGCAAACGCGTGTTTTCACGCAACTGTTGCAACAACCGAATCAAAGGGGACTGGGCCGAAGTCAGGCTCATGAGCTGCTCGGCGTCCTGGCGTAGGCTGTCGGTCTCTTGCAGCGTGATACGGCCGAGAACATCGCTCCAGGCATCGGCATATTCACTGAAATAGCGCTGCTGCAATTGCGCCATCAGCCGACTCAAATCTTGATGGCCCAGATCGGTACCCTCACCGAGCACCCAGTTATCCCGGGCAATGGTGTCAACCAACCGTGGACCCTGCGTCTCAAAGTACTGCAGATACCTTTTGGTATAGAAACCCGGTACGGAGGGGGCGATACCAGCGAATACATTGCCCTCGGCCAGGCGCAAGGGTTCCAGATCGCGGGCTTGTTCGCGCAGTACCCGATACACCACGTCGGCCAATGACTCGCCCCTCAGTGCTTCGCGAGCCTGAGCCACCCGTTCCTCGTTGAGCGGCCCGACAAACGGACGCTCAAGCAGCCGCGCAAAGTGATCATTCAGGCGCTTTTGTGTCGACATGTCCCCGGCAAAACGCTCCGACCAGAGGCTCGCCATATGTTGTGCCAGCCAAGCAGTCTCACGGCGCTCGCGCAAGTTGAGCATCAAATACACGCGCAGATTGTCCAATAGCCGGTCCCGATCTCCCAGGCTGGCATATACCTGCTCGTCCAGTTGGGCGGTTATCCAACGCAGCAATTGCTGGTGCAGTGCCTGCTCATAGGCGTGTTCGACACTGGGCCGACTCAGCTCGCCCTGATACAGCCCAACGTGCTCGACCAGGCGCACATCTGCCGACCTGGGAAAAACCCGGGTCGCCGCCAGCCGCGCATCCAACAGCGCCAACAGCGCCGTGCTGTCATCGCTGGCTTGCGAGCCAAGCGGCGGGAGAGCTACCAGTGCCGCCAACTGCGCCAGTCGTTGATGGTTGACGGCATAACTGTGCCACCACAGCCCGCCGACACCGCCAATAACCAAGGCTACGGCCATCGCTTGCAACCCCTGGCGCCAACGGATTCGCTGTCGTTCCTCGGCCTGCAAGCCAGCGAGGTCGGCTTCGGCAAAGATTGCCTGGCTGAACAGGCCCTGCACAAATCGCGGGTGCCGGCCATCGGCGCAGGTCAGGAAAATCCCTCGCAGACCATTGATGGGTTGGTAGCGATGAGAGGAAAACGCCATTTCAGCGAACAGATTCACGCGTTCACCTATTCGTGCCACCTGCTGGGGGAATCCCAGCATCAGCCCCCGGCGCTCGACATTGCGCTCCTGGTGCAATCGCCCGATCAGCTCACTATTCAAGCGCTGTAACAATCGCTCGACCGCCCGGCGAACCTGCGTAGTGTCAGTATCCTCGACATGGGCGTCCAAGTGCTGCCCAAGCAAGCTGTCAGCACTCTCTGCGTGGGGCAGGTCGAAGAACTCAGCGAATCCCGACAACCGATCGGCCTGGGTCAAAACCAGGTAGATCGGCACATCCACATGCAACGTCTGCTGAATCTCCTGCAAACGTGAGTGCACACGGCGTGCGTGATGATCCAGGTCGTACTCGTTGATGCTCAACAACGTGTCGACCGACAGCGTCACCACTACACCATTCAGCGGACGCACTCGGCGCCGCCATCTGAGCAGATTGAGCAGGGTTGCCCAACCTGCGGCATCCACTGAGCTGTCAGGCTGGGTAAGGTAGCGCCCCGGCGTGTCGACGAGTATGCCTGCGGCGGCAAAGTACCATTCACAATGAGTGCTACTGCCCATTGGTCGCCCTTGGGCAGGGTCGAGCGCCAACGGCAAGCCGGCGGCAGCCAGTAACTGCGTTTTGCCACTGCCCGGCTCGCCGATCAACAGGTACCACGGCAGATCATGGCGCCACCGTGCGTTATGCACGCCATAATGGCTGGATGTTTTCAGCAGATGCACAGCGTTTTTGAATCGAACGCTTACCTGACGGCGCTCATCCTCGACCCACTTCAACGGCTGCTGACGCGGGGGCCTTTGGCGCCTGGTAGCACTACCAGTATCCGTAAGCGCTATCACCAGCCCCCACAGTAAAAACACGATGCTGATGGTAAGCAGGCGAGCAGTCGTCCCCTGCCAGATACGATAGTCATCCACTGCCAACAGCGGCCCTAAAAACCACACGAGTGCCGCACAGGAAAGCGCCAGCAGAAGGCTCCAAACCCAAACCCTGCCCAGCACGGCGCCCATCCTCTTGAAGAATGCGCTCATTCATTGCTCCAGCGTTTACAAGGGCGTACGAATCAGGTCCGACGCCGAGAATTGAAGGGGTTGCAGTGCATTCGATCGCTCCTTGCTCAGTACCCAGGCAAATCCTGTATACAGAGCCAACAAACAGCTCAGGGTGAATGCCACACACCAAGTGACGGGAATGACACGGATCCGCTTGTGCGGGTCCTTCCCCTGTATGGCAGGCAGTAGCGGCGCCTTCAGCGGTTCCCCACGTACATGCCTGATCTGGCGATACAAGGCATCACGAACAGCCTCAAGTTGTGACGCGCCCCGCTCCATGACCCGGTATTTGCCCTCGAACCCCAAAGATAGACACAGGTACAAAAGCTCCAGCATCGCCAGGTGCTTGAGGGGGTCGCGCGACAGCCGCTCCAGCAGTTGGAAAACTTTTTCGCCCCCGAAGGTTTCGTTATGAAAGCGGCTCAACAGGCTCTTTTTCGACCACTCGCTCTGCGCCCCCCACGGAGTTATCAAGACCGCCTCGTCAATCACACTGCACAACACATAACGCGCCGATATTATCTGGCTGCTTTCCACGCCGCCCTGCAAAGCGTGGGTTTCAAATTGATTGACAGCCAACGACAACCGCTCGTTGAGCGTGTCCCAACTTTCACGGCCAGAGCAGCGCCTGAGCCCTACAACCTCGGACAATACCGCCCAGGCTGCGTCGACTATAGGGTTGAGCCCAACCTGGAAGCTTTGCGTATCGAGCCTGAGGCCGGCGTAGATCATCCGATCTTCCAACTGCTCATAACGCGGCGGCGACGGGAAGTCCGTTAATGGTCCTTGGGCAGGCCCATGACTTTCCCGGTCAAGCAAGACGGTTTTTTCATCTTGAGTGCATTCACTTTCCATGGCGTTCAATTCCTGATGGCCCAGAAGTCAAGTTCAAGCCCGGTGAACTCACCTCCTACGTGGAAAGCGAAACCACCTGACTGCTCCAGTTGTGCGATATCACGAGCGCTCATATCGAGCATGAAGTAGGTCTTGCCGGCGTGAAATGGAATCTGTCGCGGCGCCACTGGCAACGACGTGACCTTGATACCGGCCAAGTGCAGGTTGACCAATTCACGTATGCGCTCAACCGGCGCGACTTTCAGGTGTGCCGGCAGACGCTGGCGCAGTTCCTGCGCCTCACACTGCGCAGTGGCCGCCAAAATGAAGGTGGCCGTACCAAGCAATTTCAACTCGCTGACTGGGCATACCAGGACGCCATATTGGCGCGGCTGCAAAGCCAACTTGATCGCCTGTTGCTCCAACACCACAGACAGCACCAAGCGCACCTGCTCCATCAGCCCACGAAAACTGGCGCCCTGATCACCGTGTTGGTAATGAACGTTCAACTGCGCACGCTTACTGTCACTGGCGAACGTTGATAACTCACCGAGCAGCGACACCAGCGCACGGAACACTGCTTCGGGCCGCACCCGGGCCTGGCTCACGCAGTGGCGTAGCTCCAGCTCGGTACGATTGATTACTTGCAGCATCAGGAAGTCAGCGATTTGTGTGCCTGCGGTCGTGCTCTCGCCACGAATACGTGCAGCGATGGCATCGCCCCTGCTGACAAGCAAGCCGATCACCTTCTTGAGACACGACGCCACGTACCCATGCTCCTGCACGAAAATGAACGTAGGGATGAACGTTGTATCCAGGTTCACTCCCCCCTCGTCGGTGGCGTCCAGTACCTGGGCGATCTTGAGTTTGACGAAGTGCTCGTCATGCGGGTGTTCGCCCAACAGAAGACGTAAGTCGGGACGTGCGCAGTTGATCCGGCAACGCGTATCCACACCCGCATTGGCATCTCCCACTTCCACTTCGCAGCTGACGTAGCGTGCCAGCACATCACTCTGTCCTGGCTGGCGAACTTCAAGGTGACTGCCACTGGCCAACGGGAGCGCCAGGAAAACGCCTTGTCTGCCCGTGTCGGTGGGTACCTGCAACACCAGAGGTTCCATGCCGGGGCTCAACTCAAACAGGCTACCGTCCGGCAAAACGCCGCTGGCCTGGTTGACCACCAGCTTGCCCAGCTTGAGGTACTGCAAATTGAGTTCCAGCGTGAGCAAGCCCCAGGTATCACTGCCCAACAAGCGCGTCTGGGTGAGTTGTTGATGATAATAACGGTCGTTGTGCTGCAAGTGCTGTGGCCGCAACAGCATGCCTTCTTGCCAGATAACTTTCTGAGCCTGCATGTCACTGCGCCTCCAGGCCGGCGAGTGAGCCAGCAACGCGTATACCGGTCTGATCCAATACCAGATCAGCACGGTTACGTTGTTGCACGGTCAGCGGGATCAGTAGCCGCCACTGGACATTGGGCAGGTCTCGATAAGCCGCCAGCACCCCCACGAAACGACTGTCAGGTCCGATACGAAGCTTGAGCCCCAGGCGGTCCCCAGGGCGCAATTCAAGTTCGTCGCTGTTTACCCAGTCCTTGGACAGCGTCTGCTGCGCATTGCCATACAGACCGAAGAAGTCGGCATGTTCAAAAGCGACGCCCTGGCGCAGTTCAATCAACTGCACCACAACTGGCGAGGGGCGGCCATGCAGATCCGGGTTGACGAGTTCACTGGCGGTCAGCGCCATGTCTAGCTTGGTCAGCTTAGAAAAAGGCGAGGCGGCGCTGCAACCTGTCAATAGCCCGAACATGAGCAACAGCAAAGCAAGGGTGACTCGGTACATGAGCATTATCCTGGAAAATCAATATGCAGGCTGGAGATCAGGCGCACCTGCTCCTCATAGGCCTTGGCGAAGTCGCCCCCCAAAGGACGATCATTCAATCGCTCTTGCGCCACCAGACGCTGGTAATGACGCTGGTACGCACGCCAATGCCCACCATCCGAGAAAAACCCGACCGACTTGCCCGAGGACTCGAAGCATCCCAACAGATAGCTGGGCTCAAAGGCCGCACGGGCGTTGCGCAAGGTGCTTCGACAGGCGGCCAACATTGCGACCTGATGCGCTTGCAGTTCCCGGTGAGCCTGGGTGATAGCCCGTACAGCGGGCATCTGGCCTAACGCACTTATATCCAACATCGCAGCTACCGCAGCATCGATGTCGCTACACGCTTTCAAGGGATTAAGGCCCACACCATGGCTGCCGAACGGCGCTGTATCCAACTCGTTATTCAATTCGTCACGGGTGCGCAAACTTTGTTGCAACCCTTCGATCGTCAGGCGAAATAAGCGCGCCACCTTGATCGCCAGTGCTTGCCGACCCGGTTGATCGAGCGTATTCAGGTCCAGGCCCAAGGCTGCTGCAAATTGTGGCCAGAACTCTTCATCAGTCGGCACAGTCATCGCCGCCTGTACCGTAGCAACCTCTACCGCGGGTTCTTCCCGACGTGGGAAGACCACGTGCTCCCGGTCAGCCCCGTAGCGATCCGTCCACACTTGCTGCTCATCGGCGGACTCGTTCAATGCCTCCAGATCCTGCGAAAAGGCATGCATACGGCAATCAACGTCCAACTGATGCGAAGGGCCCAGCGAGAGGAAGGCGTCTTCAGGGATCGTTACTGCCGAGGCGGCCTGCAGGCCGCCAGCAGGTTGCGGTGGCTCCAGCAAGCGCGCACGTATCGCCAACGCTCCCAGCTCGAACACTTCGCCATCACTGATCAATCGCGCGTGCCCCTTGCGCAGGCGCTCATGACTCCCTGCCACCCTGATTCCGTTGCGGCTGATATCCGTGAGGAAATAGCGGCCCTCGCGGTAGGCGACCAGTCCATGGTGGCTGGAGAGCACGCGGCTGGCGTCAGGTATTACCCAATCACATTCCGAGCCGCGGCCGATCACGCCACCACTCACGTCAAACACTTTGCGGTCCAGGGGCACGTTCTTTTCGCTCTCGGGCGCGCAGATCTCAAACACAAGCTGCATCTTCATGACCCTCCATTCAGCGGCCACGAGTGATCGCCTGTGGATCACCCACAGGATGGTACTCAGCGTCATCGAATACATAGTTGGCGTTACAGCCACCCAGCAAAAACAGTACAAGCACGACGATGTGCCATGGACGATCAGGCATCGGCTTTCTCCCATAGTGAAAATAAGGTGCGTCATTCAGCGTTCTTCCCTGGCATCGCCAAAGGGAATGTTCAAGCGGGCAAGACGGTAGAGCAGCGTACGCCGGGCAACCCCTAGCTCCCGTGCCGTACGGGTGCGATTACCGCGATTCTTGTGCAGGCAATCGAGCAAAAACGTGCGCTCCACTCGCTCCATGCGCTGGCGCAGGGTCGCTTCATCGGTAGCGGCTGGCGTCAGTGTCATTGGCAGCGCCAGATGCTCCGGTCGGATCACGCTGTCGTCACACAACAGCACGGCGCGCTCCACCAGGCATTTGAGCTCGCGTATGTTGCCGGGGAAGCTGTGGCTGGAAAGTTGATCAAGGGCGGTATTCGACCAATCGACAGGTGACCTTTCCAGCGCTTCGCAAACCTTGTCCGTGAAATAGCGCGCCAGTTGCTGTACATCGCCGTCTCGCTCGCGCAGGGCCGGTAGAGTGATGGGAAACTGAGCAAGCCGATAATAGAGATCCTCGCGAAAGCGCCCCTCGGCAACCATCGCCGCGAGGTCGCGATGGGTGGCAGCAATGATGCGGACATCAACCTTATGGGCTGCACTGGCGCCCAGTGGGCGAACCTCGCCCTCCTGCAATACCCGCAGCAACTTGGCTTGCAGTGACAGCGGCATATCGCCGATCTCATCCAGCAGCAACGTACCGCCATGCGCAGCGTCGAACAGCCCCGCGTGATTGCGCTCGGCGCCAGTGAACGCGCCTTTTCGGTAGCCGAACAGTTCGCTTTCAAGCAACCCTTCCGGGAACGCTGCGCAGTTCTGCACGACAAAGGCCTTGGCCTTGCGCGGCCCGGCGGCATGGATGGCGCGGGCCACCACTTCCTTGCCAGTGCCGGTCTCACCGTGCAGCAGCACGGTATAAGACGTGTGCAGCACTTTACTGATCAGCCGGCACGCCTGCTCCATTGCCGCACTGGTGCCAATCAAGCCATATGTTCCAGCCAACGGTTTGTCGCATCTGCGCTTTGTGCCAACGATGGGCTGGATATCGCGCAGTGCGAGTAACTGATTCAAGGCGAAGCTGCCCAAATGCCCCAAGGATGAGGCGTAGACTCGCAACTGGACCGACTGCTGGCGGGCGAAGACCAGCACACCGGTCATACGTTTGCATCGGCTGAGCAGCGGCACGATCAATAGCGCACGCCAGGGTATCGCCATTGCCGGGAGGAAGCGGGTGTCATACCCACTGTCTTGCACATCCTCCAGACTCAGGACGGAGCCCTGGTTCAAGGTTGCGTGCAGCAGCCCTTGGTGGGACTGATCGGGACACGCAGGCGCAACGGAGAGCGATGGTATCTGGGCCATATGTTGAGCGGTCAGTTCAAGCCGGCCGGTCACTTCGTCCAGCAGATACAATTGGCTGAGCTCACACTGGCTCAGCCGTGCCGCCCCGGTAACGCATCCTTCAAGTAACGAATGTTCATCGCGCTCGAACCCCAAGCGTGTGAAACAGGCAGACAGCGCGTCGACATAAACCAGCGGGTCGGCCTCTTTACCAAGCAGGTTATCGGTCATGGGCTGCACTCGTCGAAACACGCCAGGGCCAGCACTGTGTCGGTCTTGCCGACAGCGCGCCGATCAGTTGTTGCAGGTCCGCATTAGTCATGGTCATTAATCCCTGATGAATTGTGGGTCAGCGTGACCACGCCATCGGCCTGTTCATGCGCCAGCCAAGTGGTCCAGCCCAGGCGGCAAACTGTGTTCTCACCAATATGCAAGGCCTTGATCTGGCCCTGCGCCAACATCAGGCTCAGGTCGTAGTCCAAGGGGTCCCGCAGGGTCAGGCGCACCAGCGAACGCAGTGGTTGGTAGGCACTTCCGGTGGGCAGAAAATCGTGGAAACGCTCCCAGCACAGCGCCCGGACATGCACCCTGAACTTGCCACTGCGGTCAGCGATGCGGTGCCCCAGAACCAGGTCATCGCCAAGAGCACTATTGGCCCGCCCCAGATGATTGCGCTGCGTCTGGCAGACCTCGACCGTACGTGCAACCCATTGCTCTAGAAACAACGCCTCGTGCATGAAGTAGTAACGCAGGACCGACTCGATCAACGCCGCCGAATGCACCCGTAAACTCAGCAAGCCAAGGTAAGGCAGCAAGCGCTTGCAATCGACTTGGCAAACGCCCCGTATCGCAGCTGCGCCCAGCCCTATCAAGGCAAACATCTGCTCGGAAAACCTATCGTTGGCACCTGCCCGGAAACACGCCCGATAGCGGTACTTGCGCCAGATCGGCAGCATCAGCCGGTGCAGCCGATGGTGGAACAGGTCGAGGAAATCCCGAGTCGGGTTGCCACCCGAGCGCTCGGCGAATGCCTGCTCACCATAAAACGCGGGCAGTGGTGACCCCGCACCGAATAACCCCAACACATTCAGACGCAGGCGTGCGCGCAATTGGCCCTGTTCCATAAAGAACTCCACCCGGTCAATATCGTGCGCGGCAAACCCGAGACCAGGGTTGGCCTGGAACTCCAACTGGTCGTACAGCGCGTCGTCATCTAAAAGCGGATGGGCCTCGCGCAAATGCTCGATAACCTGCAGAACCGCCTGAAACAACGTGAACTCACGGATAACGCGACAAAGTTGAGTCAGAGCTGGGGTTGCTGTCCCATCTGGGATGGCCATAGATACACGTCTCCTTGTGTGCTGATGACCCGCAACTCGTGATACGAATTGAGGCTGGCATAAAGCGCAAAAAACTCATTTAGAACGCAAGCGAATACAAACAGGTCGCCCTGGCCAACAAAGCCCTGGGAATCGACCGTCAGATCGATCCGCACGCCTCGGATGGGCAGCCCGCGGTGCAGGCGATCCACTGGCTCTTGGCGGATGGAGAGCAAGGCGCCCAGTCTTTTCTGGCTGACCTTCAGGGCCTGGCGATCGTAATAACGCGACAAATCGTAGGACTCCAGAATCACTTTCAAGGCATTGATATCGGTCAACGACAAATAGTTGAGCGACATGTTGCTGATGAGCTTCCACAGATAGTCTTGGTCCAGTGGTGGTGCGAAGCTCGCCGTTGGCGCGGTGATGTTGCGGAACGTCAACGACTCCGGCGTCTGCTCACCGGGCAGATTGATATCACCCGCACGCAGTTGGCGCGGCAGGTTGCAATTAGTACAGGTCAGTTCGACCGACAAGGTTTCATGGCCCCGTTCGCGGCGGTTGCCAAACCCCATCCAGGTATCGAGCCCGGCATGTTGAACCGACGAGCGTTGGCGAATGCTGTAGCTGGGCGGTGCCGCCAGGGGCTCAGTGTCGCAGTCATGCTCAAACGACTCGAACGGCACGTAGGTTTGATAGCCCAAGCCACCGGGGCGCCACCCAGTGACCTGATCCACGGAAAAGACGCTGGCATTACCCGGCGTATATTCCCCGGGCACCAAGAGGTACTCATCCTGCTTTCCATCCAGGCGAATAGGAATCGCATCCTGCTTGAACAGGTTGACGATGGGCGTGCAATACAACTTTATGTTGTCCAGGGTGGGACGCTGAGGTTCACGGCCGTAAGTGCGATGTTCAAAGCGCATTACCATGCCATGCGCCTGCCGGAGCAGCTCGTGAGACAGCGTGTGCAGCACACTCAGACCTTCAACGTCGACAAACAGGTACTTCTCGGGAAAAGCAAAGTACTCCTGCAGGTGTCGATAACCCCCCAGGGCATTCTGCGGATAAGGAATCAACGCCTGCTCCTTGGAGAATCCCACCGGCCGAACCTGGTCAGCAGCAAGCCGTAGCATCACGGGCATGCCATCGCTGGCGATGATCGGCATACCGTCGTGATCCAGTAACAGCAGGCAGATCCCATCGAGATGACGCAACAGGTTCAGATACAGGCCCTGACTGACATAAGGATCTCCGGCCAGGTGCAAGCGCAGTGAATCAAATGCCAACTCGCTGAAGTTACCTGCGACACTCATGCTCAGGTGCAAATCCAGACGGGCCCCTTCGCCCTGGCTCCGGTATTCCAGGCCACTGAGTTGCAGGGGCATGACATCGGTGGCGTAACATGTACGGAACCGGCAACGCTCGCCGTGGATGGTGGCGCTTTCCACGGCGGTGTCCCGACCCACTCGAACACCGGGACCAGCGCGTTTCAACGGATCGAATTGCAGGATGCTGAAGGCCGGTATCGGCCGCATGTAATGAGGCCAGAGCAAGTGCATCAACGAATGCGTCAACTCCGGCAGTTCGTCATCCAGCTTCTGGCGCAGGCGCGCGGTCAAAAAGGCAAAACCCTCCAGCAAGCGTTCGACATCCGGGTCCTGGCCAGCCTCGGCGAGAAACGGCGCCAGGGCGGGATTGCGCTCTGAAAAACGCCTGCCCAGTTGGCGCAGGGCACTGAGTTCGCTTTGAAAATATCGGTCAAGCGTCATCGGTAAAAACCTCAACCCGCCCGGCATCCGTGAGGCGGGCGTGGAACACCACGGGCTGCAGGATGCCGTCAATGGCCCGCTCAGCCTCGATGGCAAACGCCAACTCCAGGGATTCACGCGCCCCCGGCAACAGCCTGACACGTGCATTCGTCAACCGCGGTTCATAGGCCTGGATAAAGCGCTCGATATGTAGACGCGACTGGCTCAAGGACTCATGCAAGCTAAGCCGCATGTCATTGAGGTCCGGCAGCCCATAATCAGGCAATGTCTTGACACTGCCCGCGCGAGTGCTGAGCATTTTCCCCAGATGGGCAGCAATGGACGCCGCCCCGCCCTCCGGGGGCGACGCACCGCATTCGAGGCGTTCGAAAAGGCTGCCGTGCTCTGGCATGCCGTAGCCTCTGCTCATTCTTTATCCAGCTTACCGACCAGGGACAAAGTGAAATCTGCCCCCATGTACTTGAAATGCGGGCGCACAGTCAGGTTGACCCGGTACCAGCCAGGTTCGCCATCGACATCACTGACGACAATGCGTGCAGCTCGCAACGGGCGCCGCCCACGTACCTCGGCACTAGGATTTTCCTGGTCCGCCACGTACTGGCGAATCCACTTGTTGAGTTCCAGCTCCAGGTCTGTGCGCTCTTTCCATGCGCCCAACTGCTCGCGCTGCAGCACTTTGAGGTAGTGCGCCAAGCGGTTGACTACCATCATGTAAGGCAATTGGGTGCCCAGCCGGTAATTCAGCTCTGCGGCCCTGCCCTCCTCACTGATACCAAAGGATTTTGGCTTCTGCACGGAGCTGGCGGAAAAGAACGCCGCGTTATCGCTGCCTTTGCGCATGGTCAAGGCGATGAAACCTTCTTGTGCCAACTCGTATTCGCGTCGGTCCGATACCAGCACCTCGGTAGGAATTTTGGTTTCGATCTCGCCCATGCTCTGGAAGTGATGCAGCGGGAGGTCCTCGACCGCTCCGCCGCTTTGCGGGCCGATAATGTTCGGGCACCAGCGAAATCGCGCAAAGCTGTCGGTCAGGCGGGTGGCAAAGGCATACGCGGTATTGCCCCACAAGTAATGCTCGTGGCTATTAACCACATTCTCCTGGTAGGCAAAGGTCTTGACTGGATACTCAAGGGGGTCATACGGGGTACGCAACAGAAAGCGCGGTACGGTAAGGCCCATATAACGGGCGTCTTCGCTCTGCCGGAAACTTTGCCACTTGGCAAATTGCGGACCTTCGAAATGATCTCGCAGATCCTTCAGGTCCGGCAGCCCGGTGAAACTTTCCAAACCGAAGAACCCGGGCCCGGCAGCGGCGATAAAAGGCGCGTGGGCCATGCTGGCGACGCTGGATGCGTACTGCATCAGCTTCACGTCGGGTGCGTTGGGCGAGAGAAAGTAGTTGGCAATGATTGCGCCCACCGGCTGTCCGCCGAACTGGCCGTATTCAGCGCTGTAGACATGTTTGTAAAGCCCGGACTGGGTGATCTCCGATGAGTCTTCGAAGTCGTCCAGGAGGTCCTGGCGCGAGACATTCAAGAGCTCGATCTTGATGTTTTCGCGAAAATTGGTGCGCTCGACCAGCAACTGCAAGCCTCGCCATGAAGCCTCCAGTGCCTGGAAGTCCGGATGGTGCAGGATTTCATCCATTTGCTGGCTGAGCTTGGTATCGATCTCGGCAATCATGCGGTCGACCAGGTGTTTCTTTACCGGCTCATCACAGTTATGTGGCTTCACCAGCTCTGCAATGAACGCCGACACGCCGCGCTTGGCGATGCCGTAAGCCTCGTCGTCGGCACTGAGCAAGGTCTGGGCAATGATGTTATCGAGGATGCTGCAGGTTTCGGTGGTTTGTACGAGTTTCGAGCTGTGTTCAATCGTGTTCATGGTGTCAGTGTCCCTTTACTGAAACGGCAATGCTTGAGGGCTGTCCAGCCCCAGTTCGGCCAGGACTCGAGCGCGGGAGTCGTCATTGGCCAATGCCTGCTCGATAGCCTTGCGAAAGTTCGGCGTGTTCCCCAGCGGCCCCTTGAGCGCCACCAGGGCTTCACGCAATGCCATCAGCTTTTGCAACGCCGGGATCTGCTCGACCAGGTTTGCGGGGTTGAAGTCCCTCATGACGTTGATCTGCACCTGGATCGGCAACTCCTCCACATCAGCGGTATCCTGCAGGCGATTGGGTACGCTCAGCGTCAGGCTCAAGGCTTGCTTGGCCAACACCTCGTCAAAGGTGTGCTTGTCGATACCGATGGGCTTGCGATCCTCGAGTTTGCGATGGTCCGCACGCTGGGAAAAATCTCCCAGCACCAGCAGCTTCAACGGCAGTTCGACTTCTTCCTGGGCCCCACCGACAGCGGGTTTGAAAGTAATATTGATACGTTCCTTGGGGGCTACCGAACCGTCTTTGGCCATGGTGCTTTTCCTTTTTGATGAGGCGCTATTCAAGTACTGCTTCAAGATCGAAATGGCACAACCTGCGATGCAGTGCGTCTTTGCAGTCGCATATGGGCTGGGTTTGTGGCAACAGCTCATAGCAGCGGTACAGAAGCTTGCCGACTTGCAAGGTCAGCGCCGGCTCCCAACTTTCCAGACCTGTGCGCTGTAATTGAAGGTCGAGTTCTTCCAGCTGAAGCCTGGCCAGCTCATGCTTGCCAGCCGCCACGCACAACCTGGCCAGCGCCAGGCGCCAATGAAAGCGCGCTCGATCACCGCACGCCGCCTGCAGCCCTTGCTTGAGTACGGCCACTGCTGCCTTGAGGCCGTCCTTTCGCAGGCAAGGCATCACCGCTTGCAATGTGGTCTCCCAGGGCTGCGTGTGACTGTCGGCGACAACATGGGAGGGCTCGGGCTTGTGCACGTGACGCATCACATGCAGCGCGATCCACTCACCTGTCGCAGGGTCGGCAAAGGGGGTGCCGTCGTTGAACCGATATTCAGGCAGGTGCGGCAGGCGCTGCAGCAGCAGAGCCAAATGCATCTCCAGTTCAGTCATGGCCAGGTTTGCATGCAAGGCGTCCAGGCACTCCCAGACCATGCGCAAACCATCCAACCAGAACAACGCACCCGCCAGGCTTACCTCAAGCTCAGGCAACAGATCGGCGTGATGGCCTTGGCTGAGACGCTCTTGATAGCGCTTGCGCTTGTCCGCGACCAACGGGCGCAACGCCGTTACTCGCTCACTGTTGGCGTCGGGATAATTGACGAGCATCAACCACGCCAAGGTTCGACCCAGGCGCAAGGCACGCAGGTCGGTTGCGTCCTGGCGCAACCACCAGGCACATAACGGGCGGGCCTGCTCCTGTAAAGTGCGCAGCAGTCTGTGCGCGTCTTTTTCGTTGTTGATCGGTTGCCCGGGACTCAGCAACTGGGTCGTCTGCTTGACCTGGGCAATGACGTTCGCGACACCGCCAGGTTCGGATACACCCTGCGCCAAGCGCTCCGACAATTGCCGGCGAATCGGCAGCAGCAAAGGTGCATCGCTTCCAAGTTGTTCGCCCCATAGCTGGTCGAGACATGCCAGGTGTTCCAACAGGGCCTGGAATAAAGGCCGTTGATCGCTGAGCGACGGGTTGAGTGCAAATGCTTGCTCAAGGCGCGACACCAGCCAGCCAAACGCCGCAGCACGGGTTCGTAGCTTGCCAGGGTAAACCTGCTCCCAATAGAGTTCACACAGGTCACGCAGCAAACCGAGACCGGCCAGCAATCCGGCAAATGAATCACGTTGATACAGGGCCCAGACCAACCAGACGGCGACGCGTAGATCCTTGGAGTGATCACGCAGCAAATGCTCGCTGATTTCGCTGACCTTCTGCCAATCCGGCTGGCCCGCAACATGGATAGACTGGGCTTTGCCAAGCTCGGCCTCCAGCGCTTCAAACTCGCTCGAAAAACGCACGTCACTACCAACAAAACTGCTTGAGCAACATGCTGTCCGTGCAAGCTTGCGGTAATGAACATAAAGTTCTTCTGAATAAGCCATTTTGAGTTGCACACATCCGTCCGAGGTAAATAGGAGGACTTAACGCCATTGTCGAAACGCCCTTGAACTTCCATTCAAAACTCATCGAAGTGAGTGAACCTTAGCCACGACAAAAACAATCAGCAAGTAACGGAACGGAACTTAAGAAACGTCCTACACACCCAACAAATAAAGGAATGCGCAACTATTTGCGCACCTCTTCATCGGAAAAAACCACGCTTTATCTCCGACAGCCGCGCATTTACAACTTATAGGGCATGAGCAACTAAGTGCGCGCAGGCGTGAAACTAATAGCGCTGAAATCCACCTACCGCTCGACAATAAGCTCTGAACAAACGAACACAGAGCCGCCTTGGTCTTTATTTCATTGGCTTTCATACTTTCAGGCACGCTTCTTGTTATAGGCCTCTGCCCCTTCAGCGCTTTTGCTGTTCGGCAATACCTACTCAATCAGGCAAGGAAACCCGTCATGCCAACACCCGCGTATCTCTCCATCACCGGTGTCAAACAAGGTTTGATTACGGCAGGCACATTTACTCAGGACTCGGTAGGCAGCATTTATCAGGAAGGTCATGAGGACCAGATACTGGTACAAGCATTTGCCCACCAGGTGATCATT
Organism: Pseudomonas sp. GW823-FHT02F05; assembly: GCF_058797315.1. Lineage (NCBI taxonomy): Bacteria > Pseudomonadati > Pseudomonadota > Gammaproteobacteria > Pseudomonadales > Pseudomonadaceae > Pseudomonas > Pseudomonas sp. GW823-FHT02F05. Next base: position 567,944 of record NZ_JBXAJM010000001.1, read on the forward strand.
CCTCGCGACCCGCAATCCGGCCAGCCAACCGGTCAGCGCGTGCACAAACCGCTGATGATCAGCAAGGTTTTCGATAAATCCTCACCCTTGCTGTTCAGCGCCCTGACTACCGGCGAAGAAGTGTCCTGCCGGCTGGAATGGCTGCGCAACTCTTCCTCCGGGACCCTGGAGCACTACTTCACCATTGAACTGGAAGGCGCGACCATCGTGGACATCCAATCGCGCATGCCCAACTGCCAGGACCCCGACAACGCCCACTTCACCCATCTGGAGGACGTGCACTTCAGCTATCGCAAGATCATCTGGACTCACGAGGTCGCCGGGACGTCCGGTTCGGACGACTGGCGCAGTCCAGTGGCCGGCGGCTAAGCAGGGCGATAGGGCCCCGCTAACGAGGTGCCGAGTAGTGGGGCAAGAGCGTTTTGCTTGATTTGCCGCTTTTGCAAAGTGAGCCGCCGCCATTGCGGAACCCTAGGTGGCCGTTACCTGAATAACGGATATGTACGCGGTCTGATCTGACATCTGGTCGGCTATCAGGCCGCCTTCGCGAGCAAGCCCGCAGTTTTGTTATCCTGGCGCTCCCGCCCACACGGACGCGCGCGTATGCACATCGACCCGGCCTTCATCCTTCACCAGACCGAGCACTGGCAGCTCAACCACCACCTGGCGTCGAAGCTGCCGGGCTACCTGATGCTTGGCGCCAAGGTACCGGTTGACTCCCTCGCTGACATGCCAGAAGCCGCACTGGCCGAAATGGGCGGTTTGCTCGCCAACATCCAACGAGTGATGCAAGCCCAGCTCCAGCCGAAGTGGCTATATATCAGCCGCTACGGACATATGCCGGGTTTCCCGCTGCACTTTCACTTCATTCCTGTCTATGACTGGGTGGAGCGAGCGTTCTGGCAGGACGAACGCTACCGCTCGCTGTACGCTTTCGGTACGCCGCCCCTCGAACCCCTGACCGATGGCGCTGAACTGACCCTGTTTGTATGGCGAGAGTTTGGCGAGAGCCTAACCCCGCCGCAGGTTCAAGGGCCAGGGGTGGCGCAGGTGATCGAGCAATTGCGCGCTGCATTCAAGCGGGGCTCATAACCCGCAGCCGCTTCACCATCGGCACACACGCCAGCACCAACCCGGACGGAGAGCGATACACCGCTTGCTCATCGCCTACATACCCGCACGCTCTATAAAAACTTACCGCATTCAAGGTCGCATCCAGCACAACCTGTTCAATCGCTTGCTGGCGTGCCACGCCTTCCAGATGAGCAAGCATTGCCTTGCCAAGGCCTTGCCCCATGTAAGCAGGCAATACAAACAAGGCCCCTATTTCACCGTCGGCAAGATCGAGCATACCGGTGGCGACAGGCTCGTCATTCAGCCAGCCCATGTAGAACTGTTTTTCCATCAACACGCTGTAGCCATCGCTGGCGTGACCTCGGGTCCAGAGCACCATTTGCTCAGCGCTGTAGGCGCCAATGCATTGGCCGCGAATGGCCTCGCGTCGAATCTCGAACGCACGCTCGGCGTCATCCGGCGTGGCACGTTTTATCTCCAGCATCGCAAGCTCCTTCCATGACCTCAAACTGCCACTAGCCCATTTGTGCTAATCGACCCCACCCCACGGCGGCGCTATATTCCGCGGCACTTCCAACGTTCTCACCCACACCGCGCACTCAATGCGCGCGGGTTCTTTGCGCGTTGGAAAAACCAAAACAACCCCAAGGAAGAAGCACCATGAAACTCCACTCCCCTGTCACTCGTCTTGCCCTGCTGGGCGCCTTGATCATCGGCGTCGCCGGTTGCAGCAATATCAAGCCCACCGAAGATCATCTCAAGAAGCTTTCGGAAACCAATCTGGGCGAGCCGGTAAAACGTATTTCCAATGTGCGCAGCGACTCCATGACCACCTACTACGTCGCTAACACAGCCTCCGGCGAGTACAACTGCTCCGTGCCCAGCGGTGCGAGCGGCGGCGCGTTCGCGATTGCCAGCTTCGGCCTGATGAAGCCCGCGGCCTACTGCATGCCCAAGGGCGCCAAAGGCAATGGGTTGACGCCGTTCATGCAGTAATTTTTTCCTGACTGAGCTCACGCAGGGTGCCGCGCAGCTCCGCAGGGCGTACCGGTTTGGAGAGGATAGCGATCTGCCGATCATGCAACGCGGCCTGGATTTTCTCCACATCGTGCCCGGTGAGGATCAGCGCTGGCACCGCCCAGCCGCGTTGTTCGCGTAGCTGGTCGATGCATTCAATGCCGGTGGCATGGTTGCCCAGATCGTAGTCGGCAACGATGATGTCGCAGTCGCTGACCAAGCCCTGCCCCGTGGACTCGGCCTGCACCTCGCACCCCCAGCGCTCGAGCAAAGCTTGGGTGGCGAGCAGCACGTTGTAGTCATCCTCCACCAGGCACACTTTCAGACCGCTGAGCAGACCGGCCTGGCGAGCATCGTCACGCACTGCCGGTCGACGCGGCGCGGTGGCCAGGGCCAGGCCATGCAGACTCACTGAGGTGCCATGGCCCACCCGCGAACGCAGACTCACCTGCAACCCCATCAACTGCCCCAGGCGCTTGACGATGGACAGCCCAAGGCCCACGCCTTCAACGTCCTTGTCACGCAGTTGGCGCACGCGATAAAACTCTTCGAAGACCTTTGACAGATGCTCCCTGGCAATGCCCCGCCCCTGGTCGTGCACCTCCACCACCAAGCCGTTATCGCGAACACGCACACCGATCAGCACTGGTCGTTGCGCGCCGTATTTGAAGCAATTGGAGAGCAGGTTCTGCACCATCGTTGCCAACATGGCCGGGTCGACCAGCACCCAGTGAGCGCAGGCGCGCAAGCGCAACTGCACTCCAGCCCAACGCGCAGCCTCGGCGTTCTGGCGCACCAGGTCGGCGAGAAAGTCACCCAGGTGAATCACTTGGTATTTGGGCAACAGGCGTCCGTTGTCGAGGGTGTAAAGGTCGAGAATCGAACGAAACAATTGCGACACGTTAAGCAAAGAGCGGTCGATATTGTCCACCAGGCGCTGTTCGTCCTCCCCCAAGCGGGCTTCGCGCAAGCAGGCGGTGAACAGGCCGATGGAGTGGATCGGCTGGCGCAGGTCATGGCTGGCCTGGGCAAGAAAGCGCGACTTTTCCAGGTTGGCGGCGATGGCTTGCTCGGAAGCCTTGCGTGTGCGCTCCAACAGGATATGGGCGTACACCGGGATCACTGTGCTGGTGATCATCAGCATCAGCATCATGAAGGGTTGCGCCTGCCACAGCGGCGTGAGTTGGTACACGATCAACAGCGCCAGCAACGCCAGCCCCGTCGCGATTGCCAGGTAGCGCGAACCGTAGCGCATGCCGTTGCCCAGGTTCACCCAGACCATCACCGCATACAGCGGCAATGCCGCCTCACCGCCCATCACCAGGCCGAACGAAGTGCCCGTGTAGTCGTGGATCATGCCGAAGATCCGCCGCGCCGGATAATGCCCAGGCCAGCGTGCGATCACCTGGCGCAACACGATGGATGCCAGCAGGAACAGCAAGATATACAGGATCACCGGCAGATAGGTGTCCAACGACTGCCCAGGCAAAAAGCCCAGCACGCCGATGTAAACGATAGCGATGCTGGCCACCACGATGCGCAGATTAGCCTGATCGAGTTCGGAGTTAGTCTCGGGGCTCATCGTCATATCCTTGACCTATCATCTGTAGGAGCGAGCTTGCTCGCGAAAAAACGTCAGCGACAACGCGTTTTACCTGGAAGTACGTGGTGCCTGGGCGTGCTTCGCGAGCAAGCTCGCTCCTGCGCCGACAGTAAATAAAGTAGCATGCCTCGACACAACCTGGCCCCAGGAAGGAGCTCACCATGACCGGCCGGATCATCATCGCCGACGACCACCCCATGTTTCGCGAAGGCATGGCGCGCACCGTGCAACGCTTGCTGCCCGACGCCCAGGTGCAAGAGGCCGGCGACCTGGCCACGGTGAATACGTTGCTGCGCGAGGCGGGCGAGGTCGATACCCTGATCCTCGATTTGCGCTTTCCCGGCCTGACCTGCATCAGCCAATTGGCCGAAATGCGCCAGCAACTGCGACGCACCACCTTGGTGGTGGTGTCGATGGTCGACGACCCTGCGCTGATCGAACAAGTCATGGCCTCGGGCGTCGACGGTTTTATCGGCAAGAACATCGCCCCGGATGAGATCGGCCAGGCGCTGCTGGCGATACGCGCCGGCGAAGTGCTGGTCAAGTTCGCGCCGTCGGGCCTGCTGCCGCTGGACACTCATACCCTTACCACCCGCCAGCAGGAAGTGTTGCGCCTGATTGCCCAGGGCAAGACCAACAAGGAAATCGCCAAGGCCCTGGATATCTCGCCGTTTACCGTGCGCATTCATGTGTCCTCCCTGCTGCGCAGTCTGAAGGTACCGTCGCGGGCGGCGGCGGCGGTGAAGTACTCCGGAGAGCTCTAAGCTGTTTGTAGGAGCGAGCTTACTCGCGAGAAAACCACAGGCGCCGCGTTGACTCAGAAAACACGCGTTAGCGTTGACGTTTTTCGCGAGCAAGCTAGCTCCTACAGCCCCCTCTGCATCCGATATTTATGCTCAATTCCCAACTTAATAATATTTTATTAATCACCGCCCGCCCCCTAACTTGACGTCATGCCCAAGCTGAATCCAACTGCATTACGCAAGGACAGACACATGACTCAAGCAATAACAAAAATAGACACGCTGGTAGTGGGCGCAGGTCAGGCTGGCGTGGCCATGAGCGAGCATTTGAGCAAGCAAGGCGTGCCGCACCTGGTGCTGGAGCGCAGCCGTATCGCCGAACGCTGGCGCACCGGGCGCTGGGACTCGTTGGTCGCCAACGGCCCGGCCTGGCATGACCGCTTCCCCGGTCTGGAATTCGACGACGTCCCTGCCGATGGCTTCGCGCCAAAAGAGCGTGTCGCCGATTACTTTGAAGCCTACGCACGCAAATTCAATGCGCCGATCCGCACTGGCGTGGACGTGACGTCAGTGGTACGTAACATCGGCCGCCCCGGCTTCACCGTGCACACCAGTGAAGGTGTGATCGAAGCCAACCGCGTGGTCGCCGCCACCGGGCCATTCCAGAAGCCCGTGATTCCAGGCATAGCGCCGACAGGCACGGCTCTGCACCAGATCCATTCCGCCGACTATCGCAACCCTGGGCAACTGCCGGCGGGCGCCGTATTAGTGGTGGGCGCCGGTTCTTCCGGCGTACAAATCGCCGATGAACTGCAGCGCGCCGGTCGCCAGGTCTACCTGTCGGTAGGCGCCCATGACCGCCCGCCCCGCGCCTATCGCAACCGGGATTTCTGCTGGTGGCTGGGGGTTTTGGGCGAGTGGGACCAGGCGGCGATGAAACCTGGCCGTGAACACGTGACCATTGCTGTGAGCGGCGCCCACGGCGGCAAGACCATCGACTTCCGTGAACTGGCCCAGCAAGGCATGACCCTGGTTGGCCTGACCCAAGCCTTCGACGGCACAGTGGCGACGTTCCAACCCAACCTGGTGGAAAACCTGGCACGCGGGGATGAGAACTACCTGGCCCTGCTGGACGCGGCCGACGCGTATGTCGAACGCAATGGTCTCGACCTGCCCCAGGAGCCCGAAGCACGTCGCGTGTTTCCCGACGCTGAATGCATCAAGCAGCCAATCCTGACGCTGGACCTGGCCGAAGCGGGCATCACCTCGATCATCTGGGCCACCGGGTTTGCCGTGGACTACAGCTGGCTACAGGTGGACGCTTTCGACGCCGCCGGCAAGCCGCAACACCAACGTGGTGTATCCAGCGAAGCCGGCATCTACTTCCTCGGTTTGCCATGGCAATCGCGGCGTGGCTCGTCGTTTATCTGGGGGGTGTGGCACGACGCCAAATACGTAGCCGACCATATCGCTATCCAGCGTCAGTACCTCGAGTACCGCGAAGCTGCGCCGGTTGCCCGCCAGACCCCTGTCAGCGCCTGATCACTTTTTCCTGGAGTTTTTTGATGCCTACTCACACTCGCATCCGCATGTTCAACACCAAAGAAACCTATCCCAACCAGAGCCTGGATAACGACCTGTGCCAGGCCGTGCGCGCCGGCAACACCGTGTATGTACGCGGCCAGGTGGGCACTGATTTCGATGGCAACCTGGTGGGCCTCGGCGACCCTCGGGCCCAGGCCGAACAGGCGATGAAAAACGTCAAGCAACTGCTCGAAGAAGCCGGCAGCGCCCTCAGCCACATCGTCAAAACCACCACCTACTTGATCGACCCACGCTACCGCGAGCCGGTGTATCAGGAAGTGGGCAAGTGGCTCAAGGGCGTATTCCCGATTTCCACCGGGCTGGTGGTCTCGGCCCTGGGCCAGCCGCAGTGGCTGATGGAAATCGATGTGATCGCGGTTATCCCAGAGTAAGGAGGCTAGCCATGACCTTTTCAATCGTTGGCCGCTGCGCGGAAACCGGCCAGTTGGGCGTTGCCATCAGCTCATCAAGTATCGCCGTAGGCGCTCGCTGCCCATGGCTGCGGCCCGGCGTGGGCGCGGTATCGACCCAGAACATCACCTTGCCGGCCCTCGGCCCAGACGTGCTCGACGGGCTGGAACAGGGCCTGGCCCCAGACGATGCCGTGGACAAAGCACTCACCCGCAACGGCTACAGTCAGTATCGGCAACTGACGGCGATTGACCACCTGGGCCGCAGCGTGCATTTCAGCGGCAGCCAGACCCTGGGTACCCATCACGCGGTATCGGGCGAGCAATGCGTGGCGGCGGGCAACATGCTCGCCGACCGTGAAGTCATCACCGCGATGGTCTCGGCCTTTGAACAGGGCGAAGGCCAGCTCGCAGACCGGTTGCTGGCAGCGATGCATGCCGCCATCGCCGCCGGTGGCGAAGCCGGCCCGGTGCATTCCGCCGCGCTGGTGGTGGTGGGCGAGTTGACTTGGCCGATCATCAACTTGCGCGTGGATTGGGCCGACGAAGCGCCGATTGGCGAATTGCAAAAACTCTGGGACGCCTACCGCCCACAGGTACAGGACTATATCGATCGCGCCCTCGCCCCCGACCGCTCCCCCGGCTACGGCGTGGCCGGAGACGAGCGATGAGCCGCAGCCGCGACCTGCTGGAAACGCTGGTGGGCTTCGACACCACCAGCCGTGAGTCCAACCTTCAGTTGATCGAGTTTGTGCGCGATTACCTGGCCGGGTTTGGTATCGCCAGCGAGTTGGTCTACAACGCGCAACGCACCAAGGCCAACCTGTTTGCCAGCGTCGGCCCGGTTGAGCTGCCAGGTATCGTGCTGTCGGGGCATACCGACGTGGTGCCAGTGGATGGGCAACCCTGGACCCTGCCGCCGTTCACGTTGACCGAGCGTGACGGCAAGCTGTTCGGGCGCGGCACCGCCGACATGAAGGGGTATATCGCGTGCGTACTGGCGTTGGTACCCGCACTGGTCAAAACACCGTTGCGCCTGCCGGTGCATATCGCCCTGTCCTACGATGAAGAAGTCGGATGCCTGGGCGTACGCTCATTGCTCGCTGTTCTGGAACAGCGCCCGGTGAAACCCATGCTGTGCATCATCGGCGAACCGACCGAACTCAAACCGGTGTTGGGTCATAAGGGCAAGTTGGCGATGCGCTGCGACATACAGGGTCAAGCATGTCATTCGGCGTATGCGCCCTCGGGGGTGAATGCGATCGAACATGCCGCCGATCTGATCTGCGAACTCGGGCGCATCGGCCAGCGCTTGCGTTCGCACCAGGACCCACGTTTCAACCCACCTTTCAGCACGGTACAGACCGGCCTGATCAGTGGTGGCAAGGCATTGAACATCGTCCCGGCCGATTGTCGCTTTGACTTTGAAGTACGCGCCCTGCCCGCCTCGGACCCCGCTGAAGTCGCTCAAGAACTGCAAGCGTACGCCATGCAGCAGGTACTGCCGCGTATGCAGGCGGTCAGCAAGCAGAGCTCCATTCGGTTCACAGAGCTGTCGGCCTACCCGGGGCTGGTCACGGATGAGCACAGCCAGGCGGCGCAGCTGATTGCGGCGTTTTGCGGCTCGCAAGCGTTCGGCACCGTAGCGTTTGGCACCGAAGGCGGGCTGTTTGATGCGGCAGGCATTCCCACCGTGGTATGCGGGCCCGGGAGCATGGAGCAGGGGCATAAGCCGGATGAGTTTGTGAGCGTAGCGCAGTTGGCGGGATGTGATGCCATGTTGGGGCGCATGCTGGACTCGATCCGCTGAGCCAAACACTGCTTCCACAGACAATGCAAATGGATCGTGTTGGATCAGGCAGATAGGGGTCGGCTGGGGGCCATCATCGCAGGCAAGCCAGCTCCCACAAAAGGCCAGCCTCCAGTCAGGCCAGCTCCCGAGCAAGAAACGGCGCAGTCCGGCTGGTCTTGCTCTTGGCCACTTTCTGCGGCGCCCCACACGCCACGACTCTCCCGCCCAAGTCCCCTGCTCCCGGCCCGATATCAATCACCCAGTCACTTTGGGCCACCACGCGCATTTCATGCTCCACCACAACCACCGTATGCCCCGCATCCACCAGCTGGTTCAGTTGGCTGAGCAAACGATCGACATCCCTGGGGTGCAACCCGGTGGTCGGCTCGTCCAGCACATACAAGGTGGCGCCCCGGGCATTGCGTTGCAACTCGGTAGCGAGCTTGATGCGCTGTGCCTCACCGCCCGACAACTCGGTGGCCGGCTGCCCGAGGCGCAGATAACCCAGGCCGATATCGCGCAGCACGACTAACGAACGCAGGATGCCCGGCTGCTCGGCAAACACCTGCACCGCTTGCTCCACCGTCAACCCCAGCACCTGGGCGATGTTCAAGCCCTGCCATTTGATCGCCAGGGTGTCGGGGTTATAGCGCGCGCCGTGACAGGTCGGGCATGGCGCGTACACGCTGGGCATGAACAGCAATTCAACGCTGACAAAACCTTCACCCTCACAGTTCGGGCAACGGCCCTTGGCGACGTTGAAGGAGAACTGCCCGGCATCGTAATTGCGTTTCTTGGCCGCTGGCGTGGCGGCAAACAGTTTGCGCACGTTGTCGAACAGCCCGGTGTAGGTCGCCAGGTTGGAACGCGGCGTGCGGCCGATGGGCTTCTGGTCCACCTGCACCAGGCGCTGAATGTGCTCGAGCCCGGCGCTGATGCGCCCGCCACTGGCTTGCGGTGCAGCATCTTCCAGGCTCGGTTCATCGTCGCTTTCCAGCACACGCCCCAGGCCCGTGCCCACCAATTCCAGCAGCGCCTGGCTGACCAGGCTGGATTTGCCCGAGCCGGAAATCCCCGTCACCGCGGTGAAACAGCCCAGCGGGAAATCCACGTTCAAATCTTTCAGGTTGTTTCGCGTCACGCCTTTGAGCTTCAGCCAACCGGCCGGCTCGCGGCTTGGCACATTGGCCGGGCGAGGTGAGGCAAACAGGTATTCGCGGGTCTGCGAGGCCTCGACATCCGCCAACCCTGCGGGCGGCCCGCTGTACAGCACTTGCCCGCCATGTTCGCCGGCAGCCGGGCCCACGTCGATCAGCCAGTCGGCGCGGCGCATGGTTTCCAGGTCATGTTCCACCACAAACAGCGAATTGCCCGCGGCCTTCAAACGATCAAGCGCGGTGAACAATGCTTCGCCATCCGCCGGGTGCAGGCCCGCCGAAGGCTCATCGAGCACATAAATAACACCGAACAACTGCGAGCCCAATTGGGTAGCCAGGCGCAGACGCTGCAGTTCCCCGGACGACAGGGTCGGCGTGCTGCGCTCCAGGGACAGATAGCCCAGGCCCAGTTCGATCAAGGTGTTGACCCGTTCGAGCAGGTCCTGGGCGATGCGCTGGGCCGCCAGGCGTTTTTCCACCGACAGCTTCATCGTGTCGTGCCCCGCGGCCACCGGCTGCAACAACTCGGCCAATTGCGCCAGGGACAATTGCGACAGCTCACCGATATCCACCCCGGCAAACTTCACCGACAACGCCGCCTGGTTCAGGCGTTTGCCCTCGCACAATGGGCAGGCACTGCCTTGCATGAACTGCGATACACGCTTTTTCATCAGCGCGCTTTGGGTGTGGGCGAAGGTGTGCAGGATATAGCGCCGAGCGCCGCTGAAGGTGCCTTGGTAACTGGGCTCCAACTTGCGTTTCAACGCCTCGCGGGTCTGCTGCGGGGTGAAGCCGGCGTACACCGGTACGGTGGGGGTTTCTTCGGTGAACAGGATCCAGTCGCGCTGCTTTTTCGGCAGCTCGCGCCACGGGATGTCCACGTCATAACCCAGGGTCACGAGGATGTCGCGCAGGTTCTGGCCCTGCCACGCCAACGGCCAGGACGCCACTGCACGCTGGCGGATGGTCAAGGACGGATCGGGCACCATCAGCGCTTCGGTCACTTCATACACGCGGCCCAGGCCGTGGCATTGCGGGCACGCTCCCTGGGGCAGGTTCGGCGAGAAGTCCTCGGCATACAACATGGCCTGCCCTTTCGGATAGCGGCCGGCGCGGGAATAGAGCATGCGGATCAAGCTCGACAAGGTGGTGACACTGCCCACCGACGAGCGCGCACTGGGTGTACCCCGTTGCTGTTGCAGGGCCACGGCAGGCGGCAAGCCTTCGATGCTGTCTACGTCCGGCACGCCGACCTGGTCGATCAAGCGCCGCGCATAGGGCGCCACCGATTCGAAATAGCGGCGCTGGGCCTCCGCGTACACCGTGGAAAACGCCAGGGACGATTTGCCGGAGCCAGACACGCCGGTAAACACCACCAGGGCGTCCCGGGGAATATCCACATCGACATTGCGTAAATTATGTTCACGGGCGCCACGCACCCTGACAAAGCCCGTTTGCCGGGCGGTGAGCGGTGGGATGTTGCGCTGTGAAGTCATGGGCAACCTTGTCTTGCGCTTAGCACCCTGCGCACGCGTTGGGTCAGGGCATCGGGGCTGTAGGGTTTGCTCAGCAGGTGGATATCGGCGCTGAGCAGATGATTGGAAGACAGAATGTCGCGGGTGTGGCCCGAGGTAAACAGCACCGGCACCGGCGGGTTCTGCGCGCGGGCCCAGGTGGCCAGATCGGTGCTCTTGACCCGACCCGGCATCACCACATCGGTGAAGATCAGGTCCGGCGACACGCCGCGCTGCAACACTTGCATCGCGCGGTCGCCATCCTCGGCGGTCAGTACGGTATAACCCGATTGCTGCAGCAACTCGACCACCGTCAGGCGCACGCCTTCGTTGTCCTCGACCACCAGGATGGTTTCCTGGCCGCCGCCTTGCAGGTCCGCATCACTGTAGTCGTCGAAGCATTCAGGCTCCAGGCAGTGGGGGAAATACATCTGCACCACCGAGCCCTTGCCCTCCTCGCTCCACATGTCCACGTGCCCGCCACTTTGGCGCACAAAACCGAACACCATGCTCAACCCCAGGCCGGTGCCGTGGCCTTCGCGCTTGGTGGTAAAGAAGGGTTCGAATGCGCGCTTGAGGGTCGCCTCGGACATGCCCACGCCGGTGTCGGCCACTGCCAGGCGCACGTATTCGCCGGGCTTGATGCTTTTACCGATGCAATCGTCCGGGTTGAGGATGACGTTTTCCCCGGTGATACGAATCACACCCTCGCCTTGCATGGCATCGCGGGCGTTGATCGCCAGGTTGAGCAGCGCGTTTTCCAGCTGGTTGCGGTCGACATTGATGCACCAGGAGTCCTGGGGCAGTTGCACGTCGATATGGATGGTTTCCCCCAACGCCCGTTGCAACAGCTCGCCCAGGCCGGCGTAGATGCGCTGCGGGTTGTACACCGCCGGAGACAAGGGCTGGCGACGGGCAAAGGCCAGCAGTTGCGACGACAGCTTGGCCCCTCGCTCCACGGCGGCGATGGCCGCGGTGACGCGACGTTGCACCTGACAATTGTCCGGCTCATGCCGGGCGAGCAAATGCAGGTTGCCGGCGATCACTTGCAGCAGGTTATTGAAGTCATGGGCCACGCCACCGGTCAGGCCGCCAATCGCTTCCAGCTTCTGTGACTGGCGCAACTGGTCTTCTGCGGCAGACCGCGCCTGCACTTCAGCGGCTACGCGTTGCTCCAGATTATGGGTGAGCTCCTGGCGCACCCGCTCGGACTTCACCAGTTCAGTGGTTTCCACCACAATCGCCAGCACCCCGGCCGGCTGTTGGTTGTCCCCGGCCACGGGGCTGTAATAGAGGTCCAGCCATACGCTTTCCGGTTGGCCGTGACGCGATAACACCAGCTCCTTGTTATTGAACGACAAGGTACCGCCCGCCAGGCACGTATCCACCACATGCCGATTGAACTCGGCCACCTCCGGCCAGCCCAGTTCTACCGGAGTGCCCAAGAGGTAGGGATGGCGCCCGCCGGCAAATACCGAATAGCTGTCGTTGTAGATCATGTACCCCGCCCGCCCCCACAGCATCACCATCGGCACGGGTGAGGCGAGCATCATTTGCACGGTGCAAGCCAGGCTCGTGGACCACTGATCCAAGGGGCCAAGGTCGGTACTTGACCAGTCAAACGTGCGAATCCGCTGGGCCATTTCGCCGGCCCAGCCTTCACAGCCATGGGGGTTGGATAAAAATTGCATGATTGAGCTCTGTGCAGGGACAAGACAGTCGCAAGTTTTGGAGCGCGCCAGCGGTGGATGGTTTCATCCTGAGCACAGAGGAATGCACAAACCCCTGGAACTAATGAAAATCCCGGCTGCGCACCACCATTCCATCCAGCAACGGCGTCAAATCGGTGAGGCGCCCCGCGATCAAATGCCGCACCTCACCTACCGCCTCCCAACGGCCGTCCACCTTGAGCAAACGCGAGCCCACCAGCGCCTGGCGCTGACGCTCGGCCAGGTCGCGCCAGACCACCACATTGAGGTTGCCGAACTCATCTTCCAGGGTGACAAAGGTCACGCCGCTCGCTGTGCCTGGGCGCTGGCGGCCAGTGACCAACCCGGCTATGCTCACGTTGCGCCCATGCTTCACCGCCAGCAATTCCTGGGAACTGCGGCAGCGGCGCCGGCGTAACTCGGCGCGCAATAGTGCCAGGGGATGGGGCCCCAGGGTGGTACCGAGGGTGGCGTAATCGGCGTGCAAATCTTCGCCTACCGTGGGCTCGGGTAATGCCACCCGCGTTTCATCGGGGCTCGGCAGGCCGGCAAACAAGCCCAGTTGCTGATGCACACCGGCCACGTCCCAGCGCGCCTGATGGCGGTTGCCGGCCAGGGCGCGCAAGGCCCCGGCATCCGCCAGCAGCGCCTGGGCACGCGTATCCAGCCCGGCGCGCGCGTCCAGGTCAGCGATGTCATTGAACAGCCGCTGCTGCCTCGCCGCTTCGATACGCCGCCCGTCGTCCTCGCGAAACCCAGAGATCATGCGCAAGCCCAGGCGAATCGCCGGTTGCTGGCCGTCGATGGGCTCCAGGCTGCATTCCCAGTCGCTGGCCTGCACATCTACCGGGCGGATCTGCAAGCGATGGCGCCGGGCGTCCTGCAGGATCTGGTCCGGGCTGTAGAAGCCCATGGGCCAGCTGTTGATCAGGGCGCAGGCAAAGGCCGCCGGCTCATGGCATTTGAGCCAGCAACTGGCATAGGTCAGCAAGGCGAAACTGGCGGCGTGGGACTCCGGGAAACCATAGCTGCCAAAGCCCTTGATCTGCTCGAAAATCTGCGCGGCAAAGGCTTCGGTGTAGCCATTCTTCAGCATGCCGGTGCGCAGGCGCTGCTGATGCGGCTCCAGGCCGCCGTGGCGTTTCCAGGCGGCCATGGAGCGGCGCAACTGGTCGGCCTCGCCGGGGCTGTAGTCGGCGGCGACCATGGCGATTTGCATCACCTGTTCCTGGAACAGCGGGATGCCCAGGGTGCGTTTCAATACGGCCTCCAGTGCGGGCGAGGGATAGGTGGTGGGCTCTTCATTATTCCGCCGACGCAAGTACGGATGCACCATGCCGCCCTGGATCGGCCCGGGCCGCACAATGGCAACCTCGATCACCAGGTCATAAAACGTCTGCGGCTTGAGCCGGGGCAACATCGACATCTGCGCCCGCGACTCGATCTGGAACACACCGATGGTGTCGGCCTTGCTGATCATGGCGTAGGTGGCCGGGTCTTCCTTGGGAATCGTGGCCAGGCTCAAGTCCCGGTGGCGATGTCGGCGCAGCAAATCGAAGCAGCGGCGGATCGCGCTGAGCATGCCCAGGGCAAGGATGTCCACCTTGAGCAAACCGACGGCGTCGAGGTCGTCTTTGTCCCACTGGATAATGGTGCGCTCGGCCATGGCCGCATTTTCCACCGGCACCAGAGTGTCCAGCGGGTATTCGCTGATCACAAAGCCGCCAGGGTGCTGGGACAGGTGCCGCGGAAAACCGATCAGTTGCTGGGTCAACGTCAAGACACGCCGCAGCAGTGGGCTGTCCGGGTCGAAGCCGCTTTCACGCAGGCGCTCCAACGGCGGCGCCTCATCGCTCCAGCGCCCGCAGCAATCGGCCAAGGCGTTGATCTGGTCCGCCGGCAGCCCGAGGGCCTTGGCCACATCACGTACCGCGCCCGTGGCGTGGTAACTGCTGACCACCGCCGTCAAGGCTGCACGGGTGCGGCCATAGCGCTGGAACACGTATTGCAGCACCTCTTCGCGGCGCTCGTGCTCAAAATCCACGTCGATGTCCGGCGGCTCGTTGCGCTCTTTGGACAGGAAGCGCTCGAACAGCAGGTTGGTAAGGCTCGGGTTGATTTCGGTGATGCCCAGGGCAAAACACACCGCCGAGTTAGCCGCCGAACCACGGCCCTGGCACAGGATCGAACGGCTGCGGGCGAAACGCACGATGTCATGCACCGTAAGGAAATAGCTTTCGTAACCCAGCTCGCTGATCAGCTGCAGTTCACGATGGATTTGCTGCAAGGTCTTGTCGTCGATGCCTTCGGGCCAGCGCTGGGCGATGCCTTCTTCGGTGAGTGTGCGCAGCCAGGATTGGGCGTCATGCCCCGCGGGTACCAGCTCGCGTGGATAGTGATAACGCAACTGGCCGAGGTCGAAGGTGCAGCGCCGCGCGAGGGCGAGGGTTTCATCCAGCAAGGCCTGGGGGTACAGCGCCGCCAGCGCGTCGAGGCTGCGCAAGTGGCGTTCGCCATTGGGGTGCAGGCGCGTGCCAGCTTCGGCCACCGGCACGTGGTGACGGATGGCGGTCATGGTGTCTTGCAGGGCACGGCGGCCTCGCGCATGCATATGCACATCGCCGCAGGCCACGGCAGGGATTTGCAGGCTGTGGGCCAGTTGCAAGCGCTGTTGCAGATGGCGCGCATCGTCCTGCCCACAGTGCAGGTGCACCGCCAGCCACAGACGCTGGTCGAAGGTGCGGCGCAGCCAGTCGAGGCTGGCCTGGGTGTCGCTGTCTTGCGCCACCCACAACGCCAACAGGCCGGGCAACGGTTGCTCGAAATCTTCCTGTAGCAGGCGATAACTGCCCTTTTCAGCCCGACGCCGGGCCAGGGTGATCAGCCGGCACAGGTGCTGATAACCGCTCAGGTTCTCCACCAGCAGCACCAGTTTCGGGCCATTTTCGATGTGCATTTCGCTGCCGATAATCAACGGCAAGTCCACGGCTTTGGCGGCTTGCCAGGCACGCACGATGCCTGACAGCGTGCATTCATCGGTGATCGCCAGGGCGCTGTAGCCTTGGCGCTTGGCGCGCTCGAAAAGCTCCAGCGCACTGGAGGCACCACGCTGGAAGCTGAAATTGGACAGGCAGTGCAGCTCGGCATAATTCATGCGCCCCCACCCCCTGTTGTAGGAGCGAGCTTGCTGTGGCGAGGGAGCTTGCTCCCGCTGACTGCGCAGCAGTCTCCGGCTTTTATTGGGGGCGCTACGCACCCCAGCGCAAGCAAGCTTGCTCGCCACAGTAAGTGCGCTCCAGCTGAGGGGATGCTCATGCAAACCACCCTTGCAACCACAGCCCATCGCCTTGCCCCACCGTGCGATAGGCCCAACCCTGCTGGCCGGCGCGGGTCTGGACCAGGTAATAGTCGCGGCGGACATCGGAGCCATCCCACCAGCCCGATTCAATGCGCTCCGGACCCATCAGGATCTGTACGCCGTGTTCGGCCAGCAAGGTCGGTTGCGGCAATAACCAGCCTGGGCGGCGGACCTTGTTCAAGCTCGGGCACGCCTGGTGGTCGGTCGCAGCCTGCCAGGCGCATTCGGGGCGATAGTCGGCCTGAAAACGCAGGCCCTGCACCGCCTCATCCCCCAGGCGTGCACGCAGGCGTTCGCGCAACTGTTCCCACGGCAGGGTTTGTTGCGGGCGGTCGTCGAACAGGTCCTGGCGTTGCGGCACGAAGACCGGCAAGTCCTCGGCCACCAGGCGCACACCCCGCACCGGCGCGGTGACCTGTACCTGCTCCAGGCGCCCACGGGCCAGTTCGAACAACATTGAAGGCTCGCGCTCGGCGCTGAGCAGGCCCACCTTGATCACGCTGTCTTGTGCCTGGGCGTGTTCCAGGTGCAGGTCAAAGCGCTGCACGCCACTGTCGCGGCCGCACAGGAAAGCGGACAGGTCGCCGGTCAAACGCCGCAAGGGGAACAACAGCGCCTGGTGGGATTGCACATCGAAATTCAACTCGATGCGTGCATCGAACTGGTCGGGCGGTTGATAAAAATCCAGGGCCAATGGCCGCTGCCCGCTCAGGGCGTCGAGGTGCTTGAGCAGGCTGGCGTCAAAACGTCGCGCCAGGGTATGCCGGGGCAAGGCCTGCACCTGGGCCAGGCTGCGCAGGCCCATGCGCGACAAGGCGGTGGCGGCTTGGGGTTCAAGGCCTGCACGGTCGACAGGCAGCGACGCCAGGGCCTGCATCAGGGCGCTGTCATCGGCCACGGCCAGGCCGTCGTAGCCGTTTGCCAATATCCGCGCCGCCGCCGGGTTGGGCGCAGCGACGATGCGATGACGAAAGCCAAGTTCGGTCAGCTCTTTGCGCAAACGCGCCTCGAGGTGCGGCCAGGGCCCGAACAGGCCCAGGCTCGATTCGATCTCGAACAACAAGGCCCGTGGGTAATACAGGCTGACTTGGGAGCTGAATCGGTAGGCCCAGGCGGCCAGAAACTGCTGCAGGCGCTCGATCTCCAGCGGGTCGTATTCGACACAGGCAAACTGCTTGACCAGGGCATGGGCTGCCGTCAACGATTGCCCGGGGCGCAGGCCCAAGGCGCGGGCGGCGGCGTTGACGGTTTGCAACACGCGCCGCTGCGGCGTGCCGGCCAGCAGCGCCAGCGGCTGCTCGGGTTCGGGATGCACACGCTGTGCCCCGTCCAGCGCCAATTGCGGGAAGACAATACACACCCAACGCATGGCAACCTCAATGCCCCGCCAGGGCAATTGGCGCCGGATGGGCCAGCCCGCCACGGCACTTGAGCACCCGCACTTGCGCGGGTCTGGCCTCGACCGCCAGGCGCAGGGCGGCAGGCGAGGCATTGATCGCCTCGCTCAGGGAGCGCCAGGCAAACGCCAGGGTCTGCCCGGTTTCGGCCGCCACCTGCAAACGCCGCAAGGCACGATCATCGGCCTTGCGCGGCCAACACAACACCGCCCCGCAACTGCCAGAACGCAGGCATTGCTCCACCGCCCACAACGCGTCACGCTCCTCGGCCCGGATGATGGACAGCTGGCGCACATCCACCCCGGCGTTCTGCCACGCATGGGGATAGGGGGTATAGGGCGGCGCCACCAGCACAATGCGCTCGCCCAAGGCCGACAGGCGCGCCAGGGTAGGCAGCACCAGTTGCAACTCGCCCACCCCGTCCTGGGCCATCAGGATTTCACTCAAGGCCGATTCCGGCCAGCCGCCACTGGGCAGCACCGCATCCAGCGCCGCCAGCCCCGTGGGGTGCACGCTGGCCGGGGGCGCGGCGGGCCGGCCCTTCCAGACTCGCCCGCCATTGAACAGCGAGTCCAGGGCAACCACGGCGCCCATCAGCCTTGCCTCACCAGGCCGCAGAACACGCCTTCGATGGCCAGGTCCTGCTCGGGCCCCACCACGATGGGTTGATAGGCCGGGTTGCGCGGCAACAGGCGAACACTGTCGCCGTGGCGCTCGAAACGCTTGATGGTGACGTCGCCGTCCAGGCGTGCCACCACAATCTGCCCGTTCAAGGCTTCGGCACTGCGGCGCACGCCCACCAGGTCGCCATCGAGAATGCCATCTTCAATCATCGAATCGCCCTGCACCCGCAGCAGGTAATCGGGGGTTTTGGCGAAAGTGGCGGGGTCCAGTTGCAAGCGGCTGTGCACCTCGGCATCGGCGCCAATCGGCCGACCGGCCGCCACACGACCGAGCACCGGTACATCCAGCCACTCGGGACGCGCAGGTTGATTGAGCAAGCGAATGCCACGGGCCTGGTTGGGGTTGACCTCGATAAACCCAGCTTCGGTCAGCGCCACCACATGCTTGCGGGCGACGCTGCGCGAGGCGAAGCCGAACGCCTCGGCGATCTCGGCGAGGCTGGGAGGCTGGCCTTGTTGCGCGATGCGCTCGCGAATGAAGGTCAGGATGGCGGTGCGGCGGGGAGTCAGGTTTGTCATGGAGTACATTTGTACTCCTGTGGGAAATTTCTGACAATAACCGTCAGTCTGCTAATTGCCAGCTCCCACATGAAGGCATAGGTATCTACTTAAGTCTGTAAGCTCAACGGTGACAACGATGCGAAGCGAGCCGCTCTTGATCTTGATCTGCTTTTGATCTTAGGCGCCCCGTTAAACCACGCTGGCCGGAATTCGACAGGGATTTGGGGGGTAAACCGGCAGGGATGCCGGTTTAGCCGCCCCGCGCCATGGATGGCGCGTGGCGGCGGCCCCCCAAATCACTGGCGGATTACGGGCACACCGAGCCTGGGCGAGGTGCCGAGTGGTGGGGCAAGAGCGTTTTGCTTACTTTTGCGCTTTTCAAAAGTGAGCCGCTGTAAAAGCGGAACCCTAAGTGGCCGTTACCGCAGGAATGGATATGTACACGGTCCAACTGTGTTGACTGTCAGGCCGTCTTCGCAGGCAAGCCAGCTCCCACATTGGATCGCGGGGCATCAGTTATATCTGTGTCGGCTGCCAGGCCGTCACGGGAGCAAGCTCCCTCGCCACAGATTCAGCGTCGTGCCAAAGTTGTGTAGATACCTATGCACATGAAGGCATACCTCACCACCCCTCTTTCAACATCCGCAGCTCCAGATGCTGCAACAACATAATCGTCTTGCCATCCACAATCTCCCCGCTCTGCACCATCGCCAGTGCCTGCTCAAAGCCCAGCTCCAGTACCTCGATATCCTCGCCCTCTTCTTCCAGGCCTCCGCCCGCTCCCACTCGGTCGCCTGGCTGGTATTCACCGATAAAAAAGTGAATCCGCTCCGTCACCGATCCCGGGCTCATGAACGCCGCGTAGATTTTCTCAACATGCCCGACGCGATAGCCGGTCTCTTCCTCGGCCTCCAGGCGGATGCGTTCTTCGGCGCTGGCGTTATCGAGCAAACCGGCCGCCGCTTCAATCAGGTAGCCGGGGTAATCGTTGACGAAAGTGGGCATGCGGAACTGGCGAATCAGCAAGACTGTGCGTTGCTCACGGTTGTACAACAGGATGGTCGCACCGTTGCCCCGGTCATACACCTCGCGGGTCTGGGCTTGCCAACTGCCGTCGCGACGGCGCAGGTCGAAGCTGTATTTCTTCAGCAGGTACCAGTTGTCCGAGAGGGTTTCTTCGGCGGTGATGCGCACGGGGCTGTTGTTCATGTGTGGGCCTTTGCAGGTAGGGCAGGTTCAAGCCGTCCACCCTATCAACCCGCACGAGGATTGTTCAATGCTGTAACACTTTCATCCGTCACGGCCGTCGCATTAATGCCTACCCGCCCAGGCCATCTGGTAAAACCCGTGCTTCATCTTTGTTCTGGAACCTTCATGTCTTCTGCTTCTATGCCCCGCCGGGGCCTGCGCTGGTTTGTCTGGCTGTGCATGGCCGTGTTGATTGTCGGCCTGCCGGTCGGCTGCGCCGTGTTGCAACACAAGGAGCGCGAACTTGTGTTTCGCATCGAGCCGGGAACCGCCGGCTGGTACACCGGCCTGCCCAAGGCGGTGCAGGAATTCGAACTCACGCCCGCCAGTTTCAAAGCAGGGCAGAACATTCATGGCTGGTGGTACCCGGCAGCCAACAAAGACGCGCCCGCCATCCTCTACCTGCACGGAGTACGCTGGAACCTCACGGGCCAATTGTTTCGCATCGAGCAACTGCATGCCCTGGGCTTTTCGGTCCTGGCCATCGACTATCGCGGCTTTGGCCAAAGCCAGGGCGACTTGCCCTCGGAAGCCACGGTGTACGAGGACGCTCGCATTGCCTGGGAGCGTTTCCAGACCCTGCAACCAGACCCCGGCAAACGCCTGATCTACGGGCACTCCCTGGGTGGCGCGGTCGCCATCGACCTCGCTGCCGAGTTGGGCAAGCAGGTGCCATTGCCGGTGCGTGGGCTGGTGATCGAGTCCACGTTCACCTCCCTGGCGGATGTCGCCACGGCCGTTGCCAACACCTCATTGCCGGTGCGCTGGTTGCTGTCGCAGAAGTTCGATTCCATCGACAAGATTGCCGACATCCACATGCCGCTGCTGGTGGTCCACGGCCTCGACGACCGCTACGTACCACCGCGCTTCAGCCAGCAGTTATTCGAAGCCGCCCAGCAACCCAAACACCTGTTGCTGGTGCCCGGTGCCAGCCATAACAACAGCATGAACCTCGCCGGACGCAGCTATGGCCAGGCGCTGGAAAACCTGATGCGCACGAAGATGCCTGCCCAGGTGGTGACACACTCCACAGGCCGTGATAACGCCTCGTAAATACGCTTTTCGACACTGGGTTCGCGCTTGGCTGTCAAGCGCAAACCCTGGCCATGTTGGCCCGAAATACAAGTTGATCAAATAATGACCTTCGCTGAAATCGCCAACGCTGCCGGGCCTTCGCAAAGTTATCCACAGAGATACCCACGGTTTTCGTGGACAACTCTTTTTATATTTTTACGTTTTTTTTGCTCAAGCCGTGCTTCCAGGAAAGGTACCGGGCAACAGGATTTCGCGATTCACTTCGCGTATATCCTTATAGCCACAGAGCGCCATCGACACATCCAGTTCGCGGGCGATGATATCGAGGGCCTTGGTCACGCCCGCCTCGCCCATCGCCCCCAGCCCATACAAGTGCGGGCGGCCAATCATGGTGCCCTTGGCGCCCAGCGCCATGGCCTTGAGCACGTCCTGGCCGGAACGAATACCGCCGTCGAGCCACACTTCAATGCGGTTGCCCACGGCCTCGACAATCGCCGGCAATTGGCTGATGCTCGACGGCGCGCCATCAAGCTGGCGGCCACCGTGGTTACTCACCACCAGCGCATCGGCACCGCAATCGGCCGCCAAGCGCGCATCCTCCACATCGAGAATGCCCTTGATGATCAGCTTGCCGCCCCAGCACCGCTTGATCCACGCCACATCGTCCCAGCTCAGGCGCGGGTCAAATTGCTGGGCGGTCCACGACGACAGCGAACTCATGTCGGCCACGCCCTTCACATGCCCGACGATATTGCCGAAACCACGCCGCTGGGTACCCAGCATGCCCATCACCCAGCGCGGCTTGGTGATCATGTTGAGAATGTTTGGCAGAGTCAGCTTGGGCGGCGCGGACAAACCATTGATCAAGTCCTTGTGGCGCTGCCCCAGAATCTGCAAATCCAGGGTCAGCACCAATGCATCCACCCCGGCCGCCTTGGCGCGCTCGATCAACTGCTCGATAAAACTGCGGTCGCGCATCACATACAACTGGAACCAGAACGGCTGGCCGACATGCTCGGCGATGTCTTCCAGCGAACAGATACTCATGGTCGACAAGGTGTAGCGCAGCCCGAACGCAGCAGCGGCACGGGCAGTGAGGATTTCGCCATCGGCGTGCTGCATGCCCGCCAGGCCAGTCGGCGCCAACGCCACGGGCATGGCCATGTGCTGGCCGATCATGCTGGCGCGGATCGAACGCTCGTCGATATTGCGCGCCACCCGTTGGCGGAACTTGATACGCGCAAAATCAGTTTCGTTGGCGCGGTAGGTGCTCTCAGTCCAGGAGCCGGAATCGGCGTAGTCGTAGAACATGCGGGGGACACGTTTTTGCGCCAGCTTGCGTAAGTCTTCGATGGTTGTGATCAACGGCATCGGGTCACCTCTCCCTGAACTGAACACAGAGAGTAACCGGCAGGAGCGTGGGCAACCAGCCGTTGCGTTTAGATGGGCCGGCGATTAATCTCGCACAAACCCGCAATAAAGCGCACAAACATGCATAACACTCATCAAGCCATCGACCTGCCTTCCCTGCGCAAACAGAAGATCTTGTTGTTGCTGGAACGCGACGGCAAGGTCACTGCCTCCGAGTTGGTCGAGCATTTTGCCGTGTCCCAGGACACCATCCGCCGCGACCTCGGCGAACTCGCTGCCGCAGGCCTGTTGCAACGCGTACATGGCGGCGCCCTGCCCCGACCCAAGGACACCGGCAAGGATTTCTTTACCCGTGTCGGGGAAACCAACGAGGTCAAGCGCCACCTCGCTCGCGTGGCGGCGGAGCGGGTTGAAGACGGCCAGATCGTGCTGTTCGATTCTGGCTCCACCACCTTGCAGATCGCACAATGCTTGCCCCATGCACTGCACCTGACCGTGGTCACGCCATCCCCCATGATCGCCATCGCCCTGGCCGACCATCCGCATATAAAAGTGATCCTGGCCGGCGGCCAACTCAACCCCGCCACGCTCTCCACCGGCGGCCATGACGCGGTGCGGCTGATCCAGAGCGTCAAGGCCGACCTGTTGTTCACCGGGGTTTGCGCATTGCACCCGCAAGTGGGCATCACCTCGCTGCATTTTGGTGAAGTCGCCGTCAAGCAAGCCTTGCTCGACAGCGCGTCCCACGTCATCGCCGTGACCACCTCAGACAAGCTCGGCGCGGTGGAACCCTTTGTGGTGGCGCCTTGCAGCCGTATTCATACGCTGATTACCGAGTGGGACGCGCCGGAGGTGCAAGCATATGAACAGTTGGGGTTGCAGGTGCAGCGGGTGGACGTGCAGTGATGCAAACCCTGTGTAGAGCGAGCTTGCTCGCGAAAACGTCAACAATAACGCGTGTTTCCTGAATGAACGCGGCGCCTGAGCGTTTTTCGCGAGCAAGCTCGCTCCTACAAAAAGGGCAAGCCGGCCATCTGGAGACGGTAACCACGATGCGAAGCGAGCCGCTCTTGATCTGCTTTTGATCTTGATCTCAGGCGCCCCGTTAAACCACGCTGGCCGGAATTCGACAGGGATTTGGGG